>JADHTQ010000076.1 GCA_016784965.1 Bacteriovoracaceae bacterium | reverse complement strand
CTCCTATCCTCTTGATGACAATTTAAATTAACATGAAAATGTTTTTGACTTTATAAATAAATTAGTTTACTTAACTGATTGTGCAAAATGAAGTTTCTTGCTTTGTTCAAAAACTGCACTAATTCCTGAGACATGTCGAAGTAAGGTCATCCCCAATCTTCTGACTTTGAGTACATGGTCTTTGTGATGTTTGATTATAGTACCTGTGTCAACATTTCCATCGGCACTAGATACCAAAGGATCTAGCAAACACAAGAGTGCATATAAAATTAAAAATGTGTAAGTACTAAGATGTAGCAAAAGGTTTTTTATTTTTGGCCGATCATTCAATGTAATAGTTGGCATTCTATTGACTCCAAGTAACTGGTCCTACCCAACTCCAATTCCTTATGAAAACGAAGATAGGGCGTATTTATCATGGAAGTATGTACAAATTATGATGGGAAGTTATCAATAACTTAATAATTGTACTGGAATAATGCTATGTTGGTTTAGACAATTTCTTTGAAGCAGCTAAATTGGCCCTCATCTCGTGATATTGCAGTCTACAAACAAATGCATTAAGTTATTAATGTCTAACCCGATAAGTCAATATCGGAGACTCTATGAATTATAATGCTGATAAATTTCACAATTTATTAAAGATGGCCGTTAAAAATAGTGTGAGTGATATTCATTTAAGATGTGGTGAACAACCATACTTTAGAATGCGTGGAAGTCTAAAAAAAATTAAAGGACCAGTGCTTGAGATTGATGACTTTCAAGCGATCGTAAAATTATTGGTTAAAGAAGAATCTGTTGCAAAGTCTATGATGACATTAAAAGAGTTAGATGGATCATATCAGTATGATAATGTTTGTCGTGTTAGGTTTAATCTTCTAAAGTTTCAAGGAAAATTTGCACTCATTCTTCGAGTGATCACCATGCATATCCCAACCATTGATGAATTAAAACTTCCAGACATCTTAAAGAGAATCACCCATGCCCACAGAGGTTTAGTACTTGTAACAGGAGTTACAGGTTCAGGAAAAAGCTCCACGTTGGCGGCCATAATAGAAGAAATAAATTTAAAAAGAGATGAGCATATTTTAACCATCGAGGATCCTGTAGAATTTTTATTTTCTTCAAAAAAATGCAGAATTACTCAGCGGGATATTGGTCCCGATACAGATAACTTTAAAGTTGCTTTAAGAGGAGTTCTAAGACAAGATCCCGACATTATAGTTATTGGAGAGTTGCGAGATACCGAAACCATCCAGATTGCCATGAAAGCAGCTGAAACGGGTCATCTAGTCTTTGGTACTGTCCACACAACAGACGCCGTTAGTACCATAAATAGAGTTGTTGCAATGTTTCCCGCAGAAGAGCAAAAAAACGTTAAGCTAAGGCTTGCCGATTGCTTGCATGCCACAATTAGCCAGCGACTCTTACCGACACTTGATGGTAAAGGTCGAGCGGTAGCTCAAGAAATTATGGTTAATCAGGTTGGTATCAAAGATTGTATAGCAGGTAAGGAGTCACTAGAAAATATTTACGTTACAGTAGAAAAATCAGAGATTATGCAGTCATTTGACCAGCACTTAACCCAACTATTTCTTGAAGAGAAAATTAGTAAAGAAGTAGCGCTAGATGCGGCTACTCATCCAACAAATTTTGAGCTTAACTTGGAGCTTGGATCATCCTCAGAAACAGGGGAGCAAAAAGAGAATTCAAATGGTGGGGATTCTACTATAATTGAAAATGATCCCACAGGATCTTTTCCAACCCTAACATTGGAATCCAAAAAATAAAGAATTGATTGCAAATATTCTACATGATTGGCATTGCCCTTTTTAGGGCCTTAAATAAAACGACATAAGATGATAATGTTTCTGGAAATAAGGGCTTTTTAACCTTTTCCAATTTTGCGATATCTGTTTTAATTACCTGAACTTCTCTTCTAAATGCATCCATTCGTCTTCGTCTGCGATATGAAGATTTTAAATAATCTCTAACTTTTGAGTCTATATCTTGCTCATTCATAGTTACCTAAACCTTCAATCCTCATCTACTCAACAAAATTGGGATTGGGCAGAAGACGAGGATTGTCTAAAATACCCTTTGCACACTGTTTGGGAGTAAACCTCGGGTTGTTATCAGATATTAGTAGCCCACTACTATCAAATTGTGGTGTACCCGCTTGCGCCCCATTAAACATTAAATCTTTAGGATTATCAACATGTTCTAAGTTTAAAATTGCATGACCTAATTCGTGAGCTAAAGTCCATGATGCACGATACAGCCCCATAACTACATGTCCTACCATATAGTCATCATAAAACACTTTACTCGCTGTGTCAAGTTGGTAATGTTTATGAATGAAGCTCCCGTATCCTGTGGCCCAAGTTCCCTGCCCCTCCATGGTCCAATTAAGCGAATCAACATAAATTATCCCATTTTGCCTGGGAAAAATTTGTGAAAAAAACCAAGTTTCCCATTCACTAATTTCTCCATTATTGAAAGCAAAAGTCTCCCATTCCTCTATCCACTGAGGGTGATTCATATACTCAATGCGATCTAATCCCAAATAAATGCCACAATCATCAAACTTACTCTGGGCATGGGCCAAACGGCTTTTGATTTGTTCTTTGCTAAGATTTTGCGAGGATAAAGAATAAACTGACAACACGAAATAATAACGGTAGCGACTGGGTATCAATTCAGCATAGTCTTTCGCAGATAATTGTGTCACCGAAGAAGTAAACAAAAGGCCAAGAAAAATTAACAATACAGACAAATTCATCAGATCTTGTTAGCATCAACAATTCATTGTGGCAATCGCAAAATCGCTGTCTTATGGGGCTAACTACTGAAAAACTCACTTGCATTAATATAACAATCAGCATATCCTGTGACTAGTGATAAAAATTTTTAGGGAGTTATTAAAATGAGCAAGATGATTTTATTTTTTTTACTATTTTCTTTACCTATTTTGGCCCAAGAGACAAAATCCTCGCCTGTCAAAAAACCCCTAGAGAAAAAGACCGAAATCCAAAAATCTCAACCAGATAGCAACGGAGGGAATCATAACTACTTCTCCTTCTCTCGAAGTCAAAAACAGAATAAGGCCACCACGGTCACTGCGGGTTATGAGGTCGATTTTGATGACAGTGTTTTTCATCAATTTCAATTTCAAAAACGCTATAAAAAATTAGCTGTGAAGTTAGGTATGGATCTGTCCGAAGATGCCAGTAAAATCATTCGTTACTCAGGCATGTTAGGCTTTGATGACTATATACTTTCTGTTGAGCAAAGTAAGTTAAGTGGAAAAATTACTTATAAACCTGTAACTCAGTCCATTGCCCGTGTTACTAAGACCTCCTTCAAAGATAACGAATATCTCGATATCAAGTTCTTTCGACCTTTTGGTTATAAAGGGCACGGCGGATTTTATGGTTTTATGTATTATGCCTACGACCGCCCCACTGTGGTTAAAGTTAACGATGTTATTTACTATGATCCCAAGGCAACAACTCGTCACTATGCCATGTTTTTTTCAGTCGATACCTTAAGAAGAATGCTTGTTGAAGGTGATCCCATCCCTTCATTTGACTGGTACTTCACCGCTCTGACAAGTTTTGGTCTGGGCAAAGTTTCTCTCTCAAGTCAGACAAAAAGCGAAAATGATATCCTTGCCAAACCTAGCGATAATTCCTATTCAGGAGTTGGAGGAGTTGGTGAGTATGAGTTGGGCATTTACTATAGCATGACAAAATATGGTTACACTGGCATTATTAAAGTTGGTTACAACGTTCAGTTAGAGGCTCCCCTTATGTTGAACTCTAACACCGTATCTCGTGATGATGTCTATCCCGATGAATCTCTAGTAAACCATGGCCTCAACTTAACTCTTGCTATGAGTTTCTAGTAAGTAAGAAACCTAGTTATCAACTGGCATCACATTCAAAACTTCACAGTGATATTTAAGCTTCGATTCGATACAAATTGTGCTCAGTAGAACAGCTTTTGAGCCAACTCCTGACTTCTTTGCAATACCTTTAATCATAGCAGTATCACCTTTTCGAAGAGTGAATTTGGCAATTCCTGCACCCTTTTTTGCCTTTTTTGGATGAATTTCTGCAAGTGTATAAGTTGTAACAGATAACAAAAGCCCCAATAAAAGTATATATTTCATGATATTCACCACCTTAATTTCTATCTATTCATAATTGTGCCAGAATCTTGTTCCTTTACTAGAACTTTTGATCCTGCGGTTGATGTTCCTATATCCACCCACTTTGGATTTTCGGCATTTGCACACACATTTATACTAGGGCATTTACCATTTACAGCGTCACACTGTAACGTTACGCTGTCAGTTGCCCGGTAGTTATAAGGGCCTCGCAAACAATACATTGCTCCCACACAAGCTGCCTTTTTCCCACATTTACCCTTAGGATTTATGACAGTTTTGTGACTCCAAAAGCAAGATGCAAGTGGGCCCTCTTCTTTTGAATTCTTTTTACCTGTTATAAGACCATTTAGTTTTGCCTCATTAAAAACACACCTGTTTTTTCGAGCATAACTTTTTATATCTTTACTAAATTTTCCAACCGCTTCGGCATATCTTTTGTCACATCCAGGTTTAAGATCTGGGTTCCACAAAGCACTGTAGCACCCATCTGCACAAATTCCCGAAACCTCTCTCCAGACTTTTTTACCATCACGTGCAACTTCCTCTAATTTCAAATCCTTTTGATCACCACAAGTTAAAACCTCATTTAAAACCCCGTCAGCATATCCGCCATTACATCTTCCATAAACATTAAAGACACACAGGGTAGACAATAAAATAACAGCTATTGTTTTTTTCATAAATTATCCTCTTTGCAATGTATATTTATTCCACCTACCCATAAAGGATATAATACCCTATCTAAAAGTCCAGGTATGGAAGATTTTTCTTTGTCTATCTTGTAAAGTTTCTATTTATGTATTCGCTCAATAGGTCATTGGCTTGAATAAGCTTTTCAATCAGGATTCGATATTGGTCAATTAATTTTTCAAATGCCTGCACTTCTTCTGCAGTTTCTGGAGGTGCCAATTTAGCGATAGGATGTAAAAAAATTGACCTCTGGGTCAGGCTTATAACGATTGCTTTATATGCCTTCGAAGTTACCAAGAGGCTGCGTTCAACCATAAGTTCTTCTAAAATGCCTCCGATATTTGCAAGTACACGCTTTGTGCTGGTCTTCATTTTGCGCCACGATTGAGCGTTAGGATTTTGTTGATATAACTCCATAGGTGTAAGGACTTCACTAGTTTGCATCATTGCCAGACCTGTAAGTTCAGTGCTCAGCTCGAGCATTCGAGCTTTTGAACTTCGCAGCTGAAAAGTATCATAAATACCGATACCTTCTGAAATAGCTTTTCTAATATTAGTCACCACACTAGCTAGATCTTTTGTGGCCTTTGCAAGAAGGCTAGTCACCTCTAATATTGCAGTCACACCACCTACTTTTGCCTCAACAGTAGAGATATTTATAAGCAGAACGATACAAATAGTAATAACCTTCATAATTTTCATAATAGAATCCTTTGGCGGTTATTCTTTATAGATTACATACATTAAGCAAGTATTAAGATTGTAAAACTTACTCATTAAAAAAGTAAAAAAGGTAAAAAAGGAAAAAAGGTGCCAGCAGACTTGTGGGACTCACCATGTCTAACCATCCACCTCGGACGCTTTTGTCGAGCAATTTGGATAAAAAATATATGTTCCAAATTGCTTGGAACACTATGTCAAAAAGATGATTGAGATAAATGCGCAAAGCTGTTACAACTTCCGCCATTACAATAAAAAATATTTCATAAAAATAAATAAGGAGCTTACAATGAAGAATCTATTTATCACTTTATTAGCATTAGCGTTTATGACTAATTTTACACAGGCCCAAACTGAACAAGGGCCCTGTGAAGGAGCAGCGGGACATCTCCACTTCAATGGAAATGGATTTGTGGCAGATACGGCTTATGCTGCGGATACCGCCTATATAGGTCCCTATGTCCAAGTTTGTGAAAGTGCCAGTGTCAATGAAGAGGCCAAGATACAAGGTCGAGTTGTTGTTAAAGGAAATGCCAAAATATACGGTACAGCTCAAGTTTCAGGTAATACCACTATTTCAGATATGGCCCGGGTTTTTGATAGCGCAAAGGTTTCAGGATATGCTGTCGTAACAGGGGAAGCTATGGTCAATGGATTTGCTACAGTTCGAGGTTATACGATTATAGCAGGCAATGCATGGATTCAAGGCAATGCTATAGTGTCTGGCTATGCCCAGGTTTTTGGTAATGCAGCCGTAGAGGGTAGAGCACAGGTGTATGGTAAATCAACACTGAGAGCAAATGTGAGGGTATACCAAAACGCCAAAGTCTATGGAATGGCACATCTACTAGGGATGAGCGAGGTATTTGGAGAAGCCGAGGTCTTTGGATCTGCATTTTTACTAAGCAAGACACGAGTATTTGGGAAGGCCAAAGTCTCAGGAGATTCTTCGATTACTGGAGAATCAGATATATTTGGAGATGCCACTATTCTTTCTCGCAACATACACAATAAGTCTATTGGTCGTTAATAGGTGTTAAATTAAAAAGTGTTAAAAGGCGTTAAAAGATACTAGGTGCTTTTTTAAATATATCTAGAAATTCTTATACTCCTCATATGATTCCTTCATAGTTTTCCATTCAATGATACCTTGATCTTGAAGTTCTTGCATTTTGCCGAGCCAAGTTTCTATGATTTCTAAATCAGCATCGCTTTTGATAGTAGAGTGAGGGAAATGTATGTATATTAATGAGTGTTTTGATTCATCTTTTGAATTATAAAAATTTTTAATCTCAGATATTATATAATCAGTATCATCTTCAGATAATGTACAATTTGGAAAACAGTTTTTTCTCCCTTCATACAGTGAAGAAATTTCACCAAGAGAGCCTGTTAATAAAACAATACCCTCTCCATCGTCGTCTAAGTCTTGCGTGTCTTTTAGCATCCTGGGATAAAATCTATCGCTAGAGTCTATAGGAACCGGATCATGATAATAAACATTGTTAATTTCATCATCTGTATAAGGCTGCCCTGTCTGTGAATTAATGGGCCTATGTGCATAAGGAACAGCGAGATAGGACAACATTACAGGAGCACTAAGGTAGCTAAAACCGGCCTCAAAAGCGGCTTGCGCCCAGTTAGTTTTTGACCAACCACCAGAACACCCTAGGTTGTTTGAACTTCCAACAACTTGATCAATTGCATTTTTTCTCGTGGTATACTCAGATACTTCTTCTGTATATGAATTTATATTTGAGCTCATATCGCAATGAGAGCCTACTCCATGGCCATGTTGTAAAGCATACGACAGTAGACCATTACCATAAGTGTCGGCCGCATTGATATAACTTAGTTCAGACTCAACTGTTATTTTTGCACCATAGTCAGAATATAAGTCAATGGCCTCCTGTAATTTCGTGTTATATTGCTGATAAAATGAAGGGTTAAAACTAGTTTCACCTTCTAAATGCATCATCACCGCAAAGTTAATTGGAGCACGTTCATGCTCGCTGCCTGGATCTTGAGCAGTGTCTAGGCCCATCTTTAGGCATGATGTTGTAAGAAAAATGATTATGAAATAATACAGTACATATATAAACCCTAAACTCGCTTTCATTGGATTCATCATATTTCCCCCTTCAAGTAACAATTATACTTGCAATTGAATTTATTCATGCGGGATAGCCAATTTTACTAACAAAACATGTTTTATTTTAGATACTTACACAGGTACACCGCGGATGTAGATTTCAAGATAATAATTGTGCAGGGTTAGTTTTTTAAAAAAAGTGCCAACTTATGGACACATTTTTTAGCTCAATGATTTTAGTCCAATGAAATTGTTTGAAATGACTTAGAGGTCAATTAATGTGCAATTTCTCTTATAAGCTGCATTCCCACGAGTTACAAAATTGGGGCGCAGGCACGAATCTGTATATTTGGTTACTGAGCCGCTAGACTTAAAAATATCTAGGGCAGAATTATCAACTTTCCATTCAAAAAAGACCCACCCGTAATATTCTATTTTCGTGCTGAGCCTTACTATCGAACTATATCTCTTACTGATCTTTATTGCCTTTCGATAGCACTGCCACCAATTTGCAACCTGTGTTTTGTAAGATTGGTTTTTAAGATATGCATTATACAGTGTAGTTCTTGCTTCTGCGGCTTTACCCTGTATTCTACAAGTCATGGCACTGACGTTTGCAGAAGAAAGCACTAACAAGCAAAATAATATCCATGAAATTTTCATGACTTAATCCTTTTGTTTTTAAATAAAAAACAATATATACACTGCGATGCAATATTTCGCTAGTAGTTTGCTGCTTTGATGTACTTATTACCGACCTCGATAATTGTAAAAGATACAGTATTTTCTATTTATTGGTGACTCGGTGCGTCATATAGTGTATAACTAATTAAATTAGACACTTATAGCAAATTAACTTTTATGCAAGTCATACAAATAATATAAGATTTGTAAATTAATTAAAGGAGCACAAATGAAAAAATTAACATTGGGTTTGATAATTTTAGGATACCTCTTACCACTATCAAGTTTTGCTGGAGTTAGTGCATATCAAATGGATGTTGAAGGATACAAAGTTAAAATTCACGCTAGCACTAAAAAAGAGTGTGAAGAAAAAAGTAAAGAAGTTCAGAAAGAGTTATTGGCAAGACAGACAGTAGATACTAAAAAAGCTGGAAACATTTTTAGGGACGTAGATCAAATGTACAAGTGCCATTCTTTATGGGGTGATGCTGCAACACGGGCAGGGGTTAGAGAGGTTTGGGTAAGTCTTTTTATTTATGTTGAGCACCATGTGGATTCAAAAGTACCATTTGTTATTGAGGGGGATTAAGAGGTTTTTTTTAATGGGTTTTGCTTGGTTGTATTGAAAATGATCTTGTGAACAGGATCAGGATCAGGATCAGGATCAGATTCCGATGATGAATACTGCCACCGCTCTCCTTTATTTTGGGTTGATGAGGCCCCCTTTTTGTGAATCCCCCATCAACCCAAAAAAAAGGAGAGCTAGTATGTTGCAGAATTTTAGAACTTTTCAGATTTCGGTTACATTTTTTCAAAGTTGTCAGAAGATTAAACTTCCAAATTACCTCAAAGATCAACTAGATAGGGCCTCGTCCAGTATCAGCTTGAATCTTGCAGAAGGCTACGGGAAAAGGACCTATAAAGACCAAAGAAAGTTTTTTTCTATTGCACTTGGAAGTTTGAGAGAATCGCAGGCCATATTAACTCTTGCGGATCTAACCTCAACAGACGCATTTGAACAGGCAGATTACCTTGGTGCCTCGCTCTACAAGTTGATTAAATCAAAGGGGAGTTGATCCTCCCTTTCGGATGTGTAATGTATTTTATAATTTTTTTTTACCAACCTGCTGTATAACTTGGCTTTGAGTTATCATTTTCTTCTTAATATTATATAGTGATGCAAGTTTAGAAATCAGTGATTCAGGAATTGGTCGTTCACCATTTTCCATTTTTGAAAGATTGCCCTGTTGGATTTTAAGCTTTTTACATACTTCTGCTTGAGTTAAGCCTTCTCTTTTTCTTGCCCCCTTAAGATACTTCGCAACTCTCATAAGGGGACTAATTAACCACTCTCCATGTACTTCTTCAGCAGTAAAAGAGTCAAAATCTATCAATTCATTTATAATATTAGCAAGGGATGCTTTTATAGAACTCTTTAACTCAATTTCTGTGCCCCTTACTAAAATCGTAATGTCATCCTTAGTAAGGCGCCTTCTCATGTGTTCCGACATAGTAGACCTCCAATACTTTATTTACTAAATCTTTAACTTCCCAGCATACAACATATGTTGGTCTTCGCTTTAACAAATGGCAATGTCGTTTATCTACACCCTTTCTTTGTCCTCTTAATTTTGAATAATTTGGCCAAGAATTTTGTGTTGGCCCATCTTCTTCTAAATCTAGGTGAAGGGTGTTTAATGCATCTTTTGCATCACAAGATAAAGTATTATTACCCTTTTTTAATATCTTCTTTGCCTGACCTGAATACTTTACAGACCACATTATTATTTCCTATTGTATCACATTGATGACATATGTCAAGATATATATCATTGAGCCTTGGTTATAAGGTGTTAATTTCAAGCTAGGTAACATAGTAAGAGTAAGTAAGACCAGCCTTACTGATCTTCTTGATTAAGGAAGTGTACTTATTTTCACATTTGTAATGCAGACTTATTATTTTTTTCTTTTTGATCTTAAACAAGTTTATGCAGCAGCATTAAATCTCCACTTATTTCTTTGAGAAACAAATGTCATATTTTTTAATCTCTTTTTTTCAATTGCTCCAAACTCTATCATATCATCATAGTTTCTAATAGGACCCAATTTTGCTAGCACCATGATTCTTAAAAGTTTCTCATGAGTCAAAGACATCTTCTGAGTTCCCTTTTCCCAGCGCGATATCGTCTCTGCAGCTACCCCTATCCTCTTTGAAAAATCAACACCTGAAAATCCAAGATGAGTTCTTAAAAAACGTATTTCTTGTGGTAATAATTTATGTTTTTGTGTTGCAATTGTTTGAGCAATTAATTCATGCAAATCAAAAATGTTTGGTATAGCAATTTCATCTTCACCACAGCTTTGATTTGTACATTTGTACTTACAAGTTCCTGCAATATAAATATTATTTAACCCACAATCAACGTAATGGTGAACAACGTTACTTCTTTTTGTTTTTGAACCACATTCAATACATTTCATCTTTTGTTTCTCCATGCTGAAACAACAGTCACAAAATGTGGACTTCTAAACGCAATAATTACTGTTATTCTACATGTCTCAACTCTATATCTTCAAGTTCCATTTTCAACTTCAGGCTCAGATAATATTTTACCGGCATGAAGAACATTAACAATATCACCTGTCATTAAACTTCTCTTTTTCATTTGCTTTCGACTGTGGTTACTAAATGAAACGTTATAAGGTTTTGTGTTAAAAATTTCAGAGAGCACTTTGCGGGCTTGCTCTTTGTTCATTCTTGATGATACATCTATTCTTGATCTTACGTCAAGTATCATTTTTCTCACTTTATGCTGATATAAGTCCTAACAAAACCATTTGGGTAAGTATTCTAGCAGTTTGCTAACATTACTGTATTAAAGATCAAACCAATACATGAAAAAGTGATTGGCCATTAAATATGGTGAAATTGACGCTATTTTTTGCATTTTTGAAATATATGGCCATTGGTAAGGAGGTCATCCATATGAGGTCTACTGGCACTTGAAGCGGCTTGAGCTTTAAAAGGAGGATTATTCAACACTAAGCAAGCGATTAATTTTACTTAAAAGCTTATCTTCCTTGTGTTTAGACCTTCCGCCAAGTTTATGTAATTCATGTTCGAGAATTCCAGTCTGTGAACGACCAGTGATTGTACTACTGTGGTGAGCACTGCTATTGATCTCTTCAATTATGCCATTCTTTATGCCTATCAACCTTTCTACCTTTTCCTTGAGAACAATAAGATATTTTTCTCCCAATCTCAATTTTCCATCTAGTATTTCTGAAAAAAGGTCTAAGCTTGCGTGTGATATCTCTGCATTTCCAATCAAAAATAAGATAGCAACCATATTATGGTTTTTGTTGTTGATGGCTATCCTAGCTGCACTACGATCTGAGTTTAAATTTGGAGAATAGTAAGGATTGGCTCCTAGTTGCATAAGTTTTCTGGCTGCAAAATAATTATTACTTTTCACAGCTTTCAACAACAATCTGTCAATTAGGTTTTGGTCACTTTGAAGTAATACATCATGCAACTCTTTAAATAGAAATTTTGTTACTTCTTTATGCATTTCACCTAGATTGTTAAGCAAAGGAAGGGCGTTAAATAATAGTAGGTCATTTACATTAACCCCTTTTTCAACCATCATTTTAATAGTATCAAGACCACATTTTTTCTCAATGGCCAAAGCAAAAACACTTTTTTCTAATCTATGTTTTTCAAACGTGATTGTAACATCAGCACCTACATCAGTTATAGCTTTAATAAGTTTGAACTTACACCCATATTTAATAAGGTCTACTAGCCCTTGATTTAAATCCAAATTCTCTTTATTTTCTTGAATGTAGTTTACAGCATCACTCTGCTCACTAAAAGTGGCATGGTATCTTAACATATCATTGGCATTGGCAAAAAGAGGACCTGTAGTGAATAAAAAAAAGAGTGTAAATAATATTTTCATTTATGTTCCTTGCTTATATTCTTAATAATTATAGTAGCTTATGAGTTGTGAATACTAAGCATACACCATAATAACGCATCGCGCAAGTAAAAACATATGTTTTGTGGAGCTTCTACCATTTACGTAAATAATTATTAAGTTTTGGAGCAAGACCTCGTCCAGTATCAGCTTAAATCTTGCAGAATGTGGTTTATTATTTTTATGACTTTAAATAGCGTCTTTATAGATATCTTCAATTTCAGTTTTTAAGATCACTTCTAGAGCAGCTAGTACTTTTTGAATCTTTTCAACAGATGCACCATGATATTCATTGTTCTCATCTCTTGAAATTTGAGATTCTTTAACTCCAAGTTTTTTTGCAAGATCTTTTTGCTTCATTCCCTTAAAAATTCTAAGGGATACTAACATACGACCTATACCGTTTAGATTTTTGAGATCCTTAAAGTGTCCGCGCTTTAGTTGCTCATACTCTTCTAGCTCTTCTTTTAATTGATGAGCAAAAGAAGAGAGAGGATCAAGAGCTAAGTGCATCTGTTTTCTTGTAAGACCAGCTTTTTTCATTTTCAACTTATGTTGCTCAATTGCCTTGAATTGGGCGTCTAATCTTTTTGTTGTTTCCACATATTCTTTTTCTGTTTTTATCATAACTGCCTCCTCAAGGAATAATTTTAATAATCCCTTTAGGTTGAAAATTATTTCTCGATTGTCTAAATGCCGATGGAAACTGCATGTCAAAACCAAACTGATCTGTAATCCCTGTCCCCTGACTCAAATGAGGATAAAATTCAACCCTGTAAATGTGCCACATAGGCAACTGCATTTTTGTATAGCCTCTGTATGGTTTGCGTAAATCTGGGGACCAATCCCATACCTTATGTGGGTCTAAATCATTAAGTTTTGAAATCATTTTTTCATATAACTTCATATCTTCAAAGTCATACATAGAGAAGCATGGATCAAAATATCCGTCTATATCGTTAGGATAATCTTTGTTTTCAACAAAGGAACCATCAAGAAATATTTCAGTAACTCCTGCTTTCCAAAGTTGCTTAACAAGGATTTTTGCTCTCCCAACTAGTAATTTTCTCCAACTCCACATAGCATAATTGTTAAGTTAACATATGTATCAAGAAAATACAAGTGGCAACCTATCTTATGCTGGCAGGTGCGCTAAATTGCGGTGATATGTTTCGGAATACTATATGATAGGGTACACCATTGTATAGTATGTAAAGGAAGTTTATAAGATGATTGTTATATTAAATGTATCATTAAAAACTGTTCAGACTTGGGAATCCGGTTACAATCATCCAAGTGGATCCACAGGTAAACTTCCTTACCATAATCTTTAAAATGATTTTCCAAAAGTTAAAAAAATAGTTTCACCTTCATTACCTATGGCCGCTTCTAGTCGGATGGGAAGCTCTTTAATAAAGGCCCGTAGTCCTATGGATAGTGAGTACCTAGAATGTTCAAAAAGATCAGAAAATTGATCAGCAGCTTGGCCAAACTCAAAAGCCGAAATGAACTGCCATATGTTGATATCGTTATTTATGCGTCTAGTTCCGTAGGTATGCCGGCACAAAATGTGTAAGAAAGTTTGAAGTATTTAGGAATCTTGAACTTTTTTGTAATTTATCCAAAATAAATCAGGTGAAGTTTGTTGAACCTTTAGACTATACAATAACTTTGATGCAGTCTCTCTTAAATCCTGCCACTCCGATGAAGTTTTTAGTGAATTTAAATTCCATAATTTTTTATTACTATCCATTTTATTAAAATTACTATTGATTTCTTTTAATTTATTCAAATGCTCAATATCTATAAATTTCTTATCATAAAGAGAATTAACAAAAATATAAATTTCATCAAAATTCAATGCTATCTCATCAGGGACATGAACAAAGTCAGGCAAAGACCTTTTTTGGGTATTAAAATCGGCAGAAATTAGTTTTAATACCTCCGTTAATCTTTTATAAATCATATTTTCATTCATATCTACCTCTTTTAATCAAACTGTGGTCCAATGCGAACAGTTCCTGTTTCTCCTGAACTAAGTTTCCAGTAAGGTTGAGTTCCATGATGACCACCGCCAGGATGCCACTGAATCATTTTGTCAGTAGGATTGCCTGCTGAATTTAATTTGCGAACAATTAAGCCCTGGCCCTTTTTACTGCCCCTGCCTAGTGTGCCTATATGCCAACCTTCATGCTTTGCAAATTTTGTCACTTGGTCTGTTGTAAGCTTCTTAAGCTTTGAAGGTTTCATAAATATATCATTAAGTGATTTTATCATTGATCTACCAATTGTTCCCATTTTTTCATAAATAACCTCCTCGTCTGGTTGTAAAAAGAGGAAATCTTACATCTTGTAAGTCATTGGAACTAGGCATGTTGACGTAATATCGATGGGTTGAGCGTGAAAAACGATAT
>JADHTQ010000075.1 GCA_016784965.1 Bacteriovoracaceae bacterium | reverse complement strand
AAGATCACCATTGACTCGTCTCTTTTTCTGACGATACTCCAGCTGAAAAGTTGACTTGGAAAACTTCTTGCCACAGTGGCGACAAAGAAAGCGCTGGATTTTGCGCGAGTCATTCTTTCTACAATAGCATCCATCCTTTGCGATGGTCTCACTATTTGAACATCGAGGACAGCTGATTTTTGGGCAGTTAAGTTTCATGACCTCTCTACCTGCATTGAACAGATGAAAACTTATAGAGGTAAATCACTAAAATTAAAGGACAAAATTGACCCCATATTCAAAAAATGAGACGTGAGTACTAAAAAAATGATCCCCACGTTAGTAGGGCAGTTTACGACTCTCTCCGGTCCTTGACAATATTACATTTTTATAATATATCATCCTCCACTGCATATCACATTAATCGGCTATAAAAGGAGACCTTAATGAATAGATTTTTTCTAGCACTTTGTCTTGTTATGATGACCCAGTTACTATTTGCCCAAGATCCGGCCCAAAAAAAGGCCTTAGTTGTTGGTTTGGGAGGGTACAACTCCTGTAGCAACGATTACGATGGCCCAGCACCTTATGGCATGGGACTATCCCGTGGTGTACAAGAATTAATCGAATCAATTAAACAAGCATCACCTGACACCAAGGTAGACTACCTTCTAGCTTGTCTAGGTGACGGCGCTCCTCCATGGGTACGTGCTGCCATTGTCACTTCTAAGAATCCTGACTACTCAGAAGGAATCAGATCGAGATCGATCGGACCTGCTATTAAAGATCTCTTAGATGATCCTACAACTCCAGTTTATATTGTCGGCCACTCCTATGGTGGATGGTTGAGCTTACATTTGACCTTAGTCCAATTTGCGCCAAAAGATGTAAACGTTGCAGGTGTTTTTACCATTGATCCCATCGATCCACAGCTTTGTGATAGTTCTATGATGGGTAAAATGATTGCCATGATGAACATCATGATGGGAATGTTCATGGGTGGTGGCCAGTGTTATGGTGCTCCTAGAGATATCCCTTTAGACCGAGCTGAATCAATTTCAAATTGGTTAAACTTCTACCAACAAGAGGCCTCACTCATTAGATCTGCTGCCATCCGTGGTGCAAAAAACCATTATCTATCTGGATATGGAAGACGTGGTCACACTTTAATTGCTAGAGACAGACGCGTTTGGGAAATGATTGAAGAAGAAGTCGTAAAATAATATCAGCATGAAGGGGGCCAAAACACGCGCCCCCATCAATTGTTCATTTAAAGTTAATCTTTACGGTTGATAATTAACTTTATTGTGCTAAAGTTAATTATAATGGTTTAAACTTAACATTGTTAAAGTTGTTTTAGAATATGAAAAAAACCGAACTTTGCAAAGATTTAAGATCAGAGTATCAACCAGGAATGAAAGCCGGAGTTGTTCGGGGAGGCCCCCCTGACCATTCTAATATCTTTTTTGTTGTTCCTCCCGCTCCACCTAGAGATAAAATACAAGATCTCCCCTATAAACTTATCTCACAGGCCACTCGGGTCTTAGCTAGTCTGCCAACATATGAGGAGATGAGTGAACTAGACAAACTTATCAACTATCTATTTGTCCGCAGAGAAGCAGTTGAATCTTCTCGTTTAGAGGGAACCTACTCTACTATTGATCATGCTTTAACACCTGGGCAAATTGCAGATCAGGATACTGCTCGGAGTGAGCATCAATCAGTTCGCAGCTACGCCAAAACTCTTGAAAAAATCTTTGATCAGGCCTATGCAAACAGAGAGTCCATTTTTACAATGGATCTGATTTGTCAAATTCAGCGAGATATTGTCAAAAATGATCCAAATTCATACGGTATACCAGGACAATTGCGCGCCCCTGGAAAAGCTGGAAGTGTGGTAACAATTGGTGGAGGTCTCAGAAAAGAAAACTCTATCTACAACCCTGCCCCACCAGCAGAGGTTAAAAGGTGCCTAAAAGAACTCATCGCATGGTTTTCTGATGAGCAAATGGCCCAACTTGCAGATGCCGGACATGGATTACCACTTGTCGTTCGGTTGGCGATTGGACATTCTCATTTTGAAGCGATTCATCCTTTCACCGACGGAAATGGAAGAGCTGGAAGGGCTCTGTGGCCGCTCCAGATGGCATGCTCAGGTCATATGCCTCTGTACTTGTCAGGATATATCGAAACTCACAAAGACGATTACATCAAGGCATTAGAGTTTGCCCAAAAAAAATTACAATATAAAGCCATTATTGAATTTGTATGCAATGCAATTATTGAGAGTAATCTAGAAGCTTTGAAAACAAAAAAGGCAATTGAACAATTACCCACAATCTGGTTACAAAGAGGAAACTTTAGAGCTAAGTCTGCTTCACAGCGTGCCTTGAATTTACTTATGCAAATGCCAATTATTACTTCGGAGTGTTTAGAGACAGAGTTAAACATATCGGGCCCTGCCAGTAGTCGCGCCCTGAAACAGCTTGTGGAGAGAAATATTTTAAAAAAAAGAGATCGTGAAAATAGAAAAATTATTTATGCCGCTTGCGAATTAATTCATATCCTTTCCAGGAAATTTGGCACTGATATTGATTTGGCAGTAGAGCAGGCACAGCTGCAACTTAAAATTAGGCAGTAATGAACACTAAAAACTTTAAAATAATATTTTTCATCCTTATCCTTTCTACCAACACGACTTTTGCAGCTGTAAAAATTTGTCCTTTAATTGATCGCAAAAGTAACGACGGGAAAGTCCTGGGACAAGATGGAGCATATTCAGTTTATTTAAATGGTAAATCATTGTGGTTGTTTGGAGATACATTTTTTGGAACAGTTGATTCTCAAGGTAAGATGAAGTTTGAAGGTGCAATCCACAATAGTGCTGCTTTGTCTAAGGGGATGGATACAGATAATTGTATAACTGATTTAAAGTATCTAAATAAGTCCAAAGGCCATGCAAGCTACTATCTCAAAAACCTATCTACAGAAAATCCCAAAAAAACTAAACTTTGGCCTGGGGCCTCTGTTGCCTTTGAAGATAAGTTTTACATTTTTTACTATCATGTGGATATTTTTGGAACTGGCTCTTGGGACTTTAGGCATGATGGTACAGGAGTGGCGACTTCAACAATCTCAAATCCTTCAGAGATTAAACGCCTCAAGATCAACAACTCAACCATTTTTTGGAAAAAGGAAGAACCCAAATTTGGAGTTAGTACTGTCGTTTATGGCAAGTACCTATATCTTTTAGGTCGAGGGAGTGCTCCAGATTATGCAGGTTTTTTGGCCAGAGTTAAACCTCAATACATAGAAAATATAAAAAAATACCAATATTATAAAACAGGTGGTACCTGGACATCTTCTGTTGATCAGGCCCAAACAATTCTAGATCAGGCCCCACCAGAGGCATCAATTTCTTATAATCCATACCTCAAAAAGTTTGTGTTGCTTTATGATCGATACTTTAGGCAAGATGTTGTCATCCGTACAGCAGATGATGTGTGGGGGCCATGGTCAAAACCAAAACAAATCCATAAGTGCACTCCCCAAAGTAGCAAAGGTCGCTGTTATGCTGCCAAAGAACATCCACAGTACCAACAAAAAAATGGGCGAGTAATATTATTTACTTTAGTTGATAACAGTTGTCCTTTTTGTGGTATCGCTGAGCTTTTTAAGTTCGACTTTGCCCCTAACCTTCCTTAATTAGCTCTGCAAATCGTTGGGCCTGATCTTGATTGTGATAAAACAACTCATTTTGCCACCACTGAAGCCTTTTGTCTCCAAAGCCCAGTTCACGACCTCGAAAGAAGTTATCGACAAGAATAAAAGTTTGCACCTCTTCACTCCAGACAAAGTTGGCAGGATTTACATCGAGAGATAATTGATGGGTTTTGGCCTTTTTATAAATTGTCGCAAGCTCCCTAATTTGTTGATCGGTATATCTGCCTTCAGTTAACAGTTCTTTGGCGGTCTTGCCTGGAACATACTCTTTTATCAAATAGGCGTAGTTGTACCCATGATCCAAGATATGAGCTGAAGTAATACCTGCTCTTTTTAACAATGGCCCATTTTTAACCTCTTCAATAAAGGAGTGTACCCGATAACCAGACTTAGGAATTTTTAAGGCCAGCTTACAACCAACTTCTATGCAATAAACCACACCATAGCGCCCATAACCTAATTTTTTTCCCAGTTTATAATAAACTCCCGTTTGCAACCTTACAGCAACAATTCTGTGGGCATCATACCTGTCATTTCCAATGTGATTTGAGATGTGTAGTTGACTAAAGTCTAGGTAATCTAAGTGGCCTCCCATCCGGCGGGCCTTGGCCAATGCATGTAGATCTTTTGCACAGTGCTTTGAGGAATTTGCAAATATTTGTAGTGAAAATAGTAGCAATAAACACAATAACAATTTATGCTTTTTCATGACACCTTCTACTAAAGTTTTTGTAAATCATCGAGGACCATAGCGCAACGTGTCACCAACGTCAAGGCTTTTACTTGCCTGCCTTTTTAAAATAACTATGAAGAAAATTTCACACCTACTTAATTAAATCTCCTCACTTAACAGGTATCGTCTCCAACGTTTAACAATAAATAAGGGGATAAATCATGTCGTTTAAACTAGTGATGCTGCTATTTGTGTTTTTATGTTTAAGCTTTTTTACACTGCCTAAATCATATCCAGCTTCACTTGTAGGAAATTGCATAAAATCAGCGGTGCAGGCAATGACTGGGTCCAAGAAAAAAAATCTAGTGTTAATTGGACAAGAGGGTACGATAGATGGATACGCAGCAATCTTAGAGGTACTCCAACATGCAGTTAAAGAAAACTCTCCAGTTGAAGTAGTTATGCCTTTACAAGAAAAAACGTTTAAAACTATTTTTAAGATGTCTTTAGCAAGACTAGGTAATCTAAAAAAAATCTCATATATGGATGTTGCCCCACTTGCTGATGCCGCCAATTGTGATCAGATACAAAAGTGCGGTCTTCTTACTGCTCGGTTTTTTTATAAAGATTATGTATTTGAAGCAACCATCAGCTCCAAAAAACTAATTGGAGAAAATAAAGACGCCTTCAGACTCAAGTTTCCTGAAAAAATCAATTTCTATAAACAAAGGCGGGCCGCCTACAGAGTAGATATCCCAGAGGACTTAGACATCATGGCCTCTATTGTTAGAACTTCTGGTCTTAGCTTTAGTGCTAAAGTAGACAACATCAGCAAAGGTGGAATACACCTTCGCTCCAAAAAGCATGTTCCAAAAATGACCGACGGCTCTAAAGTCGAAATCACAGTGTACTGGCCAGAAAAAAACGATGAGATCTCAATTTCTGCTACTACTATCCACCAAGCTGGCAATACGTTAAGAGCAAAGTTTGAGCATGATAATCCTAAAGCAAATGATGGTATGGCACTTTTTGTTAATGCTCTACAAAGAGCAGTGCTACAAAGATCTGTCAAACAATAGCTTCATGCAAGCGCTCTTTAAGTGTCTGCATAGTAAAAGGCTTTGAAATATAATCACTAAAACCAATATCTAAATACTTCTGCCGATCACCATCCATAGCATTGGCGGTAACTGCAATAATTGGAATGTCACTATCAATTTTTCGTATATTGTAAAAACACTCAACGCCATCCATGACTGGCATCATGGTATCAAGCAGCACTAAGTCAAAAGAGTCTGACTTAAATTTATCGAGTGCCAATTGTCCATTTTCAGACACCTCACAACCATAGCGCAAATGCTCCAGCATACTTTTTAGCACCACTTGATTAGTATGGTTGTCTTCTGCAATTAAAATCTTTTTCGCTTTTTGTTTGCAGCTTCTGACATGCTTATTTACAGCAACCATTTCTTTTGAAGTACTAAGTGAAATCGTTGGTAGCGCTACTTTAAAAGCAAAGGTAGAGCCCTTGCCTTTTTGACTTTCACACCAAATTTTTCCAGACATCCCTTCAATAATTCTTTTAGATATGGAAAGTCCCAGTCCAACTCCATCGCTAAGACGACTATAAGAGGCATCGACCTGCACAAAACTACCCCATATGTTGTCAATATCTTCTTTTGCAATGCCACAACCATTATCTATGACTTTTATAGTAGAAACGGCCATCTCACCACAGGCCTCTACGTTGACATCAATGTTAATCTTGCCGCCAACCTGAGTAAATTTGATCGCATTTATAACTAAGTTACCAAGCACCTGAGTACATCTTTTTTTATCACCTACAATGCGACATGTAGGTCCTTGTTGATGTTCATACTCTTTAGTACAAGCAAATAAATCCCCCAGCTCAACTGTTATATTTTTTTCTTTCAGTTTAACCTTAAACGATTTTATGAGGTCTGCTACTAACTCTTTCCAACAAAAGAAATCTTGATCATAAGTCATAACTCCTGCTTCAATTTTTGAAAGATCCATAATGTCATTTACAATAGAGACAAGTTGGGTGCCACAACTTTTGGCAGTTTCAATATATGATTTTTGCTCTTGGCTTAAGCTTTCTGGCTCCAGCTTTAAAAGTTCTAACATCCCCACTATTCCCGTAATTGGATTTCTGATCTCATGAGAAACATTGGCCAAAAATTTCGACTTTAGATTATTGGCCCGATCTGCTTCCTCTTTGGCAATATGTAGTTGTTGTTGAGTAATTTTTTGCTCAGAAATATCTCGCACGACACAAACTATGGCCTCAATTTTTTCATCATTAGCTTGCATTATCGCGCCCGAAAACAGCACAGGAACCTTTTGACCTCCTTTGGCCATAAAAGATTGTTCTTGTTGACCCAGAAATGTTGCCTGCTTGGAAATGCAACTAAACTCTCTGCCAATGAGTTCATCTTCTGTGTACTTTAGTATTTCTAAAGTGGCGCGATTAATGCTTTTAATCCTACCTTCTGGACTTAAAACTATTAACATGTCCATCATACACCTAATAATATTTTCGACGTAATTTCTTGATGCTATGATCTCTGCTGTTCTTTGATGAAGATTATCTCTCATCTGTAAAAAAGCACACGCCAACTCTCCCAACTCGTCATCGGATTTAACCGCCAAGACTGTATCCCATTTGCCCTGGCCTATCTCAACAGATCCTTTTGTGAGAACTTTAAGAGGTCCTGTTATATAGTTAGTTAGAAATATGCCCCAAATTATGGCAAGCAAAAAAGCAAGCCCAAAAATTGTAACCGACATCAAAAAAGTGTTATGCATGGTATTGGCCACAAGTTGTCTTACTGCACCTGCTAGCTGCTTTAGAACAATTTCTATTTCAACAATTATAGTATTTAACTCAACCATCTTTTGTGCAGCAAAAGCAAACTGTTGTTTTTTGAGTATTGTTAATTCAGCACAAGTTTGTACCAGCTCTGAGTAACTTGTGATTACCCGTAATAAAGCAGCTCTTTTTTGGAGCCCAACCTGTCTATAAATTTCTGAATGTAATTTTTGTACTGCATTCTGCCATTGCTCTATATGTGTTACATCCATATATTGAAACAAAGCTTCCTTACTCTTATACATAACCTCTTGGGCCAAAAACCCTAATTTTGGTGTTTTGTCTTTATAAATCATGCGCTTTATCTTATGCCTTAATTTTTTTTCTACCACTAATTTTTTTTTGAAACTATCAACAGTTTGCCCATAGGCCCTATGGGCCATAACTGCCTCATTGGTAGCTGTTTGGTACACTTTTAAATAATCCCGAAGCTTGAGAAATTTTTGTTTGACTACTGGAGCATCCGAGGATTTTATAACATCAATCCACCTTTTGGCCTTATCCAGGTGTACTTGCAGTGTTTTTTGCAAAACCGACTGCCTGTTTTTATCATTTGTAGCTATAAATCTGCGAAGAGCATCTTTTGAATGTAAAACTTGAATATCAAATTGTAAAAAGGCCCGCTCTAGTGAAACTGTAGTACTCACCTTGCTCATCGAAAAGTAGTTATAGATACCAATTACAACAAATAAAAAAGCGATGGATATAAAAGCTAATAACAATTTATTGCCAATTCTCATGCCTTCCCCCTATAAATCGCCCAATTTTGTTGCTCCTGCAAGCTTTAGTAGCTCAATAGTATGGCTGAAATCTACAACTGAAGTCCTTATAAAATTAAATATTTTCATTGTCTTTTTAACACGTTGAGCTTCGAGACTCTCATCACCTCTAAGAGAGATCAATGCGTCTTCAAGACGTTTTTTGGCCATTTTTGGATATTTAGTAGAAATTATTAACGTATTATCCGGATTATAGTCATAGTCTTGCCCGACCTGTGTAAAGCCCTGATAGTTAGTCTTAAGCGCTTCCCAGATAAGGTTTTTTACAATTGCCAGGTCACTTCTTCTTGTCAGCAATGCTTCCAAGGCCTTAAAATGTGATCCTACTTTTATCGTAGTCTTGGCCTTAAATTTTGACTTGGATGTCAACGCCTTATAATAAAACTCTCCAGATGAGGCCAAAACAGAAAATGCAACCCTTTTTCCTTTAAAATAATCTGGCATTCCTTTAAACTTAGGGGCACCAACTCGTGCAATTATCACTGCATGATAAAAGCTGCCACCATCTTTTCTTAAAGGCCTAACCATTGGCCCTGCTAGTCCATTTAAGATAAATATCGCTGCCACTCCAGACCCGCTAAACATGGCATCGATTTTCCCCTTTTTAAACTTACTTGCAGCGTGCTTATAATCTACGTACGATTCTAACTCTACATAAATATTCTTTTTAACTAAGTAGTCCTTTAGTGAATTCAATTCTTTTGCCAAACCGACCTTGCCTGGCATGATACCAATTTTTAAAGTGATTTTTTCTTGTGCATTGACGGTATAAATTTGCGATAGATTGTAGATGATAAATAACCAAATTATTCGTTTTAATATGAATTTTGTGCTCACTTATCTACCCCTTGCTTATAGTTAAGTCATTTAATTTTTATAATGTTATAAGATATACAGGAGCAAGATCTGCAAAGTATTATGAATATGTTAATTTTATTTAATAATTACAAATTATATTTAATCTGAGATCTGATCCCCACACTTACCCTAAGAATTTTTCAACTATTGTTTTAAATATCCAAATAAACATTAAAGATTTCGTATTAATTTCCGATGGTTACAGCAAGAACTACAAATAATAATCCAAAAGGATGGTTAATCATGGATATTGCCACGATTATAGGCCTCGCCCTTGCAACGGTTGCAATTATTGGAGGCATTGTTACCAGTGGTAGCTTAGTGATTTTTATAGATGTCCCGTCAATATTAGTTGTCGGTGTGGGACTTGTTGGAGTTACATTTATTAGATGGCCAATTGAAGTAATCCAAAAAGTTACTCAATTTGCGCTAAAGGCCCTACTATTTACTCCCAGTGATCCCCAAAAGACCATTGCTGAAGTTGGAACTCTTGCAGAAACGGCAAGACGAGAGTCCGTTTTTGCCCTGGAAAAGGTTCCCATTGAAGATGAATTTTTAAAAAAGGCGATGCTTTTGGCCGCTGACAACCGGCCGCCTGAGGTAATTAGTCAAATTTTGCAACTTGAAATTGATGCCATGGAGGAGAGGCACAAAGTTGGTATCAATGTTATGGATGGTATTGGCGAATCTGGGCCGGCGATGGGTATGATTGGCACCCTAATGGGCCTTGTTATCATGCTCCAAAATCTTTCCGATCCATCATCAATTGGTCCTGCTATGGCCGTTGCTCTACTTACAACATTTTATGGAGCTATTATTGCCAACGTTTTTGCTATTCCCATAAGTAGTAAGATGAGCATTCGCTCCAATATAGAAATAACTAAGATGAATATTATTATTGCTGGGACTTTGGGCATTGTGGCCGGAGAAAATCCCAGGCTTATAAAAGAAAAATTAAACTCTTTCTTACCTCCGAACCTGCGCGAGGAAGAAGATGTTGGTGAGGGTGGTTAATGTCCGATAGTGATGAGCAAGGTGGCAAGGTAAAGTGCCCGCCATGTGCCAAAGGTGCTCCCCTTTGGATGGTTACCTTTTCAGATTTAGTGACGCTACTTTTGACCTTCTTTGTTTTGCTTCTTTCTTTTGCCAAAACAGAAACAAAAAAGTATGAGGCGGCACTGGGATCTGTGCGCAAGGCATTTGGTGGGGCCAAGTTAGAATATGGCAAGGTGATCGAGCTAGGTAAATCCCCTGATGACTCTCCCACTATGATGGAAAGTGAAGATCCCATCAGACCGTTTCCCATCGAGTTTTTAACCATGGAAGGCATATTAAACAAACATGAAATTAACCGGGAATCAGACGAAGAATTGGTGACCATGAGAAGTGACCTAGAGGAATTTGCTCTCACCGAGGAAGTCGATGTCTATGAAATGCCAGAAGGTATTAAAGTTATAGTTAAAGACAAGATTCTATTCAAAAAAGGAACAGTGGAAATGGTTGACGGGGGCATAAGTGTCGCGGTCTTTAAGCGCATTATAAAAATGCTTTCTAGAAAAAAGTGGAAGGTTTTTGTTGAAGGACACAGCTCATCGGGCGAGACCTCTGTAGACAAAACCAAAGATGCCTTTATTTTATCCTCCCTGCGGGCGGCATCTGTCACGCGTTCTTTAATCAGACGTGGAGTCAGTACCAATAAAATTACGACTGTCTTTTATGGCGACACCAGACCTAGCGAAGATACCAGAGTCAACAAACAGATGAAAGAGTCTCTCAATCGCAGAGTTGAATTTGTACTGAGAAAGCGCGACTTACAGACGCAAGGTCACAAAGTTGAGCACCGATAATTTAACTGCACTTTGCTCGACGTCCTTTTGTCTGCTTGCTCCAATAGATGACCTTAGTGAGTTTTTGACCTCTACCTTTAACGTCTCTAAAGCTAAAATAAAGCATAGCAGTCTTAAAAAATCATTTTTGAAAAAAAAATATACCGCAGGTGATGTACTTACCCTTCCCTTGGATCTTATCAATAATGGGCTGATTTCGCCCATCTACGCTGGGCCCAAATTAGAGATCTTATTTGAAGATGAATTGGTACTTGCTTTAAATAAGCCAAACAACCTGCACTGCCATCCACTTGGCTACCAGGAGCATGACAACTGCCTAAGTTTTTTAAGATCCTCGAATCCCTCAAAATATTATGAGGCACTGCTTGTAAACTCAACGTCTTATGATCGAGGTCTATTGTATCGACTAGATTTTGCTACCTCTGGGGTATTGTTTTATATTAAAAATCAAAAGCTGTTTAACTCTTTGCGGACAAACTTTTTTGCCTTGGTCAAAAATAAAATATACTTGGCAATAGTAGAGGGAGATTTTTTGCAAGAAGGAGCGCACCAGCACTACTTAACTCCAACAGGACCAAAGGGTGCTAAAATGAAAGTGAGCTCTGCTCCATCTACAAGTAGTAGCTCCTTTTTTGCAAACTTAGAAGTAAAAAAACTCAAATTTGGCCAAGAGCAAAACCTCTCGCTACTAAAAATTAAGCTCCACACAGGTATAAGACACCAAATTAGGGCCCAACTGATGCACCTTGGGCATCCAATACTTGGAGATACACTCTACGGTGGAGCAACCAGTAATATTATGTATCTGCATGCCTATAGTTATAAAATAGTCAGCGGCGACTTAGAATACCAAATTGTGGCCCCAAATAATTTATTTAATCTTTTCTGTGACGTTGACCGTTGCCTTTAAATGTTCGGCGATAAATTTTGGATCACCTAGAGTGGCCATTTGGGCCACATGTTGCCCTTGGGTGAGTGCGGTAATATCCATTTTGGCATGAATCAGCTTTATTCTAATAAATTTAACTCTTTCCAAGGTCTCATTGGGGGAATTTCTGGAAATAAATGTTAAGTGATTGGCAAGTTCTCTGTACAGAATCCTTTTGAGCAGAACTAGCTCCATCTTTTGGGCCCCTTGCAAAGATTTTTGTATTTCAATCGCAATATTGTTGCCTTCACAGCTTGTAGACCAAGTGGCCGGTACCCTTTTATCTAACATCTGTAAGACTGCCCGGCAGGAGGTGGCCTTGAGTAGGGCCGACCTATTGGAAAACATTCCTCGCCTATTTAATTCTAGTAAAAAGGCGATCATAAGCAAAACGCCCATAATAAAAATTGGTTTTTTCATCAATAGTTTCAAGATCATAGTACTATTATGGCCAATAAAGAGCAAAAAAGCACTAAAGTTAAACCCCCAAATACCCGACTAGACTGGTATGTTGTATGAAGATGAGATTATTAACATCATTGAACAGGCCATCGAGGACACCAAATGCCTTCAAGTCCAAACTGTTGATAATAACTTAATCCATATCTTTTCTCACCGCCTGTTATACTTAGAGGGTTACCTATCCCTGGTGGGAGAAAATTGTTCCGACCGGTGCCTCATCTATCTTGCACTCAACGAGATCAAAGATATCAAGATCAACGCAACTTCTAAATATCTCCCCAATTACTCCACCATTGAAGTTAATGATTTCTTATCAGCAATAAGAGCAGTTGGCGGTCACGAGGAGAGGTTAGTATTAAAAATTTATGCCAACGAAGAGGTAGACATTAATCCCGAATACCATTTTTTTGGCAAACCCTATGCTACATCTAACTCCAGCGGCGACAGTATCTGGGGAGCATCCATCGAAGTATCCGATTACATCTACGAGTGGCTTTTATCCCTCAAGGGAAAAGTGGAAATTTTAGACCCGGAATCAGTCAAACGAGGCCTTTTATCTTACTGCGAGCGAAAATTAAAAAGGGATGAGGAATTTAAAAAAGCTTCTTAAAAATTCATACTGGACGAAAGACCTACACTAATGTTTTAATTGGCCTTTAACATTAATTGCCAAAGGAGACAAGTTTGGGATCAAATGTTCGGAAGTTTAAAAAGCACAAAAAACGACAAGATAGAATTAAAAAAGATAGCTTACACAAAAAACAAGCAGGATCTAACACACAGGCAGAAAAGGCCCTGGGGAGCTATAAATTATACATTTTATTTGCCATAATTATCCTAACTTCCATCTTTGTATTTTATAACATGAAGTAAAGTCTTGGAGCTACTCACCGTTGGACAACGCTTTATTAGTGAAACAGAGCCAGAACTAGGGCTGGGCATACTCACTGTTATTGAAGCTAAAACTATCACCGTTTTTTATCCTGCCAGTGACACCACTAGAAAATATGGAATTAAAAGCGCCCCTTTAAAGCGGGCACGCTTTGGTGTGGGAGATATAATTTCTAGCGTCGATAATTTAACAATCGAGGTAGAACATATCACTCCTTTTGAAGGGCTCATTATTTACCGCGGAACAGATGGCCAAGAAATTCTTGAGTCTGAACTCACCGGGGCACTTAGCTATAGCAAACCAGAAGAAAGGTTGTTTAATGGTCTAATAGACTCTAATGAGCTTTTTAAGTTGCGTTTTGAAACACACCTGTTACACAAACAAACACTACTGTCGCCTGTTAGAGGTTTTATCGGGGGCAGAATTTCTTTAATTAGTCATCAGCTCTATTTGGCCCAGGAAGTGGCCAAGCGCCCAATTCCCAGGGCATTATTGGCCGATGAAGTTGGACTTGGCAAAACAATTGAAGCCGGACTAATTTTACATCACTTATATAAAACGGGACGAATTGAAAGAGTGCTCATCTTGGTTCCAGACTCTTTGGTACATCAATGGTTTGTTGAGATGTTGCGAAGATTTCAGATTGCCTTTTGTGTGATCAATCAAGAGACCCACTTTGATCCCGAAATAAATCCTTTTAAATATCATCAACTCGTTATCTGCAATATGGGACTTTTTAAAGGTTCTAAGGTGGCGCAAAATCTTCTAGAACAGGCCCAGTGGGATATGCTAATTGTCGATGAAGCACACCAACTTAGCTGGTCAGAAGAGTTGGTGAGTTTTGAGTATGAACTAGTACAAAAAATTGCCAGTAAGTCACTGGGGCTCATTTTGTTGACTGCCACTCCTGAACAGTTGGGTCAAAGTGGTCATTTTGCCAGACTCAAGCTGCTTGACCCCCATCGCTTTAATAATTACCAACAATTTCTAGCTGAAAATGAAGATTATGAAAAAGTGGCAAAAAAGGGTCTTGTTTTAGTTGAAAATAATTGCTCTGCAACAGATGATCAAGCTAGATCGAAGCTTCAGCACCTACTTGATATCCATGGCACCGGTAGAGTCTTTTTTAGAAATACCAGAAACACCATGGAAAAAACTTTCCATTTTTTTCCCAAACGAATCCTAAACTCATATGCGCTACTCACTGATAAAGCTGCAACGGTCATCAGAGGTAATCAGGAGCGGGCGGGTAGCACAACTTTTAACCTGCGCATGGATTGGTTAGTACAATTTTTACATAAGCATCTAGGCCAAAAAGTATTATTAATTAGCACTTCAAAAGATAAAATTATTTCAATCGAAAAAGCACTCAGGCATCGAACCTCAAAAGTTGTGGCCTCTGTTTTTCACAGCGGACTTACCTTAATGGCCAGAGATCGACAAGTGGCCTATTTTGCAGAACCTGGTGGAGCTGATCTTCTACTTTGTACTGAAGTTGGTAGTGAGGGAAGAAATTTCGAATTTGTCAGCCATTTGGTTTTATTTGATTTACCACTTAACCCCGATCTATTAGAACAAAGAATTGGTCGCCTTGATAGAATTGGACAAAAAAGAGACATTCATATTCACGTACCCTACATCCAAAATAGTTATGAAGAGATATTATTTCACTGGTACCATGAGGGGCTTGATGCCTTTAATGCGCCAGTAAAAGGTGCCCAAGC
>JADHTQ010000074.1 GCA_016784965.1 Bacteriovoracaceae bacterium | reverse complement strand
CTGTCATCTTACGGTATCAAGAAAAGAGTCAAAAAATCAAAACTGGGGTTACTCTCGAAGGTGCGGTAAGGCGGGCCTCCCCAAACAAATGGAGAGCTAGATGGATAGTCTTAACTTAGTAGCATTCGTGCCAGCAGACCTGTGGGACTTACTGCGCTAGACACGGCCAGTCCCACAAGTCTGCTGGCACGATCTTTAGGCACGATCTTTATTGCTCAACCCGATATCGATATGCAGATTGCCTTGCTGCATTTGCTTGAAGGTTTGTTTGGCTAAACCTCTGGTATTTTCCATAATGCTTTTTAACTTACTGTCTTTTGCACCTTTTATGTAAAGTTGACTTAACAATTCATCCCAATATTTTTTTGTAACTTTGAGTCTATTTATGACATGTGCTGAACTCACATCTTTAGAACGTGCAAAACATGGATTTGACCCAATCGCTTCAAACAAAATACAAGTATAAACAATATATATTATTTTTTTCATAGATTTTTATATAAATGAAAATTGATGAGAAATTGTTACTAAAAAATTATTATTTCTCCTTATTTTGATTGTATTCGTCCTTTGGCATCAATACACGCTGCTTTTTTTTACTTTTGAGTACAATCTTTTAATCGGTACTGTAAGCCAAGAAGCTGCTGAATTCTCTTATAATAATTACAGCACCTATTGCATAAAATTCTAAGCTGTGCCATAAAGGCCCTGCTTTAAAATTATTTTGGGGGAATGTTTTATGAAAATATCAATGTTAATCATTGTTGTTTGTAGTTTCTTAATGCCAACAGTTTTAGCCGACGATTCACAATGGCAATACCCCGATATGTTTACAGAAGATGTTCAATTTGCAATTAGAGATTATAAAAGAGAAAACAATATTCAAGATGACTCTGATATTGTTGTTACTCAGGAAGATTACCCCAACAGGTTTAACAAAGAGTATTTAGAAAATGTTGTTGAGGACTCTAAGGCAATTTTACTTTCTCCCAAGGATTGGACTCAAGAGGAATGGACGACTGCCACTGCTGTAATTGGTGCTACCGCCTTAGCTTACGTTTTTGATGATAAAATTAGACAATGGGTGAAGCAAGACGATTTTGAATCTGGTACCAATATGTTTACTCAGGTCACTGATGTCTTTGGCAACCCCACTTACGTTTTGCCCTCTTTGGCCATTGCCTATGGAATTGGACGCTATAACGATGACGAACATTTGATTACAACCACGCTACAGGCAGCAGAGGCATTGGGTATTACCTATCTGATTATTGGGGTCACTAAGGCCTTGACCTTTAGGTCCAGACCTAGAGAAGGACTCGATGCAAAGGATTCCTGGTATGGCTCTGATAACTCTTTCAATGAAACATCATTTTTTTCAGGTCATATCGGTGGGGCGATGGCCATTGCTAGAATTGTCCAGGAACAATATCCCCAAAAAAAGACACTCCATATTCTTATGTATTCAGCAGCAGTATTAACCGGAATTTCTCGGATGCAAGAAGATGCTCACTGGGCCTCAGAGATTGTTTTAGGTGGGGCAGTTGGATATTTGGCAGCAGAAGCAGTCATCAAGCTAAATAAGCATGTATTTAAAATATCAAGCCCCAAATCAGATTACTTCAAGAAAGTAAAAGTTATTCCCGTAATTACAGGTGATAGAGGAATGCTTTTTGGAACTTTCAAGTTCTAGGTCTTTTGACCCATTTTGGCTTTTGTTATTCTTTAGCTGTACAATAAAAAGTCATGGGATCTGTTTTAAAGCCCTCTGGGTGGGTATATTCTAATCTGACATTATAGAGTTTTCTACCTTTATCAGCAGCATTAGGTGCTTGAATTTCCATACGGTGAATTCTATGGCCAACGGCCAATTTAATATCATGTCCGCCACCTCTTCTTCTCATATGGGCAACAAGGCAATAGGGATTAAAAAACTCAACTCTTTCAACAAGTAATGCTTTAAGTACATCTGCACCTTCATAAATTTCAACTTTATCGCTACTAAAGGCAACTGAATTAAGAAGTAGTAATGGCACAATGATTTTAAAGAAATTTTTCATTTTCCCCTCCGTATTGTTTAGGTCTTAAGAATCGTCAATAAATGATAAAAGAAGACTTGCAAGTTGTCACTCTCTACAACTTATTTGAAAAATTATGAAAAAAAATAGTTTAATAAATAGAAACTGTTTGTATGTAAATTGTGTAAGTATGTGTAAAATTTACGTAACGCCTTGCACCAATAATCAAATTGAAATATAACCTAATAAACACAAATTTCAAACATTTTACAGTAGTTAGGTTTTACAGTAGCTAGGTAAAGGATATAAGATGCAAAAATTATTTCTACTCTTTTTAGCTTTCATACATCTGTACTTAGCAGGTTGCGGTCAAAAACCTAGTCCTGCCCCTCTTCACCCCGAAGTAAATGAAGCCTTTTTGGGTCGCGGCGTTGATCCATTTGAAACAAAAGACAAAAAGTATCGGTCTGATTGTTTTGCCAGTACACAAGTAAAAAGGGATCCTGTAAGTAACATAAAAATCAATTATCACATGGTTAATTCTACAAAACAGATACTGAAGACTTTAAAAATTGGGTTAAAGGCAAAAATTGGTATACTTGGGCCAATGTCTTTGTCCATTGAAAACAACCTAGAGCTTGAAAGCAAATTTACTTCAAGCAAAAAAATTGTCATGGGCTATGGAGTGGCAACTGAAGGAACAGAAACAATCATAGGAGGACAATTTTACCCCGAGATGAAAGCTTAATTTGCTGACAAGCAAGCCACAGAATTATTTCGTAAAAGATGTGGAACTCATTATGTTAATAAAGTCATTTATGGAGGTTGGTTTTATTTCTTTTTGAGTCTAGACAATAAGGAGTTTCACAAACACTTTAAAAATAAAACAGCTCTTTCTGTCTCTGATAAAATTGTCAGTTTTTCTCCAGCATTAGAGTTAAAAAATAGTGAAAAGCTTATTCAAAATTCAGAATTGATGAACTTTAATTATAAAGCAGCTGCCAGCGAGCTACCAGTTTTTGACAAAAATCAAAGTTATAAAAACTTGGTGATCCAAATGGGAGCTTTTGTCGCCCAAAACCCTGTCAAATTGGGATTTAATTTAGAATCTTACAATAACAAATACTTTGCCAATAACCCATTTTCAGTTAACAAGACTCTAGAGGCATCTATAGATATTTTTAAAAAAATCTATGACCTTACAAAATCTTATTATAACTTTTATGCCTCTGCAGATAACACCTTAGATAAGATAAACGCTTTGTTATCGTCTCACAAATACCTATTTTATACGGGTGATGATAAAGCGAGCTCATACCTTAGATCCAAAATGAATATTGCAACCCAGAAATGTAATTTGTTACAACTATATATCCCAAGTGATGCTGATCCACTTAGTAGTTTTTTAAAGCAGATGCCTTGTTATAACAAATTTAAAGAGGGTGATCCAGAATATGATTACCTAGAAAATCTATGGGCATACAGAAGTGGCAGGTGGAATTGGAATCCAGCTGAGTACACAGCACTAGCAAAAGTTGCCATTACAGATGCTTTACATAATCAAATCGATGACAAATACACCTCTCTAACTAAAGAGCTGGGTGGGCAGGACTACGAGGAGCTTTATTTAAGTGAGAAGTTATTTGCCACCATCCCAAGCTCTGTTGCTACAAATAAACCTGAATCGGTCTCTACTTTTGATCTTTTGAAAACAGAAGTTACTCAGGGAAGTTGGAGTGAAGTTATGGGGACATTTCCTTGGATGGATAATTCTCATAAAGCAAAAAAGGGAGCCTTTGGCAAAGAAAATTATCCAGCTACTTATGTCTCGTGGTATATGGCAAGAAACTTTGTCGCCACTTTAAATCAATGCCCACAAATAGATATGCGCTCACCTCATTCAATTAAAAGAGGCATTTTAGATCAAGATAATTGCCAAAAACAGAGGATTGAAGACAAAAAGTTGGTCTATCGATTACCAACCCAAAAAGAGTGGGAACATGCAGCCTCCTCATTCAAGCGCATAAAGAACTTTGACTACTTTGTCTTGCAGAATGATCCACAATCATACAATCAAATGGGTTTATGTTCCGGCCAAAATCAATTTTTTGATGTATTTAAAAGTTTTTCGCCTGCAGCTGTTGCTCAGTTGAACAAGTCACAACCTCTTGGTTTATTTGATATGCATGGAAATGTTTCAGAGTGGTCCAATGATTTAATTGGGTCTGCAGGGCATGTTGGGCATGTTGGGCCAGCAAAAGGCATTACAAAAGGAGGATCTGTCAAGAGTACACCTGTACAATGCTTGTCGCATAATCAAGAAGTCCATAAATTAAGTGAAGCAAACTCAACAATTGGATTTCGTGTCGCTGTCACTAAACCTGATATAAAATTGGTTGCACCACCTAGAAATAGGTAGACAGGTAGAAAAATAAACCAAAAAACTACTTTACTGCTTAAAGCTTAAAGCTTAAAAGCAATAGCAAGAGTTTTAAGTTCAGCGAAAGAATAAGATGGAGCACTACCGGGACGAATTCGGCATGTTACTGATTCTACCTTGGGGTTTAGTATCATTTTTGCAACTTCCATCGCCTGTAATACATCTGTTCCAGTACAAATAAAGCAAGTACCCTGGGTAGAAACAAGTTTCAAGCGAAAAGAATATCCATCACAAGCACCTGGACCAAGCGGAAGAAATTGACCTAACTCTACCTTATGAACTCGACCATGCTTGAAAATTTCAGTTCTAGACTTTTGAAAATATAACACCGGACCCTTTTGAACTCTGCGAACACTAATGTTGTTAGCAGAAAGTGTAACTGGCCAATACAACACTATACTAAGCAACATACTAAGCATCAAAAACAATGAGTTTATTTTATTTTTCATCTGGTCCCCCTTTTAATTTAATATATAGCCATTTTATAAGCCAAAATCCTATAACAATCAACTACTACACTGAAATTAACAATCATGCAAATGGTACCAATGTCTTTAATGATTGTGTAATTAGTTTGCCATTTGGAATATCTTTTGCCAGCATAAGCTATATGAAACTAGTTTGGCACGATAAAGGGTTAATATGAGCAACTTGTCTTTTACATTTTTTTCAAATGTATTCATGGCTTTTTTATTCTTGGATGTTCACATGTGCGATTAAAACATGTTGGCATATTAGAAACAAAAGATGGTATAAAACATGGCTTTTTGTATGAAAAATCATACCCTGTAAGAAAGGACCTGCGCTTTAAATGTGGGCTAACGTCCATGTTTTATGGTGGAGTATGTTGGAAATACTTTTTCATGCCCAATAATAAACAGAAAGTCACCATGCTTGAGGATACAGACCATAGGCTTAAAAAACTACTTGGTGGTGATAACTATAAGCTTGAAGCAAATTTAATATCCAAGGTCTCTTACGAAAAAGAACAAACAAGTTTTTTTACAACTGACCCGAACCTACACGTGGATCTCCGCGGCCTAGAGAGTGAAAAAATAAAGATGTCCAAATTACAAGAAAAAGGTAAGGAAATTAAAAAAAATAGTATTTCCATCATCACAAATGTCAACCACTGGGGATTATCCATTAACAGAATTTTAAGTGATAAGTTAATTCTTGGAGCATTTTTTCTATATCATCAAAAAAACAAAAGGCACATAGGTAAGAGATACGGGAATATAGACATGAAAAGAGCAAATAACTTAGGGCTAAAGTTGAATTGGTTTTTTGATAACAAATCATTTGAGAGTGGCTTATACCTAGGTATAAGAGCATTGTATTCCATGATCACTCCAAACGAAGGAAAAATAAAGGAAGCATATTATGGAGAATTTGCACTGGGAGGGCACTGGCTGTTCTCACAAAGCTACTTTGTGAATATGATCATTGGTAAAGGTATAAAGCTTGGCCCCAAGAAGCATAGAAATAATTACTCTGTGTTTGAGCTTGGGTTGGGGTATCGCTTTTAGTTCAACATTTAATAATTTGGATTTATATCAGGGTGACTATAGAAATATAGAACTAAACACAGTGAGTCCCACAAGTCTGCTGGCACGTTTTACAACAAAAAGATATAAGCGGTATAAGAAATATGAATTATCTTTGTCCTTGATGTCATGTTAAGTGTTAGCAAATTATTACTGGAAATGGAGATGGAAATGAAATTAAAAATGATAGCTTTAATATTTTTATTTATGGTGGGAGGTCATCAGGCTAGTGCTGGTCAACCTAACTATATTTGTAACGACCCAACAGTTAAGATAACTTTTAACTTTTACCCAGAACATATTTCAATGAGTCGCTGGCTTCCCTCTGTCTCCGATTATCAAAGTTTTGCAAGTGACATTACTATAGAAGAGGGTAAAACAATTTTTGAAAACTATAGTGTTAAAGTTGTCTTTGATGGCAATATTAAGCAGGGAAAAATACAAGCCCAACTTTTTGAAAATGATCAGCTTATCTCACCGCTTACACTTAATTGTAATAAGTATTATTTAAAGAAAACGCCATTTCAAAAAAAATATTTACCTCGGGATGTTTACAAGTACGTTAGAAAGAATTTAAACCAAAGATATGACTCCTCTATACACGCCTTTAAGACTAACGATAGTTTTGCATTTAAAACATACAACCAAACCTTAAATTATACTATTTCTGACATTGGTGACTGGTTTGTGGTTGAATTGACAAAAAAGCAACGCGATCTCGTTTTGAGTTATGCTAAAAGTTCTTATTCCAGGCTTTTTGAGTTACTCGATGATAACCAATTAAAAATTGAAGGCGTCACTTATGCACGAGACTGGTACCACGGACATGGAAACATTGGTATTGTTGTAAAAAGAAAAAATATAATTGTGATGCTAGTGATCCCGTTTGATAATCATGTTAAATTTGGCGACCAACACTTAGATAATGTATATTAAGTCCTTGACGAGGAACAATTAAAAATTGATTTTATCTACTTCTTCGCCTGAAAGAGACCACTCTCCAGTGGCGTTTGATTCAATATGGAGTCCCTTTTTGGACATTTTTTTTGCGCAGGTTATGTAGGTGAACGTCTAGTGTTTTAGGGAATAGTTTTACAATATAATCCTGGGCCCCCTTGTTATAACAAAACATCAAAATATCAAAACATCAAGATCATCAAAAGAAGCAAGGGAGTCAAAATACTTTGTATGGTAGCGTATATCAAGAATCTGCTGGTAAACAAATACGCAACCGGGATCATCTTCGAGTATCCAAATACTCTCTTTTTGCTGCATAATAGTCTCTTTATTTAGTCGAGCTTTGTGTTTTAAGTTGTGCAAGCAAAACTTAAACGTTACAACTTCTGAGAATTTGAGTCGAATAATTCAATCAGTAATTAATGATTATTTTATGATATAGTAGTATATAATTTATTAAAAAAGAGGTAAATTGGTGTATCCTCGGCGCTCAAAACTTAAGCACGATCTAGGATTATTGGACGTTTTTTGTATCTCCTCTGGTGCCATGATTAGTTCTGGGCTCTTTGTTTTACCCGCCCTGGCCTATCTCAAAGCTGGTCCTGCTATCCTCCTTTCCTACGCCCTTGCCAGCATCCTAGTCATTCCCACAGTTTTGGCAAAGTCCGAACTTATTACCGCCCTCCCTCGCACTGGCGGCATCTTTATCTTTACTGATCGTAGCATGGGTCCTCTTGTTGGCACACTGGCAGGATTATCTGCCTGGTTCTCTTTGGCCTTTAAGACCGCATTTGCCCTTCTAGGAATGGGTATATTTATTACCCTAATTTTTCCAGAACTGAGCATTCTGCAACTCAAGCTGTTGGCCGTTTTTTTCTGCCTCATTTTTATGGCCATTAATATCATTGGTGTAAAAATTACCGGAAAAGTTCAGTCTTTTTTGGTTATGATTCTTTTTGTTATAATGTTCATCTACATGACCACGGGTATTTTTTTTGTTCGTCCCCATAACTTTTACCCCTTTTTACCTAAGGATCTCTCACTCATCTTCTCTACTGCGGGCCTTATCTTTGTCGCTTTTTCTGGAACCACTAAAATTGCTGCAATTGCCGAAGAGGTAAAGGAGCCACAACGTACCATCCCTTTAGGTATTTTCCTATCCTGGGGTGTTGTTTCTATTCTCTATATGATTAGTATTTTTATCCTTCTGGGTGTGACTGAACCCAGTGCTCTCCAGTCATCTCTAACACCCTTCTCCCTGGCGGGGGGAATAATTATGGGTCCAGGAGGTGTGTTGATTATGAGTATTGCCGCTCTTTTGGCATTTATTACAACGGCCAATGCAGGTATTCTCGCTGCTTCTCGAGACCCCTATGCTATGGGACACCATAAGTTACTGCCAAGCTTTTTTGCAAAACTATCAAAACAAGGAACGCCGTGGGTATCAATTCTTTTTACCACCTTCTTTATGATCCTAGTTATTTTATTTTTGGATCTCGAACTTTTTATAAAAACTGCTTCAACCCTCAAGCTTGTTTTATTTACTATAGCTAACCTGACATTAATTTATTTTCGTTATAAAGGTAACAAAAAACACTACCGTCCATCTTTTCACGCCCCCCTATTTCCTTGGCTACAATTGATTGGCATTGCATTCTACATCTATCTAATTTATAAAATGGGGCTGACCACCCTACTAATAACAACGCTCTTTCTTATTGCTGGTGTAGTATGGTATTATCTGTTTGCCCATAAATGCATCCAGAAAGAATATAAGCTCATCCGTAAAATTAAAAAAGTTGCCGATATTCGCTATAACGACTATTTCTTTTTTGAAGAGACAAGAGAGATGTTTTTTTCTAAAACTTCCTTGGTGGATAAGGCCCTTGCATTTAAACTCAAAAACTGTGTGTGTCTAGACCTAGTCGAAATGCCAGGCCCCGCTCAATTTTATAAACCGATCGCCAGAAAACTTGCAAAAAAACTCCAAGTCCCCTTTGAAGAGCTCTACCTTCACTTTATTAATAAAGATCGACGTTTCAATGTAATCGTTGAAGAAAAAACTGCCATAATTTTTATCCATGTTAAAGAGTACCATAAGTTTGAACTGGCTTTGGTGACGTCAAGCACACCCTTTCTACTTTCCAAAAAAATTCCTCAAATTAAAAATGCCTTGGTCGTAGTTGCATCACACGACCATAAAGAGCTGTATTATCACAGCTTATTTCGCTTCTTTGAATTATTAGAGAACCCCTCTTTTCAAGAGAGCTGGTCCAACACTGACAATAATAGCCTCGAGCTTAAAAAAATACTCACCAAACAACTTGTTTAGGGTTACATGGATGGCGCACCACACCACGGCAACAACTGCATGATAATACCCATAAAATTATAAGATTAGAACTATCTAAATTTTGCATTATTCTCATTACTTTATTGATGTTATACAAGGCGCAGCTTTTAGCTAATTGATGCCTACAACACCTAAGCATAAGGATTTAACATGATAAAAATACTTACACTCTTTATAACACTTCAATCGGCAATAGCATTTGGGGCCCTCTCGTACGAAATAGAGCTTCAAATGGGCGATACTTCCTGTGATGGGCACTGTTTAAAAGAAATTAAAATTCTAAAAAGCAACCTTTCTACTAAACAAATCCGCAAGGCCTACCAAGATGCTACCAATATTTTGGGTTTTGATTTCATCAATGTTGTAGCAGTAGATTACGAAGATTCAACAATTAAAAGAAATATGTTAAAGAAGCTAAAAGATCACGGCATTACAGTGAACATTGAAGATTTAGAATATGTAGGCCCCACAGATGACCCCGGCATTAACCCTGAAGAATATTTAGAGCTTTATGTTCAAATCATCAAACTAGGAAACCCTGACTTTCAATATAAATTAACTAATCCATCTTGGGAGAATACGATTGATATTGGTGGCTATGGATTATTTTCCCTTTAGCGAGAAGGCCCATTTGGCGAACATTTCGTGCCAGCAGACGTGTGGGACTTACTGCACTGAACATTTCGTGCCAGCAGACGTGTGGGACTTACTGCACTAGACACGGCAAGTCCCACACGTCTGCTGGCACAAAATTTCAAAATTTACGATATTTATAAATTTTCTAAACGTTTTTTCATGGCCGATTGAATAGATTTACATTTTATTAATTGATGGATGAAAGAGATAATTTTTCGTTGTTTTACTTGGGATAAGTCCAACTCTGGAAACCTGGAGAAACGATTACCTTTTCTCGTGGAAATATAAAGGCAATCAAAAAGTGCTTTTTCTCTACTGGCCAAATTATAGCTGACTATATCTCCCCATAAAGAAAAGCCATCGCACATTAGCTCTGGTTTGATCTTAATGAATTCGAAGTCTCCAATTTCTGAGCTAACACTTCGATTGCGACCACTTGTTGCAACTTGAATGGTTGAGGGGATTTGAGAAATGATATCGTAGCGGTGAAGAGCTGATAAAAAAGAAATATATCCTTGCTCATCTCCCAATAAATATTGAACTAGATAATAGGGGCTAAAATGGGGGTGGTCAACATTGGCCCAAATTCCTCTGGATACTCTTTTTATTTCTCCAAGCGAGTGTAGATTTTTAAGCGATCTTGAAACCGAGTTAGTACTTTTTCCCAGCTCAAAAGCAAGTTCTCTTGTAGTGAAAGCGATCTTTTTTTTTACTAGGCTTGGTAGATTCATTAGAGTTAGACCTCTGTTAGTAAATTGACGAGAGTTTCACAAATGGCATTCCAATAATCTTCATCACCATAAGTTTGGCGTTGTTCTATCTCCAAATACTCGACAACTTGAGAGTGATAGTCAACGAAGCTAATGCTCATAAAATTTTCTAAAGCGGCTTGTTTTGTTTCTCGGTCAACAAGTTTTAAGTCATTTGCATTGAATTTGCCAGTTGAGTAAATATAAAAAAGGTCAAATGGGTCGCGGGCCTGAATCTCATTTCGATTGGCCAATGCCCTAACTTTTTGTACGGCTGCTGAATTGAATAAGTAATGCTGGCATAAATATGATGAACGGTTATAAGGCCGAATCACTTCGGGCCTAATAAGTTCTTTTTTAAATTCCAAAACTTCATTTTTAGTTTTTCGGCGTGAAAACTCGACTTTTGTCGGGAACTCTTCTCCTACTTCGTTAACTAGTCTTAACCGAAAACGTTGGGTGGTCTCGGTATGCTTGGCCTTGTTCTTATCATTTATTAATAGATTTGAGATACCATATGTTTTTAAAACGCGTCTAAAAGATTTGTCTTCTAAAATTTTATAGCCGTTCTTTTTAAGGGTCTCAACACTCCCACCAAAAATATCGAGGTCCATATCTTCCGAGTAACGAGGTGATCCTAAAAAAAACCGTAAATTCACTCCGCCTTTTAAGGCAAATAATCTTGGGTCACAAATTTTCAAAAGCCGCTCCAAAAACAGCAAATGAAAGACCTCACGAATTTGTTTATCATTATATTTTGACATATTTTATTATACACCTGAATTAACATAAATGTTAGTTCATATCTATAATAAAAACATATCTGTCTATGCTTTCAACCACTTGCACAATTGTGCCAGCAGACTTACGGACAATTGGACAATTGTGCCAGCAGACGTGTGGGACTAATCGCACTAAACACAGTGAGTCCCACATGTCTGCTGGCACGAATTTTTCTGATGGCACAAAATTTACACCAAGAAATTTCAAGCTGAATAATTTAAAAATTTTTCAATGCTCTAAAGGCTGTCTTCACCAATGGATTGTGGTCTTTACTTCCTTTTTGAAGCTTATCTGGTAGTTCATTGTTTTTGTGGATAACTAAAGCTTTCTCTGTTAAGTATTCCTTACCAAACACCTCAGGCGCAATGTAGATACTCCCCCTTGAAGGGTCTAAAAGACGAACAAAACCTTTGTCATAACCCGCATAAACAGCAAAATGTTTTGTCATCTTATCTTGAATATAAACAATAACAGGTACATTAGTTTCTAAGAGAGTTTTAAAAGGTATTTTCATTCCTATGGCATCATAACCAAAACTTTTAATAACTCTTTTTAAATCTGACATGGAAAGCCCATTTTCTTTAGCACTTTTGATCTCTTTGGGACCCATAATTAGATTTGCTTTATCTAAAAATATTTTTTCAGTTATTACCTTTTCATCAAAATAGTGTTTCAGTAAGGTTATGACTGCTGAAGGACCACAGGAGTAATCCAAACTTTGCATTACTACTTTTTCACGTTTTAACTCTTTCCAACTTCTAAGTTTGTTTTTTCTTTCAGCATGAGCTTCAGTGTTAGTGCTACTAGCAATGATAATTAATACGAGTAACAAAACTAAATATTTGTAGAACATACTAGCTCCACACTTGCAAAACCTTCACTGGGTAAAATAATGACAGAAGGACCTATGTAGCTATTACCTACTTTAAAGTTGATACCATTTCTAAATGTTATTTGCTCTACCTCACTTCCCAAGACTGCAGCACCATCATACTTAAGTGAAGATGTGAATGAACCACCTATTGCTGTTAGGGTTGTTACCGATTCATTAACCGCAAACCCCATACCGAACTCATACGTAAAAGAGTGTTTCGCTCCCTCCTTGACCCCTGTTTCCAATCTCAGACTATGAACGTAATCATAGCCCAAACTTGCAAACACAGCGACAGGCTCTAGGGTCTTACTCCCCATAACGGAAAAGCCTCCCCCCCAAGTTCCTTTTCCAATTCTAAGAACATCAGAGGTGCTCTTTCTTGTTGGAGCACTCAATTGTAAAATCAATGTTATATTTGGTCGATTTGGTTTTTCGTTAATTAACGAATACTTCCCACCTATAACAAGGTCACCTGGTCCTTTGTTTGTCTTATTATATTGAGGAGAGCTTGAAATAAAATGATTAAACTCAAAAGAAAATTTTGCATACAATTCTAAGTGTTCAGTAAAACCTTGATTATAAGATACTTCTGCATTGAACCTCCTCACTGATTCTTGTAAGGATCTCGCAAACCTAAGCGCTAACTCATTTTTCCCTTGATCTAGAATCATTCCGGCTTCTTTGTAAATTGAATCAGAAATGCTGTGTTTTGAATCTTTACTTTCAAAACGCTCATCATCTGCCCCAAAGCTAAAAGAAAATGGTAAAATCATTAATAATAATATTAGTATTAAATTCACTTATTCCCCATTATCCGATATAATTCAAGCTCTCTTTATAATTGCATAATCTTATTACTATCTGCGATTATAATAAGCTCTTAGAAAAGGATTCATTTCTGACATTTTTTGTAACCAGAACATCCCTGTTGACCAAGAAACTGTAACTGGATTAATATACATAACTGGCACTAACACGGGTGGCATTGCCATGAGAAACTCGCCTTTTGTTTCATTCATCTCTTTGAGTGAAAGAACTTGAGAGTTTCCAAAAACGCTTACTAACTTCGCATCACTACTAATTTTTTCTCCTGCAATAATACTTCCAGAAAGCAGCATCCCAACAACAAAAATAAAACTGATCATTACCTTCTTCATACCAGACTCCTTTATAACTAAGTTTATTTCGTTACCATTTACGAATTGATAACGAAGTTCTTGCAGTCTTATGCATGAGAATGAAATTTATGTCAACATGTTTTTTGAACGATCGTACAGTTTTTTTTGAACGACCACACCATCAAACTGTAACTACATAAAAACAGGAAGATCTCTGATCCTTGGATGAGATGGAAGTACAACCATGTCATTTGCAAATTCCAGTGACTAAATAAAGCAAGTGGTTCCCTTTCCTTCCACAGTCCCCATTCTTATATAAACATTTTTAATAATTGGGGTATAAAAAATATCTCTTCAGTTTATTAAAATCTTAAGGAGGCTTCGGTTTTTCTTTTCTTTTAAACTGCCCCACTAACGTGGGGATCATTTTTTTAGTACACACGACTCATTTTTTGAACATGGGGTCAACTTTGTCCTTTAATTTTAGTGATTTTTCTCTCTAAGTTTTCATCTGTTCAATGCAGGTAGAGAGGGCATGAAAGTTAACCGCCTAAAAATAAGCTGTCCTCGATGTTCAAATAGTGGGACCATCGCAAAGGATGGATGCTATTATAGAAAGAATGACTCGCGCAAAATCCAGCGCTTTCTTTGTCGCCACTGTGGCAAGAAGTTTTCCAAGTCAACTTTTAAGCTGGAGTATCGTCAGAAAAAGAGACGAGTCAATGGTGATCTTTTTAGACTTCTTGCCTCGGGGGTCTCCATGCGCCGATGCGCACTTATTTTAAATATCCATCGCACGACAGTAGAGCGTAAGTTTGTCTATCTTGCTGAGAAAGCTCGCATGGTACAGAGAAAAATCCTTCACGACTTAAGAGACAACCCCATCGAGCACATGCAGTTTGATGACCTCATCACCATCGAGCACACCAAGCTAAAACCCCTGTCGGTCAGCGCGGCAGTCGATGCCAAAAAGAGGCTCATCCTAGGTGCTGAAGTCTCCCAGATCCCCGCCTTTGGTCACCTTGCTAAACTAAGTCGCAAAAGGAATTTACCTCTACTGAAAAACATGAAAATGAGTTTTAACATTTTCAAGTACTTGCTATTTTTTTGGCATGTTCACTTAAACACAATTTTCTGTTATATTGCAAGTGCAGACGGTGAAAAATAGCGGTCACTGGCCCAGTGATGAGAGTCGAGAGGCGCCGGAGGGAAGGAGAAGAAGGAGCTATCCTATCAGCGAGAAATGTAACGGCCTCATGAATCCCGATCCTTAAAAGGTTCATGCCGAACGCTGCAAAAGATGAATTGGGCACATCACGATAGAGAGGATACCAAAGTCAAAAGCTCGATACCACAAGTTGGAAGAGCAAAATAATTTCCTCTCGTTTTTTATTTTCTTGGCGAAAAATAATAGAGGTAAAATTCCTTTATGAACATACTTGCGACCTATATATTGATAAAATTCCAAGCACAAAGGTAGAGGCAAAGCTTGACACTGTGTTAGGAACTGTACTTTTCGCAATATCAATAGCAATGGATATTTTTGAAAATAAAGATTCTAGTGTCCTCAACTTGTTAGGCCTAAGAACTATGTCGGAAGGGGTTATAAATCTTGCCTTTCTTCTCAAGATGGATGATGACGATTTATGGGAACAATTTAGAGATTATGGCATTGGACAAGCAAAACTCAACGTATTAAAACTTCACGAAAAGACAGAGCATCCCTACTATATTCCTTTTGATGATATTGAAAGGATAGCCAACGAAGATAGATGGGAGGAGTTTTCAATTGTAGATGTAGGTGATCCCCCTATGTTAGGAAAGTTGGTACCTCAGTTTGAAATTTAATATACACCCGAAATGAAAGCTCTCGACCAAAGGGAGAGAGGAGTTCATAAGGGGGCAAAACTGAGGGAAAATGAAAATAGAACGTAAGTTGGGCGTATTCCAGGTTGTAGATTTTATATTTTAGATGTGCTATGTCGCCTGTATGATATTTAATCCTAAAAAACACCAGATATTTTTTTATAACGAGTTTGTCGATATGAGAAAGGGGCACAGCTCCCTG
>JADHTQ010000073.1 GCA_016784965.1 Bacteriovoracaceae bacterium | reverse complement strand
TCCCAAAGTTCTATAGCTGTGGATGTGATTATTGGTTTACGCATGCTGGCTCCCATGGCTTGTCACCCCAATGCTTAACCACGTAATCAAGCAGTCGAATTCGGAACTTACAAAGAATGTTTATCCAATCGGGATTCCTGCAATCCATCTTGATAGCCGCATAATAATACCTGTAATCGTCACGGTGATAGCAATGACCCTTTGGTTTTAGGTAGATAGAAATATAGATTCTATCACCATCCCAACCTGTTGAAGGATAAAAAGTCTTAATATGTTTCTTTAGTTCATTTTTCACTTTTCTTCCTCACGCAAACATTTAACAATAGTTAGTCCTTCACACTTACCGCAATCACATTCATCTTTTAATATCTCATCAATTCCGATTGGTTCCGGTGGAGCCCCGAAGATGCGTTCATATTCATCACGGTAGGCTTGGGTAGGTATTTTTTGATTTTTACAGTACATATTTATAGCCATTAAATTCCTCCAAGTACAAATCAAATGTCCATGCAAATTCGTTACCACAAGCTTCACAGGTAATGGTTTCATCAAATCCTGGATGCTCAATTTCATTCCAATGTTTGCACGCTGGACAGTCAAAGCCATACCTTTCTAAAAATATTAATTCAACCTTTTCAGCCACTTAAACTCCCTCCTAATTTACTAACACCTTTCATTCTTGAGTCACGCCGGCAGTCATACATCTTACACTCAATCGGTCTGTTTTTATATATCCCACAGCCTTTGTCCGTAATGTGTTGGCATGGTTCAAGTCGATGATCTTTAGCACCTGGACAATAAATCCAACCCATAAAACATTCAAAAGGATTCTTAACATAAAAGCAATCTATATCATAATCGGGATAAATTTTGTTATTCTCTAATTTAACTATTCTTTTTACTGTATCAATTACTATCTCATTCATTATTCTACTCTATTCTATTAGGGTTGACAGGGGTGGGATTTTAACCCACAAAGACCTAGCTAAGGTCCACCATCAAGTGTGATGGCTGCATTTGATTCTGCTACCCCGTCATAATTAATCTTTTACCCATTCTGATATAAGCCAGTATAAAGCACAAATTACTAATATACCAATTCCGCCTAAACCGTGATCTAAAAACATCTTTGACTCCATAGATTATTTTGTGTTATTAAGTGCTTCTCCATATTGGTCATAACAGCTATAAAACCTACAGCTAATATGACCAATATAATTAAACAATCGATTATTTTGGATTTTCTCCCAATTGTGGGTGGTATACTGTTAAATCCTTGCCCCCGGAGAGCCCCGTAAAGGGGTGTAAGATTATATCGTGAATGGTAATATATGGGTTGTATATTTCTAATATCGTTAGTTTCCTTTAGGGAGTTAGGCGGAAGCCCATATAGGGGCTTCCGCCTGGAGGTTTGCCCGCTGACAAACGGGCTATGGCACAATTTATTCACTGGTTTCCGATTTGGTTGAGACTTCAGCGTTGTCCGGTAAGCTGGCGTCAGTGGTCTCGACATTTTCCGGGTTTGAAGCCTCAGCTTCGGCAGCCGCAGTAGGCTTTTTCTCTACTACAGGCGGTTCAGGTCTTTCGCTGGCCTTAGGGTGGCCAACTGCAAAATAAACCTGGTTGCCTCTGACATAATCAACTGCCATAGGCTCCTTAGTCCGCTTCGGATTTTTGAGAATGCTGACCGCAACGGAAAGATTCTTAGCATCGGCGCCGGTTGCTTCCATTAGTGTTTCGCGTGTAGCCCAACCGAATTCATTCAAGACGACCTTGATCTTGTCCTGGTAAGAAGGCTTGCGTTCGGCCTTTTTCTTTTCTTTGGCCGTTTTGAGCTTGATTTTTTCGTCGAGAAATTCGCAAGGTTGATCTTCTTTGGTCTCCGGGTTAGTCTGCACACAATCTTTCTTGCCGATTTCAGATTGAATCTTGTGGCAAACCTTTTGAGTAATTCGGGCAATCTTACGCGAACAATAGCGATCAGAGTTCGAAGTTTCAGCCGCGACTTCATCCGGTGTTTCGCCCCTCATTTCACAGAGAGTAGCCCAGACGATTTCATTGGCTTGGTTCTTGTTGGCAAACTTCTTGTAGCCGTGTTCTTGGCCTTTTTTAAGGGTTCCATCAAAGAATGTAAAAAGCTCTTTAATGGATCCAGCCTCGTCCACGTCTTCCTTAGTCAATAAGGTTGTAACATCGATCATAAGACCTCCTTTTGGGACTGCATAAATTAGTTAAGCAGCCAGTTTAAGTGCATTGTCCCATGCTTTCTGCTTCATTCGGAAGCCATCTCCGAACCACGCATTGTTCAGCCGGGTATCAGTGGTTCTTGCCTGTCTTTCGTGATCATAGTACCTAGTAATTGCATTGACAAGTCCCCAACAGGTATCTTTACTGGATTTAAGGTCCTGACCTTTACCAGATGTATACGTTTGATATATGTTGGACAGAACTCGGTCAGGTATCTGATCATAATCGAAGGATAAGGGTGTTTTGTTAGCCGGTATAAATAAATCCATAAAGAATTCGAGCGCTTCTTCTTTTGACACGGAAGTTTGGGCTAATTTTTCAGCATCCTCAACAAACTCGGAGAATACTTGGTCGGCGATTCCCAAATCCATTTTAACCTTTTTCGGATCAAATATAGAAATGTGGCTGACTTTAACAACGCCAGGAAGGTCATCTTCTCTTTTAATGGCCTTCGTCTGATAAGCCATTTGAATGGTATTATTGCAAACCACTCGAATAACAGTAAACATAGCGGTTGTAGCCAGAGAACCGTCACAACTCGTAGCTAAGAGCAAATACGCTCTTAGCTCGTCCTGCCCCATAATTCTGGCATTGTAACCTGTTCGGGCTAGCGCCCAAATACGCTTTCCATTCATTAAACTACCGGCTGTATCCATCTTATAGTTGTATTGATTTATAAGAGACTTAAAAAAGTCAAGGATTTCGGCCGGTTGCACTGGCTTATATTGATTGGAGACTACACTAAGTGGAACTCCTGTATCGGACCGATAAAGCACCTTGCGATTCGGGACAGTGATTAGGTTACCAGTTTCTTTGATGTCGTTGGCTGTTTCTTTGTTAAACCCCTGAAAGTTTGAAATTGTGTATTGGACTGGGGCTGACATTAGTTGCCAATTAAGATGGGCTTTTTTCGCCCAAACTTCGAGGGGCGTATCCTCAGGTAAACTTTGCCCGAGGCCATGCCAGGGTGTTTTTCCTTGGTAAGCCATACTTTGTTCGCCATTAATTTGATATAATTCATGAGCCATCTTGTCATTTCCTTTCTATTTATTCTTTTCCATTAATAATAATATAATCGTTGTTTATTAACTTGTAAACAACTAATGTGGTCGAAAGTGGTAAAAAAGATAAATTTTTATCACTTTCAACCGAAAAAAGATATAATAAGGACAGTGGCTTAATCGGTTTTGTTAGTGCTTATAGCAGTAAATTTATGTGGATCATCGATAACAGGTCTTACTGACATATGCTCAAAACCCATTTCCTTATCAAGCTTTTTCCAGGCCCGGTTTGCCTTTTTTTGTGGACTCTCAGGCATGCCACATTGGAGCATTATTAGTGGAACTGGTTGACAGGCAATAAGTAATTTCTTTAGTTGTTCTTTTGTCATAGTAAATTCTTTTCTTTCAGTCATTTAGTCCTCCAATACCCATTCAAGGGCCTGAATCCAGGATTGTTGACCTTCGTCAAGATAATATACATCATAAGGATTTGCAAAGGCTTTTTCATAAGCATCCATTTCTTCAGTATTATTAGGATTATTGATCTGATATATTCTTGCTTGTATTTGTTTTTTAGTTTTCATTTAAGCCACGCCTCCATTGCCTCTTTTGAACCCCAACATAGTGCCGGAGCATAATTATAAAAGAAATATAAATAAGCCTGGATGTTCCTGAGATTATTTCCATCAGCTTTACCAATAGCAGTTTTCATATCATTACAAATAACTGCTGTTAGAAACTCACCTACGGGTCTTTTGTCAAATATGTAATCGAGAATATTTCCCCGCATATAGTCAGGTATAACCCAGATAGTATGCTCATATTGCCATTCAAAATGTTTGTCTTCATAATCAGAACGTTTCATAATAGACCTGCCTCCTGTTATATTAAAGGTTCAACATCTTCTCTATATTTACAAAACAGATTTGACATATATTTACCAAAAAGGTTAGTCGCAACTCTATGAAAATACCTCACATGAGCTGAACATTTAGATACGTCAAACCTTGCCCAATGACAAAAGATTTGAGCTACAAAACGGTCATCTGCTATAATATTAAATGACCCACAATTTAACGATAATACGGAAAAATCTAAGTCAGCTCCCTGTAAGTCAGCGCCCTGTAAGTTAGCTCCATGTAAGTTAGCTCCCCGTAAGTCAACTTTCCGTAAGTTAGCTTCCCGTAAGTCAGCTCCATGTAAGTTAGCTTCCCGTAAGCCAGCTCCATGTAAGTTAGCTTCCCGTAAGTTAGCTCCCCGTAAGTTAGCTTCCTGTAAGTTAGCTTCCCGTAAGTTAACTCTATATAAGTCAGCTCCCTGTAAGTCAACTTCCCGTAAGTTAGCTTCCCGTAAGTTAGCTCTATATAAGTCAGCTCCCTGTAAGTCAGCTCCATGTAAGTTAGCTCCATGTAAGTCAACTTTCCGTAAGTTAGCTTCCTGTAAGTTAGCTCCATGTAAGTTAGTTTCCCATAAGTCAGCTCCATGTAAGTCAGCTACCCGTAAGTTAGCTTCCTGTAAGTTAGCTCTTTGTAAGTTAGCTTCCCGTAAGTTAGCTCCATATAAGTTAGCTCCATATAAGTTAGCTCCATATAAGTCAGCTCCATGTAAGTCAGCTTCCCGTAAGTTAGCTCCATATAAGTCAGCTTCCCGTAAGTTAGTATAAGGTTTAATTTCGTAATTCATGACTTTCTCCTTTTGTTTAGTTCATCCTGTTTTAGTTGACGTACTTCTTTGTTTGACAGGGGGCGCATGGTAAACTCGAATCCAGGGGCAGGGGACTTCTTTCCCTGACGAGAGTAACTTTGATGAACGTAGAAGGACATCTTCCTCCCTGTAGGGTCATCGACTTCTGCCTCGTAATTATCACCGCCTGTTTTATAGGCTGGTTTATTTAGTAGCATTATTATTGATTTAGTTTCCATTTGGGAATGGTCTTCAATCACTGTTTTTAATTCTTTTTTCATTAGTTTACCTCCATAGAGGTATTTGGCCTCCTTTCTATTTATTCTGCGATTAATATTCAGTGTATCAGAACGAAAAGGTTATTTTGTGATGGCCCCCATTTATTTGTATCTAATCTTCGCATTGATCCTTTTGAAGAATCTTTATTACCATTCCAATAAATTATCTCCACCGCTTTTACTTGCCGCTTTGTGTAATGATAGTATTACTGACATTTGTTTCATTTGATTCTTCTTTGATTAGGGTTAACTATATTTTTGGAGCGTTTGTATAATTCTGAGAAAAGGTTATAATTAAAATCGTTTGGGATATTAGAATGTTCTTCTGATGTAGGACCATAAAGATTATTTTTGGAGAAAAAAGCTTGTGCTCCGACTGACTGAAGTTCTTCAAGTTCTTTTTTAAAGATTGGAAGGTAAAGATTATATAAAACCATAATATTATCGTATTGTTCTTGTGTTAGTTCAAACTTTATCTTGCGGGTATTCCCCGTTTTGCGATATGCTATTTTGTTGACTTGTAAGACTTTGGAATAACATTGAAATAATAGTTTCTTATCAAATTTAGTAAAAAAATTAAAGGAATACCAAGAATGTGGCTTAAGGTCTTCAAGGTTAATATTATGCTTTTCAGCAAGTTTGTGTAAAGCTTCTTTAGCTGCTTGTCTCTCACCTAGATGGGGAGAATCCATTAAAGCTTGAATTTTTTTGAGTTTTTCTTTAGTCATTCTCTTTTTTTCCTTGAATTTTTCATATTGACGTTTCATTATTAATCCTCTCTTATCATTTCGGCAAGTTTAAAGGTTCTGCTCTTATCCTCTGTAGCTATTTTAAGAGCTTTGGTTAATTGTTGATTTTCTCGTTCAAGTTTGATTATTTCAGTATGATGATGAACTGTAGTAGATTTATTACATCTGGCTTGATTTTGTAATTTTTCACGAAGGTCTGAAATGGTAGATTTAAGACTGTTGATGTAATCTATGATAGCATCGCCCAGTTTGGTACTGGATATTTCGCCTGTTAATTCTTGGGGGGTGGCTTTTTGGGTTACACCATTGCGTTTCATTTTCTTTCGAAGTTTATGGGCTTTTTCTGTTTCGGCGTAAGGTTTTCTATGGGCAATGTGATAAAGAGTAGGCCCTGTTTGTTTTGAGCCTTTGGTGTGAACTACGAGATAACCTTTGGGGATGATATCACGATTAATAGTATTTTTAACAGATATTAATTTAGTTCCTACGAGTAAATTTTTGTATATTTCTTTAGCTGTAACGTGGATCCTTTTTGTTGTAATCAGAAACTCGATTATTTGTTTTTGGATTGTCATTATACTTCCTTTATATAACTTGGATGTTTAAATTGAGTTTGATTCATTATTCATTGCTATCAAGATGTAAGGTTATTTCACTATGTTGTTTGCATTGAAAGCAGGGGAGGGTTATTTCTCGGGTAATGTCTCCTGACTCCTGGCATGTTTTCATTTCGGACATGTTGATAGTATTTCTATTACCGCAAAATGGACAATAGATTTTTGTCTTGAATTCAAGACTACATATTTTGCAGATAATATTGATATGTTGGTCAATTTTGGCACTATCTACTGGGAATTGTTTTCCGCAAAGGTCGCAATTTAGTTTCATCTGTTTTTCCTCCTTAAACCTATTTATTCTATTTATTCTTTGGTTAATATTCGGGGTTGGAAGGCGTTTTGTCCTTCCAACCCAGGAGACTAGCCAGTTATAATGTGGTTATTAATCTTTGATGTCATTTGATTTTCCTTAGTTATAAGTGATAGAATTACAATTTAAAGAAATTATTTATGATACCCGGTTATGATAACAATATAATCACTAAAGTGGGGGTTGTAAACAACTAACTGATGACTTTTTTTAAATTAATTTATTCTAATCTTTCACCATAAGTATTTGTTTTAATTTCTCTACAAGGTAAACAAATCCAACCATAAGCTTTATTATTTTTCCAACCTTTTTCTATAATTATTTTTTTAGCTTTTGTTTTTCTGATAGTATTTAAACTTTCTATTTTACAACATCTATAACATATAACTTCAAAAGAATTTTTTCCCAACTTTATATATGTTCTGGGTAATTTGACAGTTTGAAGTACTTCTAATCTGCAATCATAACATATCCAACCTGCCTTGGTTCTTGTTTTATTCCACCCATTTAATCGAGCATTTCTAATAGCTACTGTATTATGGATATATTGAAGTGTTTCTTTTTTTGGACACCTACCACAATTTATTGTAAATCCACCAGTTACCATAGTTATGTTACCAAGGGGTATTATTTTAGTTCTTTTTCTCACGATTTATCCTCCTTTTTATTACTTATAATACCTTCGCGTACGTGATATTGTATATCTTTTATTTTATCTTATTAATTTAGGTTTTGCCATTTCGTACCGCGTAATGGGGTAAAAAAAAAATAATAAAAAATAAAAAGCTTGTCTGATTCGTACATGGAGATTGTTCTGATACGATATATGGTATACGGTTGTTATATCAATATCACAACTACGAGTACGCGTAATAATTAATTTTATGTAAGGCTAAAGGGTGATATAGCTTTTTTATTTTTTTATTTTATTTTTGACCTGTGCGACGAGGCGACGAGACGACAGTGAGGGGATGACAGGGAGTATCCTTATTATCGCGAGTAAGTTTGAAAGGTTGTTGCCTCTTGCAACACTTTTTAAATTACTCCCTGTTAATTGTAGTTGTTCGCGTGTTAGGTTAATAATTATGACATAGATTTGGCGTTCTCCGGCGATAAGTTGGAAGTCGGCATGGGTATGGGTGGACTTATTTACGTAGGCGAATATAGTATTATTGACATTTGGAGGCTGATATATTTACTTAAGGAATAAAATATGTTTAATGAAAAATTTAGTTATATGAAAGAAGCTAGAGGGGGTTATGATGCAAAACAGATAGAAGAGTATTTTACGGATGATTTGGCTGATGAGATACTTGAAGGAATCGCTGAAGGTAATTCTTTGGTTAAATCGGCCGAGGACGTAGGACTTAGTTTTCATCACCTTGGTGGTCTATTACGCAATAAAAAATTAAAGATCTTTCAAAAAGCATTTCTTCGCGCATTTGAACATGTAGGATGGAACACCTATGACCGAATGCAAGAAGCCGAAGAGAAATTAATAACTGACAAAAATGTAAGTACCAAGCGTCAATCTGCCATCCTCCAAGGCCTACAATGGAGGTTACAAAGATTAAAACCCAAAACATTTGGTAGCAAAGAGTTTAAACAAATTAACTCATCTCTTAGTATAACAATTGAATCATCTATTCCAGAGCCTAAATTATTGGATGATGCTGAAGTTATTGATGCAGAGGTGATGGAAATAAGTTAACTTCACTATAGGCGCCATGTATATGGTTCTTTGACATAGCGGTGTAGTAAAAAGCCCCTAGGTTATTTCACCCAAGGGCTTAGTTTTTAGCCATTTTGCGGAGGAATAGTCATAGTATTAAAACATCTACCATTTCCTTCCCCTATGGCCAGATCCGGTCCAAAGTAATAAGTTTCTGATCCTCTATGATAGGAATAAACTGAATTTTCTCTATTTTTAAGGATTGATAAACTTACACTGAGATTCTTATAATCAAAATCAGTGTAGTTGGCCAATTGATCCCTGGTCCAACTGCCTTTAGCTAATATAGCCATTCTCAACAGACCATATTTTGTTTTAGGTGTTGCCAACTTAACATTTGCCATTTTGAATCCTCCTTATTCTATTTATTCTTTTAGATAAGAGGTAATTCCCTTATCCAATTATAATATAATCATATAAAGGGGTATTGTAAATACCCACTATGAAAATAAATATGAATTAAATGAAATTAGTTTATTAGTTAATGGGTATGCCCAGTGGGTATGTAGTATAGTGGGTATGATACCACTACCCATTATGTTAGTGGGTATGATGTTAGTACCCATTGTGTTAGTGGGTATGATGTTAGTACCCATTATGTTAGTGGGTATGGGTTGGCATACCTCCATGTTAGATATGGGTATGATATCACTACCCATTACGTTAGTGGGTACGCGAGTCAGTACCCACCCCGTTAGACCAAATGAAACGGGGCAACATTAGCAAAAATTTTCGAAAAAAGGTGCCAGGCGCGGGGCTCTTATACCTTCAGCGCCGACCAAAAAACACGATTTTAGATCCACTCTAATATAACATATAAAATAGGACCCCTGTTAAATGAAAAGACCCTATGGTATAACATTCGAAATAGGTTGCCGCAATATTAACGGCGCACGTAAATGGCATATATATTTATGGAAATTAAAATTACGAAAAATGCGACCAAGTTACAAGGGCCAAGATGATACACACGGAGGCTTCAAGTTAGATTTTCTAATTGGAAGACTCCGCCGTCCAGTCCCACGTTTCTATAAAAAAGAGTTTTGGAGCAAAGACTATGTCACCAAACAGCAAGCGACAAATCCTTGGAACAGCGGTAACCATTGGTTTATGCTTAACATTCCCGTTTTTCTTGGCCTTTTCATATCTATTAGCTACGGAGCTGGAGAAAGACAGCCTGGTCTCTATTTGGGGACCAAAACATACGAAGTAAATTATATTTCGCAAAGTTTAAAAACTTATATGCCTAATAAAAATGATAAAATAGATGATACAATAGCTCCTTGGGGAAGTCTTAAGGAACGCGGTAACATATATATGGCACTTAGTGCAAGTATTCGTGAGGATTTAGTTGACTAAGTTAAAACTCAATTATGAACCCCAACCTAAACAAGCACAAGCCCACTCGTGTCCTGCGAATGAGATATTGTACGGTGGCGCAGCCGGACCGGGTAAAAGCCACTATTTGCGCATGGAAGCTTTTATCTGGTGCTGCCGGATTCCCGGGTTACAAGTTTATCTCTTTCGCAGGACATTCCCCGAATTAGAAAAAAACCATATTTTACCATCACTAGAACAGTTTCCAAAAGGTGTCGCTCAATATAAGGATCAGAAGCGACGATGGGAGTTTAACAATGGAGCCATGCTACACTTTTGTCACGTACAGTTTGAAAAAGATGTCTTTAACTATCAAGGTGCAGAAATCCACATTCTCCTCATTGATGAACTCACAACATTCACAGAGTTTATCTACTTATATCTATTTGGGAGAAACAGATGTGCCCTCGACATCCCCGAAAAATATAGACATAAAATCCCCAGCACAGTATGTGCCAGCAACCCCGGTGGTGTAGGTCATCAATTCGTAAAGCAAAGGTGGGTCGACTTTGCAGAACCATTCAAATTAAAACGCGCGACGGAAGCTGAGGGAGGGATGGTACGTTGCTATATTCCCGGGCTGTTAGAAGACAACCCCATCCTTCAATTACGAGATCCAGGATACATTCATAAATTAAATGCGCTTCCAGAACCCTTCCGCACAGCATATATGAAAGGTGACTGGGAGATTTTCCTCGGACAAGCATTTAACTTCAATAAATATGATCATGTCATACCACCAATGGAAATCCCAGAAAATGCCGAAATATATATGACCTATGATTGGGGATATGGAGCGCCTTTCTCCATCCTGTGGTTCTGGGTGGACGCTGATGGACGACTCTATCTCTTTGACGAATGGTATGGATGTGAAGAGGCTGAAACAAAAAATGGTATTCGTCTCCCAGATTCTGATATAGCTATACAATTAAAAATGAAGGAACAACACCCCGCTTTCTTTGCCCGCGGGCGGGATATAATAAGGTATACTGGACATGATTCTTTTAGCAAAAAGCCCGACTATAAAGGCGGTGGTCAGGGTAAAAGCACAGCGGAGATTTTCACTGAACACGATATTCATTTAATCAAGGCCGATCCAAATAGACTCTTAAAAATCAGGCAATTCCGTGAGCGTTTGAAAACCCCTGTTAATAGCAAAAACGAACCTACTGGCGATATGCCAATGCTATTAGTATACGACACATGTCATCACTTTATTCGCACTATTCCTACACTACAAACTAATATAAAAAAAATTGAGGATATTAACGATAAGCATCCAGTAGAAGATCATTGTTATGATTCCGTTACTCAGATCTGTATGGCTCGGCCGCTGGCGATAACGCTGCCCGCTACGAAGTCGGCAATGACTGACAAGCGGATTGATAATTTAAAAAGAGGTATCCGTACGGTCGAAGACGAATATACAATACATGCTAAACAAGAAGAGATTGAAACAGAAAAGGACTTGTATGCAAACATCTACGGACAAGACCCAGAATACGTCGACTGGGAAGAAGGGGACTTAGTGTCCACCATGCATTAACCATTAACAGATCATACGGCGTAACATAGAGTGTCTTATCGGAGTTCATAAAAATACAAGCGGCGAACTTCCTAAAAATGCTCTTAAAAAATTGAAGTTTTAATGAAAAAATTGGAGAACTAAAATGGAATTAGGACAAGTAGTCGGTATACTTGTTATCTTTATCGCAGTTAACGCAGTCTCGGTTCTCGTACTTTACCTTGGGTATCTCCTAGGCCGAGGTACGAAAACTGAGACTCCCTTTACTATGGAACCACTTCAACTTCCAATAGCCCTTAAAAAACCACCCCAGGATGAACTTGGAGAAGATCTATTTGAAGAGGCTGCAAACTTTAATCGTATAGAGACAGTCAAATGATAAAAGTAAAATGTGAAATATGTTTTGAGCATATAGCAGATTGTGATATAAACGAGTTTAAAGTTCCTATGAATGGTCTTATGTTTAAATCCCCTGCATCACACAGAGGTATTCCTCCTCCGTTTCATTTTAGCATGGATTGGTTAGAAATGCGTTGTCCCTGGTGTCGAAAGAGACCTTTTCTGCACCAACACAAATTCATGGGTACTGATGGTAAGTACTATGGTAATGTTCATGAGTGCAACTATTGTCCAAGAAATTTTACAACTGCCTCCGGCTTAGCGATTCATACAAAGACTCACGAGAGGAAAGATGCCGAAAAAGAAAGATCTGCTTAGAGAATTAATTGCTCCGGAAGATAGTGAGGAGGTTGGATACGACGTATACAAAATCCTCGCTGAGATTCTTAAAGATAAAGAAGCTCTTGGTCTTCCTAAAAAATGGGGTAAGCATTATGAACTATCACGAAATGTTCATTGGAAAACAACTACAGCCAAAATACCACTTTTATCAGCGAACTTATTGTTTAGTCATAGGTTGCGCACTGTTAATATGCTTACTGATAATAATCCTACTTTTAATATTGCAAAGATTGGTGATGATAATCAGGAAAATGAAGAACGCTATAATGACTTACTTCATACTTGTGAGTTCTGGTGGCACGATCAAGAACAACAACATATTCTCGAAAAATCAGTAACAGATGGCGAAACTTATGGTTGTACGATAGAAAAAGTTTTCTTTGATCCTCAAATAGAATTTGGTATGGGTGAAGTAGTAACAGAATTAGTTGATCCTTTCTATTTTGGTTTCTATCCAGTTGATTGTATGGATAGCCAGAAGTGTGACGCTAACTTACATTATTGGCCTATGTCAATAAGAGAGGCTCGCAGACGTTGGCCACAACACGCTGAAAAGATAGTATCTGAAGACGAGTATCTTAAAACTTTGGGTGATGAACGCAGAGAGATTCAGCGAGGACAAGCTAACAAGGGTTATTTTTCTACATTTGGTACTGCAGTAAAGAATATGATGAGCACATTTGGTATGACTGATGATGCTCTTTCTGAAAACCTTTTAATCGTAGAAGCCTGGGTCAAAGATTATACAGAAATTGAAGTTGAAGTTCCTTTAATAAACCCTGATAATGGTGAACCAGTACTTGATGAAGAGGATGAACCAATAATTGAAATAGAACTCCAACCTAAATACCCGGGTAATATAAGATGTATTTGGACTTGCAATGGTGGTGAAGTCGTTTTAGATGACCAACCAAATCCTTCTATAAATTCAGGTATTCCTGTAGAAGAATCCTCTCAGACTTATCTTTTTGATAAATTCCCTTTTACTCTAACTCAATCAATAACTGATAATAAAAATCCTTGGGGAATGTCTGATTATGAACAATTAGATTCACTTCAAAAAGAAATAAATAAGTCCATGTCTCAGTTTACTTTATTGAAAGATAAAGCAGCTAGACTTAAACTTATTAACCCTAAAGATTCAGGCGTTAAAAATTCTGAATTAACTAATTATCCTGGTATACTTAATCCATCTAATACTATGGTTGCTCAAGGTATTAGATATATGGATCCTCCTCAAATACCAGCCGATTTAATTAAAGCATTAGAAATATATAAAGACCTCTTTTTCCTTGTATCTGGTTCATTTGATTTAGAACAAGCACAGACGCAAGGACGAGAAGTAATTGCTTATAAAGCAATTGCCGCCCTCTTGGAACGCGCCACGACAATGCTTAAAGGTAAACTGCGAAACTATGGAAAAATGATTCGCTATCGTGGTAGGATGTATATCTCTCACGTTCAGAATTGGTATTTAGAACCAAGATATATCACCTATGAAGATGAAGGACAAGACGCATCCAAAGTGATAGTAGGTAGAAACCTAATCACCCCTGCTAAACTCGTGGTTGTGTCTGGTTCTACAATGCCTATTTCTAAAGTGCAAGAACGCGAGGAGGCTCTCGCGTTATTTCAAATGCAAGCTATTGATGTCGAAGAACTTCTTAAAAAGCTTGATTGGCCAGATCGCAAAACTGTTCTTAAGAGATTGCGACAAGGACCACTAAGTGCTTTTTATGATATGCTTCGATTAATTGGTGTACCAGATCAGTTAGTACAATATTTTCAAATGCTTGCAAATGAAGACATAAAAAATGTTGAAAAGGGACTTGAAAGTGGAGAAATCCCCGATTTTTTTACCCTCTTAGAACAAGTTTTAACTGGTGAAGATGCACAACTAGATCAGACTAAACAATTGGAAATGGCTAAAGACGCAGCTGAAATAGAAAAAGTAAAAGAAGAAACTAAGTTTATTACTGCTAAGATAAGGTCTGAACAAGTCCAGCAGGAAGTCGCAATGAAAGGTGTAGCTTTCGATGCTGAAAAGATTAAAATGGAAAAAGCTAAAACTGTCCTTGCCATTAAGGAATCAGGTGAACGTATTAGTTTAGAAATTGGTAAAATGCTTCGTGATACAGAAACAAAATTAAGTAAGATTCTTTCAGATCATAAAATTGCTTTAACAAAGTCAAGTGAAGAAAGATCAACGACAGGGATTAAAGGAATTAAATCAGATAACAAGGTATAATTATGCCAGTATATGATTATGAATGTGATTCGTGCAAAACAATAACTGAATCTATTGAACATTATAATACAGAGATAATTGTTTGTGAAAGATGCAATCATTGTTTTGCACGTCGCATAATCTCTGCGAATGGTCCAAATTGTGCTAACCAAGATGCCGAATGGATTAGGTCTGTACTTGAAGTTGTTGATAAAGAAGGTGGAAAGCACTGTCAGAGATTCTTAAAGAATCCAACAAGAAAAAACTATAATACATATATGAAAGGTGAGGGTATTCGTCCCCTTGAGTCTGGCGAACAAATGAGACCACCTATTAAAAATAGAAAAGAAGAAGAAGCTATAACACGGGATGTAATAGCGAGATCAGTATCTCGTTTTACTCCTCAACAATATGAAGAATATAATAGGAGGTAAAAATGGAAGTATGTCCCATATGCGATATATCCTGGCGATTTAGAGTCGGTAAGAGGGAAAAGTGCCCTCTGTGTGTAGTTAAAAATGAACTTGCTGCAGTGTTAAATGGTAATATGTTGCTTAAAAAAGAACTTATTGCTGCTAAAGGTGCTGCTACGAGAGCTAAAAATGCGTTGGAAAAACTACAGGCGGACTTAAATGACTAAACGAACCAATAATACTTAATTAATAAGGAGTGACATATGAATAATGATAAAAAAAGTGTAGAGACGATAAACGCTGAAGCATCAGCAGAAGCTTCGTCCAGCTCTGAGGAACAAAAAACTTCTGATTCTTTTGTACAAGAAGAGGATCTCATGAGTACTCTGGAATATTCAGCTCCAGAGGAAAAAACGTCTGAAGAGGACGCTAAAGAGACTGATGAGAAAGCCGCTGCAGATAAAGCTGCTGCAGATAAAGCTGAAATCGAAGCAACTCGCTTTGATAAACATCCGCGGTTTCAAGAATTGAATGAGCGAACAAAGAGAAGCGAAGCAGGTCTGAAAAAGGCTAATGAAATTATTGCTCAGCTAACTGCCAAAAAAGAAGAACTTGACTTTGATAATTTGGTCGACATGACAGATGAACAAATCAAAGAACAAATGGATGAGAATCCTAAATCTTTTATGGCTAATTTTGCTCGTCAAATTCGGCACGAAACAACTAAAGAATTGACTAATTCATCTGCTAATAAAGAGATAGAGAATAGCGTTAATAAGACATATGAAACATTTGCCGAGAAAAATGAGGATTTTAATTCTCGTTGGGATTCGGGAGAGATCAAGACTTATATGGACGCCAATCCGGGTCATAATGCTATTTCTGCTTATATGATTCTTAAAGAGCAGGGCAATTCAAATGATGTTAAAAGCCAAATTGATGCTGCGGTAAAAGAGGCAGTGGCTAGGGTTCGTAAAGAGTTTGTGGCTAAAGGTAATATACCAGTTAGAACTTCTCGAGCAAGTGCTCGTGTTAATGAAATGACTGGTACAGATTTTAATTCTCCGCAAATGAAGGATCCTAAAAAATTTGGTGGAATAACAAACGTTTTAGCGCAGCGATCCGCTGCTAGACGTAAACAAGCTTAAGGAGGCATCCTATGGGCTTACCCTGGGTAGAACTCGAAGCAATC
>JADHTQ010000072.1 GCA_016784965.1 Bacteriovoracaceae bacterium | reverse complement strand
ACGATTTCTGAGGAGTTTTGGGCCTAATCTCGGCCATTTGGGTACAAAAATAAGAAAATTATTATGATTTTTATTGATCATTTTAAATGGTTATCAATATTTAATGGATGCTATGCGATAGGTGAAAAGTTCAGGTTTAACACAATAATTCTTGCCAGTAGATAGAGAATTAAAGCAAAAACAAAAACAAAAGCACCTTGCCCAGAAGCTGTAAGCACAGGTACCTCAGGCAACTCAGGTAACTCAAAATAATGTCTAGTAATGTACAAGACAAGAACAATAATTGGCAATAAGAGGCACTTGAAGGTGTCCCCCCAGGGTAGAGGAAGACCTATGCGCGAGCTAATTTTTAATTTTACTTTTCCCACTACTGTCATATATTTTTTCTAACCCCAACACTTTATAATATACAGTATGCTATACTTATAACCTACAAGTATATAAAACATTTCCTACTTAAATAAGTCAAAACCTCCTGCTTTATGAGTATTGTATAAAAGCTTCAGACTACTTCTTTTATTGTGTTTAACTGCTATAGGCATATCACATTAACAACAGAAAATATTTGTCATTTAAAAAAATCAAAGCCCCCTTGCGCGCCGAATCATTTTCTGTTATAATGCCGTCTTTTATAAGTGTAACAGTGTAAAGCCAGATGTCATGAGTACCAAAATAACGAACAAAACACTTATTATCAGTTTCAACCTTTTACTCTTTTTACAAATTGTTAGAGCAGAGGATGTTGTCCTTTTTGAAAATGGTGTTCCTGTTGAAGAATACGAAGAAAGGGTGGGGATGATTTGGGAAGGAGATACTGTTGTCTTTAGCGACAATCACAAGTTTACTTTGTTAAACAAGCTCGGTAACGGCAGTACAACAGAAATTTACTCCATAGGTGGAGGTCGAGCACTTAGGATCTCTAAAACGGCACCTGATGATTTAAATCTGACACAATTGTTTTATAAAGGACACCAACAACTACAGCAAGCAAAAGTACCGGTAGTGCAAGTAGTGTATAAACCTAGCATTGGCGAGTTTGTTGTTGTTGAAGAAGTAGACAAGTTATTTGACCTAAAATCTTTTTTTAAAACTTTAGAGCACAACAGCTTTGAGTTTACTCACATTTTAGATAAACTTTATAACTTTGTTGAATCGACCTGGTCTTTTTTTGAAATTGACGACTTCAGTCCATCACAATTAATTTGGGATGGGCACAAGTGGGTTCTCATTGATATTCTAGATGACAACAAAGTATTTGATCTCTCTGAAATGGCCGATAGGGAACATGCCATGCGTGTTAATACTTTTAGTAGCTCCATCTTCAATTTCATGCCTTCACATATAAGAATGAAAATTGGCCAGTTAGTATATGCAAAGCGAGCGGCATTTTTAAGTGCCAAAACTTGTTTTGAATCTATACAAAAATTTGTTTACTCCATATAACTAACTACTTTTGTTGTGCCTTGCCAGTCATTGGAACAAAACGCACAGGCAGAAGAGTTTTTTTCTCCATGCCATTTTTGGTTTTTGTAAGTAGAACAAGTTCTTGATGGAAATCACCTACGGGGATAATTAAACGCCCCCCCATTTTGAGCTGCTCAATTAATGGAGCTGGAATTTTTGAGGGTGCGGCCGTAACCACGATAGCATCAAAGGGCGCATGTTCACTCCACCCAAGATATCCATCCCCTACTTTTAAATGAATGTTAGAAAGCTTCAGCTCATCAATTACAATTTTTGCACTCATAGAAAGTTCTTTTAAAATCTCAATGCTATAAACTTCTTTTACTATTTGAGATAAAATAGCGGCTTGATAGCCAGAGCCGGTTCCAATTTCTAAAACTCTATCAGTTGGTTTTAGACCGGCCTTTTGTGTCATGTAGGCCACGATGTAGGGCTGTGAGATGGTTTGACCATGACCTATCGGCAGGGGATAGTCCCCATATGCTTGCTCGCGCAGTTTTGGGGGAACAAACAGATGCCTGGGAATTTTCTCCAGTGCTTTGATTACCTGGGGATTAGAAATACCTCGAGCAATAATTTGACTTTTAATCATAGCAGACCTTTGTTTTTGATAAATATCATTGTCAGATTTGGCCCAAATAACAGTTGCTAAAAAATAACACAGAAAGCTTATAAATATTTTTTTCACGATTTTTCTCCATCAAAAAAGGATGGCCAAGCAATACGAAAGTTGCGTATTATAGTGTAATATTAATATTCTCATAATGCCATAGTTATTTTTGCCTGGAGGTTTAACTATGAAAACTCATCGCCATGAATTGTGGTTTGAAGTACCCACAAGGCGGGCCTTTATAAATATCACTCATCAAGTAGAAGAGGTGCTCATTAAATCCAAAATTCAAGAGGGGCTTTTGTTGTGCAATTCAATGCACATTACCTCTTCTGTCTTTATCAATGATAATGAGTCGGGATTACACAGCGACTATGAAAAATGGCTCGAGCAGTTAGCACCCCACGCACCCATAACCCAATATCAACACAACGAAACTGGTGAAGACAATGGTGACGCCCATTTAAAGCGCCAAATTATGGGCAGAGAAGTCGTCGTGGCAGTGTCTGGTGGTGTACTTGATCTTGGTCCATGGGAGAGCCTCTTTTATGGAGAATTTGATGGTAGACGCAAAAAACGAGTACTAATAAAAATTATTGGGGAGTAGGTAAATGTCTTTAGCTTTTGTTTATGATGAAATTTTTTTAGAACATGATACTAACGATCATCCAGAAAATAAGGAACGCTTAAAAGCAATCAACCAGGGCATCATCGATAGCAATCTCAATCTCGATCACATCGCCCCAACTGCAGCAACTGTAGAAGAAATTTCTAGAGTACACAGCACAACCTATGTTCAGTTTGTAGAACAAAGAGTAAAGCACGGTCAACACAATTTGGGCCCCGACACCATTGTTTCTGATAAATCATATCTAGCGGCGACAAAAGCGGCAGGCTCAGGAATTACAGCAGCAGAGCAAATAATAAATGGCCCTCACACCACTGCCTTTTGTAGTGTTAGACCACCAGGGCATCATGCAGTAAAAAATTCAGCAATGGGCTTTTGTTTATTTAACAACATTGCAGTAACCGCCAGGCACTTACAAGCTGTCCACAATATCGAAAAGATTTTCATTTTGGACTGGGACGTTCATCATGGCAATGGAACCGAAGAGGCCTTTTATGAAGAAAGCGGGATCTATGTTTTAAGCCTCCATCAATATCCACACTTTCCCGGAACTGGTAAAAAGGATGATATCGGTAAAGGGGCAGGCCTACATTATAACAAGAACATTCCTATGAGGCTCGGAAGCCTAGATGGTGACTACTTTGAAGCATTTGAAAACGTTGTTCTTCCAACCATTAAAAAATTTGCCCCACAAATTATCCTAATTTCCTGTGGCTTTGATGCCCATAGAATGGATCTGTACTCTTCGATGAATCTCTCTTCCAGGGCCTTTGGCACCCTCACTAAACAGGTTATGTCAGTTGCTGATTCGGCTGAGGGTAGGGTTATTTCATTTTTAGAGGGAGGGTATGATTTGAATGCTCTTTCTGAGAGTGTGGTTTATCATTTAAAGGCGCTTAATGTATAAGTATAGCGGAAGCAGTTGCAGTTGCAGTTGCAGTTGCAGTTGCAGTTGCAGTTTTTCAGTTTTTCAGTTTTGCAAGTACAAAAAAACATTTTGTACAAATATTTTCGAGATCGGCCTTAATCAGGATTAAGGCAGGAATTATAAACAACGTCAAAATCGTAGCAAACGTTAATCCCCACCCCATGGAAAACGCTAGAGGTTGGGTAAAACCAGACTCTCCACCAAGTCCATAGGCCATGGGAAAGACACCACCGAGTGTGGTGATCGTAGTCAGAAGTATTGCCCTAAGCCTTGATGAGGCTCCTGCAATAATATCTTCACAAAACAGGTTTTTAGAATCTTTGGAAATTTTATTGATATGATCTACCATAATTAAAGAATCATTAACAACCACTCCGGCCATCCCAATAAGGCCTATAATCGACATTATACCCAGCTCCATACCGTGAAAGTAAAGGGCCCAAATAATGCCGATTACTCCAAAGGGAATGGCAAATGCCACTAAAAATGGATAAACAATCGAGTTTAGTACAATGGCCAAAACTAAAATAATAAGACCGACACAGATAGTTGCAACTTGAAGCATCCATTTTTTATTTTTTGCTGAATCTTCATCTGTTTTTTGTACTTCAAAATTGTAGGTTGGATATTTTTTAATTATTGGGGCAATTGCCGCTTGTATCTTTTGGGCAATCTTAAGTTTTTTTACTTTCTCATTATCGTACCTAACATCTATTTCAAATTTTCTCAGCATATTTTTGTGCTCAATATTTTTTAGTACCTTAACCTGCTTCCAAGTTCCAAAATAGGAGGTGGGAACTGCAGTTCCATTGGGGGTTAAAATTTCAATATTTGAGAGGATTTCAAAGATAAATTCACTGGCATTTTCAAATTGAGTATAAATCGTTATATTTTCCCCACGCAATCGTACTTGGCCCAATTCAATAGGGGCAAAAATAACACTTAGTTGGGCCGCAAGATCTGTCGATGTAACTCCGTACTTTACAAGCTCTTTTTTATTGACAATAAATTGCCATGACTTTTGAAAGCGATCTTCTGCCATATAAATTGACTGAATATTTTTAACATCCTTTAGACCTTCTTGGATTGAATTTTGGATTTCTTCAAAAGAGATTTTATCTTTGCCTGATACAAAAATGGTAATTATGTCCTCTTTATCTTTGTTCGCACCCTTCATCTGTTTTTTTACATAAAGTTCTTTAAAGTCTGCTGTTTTAAACTCAGCTAATTTTACTTTTATTTTGTTTAACAAGCGCTCTTTGACCTTTTTTGGGTGTTTGATATTCATAGATATTGAAAACTTTACTTCGGCATATCGAAATCCTGTGCGCTCTTTTTTGCCAATATATACACTGCCAATTTTTGTTTTTATATAATCTATGTGTTTATTCTCTAAAGTATCAAGATAGGTCATTAAGGGTTTTAATTTTTGCCTTGTAGTATCAAATGAGTCACTTTCTTTTAAAACAGCTATAATTTTAAGCTCTTCATTTGAAATTGTAAGACTAAACTTATGAGGAACTTTATTAATAGACCAGTAAATTGAAAATCCCATAAAGGTTAGAATAAAAACAAGTAGAGGATATCGCAACTTTAAGCTCCATTTAAGCAGCACTTTATACCCACTTTTAAGCTTTTGAAAATACAAGTTATCTGCTCTTTTAGACTTCGACTTAACAAAGTGTTGCAAGTGGTTTGGGAGAATAAAAAAAGATTCAAACCAGCTAAAAGCTAAAGCGGTAATAATCACACAGGGAATGGCAAATAAAACGTTAGATAAATCACTTTTGATAAATAAAATGGGGGCAAATGCCACAATAGTAGTGATAACCGTTCCGGTAACTGGAATAATGGTTGAATGGGCCGCATCTAAGGCGGCTTCTTTTGGTATCATCCCATTACTTAAGTTTTGAACATATTTTTCAGCTACTATGATGGCATCATCAACTAAAATGCCAATCACTAGGATCATGCCAATAATGGAAATTAGATCAATTGACACATCAAGCAGATGTAAAACTATAACCGTTCCCAAATAGGATAGGGGTATACCAAAAGCAGTCATTAAAGAGATGCGAAAGCCAAGCAGCACAAACAAAGAGATTAAGACAATGATGAGCCCAGTTAATCCATTATTGAACAGAACACTTAACTGTTTTTTAATGAAATTGGGGCCATCATCAATAACCTTGGCCTTGATATGAGGGGGAGAAGTAGCATTAAAGGCCGAAATGGCCTTGTGTATTTTTTTACCTAGTAAAATGGCATCGCTATCGAGATCTTTTTCAACCTGTAGAGCAATGACTTCTTTGCCTGCTATTAGAGATAATAATTTCTTTTTTGGTGCTCGATACTCAATTTTGGCAACATCACTTAGATATAAAATATTACCAGACCTATTGCCCAAAATTGGAAGCTCTCCGAGATCAGTAATTGATTCAATCTCTTTTTTCATCTCAATGGCAATGGACTTTTCGTTTTTTTCTATCTCACCAATCGGTATGTAAGAAAGAGCATTTAAAACGGATTTTCTTATTTGAGAGACAGAAATTCCAGTTTTTGCTACCTTCTCTTTTTGAAAAGTGATGTAGATGTTGCGCTCTTTCATAGAAGAGTTGACTTTAATCACACCTGGAATTTTATTGATAGCATCACTAAGTTTAATGGCCCAATCGCGATCGGTATCATTTAATTCATTGACACCGGTAACTGAAATGGATTGAATCCAGCTGCTATCGACTTTAAGTCTCTTTACAGTGATTGGCAGTATATCCTTGGGAAGCTTGGACTTTATTGCTTCAATTCTACTTTGAGTAGTTTCCACTACTTCAGCAACATTTTGAACATTTGATTTGACCACAATTGTTAACATTGAAGATGAATTGGTTGTATTTGAGATGATTGTTTCAAGGTCTGCAATATTGCTAATACTCTCTTCGATGGGAAAGGTTACATGCTTTTCCATATCGATGGCAGATGCACCAGGAAGTGTTGCTTGCACAGTAATAACTTTAAATTGCAAGTTTGGGATCAAATCACGCTTTAAATTTATAAATAAAATTACTCCTACAATACAGATAAATACTGAAATGATGTTTACTAAAAAGGACCTGGTAACAAAAAAGTTCAAGATATAATTCATTTTGTTTTCTTTTTTTAAAGTTTAATTACAAATTGTAGGAAGTGAGTCACCTTTAGTTATGAGGTCAAGCTTTTGCTCATAAAGGCGGTATATAAGGTCATATTTGTTTATTTTTTCGTTTAACGCCTGGTCGCGATAATCAATATAATCTTCAAAATTAATTTTTCCTATCTTCATTAGCTTATGGGCCTCTTTGGCCCTTAATTGATTCACGGTGATTTTTTCATCTGTTAGAGCAATGGCGTCCTCTAAATATGCAATTGTTGCCATAGTATCACTTACCTCTTTTTTAAATTCACGTCCAAAGGTACTAAGATCATGTTGGGCCATTTCTTTTTGGTAGAAAACACTTGATATTTCATAGTTATCTGTGTTGTTAAAAATAGACAAAGAAACATCAAACCCAACATAGATATAATGTTGGTGAGAATCATTGTTGCCACTATAAAGCACATCATTGATGGTATTGGTGCTACCCAATTTCGTAATAAAGTTGAAGCTATTTTTTAACTTTTCTTTGGTGTAATCATATAGGGCCTCACTGCTACTTAAGGTCGCTTTTAAACTTTTATATTGCTTGGCCATTTCAAGTTTGGGGGACAACGAGGGTAAAAGTTCTAACTGAGCAATGGGTGATTCTAGCTCAAGTTTTGAAGAGTTTGGAAGATATTGTTTTATAAGATTTAGGGTTGTATGATGAGTATTTAAAAAAGTAGCAGCACGAAAGCGCACATTCGGCCAATCAGCTTTGGCACTTAAATAATTTAGTTTACTGATAATCCTTTTTTGATAATTGCGCTGGGCCTCCAGCCAAATAATACGTGCTTTATTTTTTACATCTTGAAAAATACTGGTGATTTCTTGGGCATTGTAAGCTTTTAGATAGTTTAAAATACCACTTCGACACTCATCGAATTTTTGAAAATTAGATGTTTCCAATTTGGAGTTCATTAGCCACTTACTATAAAGTTCATACAAATGATCCATCTTAGACAATCTATTTTTTAACAGAGGTATTTCTATGTTAATTTCTTGAGTAAAATCTTTTTCTTCACCACTGTAGGGTCCACTTTCATCAATTGAGAAATCATTTAGAAGTGAAATTTTTACTCCCAGCGGCATCTGTTGCACGATGGAGGTCGAAAGATTTAGCTTTGTAAACTTTAAATTGTTTAAGGGATCTACCTTGCTATGGGATAGATTCAAGCTAGGTGTAACCGAGAAGTCTGTTTTATAGCGATCCTGGGCGATGGTATAATTGGCCTGCCCTGTCAGATATTGCAAGTGTGCACTGACAATTTTGTTGCTGGCCACTAGGTAATAAGCTAGGTAATCTCCGATATTAACAACTTGTGCAGTTGCAAAATTCATATACAGAACAAGCAAAAAAAGCAAGTGACTTATCCTCATGAGTTGCTCCTTTGGTTGTTACAACTTATACATTTTTATCTTTGTTTGTCTCTCCGACAGAATGCCCCAGGGTAATAAAAAAAGTGGTTCCTTCACCCAAATTACTATGAACTTCAATGTTGAAGCTATGGATATTGGCAATTTCTTTTACTATCGCAAGACCCAAGCCGTTGCCGTTGGTGTGTTGTTTTGCCGCCTCATTGGACCTAAAGTACTCCTCAAAAATTCTACCTACATTATGAGGGGCAATCCCGATTCCGTAGTCTTTGATAGCAACAGTTAGTACATTCCTTGGTCGAGTGATTGCCATTTCAATGTTTGAATCATCGTGTGAGTAATTAATTGCATTTTCAATGAGCACTGAAAAAAATATTTCTAACTGTTGGCGGTTGCCGTAGACTTGATCATCTCCCTCAAAATCTTCTAAAAGGACTTTTATATTTCGATTAACCGCCAGGATATTAGTCTTGGCCAGTACTTTTTTCAGTATACCCTTTAGGCCTTCTTTTTCCATCTTGAGATTTTCACGCACACAAGACTTTAAATTGGCCAGCTCCAACATCTCTTTAATGGAATTGGCCAAAAGTCCACAGCGCACTTTGACCTTACTCATGATTTCGCGGGTGCGGTCGGTGATTTCACCTGCATATCCTTCTAAAATTATATCGGTATAACTTTGAATAGCAGCAAAAGGGGCCTTTAGCTGATGAGTGGCCTGCAGAAGATATCTCGTCTTTTGATTATTTACTTCTTGTAGTTTTTCATTAAGTGTTGCGTACTCATCCATCTTATGGCCCAACTCTTGATTGGCACGCTCTAAGTCTTCCGTCCGCTCAATAATCTTATCTTCTAAGTCCATTTTATATTCGACCAATTGCTGACGTATCTGCTCTTGGGCCTCTAGAAGATGAAAAATAATTTTCGTTCCCGAAGATCCAATCAAACTACATCTGGGAGTTTTGATCTCAACTAACTTTTCAAATACAGTGTCATCACCGGTAACTTCAAATATAAGATCAATCTCTGGATCTTGAATGAGAGACCGATAGCAGGAATCACTACAACAGGTAATGCCGTGCTCTTGTGCCAATTGTATACCGGGTGCCTTTTCATCTGGGTCACACACATACCTTATTTCTGCTCCGGGGATTTTTAACAAATCTGAAAGAATGGCCTTACCACCATTGCCTGCGCCCACCAATGCAATAACATTCTTTTCCAAATGCCAGCTCCTCTTTAATAGACTTATCTTTGGGAAGAGTAAAAAGTAACCCGAAAATTGAACTAAATCAACTCTTTTACTTTTTCAATGAGTATTCTAGGATTGATTGGTTTTTCTACAAATTCTTTTACTGGCAACCAAGAATCATCTCTATCCTTATTGGAAAATGTGCCAGCATAGTCACCTTTGGCATTGACTGCAGACAACATCAAAATTGGAATCTCTCTGGTGCTATCGTGTTGATGAAATTCACGCGCCATTTCAAATCCGGCACCATCGTCCTCTGGGAACATAACGTCTAAAATAATCAGGTGGGGAGCAAATTCTGTAACATTTGTCACTGCATCCTTTTCATTATATTGGGCCTTTACTTCATAACCCTGTCCACTTAAAACTATGGTTAGCGACTCAACAATGTCTTTATCGTCATCAATAATGTAAATCTTTTTCATTTTAAGTTACCTCGTGTGAATTTAATAACAAACTGTACTGTATGACGATAATGGAAAACGTCCAAGAAATCAAACCAAATTTACAATGACTTATACATATCATAGCGCGTACTTTTACCCCTGTATGAAACTTGAGGATTGGGCGCCAAAACTGGGGCCTTTGCCGCCCTTTTGACAACTATACGCTTTGGATTATGCTCTTTTGCCCAGCAAAAAAGATCATCTGCGTCAGGATCATTGCCAACCACATCTCGAAAAATTTGCATCTCTTTGCGCGGCAAACTCTTTGTCGGTTTTGTACTAGAGAGTGTATACATCGGATCTATAAATATAATATCTGGGGTTTCATCAATCCTGGGCCAACTGTTGGAGCGAGGATCACAGAAGTTGAGGTGAAATCTCTGCTCAATCACTTTTGATAAATTTAAATCTTTCAGAGCTTGCTGGTAGGCATCCTCAAGTAGTCGGGCAATCACGGGTGAGCGCTCAAAGGCAACTATATCTGCTCCAAAATACAGCATTAAAATAGAGTCTTTACCAGTGCCACAGGTCAAATCCCAAATTTTTGAAACTACCCCTTTTTTAAGCCCCAGTGCCTTATAGAGAGGCTCCCTGCTTAACGCGTATTGTTGGCTTTTATGGTAATTCCAATATTTTACAAAATCAAAATACATTTGCGGGCCACCTGGTGCCAATTGGTATATGAGCCTTCCATTTTGATAAAATAGCTGCCCTTTAATACCATCAATGCTAAATGGAGGAGTACTCAATTTATCCTGGATAATTACCCCGCAACTGTGATAATAATGTGTGCAAAATACATTTTGCTTAAAGACTTGATAATTTTAACAAAGGATGCATGCTATGTCCTCAAATTTTGATAAACTACCCTACCAACCAGATAAACTTCCTCGAGAACTAAAAAAGTTTTACCTCTCGGCTTCCGACGAAGAATTAAATGAGATGTTAAAAGAACTCGGTGAGCAAAGTTTTAGTGATCTTTTCAACCATATACCCGATGATATCAAGTTTGAATCGACGCCCCAAGTTACTGAGCACTTAGGTTATAGCGAACTGATTGACCATATGGAACATCTGGCCAGTAAAAATAATATTAAAACCTCCTTTATTGGTGATGGCCTAAGTAGTTTTAAAATACCAGAGATCGTACCATTTGTGAGTCAAATAAGAGGTCTAAGCACTGCCTATACTCCCTATCAACCAGAAAGGAGCCAGGGAACACTAACCACTTTGTGGATGTACTCCAGTGCAGTTTCAATGCTCACGGGGTTTGAAGCAATCAACTCCTCTATGTATGAGCGATCTACATGCCTTTTTGAAGCGCTAAATACTTCCACCAAGATAACCAAAGGATCTGATACGGCCATTGTTTTGGAGTCAATCTATCCCGGCGACATGGAAGTACTTCAGACACTCGCGCAAAATCATCCGCTCAACATTGTCACCGTCTCCATAAATCCAAAAACTGGTGTAACTGATATTGAGGAAGTTAAAAAGGTCATTTCAAGCATTGAAGGGAAAGTGGCATCTATTGCCTTCCCGCAAGTCAACAATCTCGGAAATCTAGAAGATGTTCACGCCCTAACTGACTTGGCCCATGAATTGGGGGTTTGTGCTGTTGCCATTATTGACCCCATGCTGCTTGCCACCGGTGGACTTACCCCTCCAGTAAGCTTTGGCAAAGATGAAAGCGGCGCCCATATTATTGTTGGCGAGGGGCAACACCTCGCTCTTGCCCCAAATTTTGGAGGGCCAGGACTTGGCATTTTTGGAATCCGTTACAATGAGAGCAATAAATTAAGTATCAGATCGACTCCCGGACGCTTTGTTGGCAAAGGTAAAGATAGTGAAGGCTCTGATGCATTATCTATAATTTTGGCAACTAGAGAACAACATATTAGAAAAGAAAAGGCCACTTCCAACATTTGTTCCAATCAGGCTTTCATAGCTACTTTGGCCGGGGCCTCAATTTTGGGCCGCGGGGAAAAGGGAATGACCAAGGCTTGTCTTACAAGTAGAAATAATGCAGTTTCTGCCGTTTTAGAAATCACTAAGTGCCAAGGAGTAGATTTGGCATTTGCTGCTACACCATTTTATAACCAAGTTACATTAAAGCTCCCAACAAGTGCTAAAGATGTAATCACTAAGGCCTCCTCCAAGGGCCTACATTTAGGAGTAGATGTCTCATCTCGGATTGCAGGCAGTAGTGATAATTATTTACTTTTATCTTTTTTTGATATTCACAATCATGATGACATTCAAAAACTCATTAACTTTTTCAAAGATGAGTTTAGTACCAAAAGCCCCAGTGCTACCATATTAGATGTTCCACCCAACTATCTAAGACAACAGGCAGTTGATCTGCCCAATTTCTCCTTGGAAGAACTAAAAACTTTTTACCTAGAACTAGGTGCCCAAAATGTCAGTCCCGATGATAACATTTATCCACTGGGCTCTTGCACCATGAAATATAATCCCTTTGTCAACGATTACGTTGCCTCACTGCCAGGATTTACAGATATCCACCCACAGGCCCCCCTAGAAGACGCCCAAGGATCCCTAGAGATACTTTACGAAATTCAGGAAATGTTTAAAAAAATCACAGGTCTTCCAGGAATCGCCACTTGCCCTGTGGCCGGAGCTCAGGGTGAGCTTGCTGGTTTAAAAATGTTTCAGGCCTATCATCGAAACAATGGTGAGGGGGAGAAGCGAAATATTATTTTAATCCCAAGCTCTGCACACGGAACAAATCCAGCAACCGCCACCATGTGTGGTTTTAATACTAAAAAAATTGCTGGCGTTCAACATGGGATTGTCTTAATCAACGCCTATGAAAATGGCCAAATGGATATGGAACACTTGCAATCATTGGTCTCAGAGTACTCAGAGCGCATTGCTGGGGTCATGGTTACAAACCCCAATACTTCGGGCATATTTGAAAATAAATTTAAAGAGATGGCAGATTTAATTCACTCAGTTGGAGGTCTTGTTTACATGGATGGGGCCAACATGAATGCTATTTCCTCTTGGATCAATTTAGACAAAATGGGCGTCGATGCCGTCCATAACAATTTACATAAAACCTGGTCAATCTCCCACGGCGGCGGCGGGCCTGGTGATGCCATCGTTGCTGTTAGTGATAAACTACTGGATTTTATCCCAGGAATTATAGTCAATAAAGTTGACAATAAGTTTACACTAGAAACCCCTAACAAAAGCATGGGGGCACTTCATCGCCATTTTGGAAATTTTGCTCATAAGATAAGGTGCTATGCATACCTCAAAGCACTGGGAAGTGAAGGTATTAAAAAGATGTCGGCCACTGCCGTATTGTCTGCTAGATACTTGTATCAAAAACTATCAAGTGTGTATCCCACCATGCCCAAAGGCGCTGGTGAGCAAAAAAGAATGCATGAATTTATTTTGACCATCAGCAAAGACACCTTCGATAAAATTGAAAAAGGGGGAACTCCCAAGGCCCAAGCAATTGCCAAAATTGGCAAACTCTTTTTAGATTTTGGTCTCCATGCGCCCACAGTCGCATTTCCAGAAGTCTTAGGTCTTATGATTGAGCCCACCGAAAGCTTTAATAAAGCAGAGCTTGACTACTTTGCTGAGGTTGTAAAGACGATCCATAAGTTAATCAATGAGCATGCAGAAGTCTTAACTACTGTTCCACACTTTACTCCAGTTTCTAAAATAGATGAGGTTGGTGCCAATAAAAAGATCGTGCTCCATGAGAAGTTAAAAGTGTTGCCCGAAGTCCGAAAAAATAAAATCTCTCCGGCCGAACTTTCTAAAATGAACATTGAAGATATTTGTACTTTGATCATTGAAAGTCATGCCATTTGGACCCCCAATGAATAATCGCTGTACTTTTGCTATCATCTCCCATCCCGATGCGGGAAAAACTACAATCACGGAAAAGCTGTTGTGGTTTGGCCAGGTAATCAGACAAACCGGTATGGTTAAATCCAAGTCTGGTACTTTTGCCAAATCGGACTGGATGGAACTCGAAAAACAACGAGGTATCTCTGTCACCTCTTCAGTCATGTCTTTTCCCTTTAAAGATCGACAGATGCATCTGCTGGACACTCCTGGGCACCAAGACTTTTCAGAAGATACCTACCGCACTTTAACGGCAGTAGAGTCCGTGCTGATGATGATAGATTCGGCTAAAGGTGTTGAAAGTCAAACCATTAAGCTGATGGATGTCTGTCGCCTGCGCGACACCCCCATTGTCACCTTCATGAACAAATTCGACCGAGACTCTCTTGATCCTTTTGAGTTAATAGATAATATTGAAAAAGTTCTATCCATCCAATGCGTCCCAATGAATTGGCCCATTGGCGATGGTGTGGACTTTAAAGGTCTGTATGACATTTTAAATGAGCAGATTATAATTTTCAAAGACCCAGAACTTGGCAGTGACCCCACTACCCCAGATGTCTTAGATGCATCGGACTTGAATGCTGAAGAAATCATAAATTTTTTAGGCGATGAGCACCTGGAAAAACTTACTAATGACTTAGAAATGATCAAAGAGCTCATCTGTCCGTTTTGTCCAGAGGAATACTTAGCAGGCATTCAAACTCCTGTTTTTTTTGGTTCTGCTCTTTACAACTTTGGAGTTAATCAGGCACTAGATTTTCTTGCCCTTAAGGCCCCAGGTCCCAGTGCTAAAAAAGTTCGCCTTGCTCCCTTTGAGCTAGATTCAAAAACAAGAGTAGTTGAACCGACTGAAAAAAAGTTCAGTGGCTTTATTTTTAAAATTCAGGCCAACATGGATAAACGCCACCGCGACCGGATCGCCTTCATGCGAATCTGCTCAGGAATCTTTAAGCGCGGTCAAAAAATCTTTCACGTGCGCTCCGGTAAGGATATTAAAATACCGACTCCCATTATTTTTCAAGCTCAAGATAGAGAGATAACTGAAACTGCACTACCCGGTGACATCATTGGTCTTTACGACAATGGCAAGTACCAAATCGGCGATACCTTTTCAGAAGGTGAAAAGATTAAATTTACCGGCATTCCCAGTTTTGCCCCTGAGATTTTTAACAAAGTACTCTTAAAAGATCCACTCAAGGCCAAGGCCCTCGATAAGGGTCTGTTACAACTTTCAGAAGAGGGAACAGTTCAACTGTTTGTCCGCCACACCACCTCTGAGAAAATCTTAGGTGCGGTTGGCATGCTGCAATTTGAAGTTGTAAAGTTTCGTCTGGAAAATGAATACAACGTAAATGGTGCCTATGAGTCCTATCCCTTTATTGGTGTTTATTGGTTACAATTTGATAATGAGGTAGATCAGGCCAAGTTTATCTCAACCAATGCCTCGAATATTTTATTCGATAACAAAAAAAGAATCTGCTTTTCAGTCAGATCCCAATGGGATTTAAAATTAGTGATGGAAAAAAACCCACATGTTCGCTTTTTCAATAACTCAGATTACATGGGCCATTAATGATCAAAAATCGCCTAAGTAAAAATTTAAAAAAACTTAAAAGCTGGATCAAGCAAAATGATATTGAGGCCTTCAGGCTGTATGATAGAGACATACCAGAATACCCGTTCATTGTCGATATTGTTTCAAACTATGCGCTTGTATATAAAAAAATAAATCACAAAATTGATAACACTCCAGAAAAATTAAAACACCTAGAACACCTAACAGAAGCCCTAAAAGAGCTATTTAACTTTAGTGATAAAAATATTGTTGTAAAGTCCCGACTGGTGCAAAAAGGCAAGGCCCAATATAAAAAACTAGCAAAAAAAGATGACTATCTGATAATCAAAGAGCATCAAGCAAAGCTATACATCAATCTGTATGATTATTTAGATATCGGTCTATTTCTTGATCACAGACCCCTTCGGCAAATAATTTATAAGCAAGCAAAAGGCAAAAGGTTCCTCAACCTTTTCTCCTACACCGCTTCAGTCAGCGTTTTTGCTGCTTTGGGTGGGGCCATTACTACCAATGTAGATATGTCAAATCAATATACTTCATGGGCCAAAGATAATTTTAAACTAAACGATTTGGACCTTAAAGCTCATCAGTTTGTTAGCAAAAATGCCCTCACCTATTTAGACTTTTGTATAAAGCAAAAGCAAAAATATGACATCATCTTCTTAGATCCATCCACATTTTCAAACTCCAAGCAAATGGACTCTTCCTTTGAAGTAGAAGCTGACCAGGTTTGGTTGATGGAAAAATGCATGCAACTGCTTGATACTGGCGGTGTGTTGTATTTTTCCAACAATAAGTTGAATTTTTTGCTATCAGAGAAAATATGTGAATTATATGACGCAAAAGACATAACAAAAAAGACTATTCCCATAGATTATCGAAATAAAAAAATTCATCAATGCTATCAAATTAAACTTTAGTCTATTGCCGCTTCTAAACTGCCCTACTAACGTGGGGATCATTTTTTTAGTACTCACGGCTCATTTTTTGAACATGGGGTCAATTTGGTCCTTTAATTTTAGTGATTTATCTCTATAAGTTTTCATCTGTTCAATGCAGGTAGAGAGAGCATGAAACTTAACCGCCCAAAAATCAGCTGTCCTCGATGTTCAAATAGTGGGACCATCGTAAAGGATGGATGCTATTGTAGAAAGAATGACTCGCGCAAAATCCAGCGCTTTCT
>JADHTQ010000022.1 GCA_016784965.1 Bacteriovoracaceae bacterium | reverse complement strand
TTTTTACGAATGGATTCCTTCTTCATGAGGGGAGATTATGGCAGAAAAAAATTAATCGGCCCAGAAAAAAGGCCTTACATTTGAAATGTTAGATTGTTAACTGGTGATCTTGTCATGTTAGGGTGTGAGGAGTTACAAATTATTAACAAAAAATCTTACTATGAACATTTTTTGGTAGAGAAATATCAAAAAAAAGGATGTAATTTCTTTTATATTGGGGCAAAAGACTACCCCGCTTTTATCGAGTTTTCTGTTTCTGCTGTTGTACCTTCACTACTTAGAGGTCTGGAATCTAAGGCAGTCAGCAGTGAAGATAAGCATGAATTATTAATTGCCTCTCATCAAGTAATTCATAAATTGGTGGACTCTATCGGCTTTACGCCCATGGCACAAAACTTAGCAAATAGCGCCATTAACTCAACAATTGAGACTTTACAGTTAGTGGGAAGAAGTAAAGAAAGTGGCAACCTTTTTTCGAAAATTAAAAAGATGTTAAAAAAAGGAGACTTTGTCAGTGAACATAGCTGCCTCGTTTCTTACATTATTACTGCGATGACAATCGAGATCAATTGGTGCTCTGAAGTGACACTTCGAAAGTACGTCGTGGCATCTTTTTTACACGATATAGCACTCAAAAGTCCGGACTTAGCAAAGGTGAGAAACCTTGATCAACTATATGCCTTAACAGATGTGACAGAAGAGGATCGCAGCAATTTTATGAACCACCCAGAGATTGCGTCTCAAATGATCACAGACCTTCAAGAACTTCCTCCAGACATAGATACTATCATCGCTCAACACCATGAACGACCCGACGGGAAAGGGTTTCCTAGAGGTTTAAGTGCCCTTAGAGTCGCACCTTTGTCTGCAGTTTTTATCATTGCAGAAGAGTTTGCTCTAAGACTTTATGAGTGTCAATTTGATGAAAATCAAATGATGGAAATTGTAATGGAAATGAAAAATAAGTACAATGCAGGAAACTATCGAAGAGGCATCAATGCCCTGATTAAATCAATTATGAAGTAATCTTTTCTTTTACGAGAGATCATTTAAAAAATCAGAAATTACATCACTGGTAGTATGCTTAATTTCTCTGGTTTCAAAAATTGGCACTTCCACATAAAAGGTTGTACCTTCTTCTACGATTGATTCCACCCAAATATTACCACCGAGATTATCAACTGCATCTTTTAAAGCAGCAAGTCCTACACCGCGACCAGAAAGATCACTTACCTTTTTACTGGTTGATAGACCACTATGAAAAATTAGTTGTTGCAAAGTCTGACAATCAAGTGTTTCTATTTCCTCAGCAGTAGCGATACCTTTTTTCATTGCTATGTTTTTAATCTTTTTAGAATCAATTCCTCTACCGTCGTCCATCACCTTTATCAATATTTGTGGGATTGCTAAGTCTGATAATTTTTCCTCAAAAGTTACCTTAATTGCCCCATATTTTGGCTTACTCAAACTTTCACGCTCCATCACACCTTCAAGGCCATGATCCATAATATTTCTAAAAACATGCACATAAGCACCAAGAAGAGGTATATAGGGCTCCATACAAACCATAATGCCACTGTGGACAATCTCAAACTTCACAAGTTTTTCTTGTCTGGCGGCCAAGGAATAGACTAAATCCTCATAACGTAAAAAACCATGAGCTATATCCTCCTGAACAAATTCTTGTACAAATTTTTGATACATGGATGATTTTTTTCCAAACTCTTTGTAAATGAGGTTGGACATACTATAGATATTTTTAAGACTTACCTGTTTAAAGCGAGTAACATCATCTTCACCAAATTCACCAATAATTTTTACATTTTCACGTAAAAAGCTTTCTAATGCTTGAGAGATATATTCAATAGACTCAGACAAAACGGGTAGAATTTTTTTTAACTTTTCTCCCTTATAATTTTTAAAGCTTTCCAATTTATTTTCAAATAAATGGGCCAGTTGTGAAACTTTTGTCACGTGAAAACAAGCAGCATTGCCTTTAACAGAGTGCATGCCACGCAAAATTTCATCTATTTCAACATCACTTTGCTCATTTAAAACTGATGCTTTCATTTCTTTGATGATACTTCTTGTTTCTATCACAAATCCTTCAAATGCACTGCGGTCTCGCAATATACTAATTACCATCCGGGCCATGGCCGCCTCTTGTGCACACTGATTTTGATATTGCTTCATTTTAGTTTGATCAACAGCGACACAAATAACTTTTTCCAGCGTAACAGGTGAGTCGTTTTCGCTAAAAACAGGATGGAAATTCAGCTCAATATAGCGATCATTAAGTTTATCAAAAAATTTTGGAGCCACTTCTATTAAGTCATAAAAGTCTAGTAGCCCATCAAAAACTGCTTCTAACCAGCCATCTAATTCTTTTTTTTCCTCTTTATTAAACCTCAATAAATCACCAAGGTGCTTTCCTTCAGGCGCCATACCAAATAACACCTCAGTAGCATTAGTACATCCAATTTCAATAACACCAGATCTATCAAAGAACATAAATCCTTCATTGATACTATTTAAAAGATGCTCTAGATTATTTTCACGGACTTTTAGTTCGTTCATGACCGTTTTTAAAGCTCCTAGCTATTTAAAAATTTTATCAATTTTCTCCTGCAGAACTTGTGCAGAAAAAGGTTTTACAACAAAATTGCTAACTCCGGCCCGTACTGCTGCCACAATGTTATCCTGTTCTGCTGAAGCTGTGATCATTAAAAAGGGAAGGGATTTATAGTTACTATCTGCTCGCAGTTTTTTTAAAAAATCTAACCCGCTCAAATTAGGCATATTCCAGTCTGCGATTACAAATTCATAAGGTTGTTTTTCAAGGTGTGCCTGCTCTAACTTTGTCCATGCAGCAATACCATCATTTGCATCGCTTAGATTAGTGTAGCCAATTTTAGTCAACATCGTTTTAATAATTTTGCGCATAGTTGCGACATCATCAACAACAAGAATTTTCATGTCTGTTCTAGACGCCATCTTTATACTCCTCATAAACTTCTTCTGTTTTTGTAGGCAACACCAAATTCGTATTTATATTATATTTTATCCTTAAATCTATTTGCAAGCTATATTACTCGAATCTATGAGCTAAGTCCGAGTTTTGTGCTCTGGTTAAAAGCATCAACCTCTTATATTGTTATGTCGATTCACTAGGTGGATCTTCTGGAGGTTTTATTCCTAACTTCTGCCGGTATATGGCCATATGTCGGTTAAAGTTTTCCTCTAGCTCCATAAAAAAGTCACCTTTTCGAAAATGAACATCCGCAGTCGTTTTTCCCTCACAAATCTGTTGTAAATGTCTGCACATACAATAAATTGGACCAGCAATTTTATGGGTCAACAAAAATCCTATGGTAATAATGGCTATCGTGAAAACGATAAAAGTTATAAAGAAGATCATTTCCATATCGCCGTGCAAATTTAAAATATAGTTTCTGGCCTCTCTTGTCAGTTGCAGGCCAATGCTATCTGATGCATAGATTATCTTGTTAAATATATAAGAAAAAATCAAAAAGAAGATCAAAGATGTTAAAAAGAAAATAGAGTAAAAAAATGTAACAATAGTAAATTGCAACTTGCGATTAATTAGGACCTCTTTCCTTTTAGCTGTTTTATCATTCATAAACTATCTCCGTGTTATTTATACATAAGAGAGTACCGTAAAAGTAGATATCTTTCCAGCAATGCAAAAATTTTTTATTTAATAATTATCGGTATAGATAAACAAGCTCACCCTGTACAGCTCGCCGCATTAAAGCAACATGATCATTTTATCCATCAAATCAAACTGGGCCTTAAAATCGGTGTAATTTTCCTCAAAACTAAGTGCTGGTGCGTAAAGCGAGTCATAGAAAAGCTTAACTCTGAAGCCTTTTGATTCCTTTTGTAAAAGGATAAAATTTTTCTCCTCAAAATCAAACACAGAAGATAATACTGATGATGCCTTCGAGCCCATAAAGTCAGCTTCCTTTCTTACATTCACAAACACATCCTCTTCATTCACAATCTCTATGCCTGAAGACTCTTTTAGTCTGTCCATCATGTCGCCAAGGTTGTCTAATATTTCAAACTCTTGCTTGTAAAATTGATCAAATATATACTGAGCTTTTTTTTGATTTGCTTCTAATGAACCAATTACCTCTGTCCCCTTTGTTTTTAATAACTCTAATTGTGCAATTAGCTCCTTAAAAGTCATCTCTTTCATAGTATCTCTAGAAATAGCGGGCATCTTTTTAAAAAATGCAGCCAACTCTTTAAACTGTGCAAACGCCAACCCTTTGTCCGCCATCTCTTTTTCTCTTTTTAGTTGATTTCTAAGTTTAATAAACTTGGCAACCATATAGTTTTCTTCTTTAGCACTAAAAGTAACTCCCGCCATGGAAGTATGAGCGATAGCCCCCTCTGTTGATCCTCCTTCAACACTTGACTTGGGGAAAAAGGGTGTCCATCTCTCAAGAGTGGCCTCAAGGTCACCGGGTATGGACAGGCCTTGAAGAAACATTACGTAGTAATTCATCAGAAGATATTTTTCTTGGCGGTAGTGCTCAATCTTATCAAAAATACCATATTGTAGTAAATCATTGCTTACTGGATCTATACCTTTTAAAATTCTGTCCATTAAAAATGACTCTACTTCCTTTTTATAAGTCAAATCATCTAAAAAATTTGGCTTAAATCTCTCTTTACAATGTTGCATAAATAGCGGCATCCTAATCGATAATGTCGCCATTGCCAACATCCTTACATCTTTTAAGCCAACTGCCAAATTCTGCTTATAATCATCCTGGGCTTCATTCAAGCTTGCTTTTTGCCTGTTGTAAAAACCACCTATCTCATCAACTACCTCCTGGTCTTTGGGCAAAAAATAATTCATTGCAATAGGATCAAAACAGCTACTTATCTCTAATTGAAAATCATAATAAATACGCTTTTTCAACTGCTCAAAGTTCCAAGCTGTTGCCCCATTTTCATCAAATGGTTGAGTTATACAAAATTTTGGAGGCGTTGAGATTAAGCTTTTTAAAAAGCTATATGCTTTAACTGCGGCATCATGATACAGCCGATAATTTACACCATGTTCCCCTTCGTTGTTTTTCATCTCAGTAAGTAATGCCTTATATCTCTGAGCTTTTATACTATCTAAATACTTTTCATCACTACCTGTAAACTTTGTAAATAGATATCTCCAACGATCATGAATCCTCTTTAAGGGGATTAGAGTTGTCGCAATTACAGAATTGACAAACCTCCATCTGCTTGGCCCCTTATGTCGATCATAGCGGTGACCATAAATTGCATAGAATGAATGAAATCTATCAATTATATGCTGGACAACCTCTAACGGATTTGCTCCATGATCTTGCCTTTCACATAAAGGGTCGTAGTCATATACATCTTGATCCGTACAAAATCTAAACTCTAAGGCCTTAAGCTGCTTGTCTTTCATACAATCTTTAATACTTTTGTTAGCACAAAGAGGCTCTACACTTTTTCCATCATCAAGTAATATTGAATTGGTATAACCAAACCTAATTGCAGCAATATCATACTTGCCGGCTTTTAATAACTCATCGGTATACATCGCGCTATAGTCCATAACTGATGAGCTTTTCACCTTTGCTTTTTTATGTTCATCATAATAAAAATTGTTAGGATCACTAGACGCTGCAAAATTGTGTCGAAGCCCTAAGTTATGGCCCAACTCATGTACTAAAGTAGCAACAAGTTCATCTTCGATCATCTTTTCACTGCATGCCTCTAGCACCTGCAACTCACCCTCGGCGTGATATTTTCCAGAAGGTATCTTGTTGATATAGGTATCTAGCTCTGATTTACAGTGCTTTTGAATCCTAGCAATAATATCTTTGTTGGCGGTTTGATATCCACATTTGCTTCCATAATTTTTATCATGCATGTGTAAATTAGGTTTATCTCCACTGTCATCTGCTACTTGCTTGCTCATTGTAAAAAATGGAGGCAAACGGTTGTTACCAATTTTATTTGTAGACATTTTCTCTATATAATTTAGAAAACCATCATTTTTAAAAACATTGTTAACTGAGGTAGATAATACTCCATCATCACCAATCGAATTTTGTTTTAAGGCGTTTGCAAAAGGAATTAAATAATTATGAGTGCCAGCTGTTGCACTTGGCACTGATGCAACAAACTTAAGGTGTTTTTCGTCAAACTTTCCAAGCTTGCTTAAAATATAGTTTCTAATCGCCTCTATTAAACTCTCTCTCATGGGCGCAACATATACGTTAGTAGTGGCAGAGATGATTTCACCCGAACTAGGGTCGGCAATTGATGGCCCATAACCCCAAAGGCCAGATGCTACCTTTGTATCGACAATATTGATAATGTTGTAACGTAAGTCTCCGAGCTCTACGCTCTTAGTTTCATTTGTATCGATAATTATTTTATTTGGTTGGTTTTTAAAGACATCTTTAAATACTTTACCCCAAGATTTGACTGCTCTAACTCCTGCTGGTCTATATCGTTTGGGACTAGATGAGCTAAAGTGAAAAATAATATTGCCATCACTGGGATAAAAGCGGTTCAATACATTTGTTTTATCTTGATCTTCTTTTCTGCGCATTTTGTAATTTTTAATTTTGCGTTTTTTTGATTTAAAAAATCCAAAAACTTTCTGGTCTTCTGCTGGATAGATCTTTCCTGTACGTGGAGAATCAATTTCTTGCTTGGAAACTCTTTTAAAAGCATACTTTACAGCCACTTTATAGTCGGGATAAAACAGCGTAAAACTAAAGTAGTCATTATATATTTTTAAATTTTTTAACAATCCATTTGATTTTTTAAAAATGGGTGATTTGGTTTTAATAAACTCAATGTCTACAAATTGCCTCTCATTCCACGGCCTAGATGCACTGACACCCTCACCTAGCTTTCTTTCACTAAATTTGTTATCTCGTGTATCTTTTTGATAATCCAACCACTTAACTGGAATTTCCAAGGCCTCTACTAAATTTTGGGCATCATTAGTATCAAGAGTTGAATCAACATTCAAGTTTACCACTTTTAATGAATCTTGCTTGGGTAGAAATTTCACGCGCGATGTAGTTTGATAATCAAAGTCGATATCTAAAACAAAGCCATTTAAATCCCCTTGTGTTACATGACTTGAAACTACAGTCGGAGCATAATACCACTCCCCTGCAAAGTAATCATCACCACCTAAAAATTGAAACGGATAGACATCAGACTTTTTTGCATTTTTAAAAAGCTTGCCTTTAGATTTATCAAACTTAAAGTGATCAGCATCACCTATCTTAGAGACGGGAATCTCTTTTAGTTTATTGGTCTTTTCTTCATTGGAGTCTAGGCCTTTTTCAACTTTTATTAAGGATATAGGGTAGCGAATAAGGGGTACTGAGAAATAATTATTAGCCAGTTTTGTGGCATATGGTAGTTCATGATAAGAAATATCCTCTTTTTTTCCTAATTTAAAGATGTTTAAGTAATTATTAGTTAACTCATACCGAATCTTGTAGGTGTGATTTTTTCTACCTTTAAACTCTACTCCATCAAGCAGTGGCACTTGGCTTTTTAGCTCTACAATATCAAAATTATTAATACCACTTACCTCTTCATCCACAAATACCTCTTCGGCCCTTGAAAATGAACGCACCTTATGTTTAACCTCACCAGTTTTAATTTCAAATGTTTTTGATTGATACCGACTAATTTGTAGCAAATCCTTACCTTGACCTTGGTAAAAAGACTCAGGTCTGGGTTTTGCGCATCCAATAAATGTAAATAAAAACAAGATAGAAACCGTGATACTGGAGAGGTTTTTGATCATAACTACTTCTTTTGTTGTATTCTATGATAAAAATATCTTCCACCCTAACGCATCACAGCGACAGCCACAACCGCTTTTGACGCACAGGGTACAATTTACACAGTTTCTTAATTTTTATATATGTGCGAAAAAGAATTTACATTCTCTTGAAATTGCTGTATTGTGTCATTTGTTGAGCGCTTTAGTGCAAAAGAAAAAGGATAAATTGTGTCTATGACCCAAAGAACTCTCATTATATTGTATATTTGGACCCTCCCTATACTCCTTATAAGCCAGACCTCTTGGGCCCAAAGCAAATTTTTTGGCAGTACACAACTAACACTTGCTACGGATTTGGCCCAAAATAACACAATCAGCTCCACCCTAAAGTTAAATGTAGGTTATGCATTCTCAGATAAATACAAACTGACATCACAATTCCAATTAAACCAACAGTTAAACTATTACCGCGAATCCTCACTAGGAAACGGCAGCATAGTGCTAAATAGAAACTTAAAAGAAATACTGAGCTACACAAATGGTACGCTAGCAGTGGGGTTGGTCCTTCCTTTAAATAAAGACTCAAGGGTTGGTGACGAACTAGTCACAGCGGTCCTTGTCTCTCCATCACTGTCACATAATTTCAAGTACTTGGGGCTTCCAGAACTTAGTTTAAACTTCTCTATGGCCTATATGAGAAATTTTCATGGCCACAGATATAAAAAGTCAGGGACCATCAACACACAACAGAGTCTGTCTGAGTCTTTGGCAATCCAGTATGCTTTTTCTAAAAAGCTCAACTTTAGTATCTCAGCAGGTGCCCAGCAAAGTTGGAGCTATAACGACCACTCAAATGCCAATAATTTTTCCTTAGGTGAAGAGATCTCTTATCAGCTAACCCCAAAGTTAGGCCTAGCAATGGGCCATATGCTTGGAGGTGATTTGTATAAATATAATGGTGTCGATTTAGATATTGCTCTTTTTGACCCAGATCGATCTACTGTCTACATCTCGTGTGGGTATTCTTTATAGTACCTACTAATCTTTTTGCAAAATCCTTCAAATTGTACTATCTAGGATCGTATGCAAAATTCTTCTAAAAAAAATGTCTATTTTACTTCACTTGGTTGCTCTAAAAACCTGGTTGATTCTGAAGTTATGTTGGGGTACTTGGATCGCGATGGATTTTGTATCTGCCATGAACCTCAAAAGGCCGATGTTATTATCGTTAATACCTGCTCTTTTGTAGAAGCTGCCAAACAAGAATCTATCGAAGTTATTCTTGAGCTTGCCGATTATAAAATGCCAGACCTTGGAAAGTGCCAAGTATTGGTTGTAGCTGGTTGTATGGCCCAAAGATACTCTGGAGAAATTGAAAAAGAGCTACCAGAAGTGGATTTAATTATTGGTACCGGTGAGTATCATAAGATTGTAACTTTTTTAGCAGCTTTAGATGATAAATCTCTAGATAAGAAGTCTTTTGTGGCCGAATCAAAGTATATTCATACAGAGCTTGACCCAAGAATTAACACCTCCCCTTTTTATACGGCTTGGCTTAAAGTTTCAGAAGGTTGCAACAGAAACTGTACTTTTTGTGTCATTCCTAGCATTAGAGGAACTCTTCGCTCTAGAACAGTTGGCTCTCTTGTAAAAGAAGCTCAAAATCTTGTTGCTCAAGGGGTAAGAGAGTTAAACCTAATTTCCCAGGACCTATCTAGCTACGGTAGTGACCTGGAAAGACCAAACGACCTCTACACCCTACTTGATGCTTTAGAGAAAATAGAAGGACTGGACTGGATCCGCCTTCTGTATTTTTATCCAGACGATCTGACAGATAAAGTTATTGATAAAATTGCTACCTCTAAAAAAATTTGCAAATACCTCGATATGCCCATCCAGCACTTTAGCGACAATATCTTAAAAAAAATGAATCGCAAAATAAGCGAAGCCGAAATTATCAAAAAAGTACATTTGTTGCGAGAAAAAGTGCCCCAGATCGTTTTGCGAACATCCATTATAGTAGGTTTTCCCGGAGAAACCGAAGATGATTTTGGGGCACTATTAAATGGTATTAAAGAGGTGAAGTTAGATCACCTTGGTGTATTTAAATACTCTGATGAAGAAAATACTCCTGCTGCTAAATTGCCGGGCAAAATTAATCCAAGCATAATCGATGATCGTTTTGAAACCGTGTATGCACTCCAACAGGAGATTTTGCAGCAGTTAAATCAAAAGTACCTTGGAACTACCCTGCCGGTTCTCGTCGAAGGTGTACACGAAGAAACCAACCTGCTAATTAAGGGCAGACATATCGGACAGGCACCCGATACTGATGGTCAAGTCATCATAAACGACGTTTCAAATCAATCCATCAAGGCCGGTGACCTGGTTCAAGTAAAAATAACTGAAGTTTACGATTATGATCTAGTAGGACAAGTTATTTCTTGATATAATGCACATATACATTTCTTTAAAATACATTCTAAATATTAAGGAGAACAAGTTTGGCTAAAAAAACTATATTGATACTTTGTCTGTTTAGCTTATCCTTTTGTGCTTCAGCTTCTTTTATAGATGATACTAAAAGTAAACTTAGACCTTTTTTGAGTAAATTTCTAAGTAAAGAGTGGACCGATAAGATATTAGGTCCCAGCGCAGTCAAAAATGAAATCACACTTCCCCCTATTCCTAAGGTTGAGCGCAATGCCACCTCTTTGGAAGTTTATGAAAACAATAACGATGACCTAGAAAAAAATAAAAAGCAGCTGACAGAAGAAGAGCAAGCAAACTTCAATTACCGCTTTATTAATGAATTGTTTTTTGCAACTAGAAACTCTAAGCCATCAAAAAGCGATGTAAATAAGTGGATGAATGTAATGGGACAAGGGGCCACACGTGAGGGTGTTTATAGGGCCTTAGTGCTGGATAACTTTTATGGAGGTCTTGAAAACTATACAAATACCCCATCAGAGACAGCAATCGAGTTTACGGTTTATTATATGGGCCAATTTCTTGGACAGTCCATCAAAGTAGAACTCCTCCAAGAGGTTAATATTTATACTCTAAAGCGCGAAACAGTGGAGAGAACTCTGGAGTTAATTGATGTGCTGTCAAAAAAACCTGATCACCTATATCGTTGGTATGCAGTCTTTGCAGGTGAGTTAGCAGACAGATACTCTCATGTCTGGAAAAGCAAAATCAGAAAAGAGACTTCTATGCAAAGACATAAACAATGGGCGCAAGCTGTTCCCAGTCAACACCTTAAGTCTGAAGTTATTATCAAGCTTCACAAAGTCTATAATTCTTTTATGTCAAATTAATCATTTTACATTTTAGATCATCAATTGCCATTTTAGTAATTCTTGGCACACCTATTGTATCGATTAAGACTAAATCTATCGACTTGTTATCTGAAACTTTTTTATCTTTGCCCACATAGTCCAGTGCCAGGTCGACATCTAGCCCCTTGTGTTCCCAAGGTGGAGATTGCAATTGTTCATTCACTTTTAAAAGCTTTGTAACTTTTGCAAAAGTTTCAAGAAGCTGATCTTCATCAAAGAGTTTAAACATATAATATATCCCCCAAGCGACGGCCACTCCATGTGATAAGTCATATATTCGCTCAAAAGCATGACCGAAAGTATGGCCAAAATTTAGGATTTTTCTCTTTTTAGATTCTAACAAATCTTCTTCTACCACAAGTTGTTTAAAGCTGGCACACTCTTTAATCACAAGGCCCAAGTCAACTTTATTTTCTATAAATGAATATACTTCCTTAGATAAAAACGCATACTTTACAATTTCACCCAAGCCAGAGGTGACCTCCACTTTCGGGAGGGTAGAGAGCATTTGTGAATCAATCCAAACATTTTGTGGCAGATGGAAGTTGCCAATGAGGTTTTTGCCAAACTTTGAATTGATTGCCACTTTGCCACCAATACTGGCATCAACCATTGCAAGAAGAGAGGTTGAAATAATACTCCAGTTAATTCCTCGAAGAAGTGTAGCTGCAATAAGGCCTGCAAAATCGCTGAGCGCTCCACCACCCATAGCGACAAGATGGGCATTTCGATGCACTCCTTGCCCAATAATATACTCTATGCATTTTTCATATTCTCCAAAAGTTTTACACAACTCTCCAGCAGGAGCAATCCACCTTATTACTTTTTTATCAGTTTCTATCAGTTCTAAATTGATTTTATCTCGATACAAATCCCAAAGATTTGAATCTGTAATAAAAATAATCGTATCACTGTCAATTGCTTGGAGACTCTTTTTTATCTCTTTTAATGGTAAGAAACTGAGTTTCGATTGAATCTGTGAACTCACTTGCTACCCCCGCTGATTATAAGCATTTTGTCTTAAGTAATGGTCAGCAAGAACTAACTGTGCCATGGCCTCAACTACCGGTATGGCGCGGGGTACGATGCATGGATCATGCCGCCCCTGTTTTGCTTTCTCACCGATTGTAGAAGTGGGCTTAAATGTTATGCTCATCGTGATCCGCAAAGAATTTGAAATTCCACCCTCTATTCCACCAAAACTATCCACACTAGAAGACACCTCACTACCTGTTAAGTCTGCAAATTTTTCACCCAAGCCATATGAAAAGGCGGTGCAACCACCGATAGACATAAATGCTTTGGCCAAATCGGCCTTTAATTTATCAAATGCAGGCTCTCCAAGACCAGCAGGACAATTATCTATGACAATGCCAACTCTTCCTCCCACTGATTCTCCATTTTTTTTAAGATCCAGAAGGTATTGCTTAATTTCATCCCACTTGTTATTTTCTAGATAAGAATAGGGCCCAAGGTCCATCTCAAAAAAGTTTGCAGGCAACTCTTGTGTACTTTTAAACTTGCCTATAGTTGACGTGAATGCTCTAACTTTTAATGTCGGCATAATCAGTGAAGCAAAATAACCACCAATTACTCTAGCTACTGTTTCTCGGCCACTGCTTCTGCCACCACCTCTGTGATCCCTAATCCCATATTTTTGTATAGTAGTAAGGTCAGCATGACCTGGGCGATAGCTGTCTTTTAGTTTCTCATAATCCCCACTCAACTGATTAGTATTTTCGATTATTACTGCAATTGGTGTTCCCAATGTTAGATTTTCAAATATACCTGATAGTATTTTGGGCGAGTCGGGCTCCTTTCTAGATGTTACTCCTGCAACAAAACCCGGGGCCCTTTTTTGTAATTGTTTGACTAGCTCTTTTTCACAAAACTTAAGGCCTGCTGGCACCCCATCAATTACAACACCCATAGCGGGTCCATGTGACTCACCAAAAGAAGTAATGGATAGCATTTTACCAAAACTATTTCCTCTCATCTAATTTATCTCCTGATAACCGTGGTAGTCTTACAAGTCATTTTATTGTAAACTAAAAACTATCAATTATCTAATTGGAGGTCAATTAATGAGCAAGTTTATCTGCCATCGTGGCGCAAATTATGATGGATATAACCAAAATACCATGCGAGTTTTTAAAAAAGTTGTCACTGAAGGGGCCACAGGCATTGAAATTGATATTAATTTGTCCAAAGATGGCGATCCAATGATATTTCACAACCTCCGCCTCGATGGGCTGACAAATAGTACCGGAAGGCTCGACTGTAAAACTACTAAAGAGCTACAAGAGGTTTTTGTCCAAACAAAAGGAAGTGACCCAGATCCCATCCCTACCTTTTATGAATACTTAGATTACTTGGCAAGTTTGCCAAAGGGCATTCGCCCGCGCACGCAAGTGGAGCTTAAAGGAGATAATACAGCAGATGTGGTCGCAACCTCGATCAAAAAATATATCGAGTACCAAAAACTATCTTATGAGGACTTTTGTGTAATTTCGTTTTCGACTAAAGAGTTAGAGGTCGTACAACATGTTGATCCTTCTATCGATATTGTTTTGCTTGGTGGATGCATCTTTAGGTCAGCATTACAGCAAAATGTACCCCAGCTTGATGGCAAGTATCACCTATTTTTTGATTATTTCAAAGAGGAGTACACTGCTATAAAATATTTTAACATGTCCCCATATGAATCACTGGCACAAGAGCATATTACAGATGCCACTCAAAGGCAGTATCTACTAAAAACCCTGGAAGATAACATTCTTGGAAACTGTTATGGAGAACAATTCCTAGAAACTGCCAAACAATTGGGGGCAAAAGGTATCAGCATCAGCAAGCACAACATTACAAAAGAGGTTGTCAAAAACGCACATAATAATAACCTTTTGGTTTATTGTTATACCCTAAATACACAAGCCGATTTGGATAAAATTAAAGACCTAGAAGTTGATGGTATTTTAACTGATTACTTTAATCAATTTCATAAGGCCTAAACAAGGATACAAAAACAAATGTTTAAACTTTGCACTCTTTTTTTGTCACTGATTTTATGTATTTGTCACACCTACGGGAAAACCTTGGAGTTAAAAATAGCTTTAAGTAGTGTCTCAATACCTAACCTAAAAAATCACATTGTAAACTTGACTGCCATTGGACCTAGACCCATTAAAAATGCAGTGGCAATGGAGAAATCTACCCAATATATTGGTGGCCAATTAATCAAATTTGGATACTCGGTTTTCCACGAGTCATTTGAGACAGAATTTGGAAGACGAAAAAATTTATTGGTGACAATTAAGGGAAAAACTCTCCCAAACCAAGTTTTTGAAATTGGCGCCCACTACGATAGTGTTCCCTTTGGTCCCGGAGCAGACGACAATGCCAGTGGAGTAGCTGCTCTTTTAGAAGTATCTCGCATATTAGCTAATAAATCCTTTGGCAGCACAATTCGCTTGTGTTTTTTCACAGGAGAAGAAAGTGGTCTTTTGGGAAGCTATGCCCATGTTAAAAATATCCTAAAAAATAAGTCTGAAACACTAGTGGGAATGATTTCCTTAGAGATGCTAGGTTTTGCCACAAATGCAAAAAATTCTCAAAGCACTCCAATTCGCATTCCATTCATTGTTGACCCTCCAACTACTGGAAATTTTATTGCCATCATCGGTAACTACAAATCCAGTGGCATTGGTGCCGATTTTGAAGATGCGATCAAAAAGTTTGTACCCAACCTACCCTATTTTGACCTAAATGTTTTGGGGGGATTTTTAAAAGATAGTGCAAGATCTGACCATAGACCCTATTGGGAGAGTGGATTAAAGGGAATCATGTTGACAGATACGGCAAATTTTAGAAATCCACATTATCACAAGTCATCTGACGTGGAATCTACTATTAACTACCAATTTTTAAAAATGATAACTCAGGGTCTTTTGGCAACAATTCACCTAGAATATTAGTCATTTCGACAGTTTTTGTTGCATTGCGTTCCAGGTTCTGATATATTGATTTTTTTACAATTAATTGGACCTGAGGTTTATGAAAATCCATTACTCTAAGAAACATTTTTTAGATAATATCTCCAAAGCTGATCTCTATGATCTTAAATTGAGTAAGCTAAACCTCCATTTGAAACACTCATCTATCAAGCAAGCAATTGGGCAAGTACAAAAAGAATTAATTAGGGCAGGACTGTTAGTCAAACCTAATTTTTGGATCTCAGATGAGTGGTTTTGCCCAGATGGAATTAATGGCATCGCGGTGCCATTTCACCTCATCCATCCTCGCCTAGTGGATTTAGAAAGAAGTGTTATGGGTTATGTAGAGGGTGACAACCATACCTATCTAATGAAATTGCTCCGTCACGAGTTGGGCCATGTTATTGATAATGCATACAATTTGCGCAGAAATCGCATGAGACAAACAGTGTTTGGCAAGTCATCTATCAAATACCCAACAAGCTATCGCTTTAAACCATTTAGCAGACAATTTGTAAAAAACTTAGATTATGGTTACGCTCAATCTCATCCAGCTGAAGATTTTGCGGAAACCTTTGCAGTCTGGCTTGATGCTACATCTAACTGGAAGAAACGCTACAGCGACTGGCAAGCAAAGCACAAACTTGAATGCATGGATGTACTTATGAGAAAGTGCAAAAACGTAAGGCCTCCAAATACAAAACGAGCTGCCATTGACCCAATTTCCACTTTAGATATTACCCTAAAAGAATTTTATAAAAGAAAAAAAATCAGATTTAGTACAAATCAAACAGAAGATCAATTTTGGGATTGTGACCTAATAAAGATCTTTGCAAAAAAGAAAGAATCAAACGCACAGCCTGATGCATCTACGTACCTACATAGCATTGATAAAGAGCTATGCAAAACCGTATCCCAAACAACTGGTAACTACCAATATATTGTTAAACAAATGATAGAAGAAGTAATTGAGCGAGTGAATACACTCCAACTAGTTCTGCCAAAAAAACAAGTAGAACTAAAGAGCTATCTCAGTTACTATTTAACTAACAAAGCTTATGAATATAAATCAACGGGGCGCGATCTTACTAGTTTATGAGAAAAAAAAGAATTTTACTTCTGGTACACCCCTCACTAATTCCTCCACCAAATGTTCACCCCCAGCAAATTGAATTAGAAACTCTACCATGGAGAACGGAGTATTACGTCCAAAACACTCTCGAATTTTTTGGGCACGATGTATTAGTCCTAGGTGTCAGCAATGATCTAATGGCCATAAGACTTGCAAAAGATGAATTTAAACCCAACATTGCCTTTAACCTCTTAGAAGAATTTGACGGCGAAAGCGTTTTTGATCACAGTGTTGTGTCCTATCTAGAGTTATTGAAGTTGCCATACACGGGTTGTAATCCCAGGGGCTTGTTGCTAGCAAGAGATAAAGCACTTTCAAAAAAGATTCTTCACTACCATCATATTAAAACTCCACACTTTGCAGTTGCCAAAATGGGAAAAAACTTCAAGCGCAGCAAAAAATTGGAGTTTCCTCTTATTGTTAAGTCACTGGTGGAAGAGGGATCTGCCGGTATCTCCCAAAATTCCATCGTTACTAATGACAAAAAACTGCAAGAAAGAATTACTTTCATCCATGAACACATTTTATCAGATGCCATTGTTGAAACCTTTATTGAAGGCAGAGATCTTTATGTAAGCCTAATGGGCAATAAGCGAGTTAAAACATTTCCAATTTTGGAGTTAGAGTTTAAAAATGCGCCAAAAACCTTACATCAAATTGCCACTGGCCGAGTTAAGTGGAGTCCAGAGTATAGAAAAAAATATGAAATTGACATCAAAGTTGCCACTAACTTGCCCAATACTAGTTTAGAAAAAGTTGTAAAGCTTTCCAAGAGAATATATAAAATCTTAGGGCTGGGAGGTTATGCTAGGCTTGACCTTAGGCTAAAAAAGGACGGACAAATTTACTTTATTGAGGCCAACCCCAATCCCGAAGTGGCAAAAGGAGAGGAGTTTGCCTTTGCTGCACAGGAAATTAATATCTCTTACCCTGAATTATTAAATAAGATCATAGGCCTTGGGATCAATTAAGGAGTCTTTTATTGTCTAGTAAATCCTAGTTATGATCCTCTAAAGCGCTGAAGATCACCTCGCCTCCTTCATGGTTATTATATTCCAACCAATAAATAAAGCGATGAAACTTTTCAGAATAAAGGTTTTTTTGTGGAGCATGGGCCCCCAAGTTTGTACACTCTTCAAGCTTTAATAATCCATAGGTTTTTAACTCCTGCTCAATGGAGTGACTACCGGTTAAAAAATAGCGGTACCTCTTGTGTAGCGGGTATTGATCCTCTAGCAACCTTTTTGAATTGTATAAAAATGTATCTGCATTAAATTGATGAGGTGAGACGGCATCAACATATTGCCTAAGCAGTGTAAAAAGGTTAACTGAGGTTTCTTTGGTTTCATAAACTTTTGATAGAATAAAATCAACAGATGTAGGTTCTTCTTTTTGGGAATCTTTTATCTTTACAACAATGGTCATCTGACGATTGAGTTGTTCAAACATATAGTTAAAATCTTTATTTTCAGCTTCAGTAAAAATGACTTCTTGATTGGTGCTACAATTGCACAAATCGACTTTTAAAGTGGCATTTTCACGAGATAGCCTAGCAAGTTCGTCCATGACTGCCATATCGGGAACTTTATCACCTCGAAACCACCCTGGCCGCTGTCCCCCGGAATCCTCGTCTCGTTCTATTTGTTGTTTTATGGCGTTAAAAACTTTCTGGCAAAGATCTTCAGGAGTTGTCCAAATTTGGATAGACTGCTTGCTTTGAACCTTCTGGATAAAGGCCTTAAGTTGCTTCTTGTGCTCAGGGTTTTCATTCACTACTGGGGGGCTACCCGAGGGATCTTTCATAAAAACCAATACGGGGATATTTAAAGCTTGGGCCTGATCATATTCTTTTTCATGCCACTTTAGCTTCTCACTATCATCTAAATAGTCGCTTTGTTCATTGAGAAGCAAAATATAATAGTCCGATTGAGCAATTTGATTAGTGATTATTTTCCATTGTTGAGTATCTGGAGTCTGTTGGGGGTAGATGCCACAGGGTATAAACCTAGGCCCCATTAAAGACCACGCAACTGATTTTAAAATTTCATGTACCCCCATATAAGTTGGGCCTATAAAAACTTGATATTTTGGCCTTGTATGGTTTGTTGCATTCATAGCAAAGGTCCTAGTTTTGCAGAAATGCTAGGTTAAATAAATTTCGACCAAGAGCATCGTCGTCAACCCAAATATTTCCCTTGTCGCATTCCCAGTCATAACCGTGATTGCAGCGCTCTCCCCAGGAGTTTCTAACTAGAAGCTGACACTTTCCATTTGTATGTTTTCTTCTGCCGATAACAAGTGATGCATGGTAGCCACAATCTTTTTTTCTTCTTCTAATCCACTTCCCACTTGTGTAATTTTTATTTTTTAAAATGGCAGAACAATATTCAATACCAATAGGCTTCACTGCCTGTGAACTATCAAGAAGTTCATGGATTCTTTCTATATCAGTTTTAAATTCATTGTCTTCTTCCCACTGCTGCCTTCTAACACATTCATACCCAACACACGACAAAGAGTTGCCGGGATAATTTGCCCCATTTGTACAAATTACGTCGAGGTCTCTAAGTGACTGCTTATGTCCCGTACAAAGGGCCTCAAAGACAAGTGGTCTTATCCTAATTTTTCTAGTACCTGGTAGCTTGGCCCATAAGAGGTCTCTTAAAATTTGTTCCTTGGTGGGGGGGATTAGCTTATCTTTAATGATTTTGTTTTCTACTTGTTCAATTACCAAAGCGCGATCGGACCCATTGTAAACACTATCGATAATTGCTAAGTACTCTTTAGTCCTTCTTTGACTGGAAAATCTTCTCAATTTATAGATATTGCCAATGAATTTTTCAATCTGGTCTCTATCACAGGAGCCATACTTTAATAATTTTTTTATAGCACTACAGGTGTAACCATTATCCACATCACCACCACCTATAATCCTTCTAAACCACGAGTCTTTGTAAGTAACCGCCAGGGCCAAGGCCGAAGAATTATGTCCATCGATGCCGCTATCAAAGCGATATGAATCTACAATTTGGGCAGCAGCGTGGGAGTAACAAATCCCTAAGGCCCCCTGACTTGTTACTGGAACCTTAGACATCGATAGATCATCGCGATCGAGTCTGATATCACTGCACTCACTGGCACTTGCGCTTCCCATTACTAAAGTCAAAGAAATTGCTAAAATTGCTGCTTTTAAAACTGTAAAGTTAACCATGGTTTTCTCCTAAAATTGTTTTTTCCTCCTAGAGATTTTACACAGTTTAGATATTTTAAAGCAAGATAAATAACAGATAGTTAGAAACCCATGTTGCGCCCCGTCACTGCTATCAAAAAGAGGTTGTCATGATGGTAGATCTCTGCTTGAATACAGCACTTACCAAGATTAAAAAAAAGGAGCGGGGGATGAGTCGAGTCTTAAACACAATTTTGCTGGCACTGGTACTTTTTCAAACGAGCAATCTTTATGCAAATTCGCAAACGGAAGTTGTTAAACATAACTTAGAAATTGAATTATATCCAAACCAAGGATATTTGCTGCTAAAAGATACATTTGAACCGGGAAACTTGCCCAAGCGGCTTATCATACCAACTCAAATTGAAGACCTAGAAGTTAAGCTAGGGCATAAAACAATCTCATATCGCTTAGATGGTAATGCAGATAAGTTGTGGCAAGAAATCTTACCCTCATATTGGAGTGACAAACCATGTGGGCCTAGGCTTTCTATCAGCTATAAGTTTATCCCTAAGCTTGAAGATTACCAAGATGGAGGAATGGGTCACGACCAAATTTCAAATGAGGTCAATGCTGTCATCCTAGATAAGGGTGTGTATTTGGCGCCATCTAGTTATTGGTACCCATATATCAAAACTACACACGAGCAATTTGCCATTCGAGTAAGCTCGCCCAAGCAGTGGAGCACCATGACTTCGGGAACACTTGAAGATACTGTTTTGAGTGATGATCGAAAGATGGAACAATGGAGCATTGATTACAACTCTGAAATGATCCACCTTATTGCCAACAAGTTTGATATAAAAGAGCAGATGCACAGAGGGGTAAAACTACAAACCTATTTTCATCCAGAGCTTCAAGGACACTCACAAACCTATATCGAAAAGTTAAAAAATTACCTCGACCTCTACCTAGATTTTTTTGGCAGCTATCCGTTTGATAAGTTCGCTGTAGTTAGCAACTTTTTTTCAACCGGTTACGGAATGGCGTCCTATACTCTCTTAGATAAAAATATTATCCCCTATTCTTTTATTGTCGACACCTCGCTGGGACACGAGCTACTTCATAATTACTGGGGAAATTCAATATATGTAGATTTTAACACTGGAAATTGGTGTGAGGGACTAACAGTTTATCAAGCCGACTACTTATATAAAGAACAAATTAGCAAACAAGAAGCAATGATTTACAGGCGCAATGTCTTAAGAAAATATGAAAATTTCGTCCATACAAGTAACGTCTTTTCAGTTGCCGACTTTAGAAGTCGCTTTAATTCAGCATCACAAGCGATCGGTTATGGAAAGGTGATGATGATTTTTCATATGTTAAAACTGGAGCTGGGAGCACAAATTTTTGATGAAGGACTAACAAAACTCTATAACGAGCAACTCTATAAATATCTTTCCTGGCAAGACTTTCAGGATGTATATGAACTGTTATCTGGAAAAAATCTTGAGAGCTTTTTCAATCAATGGATAAAGCGCAAAGATGTATTAGACCTAAAGCTTGAAAGCACCTATCGAGATAACCAAGCAGTAATCACCATTTCTCAAAATACTGCCACCCCCTACAACGCTTTAGTACCACTTAGAATCACATACCTCGATGGGTCGACTCAATTTATCAATCAGCGAGTTACCCAAATAAGTGAAGTATTCACTTTAGATCACGACCAACAGATTAAATTAGTGGAGCTTGACCCCATGTTAGATCTCATGCGCAGGCCCTTTGATTTTGAAAACCCCGCCACACTCAATAAGTTTTGGGGAAGTCAAAACAAGCGCTACTTAAGCACTCTACCCAAGACAGAGCAACTACAAACGGCCCTTTCAAACATTGTAGGTGGCTACGATAATCAAGAAGATGTGGGGCAAGTGCAGTTTGTAAGTCCCACGGACATAGATTTAGAAACCCTCAAGGGACCACTCTCTTTGTTTTTAACTGCACAAGATCTAAAAAGTAGCTTCTTCCAAGATATCCTAAAACAACAAAAGCGAATCAAACATGTTGGTGATACCCTTATATTTGTAGAGCAAGATAAGTCCGTCGATTTATTAGACTCATTTGTTGCACTATCAATCCAATATAAAAAGCGCCCCATTGTTTTAAACATCTCCTTTAACGAACAAACACTACTAACTGCTACTAAAAAACTATCTCATTACGGCAAGTACAGTTATGTTGTTATGAGTCCGGGCGGCCGCAAAAAATTTGCCGGTAATTGGGGAGACTAAATAGTAACTATTAAGCGGCTTTGTCTCTTTCTATCCGAAGTTCCTATGTTTGCTTTAACTACACGCTATGCTCTCAGACACCAGGATGGTTAATATTTATAGAAACCTTTAAATGTCGTCTCCATCATGGCGCACAACGTGATTCTGTCCACATCACAACCATTTCCCAATGTTCTATAGCTTTTAGATGATTATCCCCACCTAGCAGTCCACAGTTCCCCTGCTTACACTTCAAGTCAAAGGCCCTCTCAAAACTCATGTTTTCATAAATTATGAATTTCATATCGACATGTCTTTGGGTCCAGTCCACAGTGTGTCATGACAGTTAAAAAATCAAATCGTATCATATTGATTAATCTATGACTTTGTCTTCTCGCAGTTGCTACAAATTCTATCAGTTTTGGGAGTTCTTTTGGTGATATTGTTTGTACCCACAAGGAAATCAAAAAAAAACAAAATCTTAATACTTGGAGGTATATTTCTTATAATAATATTATTTAGCACTTATACCATATTACAGAATTTAAACTGGTCAAAAAAGAGCTATGGATATTTTACAATTTATTTTGATACTGGTGATACCAATATTGTTGATACTTTTTCAATGTACTCATCTGTTGCTATCAAGCAAATAAGTACATATTTTCCTCAAACCAAAATAGCTGATTTCTCATTGTATCTTTATTCTGATAGAAAGAAATTTAACAGAGTATTACAGAAATTAAAAAGAAAACAAAATTATAAGTCTCCTCAATGGCTAGTAGGGTCAACACCCAACAGTGATAAAATCCATATTCTATCCCCAAATTCATGGGAAAAAGACGCTCCCATGCATTACCCTTACTCTAGAGACAGTATTCAAATGCTTATTACTCATGAAATGGTACATTTATATCAAAACCAGCTTCGCCTAAATCACTCATTAACTCCTTTGATTAAAATAAGAGATCCTAGTATTATTTGTTTTGCAGAAGGCTTAGCGGTCCTAATTGCTGGACAATACAAGTATAAAAAAAAGAATTTGTTAAAAAGCATTGCTCGCAAGGATATTGAAGTAAGTACATTTGGTTATTTATGGAATGAGCGTGATAGATACGCATTATGCGGACTATTTGTAGGTTACATAGAAAATAAGTATGGAAAAGAAAAAATTAAAGAATTAATGATAATGACAAAATCAGATGATTTTATTAGTAAAATAAATAAAAGAAATGACTTCACTTTATATGGCCGAAAAACTCTTTTGACATATGAAAAAAAGTTACATGAATAATTTTACAACAACTCATTCGTCAATACTTACAAGGTTTCGCTCTATTAACCCTCTGATTATGTTTCTGAAACATACATCATCGACTAATACGTTTAGTTTCGTCGATAAGGACTTGATAGTTATTGGGCATAAATCTTCTAACTCTTTAAGAAATAAAAAGAGCTCTTTATTAATTAAGGAAATATTTTTCGCTTTTGTACAAACAGCAAAATAATCACCTTCAATTCTATATCTTATTTCACCTGTAAGATCAATTACATTATTTTCAAAGAATTGAGTTTTATGACTATTTTTTGCAAACGTATCAACTTTTATAGGTGATATCATCCAACTATCGTTGCTGTTAATTTTGCCATTAATGGCCAATGAAGACTCTCTACAACCTCCAAAACACTTATATACAACAGCACATCCATCACAGTCTTTAGGTATAAACGCTCCTTCTCTCCAGGCAGCCATCTTTAAATATATTTCACTTGCAGGTTCGTGTAATATGTTACCATATGTTTGCTCACTATGTGAACATGGCCTCACATCGCCATTACAAGAAATAGTCATTGCTGCCCGGCCAGCTTGGCAACTTCTTTTTAAAAATCCTAAATCACTACGACGTATTTCTTCAGGAAAAATGCATTTTGGAAGTGACATAAATATATCAACCTTCATCCCGTATTTTTTATGAATCCATGTCAATTCCTCAATCACAAATCTTACGTCATCTCTATTAATGCTTTTATTTTTAAAGTTGCTCTTGCACGTATATGCCATTGGAGTCGCACCGAAAGAAGTAACTCCAAGCTCATTTAATCCTTCAGCCGTTTCTCTGATCTTACCTATATTGCTCTTGTTTACTACCATATTAACTGAAAATCCAATATGACTCTTAATAAGCAAACACAAATTATTTTTAAAATTGCATAGATCGCCTCCTCCAGTCATTTGTTTATACAACAAAGGTTCAAGAGATGGACACGATACTAAAAGTCCACTCAATTTGTTTTTTTTGAACTTGTTAACTATTTCCTCGTTAAGAATAGATAGGTTTGTATTAAGCGAAACGAAGATTTTGTTCATTAGAAAATAGGCAATTAATTCATCTAGTACATCAGGTCGACAAAAAGGTTCACCACCGGTTATATTAACTGCAAAAAAACCCTCTTCAACAATTTTTTTTGCAACCTCAAGGACTTCTTTTTTGTTCAGATCATTACTGAATCCCTTGTAAAAGTCACACTGAGAAAAATTAAAACAATGAGGGCACTTATAGTTACAACGATCAGTTATTTCAAACTGAACTCCAAATGGGATATTAACATTGTACACACAACCTCCGACTAGTCATTTGTAGCGTTTTCCAAATCTACATTACTTGCCAAACTTCACTTCCTGGTATAGATGGGGAGGCATCTATTTCTAGTAAAAATGAAATCTACATGTAAAAGCTATTAAATGGCAATAGATTAGACCTCGCTTATTGTGTTACATTTCAAAATTAAGTTTCGTTACAATCAACACAAATACAGATCGGTTCTGCACCATCCGAATGTGGAAAGCGATAAAAAGGAGTAAATTGCATTCTACCAAAATCGTATTTATTATTTCGGTATTGTTGATTTTCGCTTCCAAAAGAAATTATTTCCATTTTTAGAATTTTGGAATTATCCTTTAATTTCACTATATAAGTTGGGTCTTCGGTGTTAGTAATTTTTTCATAACCTTCAATGTCCACAACATCTATTTCAAAGCATACTTTTTCACTCAGATTAGGTATTAAAGCTATACAATCACTACGTTCTGTCACTATTCTAATCTTTCCCATTAACTTTATGGTGTGCTTATTGTTCTTGGCGTATTTTTTAAAACTGTCTATAGAATACTCTTGCTTTAACTCTTTTAACAGGTCTGTCATTGTTGTTCCTCCAAGTTGAAATTATCTACCAACATTGTAAAAATATTTATTAGAATAGTATTGTTAAACATATGTTACAGTTTGTGTACTAGGAGTCAAAGAGAAAATTACTATTTCATAGTGGTAGACCAAATCATAAATTATGTAAAGTGACTTCTTGATTTTTGCGTATTGATTTTTTAATTTTTCTCTTACTATTGATTTGGGGATTTGCCAATTGATTTTGACTTTATCCTTTACTTGTTTTTTGTCCATATTACAACCTCATTTCATAATGTATCAATATCTCCCTATAACGATTCAAGTATTTTTTTAAGAACTGAAAATTCGATTTCATTGTTATTCAATTAACTTACTTTTCAGATGTAATGTATTGCGAAAATAATCAGAACAATGGTAGATTAGTAGCTTTATAAACAATTTCCTAAATGAAATTGATCGTATTTTCAATTGGTCGATCTAAACATATAAACGACTCTGTAGCTTGAATCTCATCAATTGCCTGAAGTTTTTCAATTAAAAACTTGTGAAAGTCTTCAATGCTTTTGGTTTGCACCTTTATGATCAAAGCATAGGTACCAGTTGTGTAATAGGCATCAGTAATCTCTTTAAATAACTTTAAATTGGCCAGTACACTATTTAATGTTTTTGTGCTCTTTAAATGGATACCAAGCAAAACCGTTACATCAAGACCCAGCTTTTGCATATCTAGAGTAATTTGACTTCCTGTAATTACTCCCATTTTTTTTAAACGCTCTACTCTTTGATGAATTGTTCCCCCAGAGACAATGAGCTTTCTGGCAATTTCTAAAAAGGGCATACGCGCATCTTTTAGAAGGTAGTTAATAATTTTGCGATCCAGAGTATCAATTTCGTATTTTTCATCCATTTCAGCCACCCAAATATACCGATTTGTTATCAGTAGTTGCTTTTTGCAATCAATTTCACAATAATATCACATTTTTGCTATTACTTCTTCAATAAATTCCGATATATGGTATTAAATAGCAATTAGTTTATCGCAAAAACTAGATTGGAGGAATTATGTGTGGATTTATGGTGTATACTGGGGCCAAATTGTCGATTGATCAATTCAAGGCAGAGTTTAAAAAATTGTCTCACCGGGGTCCTGATAACACCCAAATAAAGCAGGTGACAGGTGGTGGAGTCATAGGCTTTCACCGCTTGAGTATCATGGATCTATCTAGCAGAGCAAATGGGCCTTTAGTTGATAAAAAGACGAAAAACACTTTGGTATGCAACGGTGAAGTTTATAATTACAAACAACTTAAACAAAACTTGCCTGCTCCATACAGCTTTCAATCGGGTTCAGATTGTGAGGTTATCCTGCCTCTGTACGCCCAATTTGGTATAGAAAAAACAGCTCTGATGCTCGATGCTGAATTTGCATTTGTCATCCATGATGAAGCACATAATCGCTACTTAGTAGCAAGAGATCCTATCGGAATCAGACCACTTTTTTATGGATACTCAGTTTTTGATCAAAGCATTGTGTTTGCATCAGAGGCCAAGAGTTTGACCAATATTTGTAAAGAGGTACAAGCTTTTCCTCCTGGGCACTACTATGATGGGTTTGGCAACTTTATTTGTTACCAGGACATTACTAAGGTCACAAGTTTCAAAGACCACAGCTTTGATACTACTTTAACCAATATAAAAGAGTTGCTAGTTGGAGGAGTTAAAAAAAGGTTAGTGGCCGACGCTCCAATTGGATTTTTACTCAGTGGAGGTCTCGACTCCAGCTTAGTATGCTCAATCGCCAGTAAACTCACAAGTGGTCCAATTGAGACCTTTGCTATTGGGATGGACCGTGACCCAATTGACCTAAAGTACGCAAAAGATGTGGCCAACTTTATAGGCTCCAACCATCACGAAATAATCATCTCTAAAGAAGATGTTTTAGAGGCACTTCGCGAGGTAATCTATTACACCGAAACTTGGGATATAACCACCATTCGAGCATCCATTGGAATGTATTTAATATGCAAATACATACGCAAAAATACCGATATAAAAGTCTTGTTAACTGGTGAGATCAGTGATGAGTTATTTGGATACAAGTATACCGACTTTGCGCCATCTCCACTTGCATTTTTACAAGAGTCTCAAAAAAGAGTTGAGGAACTCTATATGTATGACGTGTTGAGGGCAGACCGCTGCATCAGTGCCAACTCTTTAGAGGCCAGAGTGCCTTTTGGGGATCTGGATTTTGTAAAATACGTGATGAGTATACCACCAGAACTCAAAATGAATCATTATGGGATGGGAAAATATCTTCTAAGAAAGGCCTTTGATACTACTGAAAACTTTTTACCACAACATATTCTCTATCGCGAAAAAGCGGCCTTTTCAGATGCAGTCGGACACACCTTGGTGGATTACCTAAAAGAATATGCCGAAGCTTCCTACACCACAACTGATTTAGTCCAAGCCAGAAGAAAGTATCCTATCGTTACTCCATTTACCAAAGAGTCACTAATGTATCGGGATATTTTTGAATCACTCTTTCCAATGAGAGGGGATCTAATCAAAGGTTACTGGATGCCAAATAGGCAGTGGCAAAATTGTGATATTGCAGATCCTAGTGCTCGCTACTTACCAAACTATGGGGCCAGTGGCATGTAAATTACTTGCAATAAATTGCACAAATGAATTAAATGAATATAATTGATAAAATTTAGATAGAACCTATATACTTTCTATACTGTACATCATAGCTTCTTCGCGTTATTAATTCTACCAAGGAGAGAAGCTATGAAAATCAAAAATTTGCTAACTTTGCTACTAATTTATACCGCTGTTATTACACTCAGCACCGGTCATGCCGCACAATGTCCGAGCAATTTCCCACTACTCAATAAGTCGATGGAATCTATAGAAGAGCTATATTACAACTCTTACCGCTCACTACCTCATGCTGAAGCTGAGCTTGTGTCAAAAACCTACAGCGCCATTAGTACCCTCTTTTATGCCCTAGGGGCCAGTCCATATACTTGGCAAAATGAACAGAGACAGGTTTCATATTTATACTTTGCTCCAGAAGAACTCGCCCAAACTCTAAGGCGTGTTGATGCGGTCATAGAAAATATAAATTCACTCAACCCCACCACCTACGGGGCAGACCCAACACTGATCGAAGATTTGCAAGTTATTAGGTCTCAAATTGTGCAATTTAATTTCTATGGCAAAGTGGTTCCCATGGATGTATTTGCTTGCTTTGGTGATACTGCAAAAATTACATTTTTGGAGGCAGAAGAGTCAAATATTGTTACCTATAAATTAGATACGATTCCTACAGAAACGATACCCACAAGACAAAGAGACCACATAAATAAAAATATGCAAATATTTGCAGAAGATGAAGAAAATCTCTGGGGTGATACTATTTTAGAGGGACCTTACTACCAAGTTGGTGATGTTGAGTGGAGTAGAGCAAAAGTTCATTACTACAATGGACAAATCATAGCGTATAGTGCAACCATCCACGCTGACGCAATCTATGAAGATAGTGACGGTTGTGTTTTTCTTGAAGAAGAAGACCGGTGGGACCTAACAGACCCTGAATGTTATGTAGGACGGATCTATGTTCGAAAATTTATGGATGCAAATTTTTTAGAGATTGAAAACGAAAATTATGCTACATTTGATAGTTAGATGATTACTGTTAGAATAATGATGTTTTAGCAATGGTCAGCGCTATGGAGGCGCAAGATGACAAGTAATACGCTAACCATCCTGGTCTTAGACGATGAGGCAATTTTTCGAACCTTGCTTAAAGAACAATTGATGCCATTTGGAGTGATTGTCGAAGCGGCAACCAAACATGATGCCTTGGAGCTACTTGATAGCAATCAATTTGATATTGCCTTTATTGATCTAAACCTAGAACAACATCTAGATGGACTGAGTATCGTTTCTAGCTATGCAGAGTCTGGGATATATACAGTGGTGCTTAGTGGGCATGATGATGATGACATTGTTGAAAGGGCCTATGAAGCTGGCTGCCAAGATTACTTTGAAAAGGGAAATGAAAATCAAAGTATAGTAAAAGTCATCAATAAATTTTTAATACAAAAAAATAAATTTCAGTTTGACTCCTTTATTAAAAACGACTTCATCACCCAAGATGCATCCACTATCGAAGACCTAGAGTTTGCTTTTAAAAATAGTACCAGCAACATCTCAATGTTTTTTACAGGTCCCACAGGGGTAGGAAAAACAATTTTGGCAGAACTAATTCATAAAAACTCGCAAAAAAAGGGTAGGTTTATTTCCATTAACTGTTCTGAAATTAATTCCAACTTAATTGAATCTGAATTATTCGGACACCTAAAAGGATCATTCACAGGGGCCACCTCAGACAAAGAGGGAAGGTTTAGGGCCGCTCATAACGGGACTCTATTTATTGATGAAATTTGTTCGATGCCCACAAATGTACAGACAAAATTATTGAAGGTAATAGAAGAAAAAACATTTTACCCGGTAGGAAGCGATCACCCCATCCAATCAAATTTTCGGCTGATCTGTGCTTCGCAAACCAATATTTTTGATAAAATTGAAAGTGGAGAATTTAGGCAAGACCTTTTTTATAGAATAAGCGGCATTAATATTCACCTAAAGCCACTTTCAAAAAGAGCAGCTGACATTCCCCTGCTAGTTAAACATTATTTAAAAGGGCACAGAAGAATAGTAATAAAAGAAGATGCCATGAAATACTTGTCCAATTATAAGTGGCCAGGAAATGTCAGAGAGCTAGTTAAGGTGCTCCAGCTTCTTGTTTTGCAAGATAAGGGAGTGATTAAAACCACAGATCTGCCTCCGTACATCTGCGAAGATCAATCTAAGCTTGCCGACTATAGGGCAACTAATGCTCAATTTAGCTATGCTTTAAAAAATGGCCTTAAAACTTTTTTTAAGGAGCTTGAAAAAGACATAATTCTTAGGGCCCTAGAGCACAACAATGGTGTTGTCAGACAAACCATTGAAGGTTTGGGGATTACTCGCTCTAAATTCTATGCAAGTGTAGGCACCGAAAATGAGCGCAGTGATCCTCAAGCAGATTAATCGCTTTAAACTTACTCTACAGACAGCTCAACACTCATTGCCTTATGGTCAGACCCTTCAATATCTCCATACACTTTTGAACTTTTAATCTTTAAACCTTTTACAAAGATATGATCTAACTTCTCTTTAAAGCGCGCTCCTGGAGGAGTCGTTCTTTGGTCATCTTCAAACGTTACTTCCACAAATCCCAGTCTTCTGGTTAGCTTGCTAAGTGCCCTAGTTCTTCCCTTTGACCAAGTATTGAAGTCTCCGGCCCAAATACAAGGACCAACATGTTCACGAATAACTGAGGCAACATTTTGAACCTGATCCATGAAATCTTTTTTAGAAACTGCATTGATGGCATGAATATTGATTACCAACAAGTCATTTTGACTGCCCGAAATGGAGTAAGTGTTAAACAAAACTACCTTAGGAGTTTTAACTACACTTTCTCTGGCATTACTTCTTTGAAAAAAGCTCGAAATAGGTCCAAGCTTTGAAGCTGTGGCCACACCGGTGGCGACATCGGTTTCATCATTGATAAAAGAAGTGGCCATTTCAATGCCCATTTCAAACTTCTGCTTAAAAACGCCGCCCATATTGTCGTCTAAAACAGCTTCTTGCAGTATTGCGATATCTCTATTTGCCATCAGATCAGAAAAATCTTTTTTCCAACTTTCTTTTTTTCCTTTATACAAATTCCAAACTAGAACTTTTAGACTATTGGGGTCCAATCCGGCACTAGGACTTTCTTCATAGCTACCAAGAGATGTAATTTCAAGACCTTCTGCTGGAAGATGAAACTCAATAGGTTTTAGTTGCCCTAGTGTTTGAATAAGATCAACTAGCTTGAGTTCAGCATAAGAATTTGAAATCGGTAAGCCGACCATCAAAAGCACAATTATTAGTATTTTATTAAACATGTCTGCTCCTTCATAATTAAATGAAATTAATAAAAAATTACATAGATAAACAGAAACAGTATACAACAGATTGCGCATCGAATCAAGAAGTAACGCTGTATGCGTCAAAATGACATCGATCTATGTAAAAATGTAAGGGTCAAACTATGTAACTATGAAAGGTCCAGGCTACTGTCCCTGCTTAAGATATTTCAAATACTCAGAATTAGCAGAAAATATAAACTTCACTTGCTTTGAAAACGACTTTTTATAAGCCTGCATAGAGCGTTGAAATTCAAAGAATTTGGGGTTTTTTGAAAATGAGCGAGCATAAATAGCAATCGCCTCACCTTCAGCTTTACCTCTAATGGTTTGGGCCACGCGGTAGGCCTTGGATTCAATTTCTTTTAGGTCTTTAGTTAATCTACCTTCAATTTTGGCCTTCTCACCTTGGCCAATTGATCTAATTTTTTGGGCAATTTTTTGTCTTTCTGAGATCATACGCTCATAAACTTTGCGCTCAACGGTCTCTTTGTATGAAATACGCCTTATTTGTACATCTATGAGCTTAATTCCATATTTAGTTAATCCAGCGTCAGCGTACTCTACAATTTTTCTACTAAGCTCTTCACGGCCAACGACAATGGTTTCAATTTCACCACTGACATCCTCATCTACAAAGCGCTCACCTTTATCTTTCATCTGCTGTACTTGTAGCTTGCGCGCATTTACTTTCTCAATAATAGAGTTGGTATTTCTTACGGCTTCAACTAAATTGTGATTAGAAATTTCATTTCTAGTCGCCTCTTCAATGATGGCATTTAATCTATTTTGTGCCCGTCTTTCATTTTGCGTAGTCTGAATGAATTTCAAAGCATCAATAATTCTCCACCTAGCTGTCGTATCAACCTTGATATACTTTTTGTCCTTGGTGGGAATCTCTTTTGGATCTCCATCCCAAGATAAAATTCTCTTATCGATCTTTCGCACTTCTTGGATAAAAGGCGTCTTAAAGTGAAGACCCGCCTTGGTGATTGGCCTACCGACAGGCCGTCCAAACTGGGTAATAACAGCTTGTCTTCCCTCGGTCAAAATATAAAGTGAACTCTTAAGGGTAACAAGTGCTGCTACACCAACAATTACTATAACTATAAAACTTTTTTGTTTCATTATAAACCTCTATTACTTTTACTGTGTCAGAACCTTGTTATTTTGAAAAATAGGTAGCAATCCCTTAACTTGTGGATCAACAATCGTTACATTTTCAAACTTTGAGTAGATTTCTTCCATAGTCTCAATATAAATTCTTTTCTTGGTAACAGCTGGTGCTTTTTCATATTCTTTTAATACCGATAAAAATTTATCTGCATCTCCGTGTGACCTGTTTATTAGGGCCTTACCGTGTGCGGTAGCTTCGGCAATAAGCTTTTCTGCTTTACCTTTTGCTTCTGGAATAACTTTATTATAAGACTCTTCGGCTTGATTGATTACCTTCTCCTGCTCCTGCTTGGCCTCATTTACTTCGTTAAAAGAGGGCTTAACTGCATCAGGGGGATTAACATTTTGCAGCTTAACAGCATCAACTAAAATCCCCATATCATACTTGTCCAACACTTCCTGCATTAAAACTTTTGCACGATGAGCGATCTCACTTCTTCCGGTAGTTAATACCTCTGCCACATAGCGATCTCCAACCACTCTTCTCATGATTGACTCAGAGATGTCGCGGATGTTTCTAACTGGTGTACTGGTTTTAAACAAAAACTTGAAAGCATCAGAGATCTTATAAAAAACAACCCATTCTACATCTGCAACGTTGAGGTCACCAGTGAGCATCAGTGACTCATTGTCGTAGTTTATGGGATACCTGGCGGTGCCTGCTGGGCGAAAGCCAAACTCCAAAGTGTGAATAACAGTCGTTTTAACTTTGATAACTTTATCCACCCCAAAAGGTATTTTAAAATGTAAACCTGGAGGATAAGTACCAATATACTTTCCAAGGCGAATTGCCACTGCTTCTTCATCAGGACCAACCGTGTAGTAGCTGGTAAATCCTGCAATAAGAATTAGCAAAACAACAGACAAAGGGCCAAATATTTTGAACTTACTCTTGAACTCATCAAGAAACTTATTGAGTTCGTGGGAAAAATCTGGTTGATTGTTGAACTGATTCATAACAATTGCTCCGTTGTTACTCTTACTTAAGAATCTAAAATTAAAGTATTTTTTCTTTTAGGGAGGTTACTTTTATTTGATCGAATTTACCAGGTATTTATTCGCCAACTGCCTTTTTTCTTTTATCAAGCCCATACTTTTCAACCTTCATAATAAGGCTCGCTCGACTAATCCCCAGCTCTTTGGCAAGTTTGGATTTATTGAAATCACACCTTCTCAAGCCTTCACGAATCATAATAATTTCAAGCTCTTCCAGTGCCTTTTTCAAGTTTCCACTAGTGTTAATTCCCCTATTTGCCACAACTGAGCTCTGCCCAAAATCGACAATTCTGGGGCTCACGTGCTCTGGAAGTATCGACTTACTGTCTCCTGAGAGCACCACAAGTCTTTCGATCTCATTTTCTAGCTCTCTTACATTTCCAGGCCAGGGGTAATTTAGCATCATCTCTGTGACTTTGCGCGAAACAGTCTTAACTGCTATACCAGATTCTGCACACCTTTTTTGCAGGAAGTGATCCATCAGCAAATGAATATCGCCTTCTCTCTCGCGCAGAGCAGGAATTTTTACATTTATAACATTGATCCTGTAAAACAGGTCCTCTCTGAACTCTCCTCTGACCATCATCTCTTTAATATTTTTATTGGTGGCAGCAATGATTCTAACATCTGCTTTTTTCTGAGATGTTGCCCCCACTGGCAGATAGGTTCCCTCTTGCAACACTCGCAGCAGTTTTACCTGCATACTTAAGGATGTGTCTCCAATTTCATCGAGAAATAGTGTTCCTCCATCGGCCATCTCAAAAAGTCCTTTTTTATCTTTTACCGCTCCAGTAAATGCACCTTTGATATGTCCAAAAAGTTCAGAGTCTAACAGGTTATCATTAAACGCCGAGCAGTTTAATGCTAAAAACATATTATCTTTTCTAGGTGAGTAAAAGTGAACTGCCTTAGCAATCAACTCTTTACCTGTTCCGTTGGATCCCTGAATAAAAACACTGGACTCCGAGTTCGATATTTTATCTAGTAGATTGTAGATGTGTTGCATTTTTTTAGATTTTCCAATCATGGTATGATAGCGGTACTTATTTCCAAGTTCTGAGTTTAGGTCTTGAATCCTCTCTTCGCGCTTTGAAATCTCTTCATGAAAGGTCTCAATTTCACACGCCACTAAGTCATTTAGCTCTTCCAGGTAATCCATCTCGTATGAGTTCATTTTTCTAAGATGCTCTACTGCAGATTTAGCATCGTTTTTATCTGCACCACACTCAATTAGCTTTGCAGTAATCTCAGTTTGTTCATCTTGAGTAATGGAGTCATGAACAAACGGATATGAAATGACGGTACCTAGCATCTCTCCATCAATGACAATTTTTGATGCAATCCCCTGCACATGGGGAAAAAAGGTGCTAAAGGTTACTGTGTCTTCCTTGGAGTTGACCAATTGATCAGTGATTTTTTCAATATCTTGACCTATATATTCATGACCATAGTTCATGTGCATTTGAACATTCATAAAGTGATTTTTAGACTTATAGTCTTTGTCAGTGTGGTGGCTTCTTATCTTGTAATGGTTGTCAGTGTAAAATACCTCTACACCAAACCACTTACCCAAAATCTCTTCTAGTTTTGAAATGACATGCAGATCACTTACTTCTTTCCAGTTAATCATGGTATTCTCCAATATCGCAGGTTTTGTAACCTTTTTATGCAGTTTTTCCACTGTTTTGTTGTCTACAGTCAAATTATAGACAGCTCAACTGTTAAGTTTTTCGGCAAAAATCCCAAAAACTTGAGGTAATATGTACAAATATTTAGGATATGGAGGTATTTATTGTGATTAATCAGTCACTATGGCCGTTATTGCCATAGGTTGGACTACCTGCTGTTAAATCATGATCAAAGGCTTCAAACTGGGCCATCTGTTTGTGAAATGAAAGTGCCAATTCTTGGGCCTTGATTAAATAATTTTCATGTTTTTTCCAAGTTTGAGCAGGATTTAAAAGTGGAGAAGAGACTCCATCTACCTTTTTGGGAATGTTTAGTCCAAATATTGGATCTTTTTTCATGGTAACATCGTTTAGAGCATCTGCTTGAATTGACCTAATAATCTGTCTGGTAGCTTGAATTGGATAGCGATTTCCAACTCCGTATGGGCCACCGGTCCAACCAGTATTGATCAACCACACATTCATTTTAAATTTGGAGAGATACTCACCAAGTAATGTTGCATATTCAATGGGATGCCTCAACATAAACGGGGCACCAAAACAAGATGAAAATGTCGCTTGAGGTTCCTTGATTCCATCTTCAGTGCCAGCAAGTTTTGAAGTATATCCCAAGATAAAATAGTATTTTGCCTGAATTTTAGTCAGTTTAGAAACAGGTGGCAACACTCCAAAAGCATCAGCAGTTAGAAAAAAGATATGACTCGGAATTCCACCTTGTGCTGATTGATCCACATCTTCAATATATGTTAGCGGATAACTTGATCTGCCATTTTCTGTTATAGTGCAATCATTAAAATCAGGCCTTCTATTTTCTGGGTTTAAGATTACATTTTCAAGTATTGAACCGTATTGTGTAGAGGCATTGTAGATACCAGGCTCCACCGTTGCAGACAATTTGTAGGTCTTGGCGTAACACCCACCCTCGAAGTTAAATATCCCCGTATTGTGTAGACCATGCTCATCATCCCCAATGAGAAGACGCCCATCATCTGTGGAAAGAGTTGTTTTACCAGTTCCTGAAAGGCCAAAAAAGACCGAAACATTGTTGTTAGATTTATTTTTATTGGCCCCAGCATGCATTGGTAGAATTTTCTTTTTGGGCAGCAGATAGTTCATAATGGAAAAAGCTGATTTTTTAATTTCTCCCGCATACTTGGTTCCAACTATTATGATGGTATTGCAGTCAAAGCAAGTGGTTATTATTGTCTCAGATCTGGTACCAAACTCTTTGGGATCAACGATCAATGTAGGTGCGTGCAATATTGTGAAGTTGCTGTCTCTTGGACTGGTGATGGCATCTCTAAACAAGTGGTTTGAAAAAATTGCATGAGATGGGCTGGTTGAAATTAACCTCAATCCCAGACTGTACTGATTTTGAGTTCCAATGGACTTATCTGTAACAAATAGGTCTGTGTTCTCATTAAAATGTTGAATAACTGTTTTTTTCAATTTTTCAAAAACTTCAGGAGACATGGGTAAAATGTTGTTTTCCCACCAAATTGTATCTTCTGTTGAAGGTGCTTTGACAACATACTTGTCCTTGGCAGCTCTGCCTGTATATTTTCCCGTTTTAATAACTAAAGCACCATTTTCACTCAAGCGCCCTTGCCCTGAAGCTATACTTTTTTCGATTAGAAAACTATTTGGTGGATTTATGTTTACCGCGTGAGGTGTTCTTTCAAACTCTATCCCAAGCTCTGCTAGTAAATCTTTCATATGACCTTTCTCCTGTTTTTTAAAAATCGTGCCAGTATAATGACAAAACTAATTTTGTGGAAACTAATTATTGCTATCGTGAATTTGTTACAATTATTATAAGCTCAACTTATAAAAATGACCAGAACCTCAAAGCATATCTGGCTTGCAAATTTAGCATTTCCAGGCCATCTATGTAGGATCTAACATGCTCAGGTATTTGTAAGGCATGAGCAGAGAAGTTATAGTTATAATCCCAAAAAATCATTTTTTTGTTTAAATGCCCTTTAAACACATAATCTCTGGAACAACAGTTAATAACTAAGGCGGTAGAGTCAATATTTTCAAAATATTGATTCAAATTCAGATTATAAAAGTCGGTATTTATTTTTCTAGAAAAAACCTGATAGGGAATCTGGTACTTTTGCAAAATGACAGTGGTGATAGTCGACATCACCCCATCACCTAAAACGGCAACGCTCAAACTTTTATACTTCTTTAGAAAATTTTGGATAATTTCATCAATTGCCAGAAAGTCAGTGTTAATGCCTTCATATCTCCCATCATGATATTTGAGGCAATTTATGGCATTTAAGGCCTTAAATTCATCTGCAACATGGACTTGTTTTAAAAAATGCTTTTTATAAGGAGAAGTTATACTTACTCCATCAAATTTGTTAAACAATTCATCTACTGTCGGTATCTGCCCCGCATTTTGGCAATCAATGAGAGTGTAGTTAACCTTTTTGCCCAAAATATCTTCATACATTTGTTGGGACTTTGAGTGCTGAATATTCTTTCCAATTAAGGCCAGGTTCATCATATTCCAAGAACCTCATGAGCAACTTTTATATCCATTTTAATTTGTTGGGCAAGTTTTTGGCCATCAACAAATTTTTTCTCATCTCTGATCTTTTTGATAAATTGCAGCTGTATTTTTTGGTCGTAGATCTCTTCATCGAAGTTGAAAATATAGGTTTCAACACTTTTTACCTTCAGACTTTCAAAGGTAGGATTGTAACCCACGTTGGTGATGGCGCCAAATGATTGGTTGCCTATTACAACTCTAGTAGCATAAACCCCCATACCAGGACAGACTAAAGACTTGGAAAGTTTTAGATTTGCAGTCGGAAAACCCAACTGACGTCCTCGCATTTTGCCCTTAATTACAGATCCAGATAGATAAAAGTCTTGCTCTAGCAACTCTCTAACTTTACAAAAGTTCCCCATTTGGATGTGTTTGCGCACAAGTGTGGAGGAGACTAGTTCATTATCAAAGTAGAATGGTTTATGAGTAATAAGTTCGGCGTGTTTATTTTTACAATAGTGGTTTATAAAATCTATATCACCGGCCTTATTGCACCCTAAGGCAAAATCGTGCCCTAAATAAAGGGTTTTAATGTTATCACTCACAGAAGTTATAAAGATGTATTGATTTAAAAAGTCTTCAGCGCTAAGTTTTGCTAACTCCAGATCAAATTGAAGCTCTAAAAGGTAATCCACCCCCATTGATGCTAGTATCTGCTTGCGCTTTTGATGAGAAAATATCAAAAAGTTCTCTCTACCACCTAATACTTGATTGGGATGAGGCGTAAAGGTCACAACTAGCAATTTCTGCTTTTTTGCTCGGCAGTCTGAGGTGATATTGCCTATAATATCCCGGTGTCCTTTGTGAACTCCATCGAAGTTGCCAAAGGTAATACCAAGTGTTTCGGCAGTATTCTTAAGTTCATAAATGTGTTTGAGCATCTTCATCGGGGTAACTTACATTTTTTTTTTAATTATTTCAATCTTTCGTTATGAGATTCACATTTTTGCACAGTTTGGCCTACCTAAGAGATTTGCTTTGACAGGTAATAAATGATGACCTACATATTTTTAGATGATCAAACAAATTCACCTACCAATATGCGAATCTACCCAGACCTTTTTGCTAGATAATTTATCTTCGTTGACCAAGCAACATACTGACATTCTAGTTACTACTGACCTCCAAACTGATGGAAAAGGCAGATCTGGCAACAAATGGGATCATTTCGAAGATGCCCTGGCCTTTTCATTTACTTTAAGCCCCTTTTTTGAAGTGACTTTTACCTCACTGGAGTTAGGTGTTTTGCTTACCATGTACTTTAAAAAGAACTTTCAGGTGGACCTATTACTTAAGTGGCCAAATGATATCTTAACGGTTGATGGAAAAAAATGTGGCGGAATCATCTGTAATTACATCAATAAACAGCAGCTAGTCGTAGGAATTGGCATAAATTTTGTGGAAAATAAAAGGGCAGAGTTTGACACATTAAAATATAAAACCCCAGTTGGTAGTGTCTTTAACACAGATGAGCAAATCCCAAAAGACCCTAAAGCGTTGGCCTTTGATATCTATAACTACATCAAAGCTCACAGGTTAACAAAACTAAAAAAGCTTATCCATAACTGGCAAGAGCACTGTATACACCTCAATGCAGATGTTGAAATCGACTCAAATAATGTCTGCTACCAAGGAGAATTTAAAGGCATCGGAAAGCATGGAGAGGCCTTAATTTTGCTTAGAGATAGCAGTGAAACTAAATCTTTTTTATCTGGGCACCTCAATATTCTTGGCCCAGATCAAGATTTAAAGCTAACCTCTTACGATTATGAGCTTCCCAAAGAACTCATTGCCGATCGCCCAGTATCAAGTAAAAGGCATAACTCTAAGCTACTTGTTTATTATGCAAAAGAGGACCGGATGGTCCACACCACTTTTTTAAAGCTTACTGAGTTTTTAACCAAACAAAACCTTTTGGTCTTAAACCAGAGCAAAGTATATCCTTGCAGGCTACTGGGAAAAAAAACAACAGGTGGCAAATGTGAACTATTTCTTTTGAGCTTGGATGATCGAGATGGTGTTTACAACGCCTTAGTAAAAACAACTCGAAAAAAGCAAATTGGGGATCAGTTTTTATTTAATAATGAGTTGATGGCCACACTAGAGTGTGTGGAAGAAAATGGCAGCTTTGGTGTATCATTTAATGTTAGCGCTGATCAACTGAAGATCTACCTAGACCAATTTGGAAAAATTCCCATTCCTCCCTACATTAGAGGTGGTGAATCAGATGACTTAGACCGCAGGGATTATCAGACAATTTATGCCAAAGATGTTGGCTCAGTTGCCGCCCCCACTGCCGGATTACATTTTTCAAGTGAGCTGTTTGTCAACCTTGAGCAAAAAGGAATTGAGAAAGCGTATGTAACTTTACACGTTGGTCAAGGTACCTTTGCCCCAGTCAAAAATGAAAATATTTTAAATCATAAAATGCACTCAGAGAGCTTTTTTATTACATTTGATAATTTATTAAAAATTAAAAGCAAGAAGGATATTATTGCGGTAGGTACGACTTCTTTGAGGGTGCTTGAGTCTGCCTTAGCAATTGACAGCACCTACAATCTTACTCCAAATCAGCTATATAATACCGATATTTTTCTCCACCCAGGTAAAGATATTGGCTCAATTAAGGGGCTTTTGACAAACTTTCACCTGCCAAAATCTACCCTTTTAATGCTAGTGAGCACTTTGATTGGTCGTAAAAAGACACTGCAACTATACCAGAAGGCCATAGAAAACAAGTATCGCTTTTTTTCTTACGGTGATGCTATGTTGATCTTGTTATAGAAATTATAAAATTATAGTGAGTTTTCTCTTTCCTCTTTAAACTGCATAAACTGCTCTTCATCATATCTAATTTTAAGAACATTATGAGGGGAAGCTGTAAAGTAAGTAAAGTTTTTACCTGTATTTGATTTTACTCCCCGGCAATTGATTTCTGCCGCGCCCATACTAAAGCTATCATCTAACAAGCATTTTTTAAAGGTGTGTAATTGGTCATTTTCATCGGTAATAGTGATGTCAATTGTGCTTAGCTTTCTACCTGGGCATATCGCTGTAAAGTACTTTTTCCACTCAAAGGCAGAGGTAACTTTTATAGCAACATCTCGAACTCTTCCCCTATCAAACTGCCATCCCGAGCCATCTCCTTCAATAGCAAGAGCTTTGATCTGTTGCAGTTTTTCTGGAGTAAGTGACGCTGATTGAGCATTAGGGGTGGTGAACAATAAAAATATTAAAATAGACGTTATCATAGATAGTTGAAATTTCATCGCTTTTCCTATTTCACTTGTAAAAATAAAGCCTTACAACGTGAATTAATTATCATTGTGATTTCTGTCACACCATATCTAAGAATCCGCAAATTGTATATAACAATAACCCTATATGGAATTTTTTACTCAAATTGAAATTTTTACACAACATTCAACTCCGAATAGCAGTTGCATTAAATTTGGAAAACGCGCAGAATAAGTACTATGAACAATTTAAAGCTTTCACATATTTTGATAATTATCTTTTCTTTAATTTTTGTTGGGATCACAGGCTACATGGTATTAGAAAACTGGAATTTTACCGACTCTCTTTATATGACCATGATTACTATCACTACGACTGGTTTTAAAGAAGTAAGAGAACTCTCCCCTTATGGGAAGTATTTTACAATGGGTCTGATGGTTTTGGGTATTGCTATGTTTGCATACTTTGCCACTGCTTTGATGGCACTCATTGTCGGTAAAGATTTTGAAAAAAGGAGAAGGGAGAAGATGAATAAAAAGATTGCAGAACTTAAAAACCATACCATTATTTGTGGATTTGGACGAATTGGGCAGGTGATTTGCAGAGAGCTGGCAAGTCAAAAGGCCAAATTTGTTGTAATCGAAAAAAAAGCTGATCACATAGCACTACTGAAAAAAACTAACTACTTTTGGATCGAAGGCGATGCTGCCAATGATGATAATTTATTTCTAGCAGGAGTTAAGAAGGCAAAAGTTATTGCATCGATGATTGATAGTGATGCTGATGGACTTTATATTGCCCTGGCATCTAGATCGATTAATCCAAAACTCCATATAGTTGTCAGAGCAGAAGATGAGGCAGCAAAAAAACGAATTTTAAGGGCCGGCGCTGACAAGGTTATTTTACCGATTATTATGTCTGGAAAAAAGATTGCTGAATCGATTATTAATCCAGCAGTAGAAGATTTTTTAGACATTACCGGCGCAAGTGTTAAAGGTAAAAGAATTCAACTGGCAGACCTGCTGGTTTTAAAGGGATCGAGCCTTATTGGTCAAGACTTAGAGACCAAAGGTCCTGAAATGCCGGAACTCATTATAGTAGGAGTGCGAAAACCAGACGAACAGTTTGTCTTTTTTCCCAAAAAAGAGTACGTCTTTCAAGAAGGAGACTGCTTAATTTCCATGGGTACCAAGGAGTCTTACCAAGATGCCTTACATCGATTTAGCTTAGATACCTATGCTCCTGCACTGTAAAAATTAGTGCTACCCACGTTTTCTTGCAGCTATACAAAACCTACGAGGTGCAGGGTACCCCTCTAGTGTGAGATTTTGATCACTTGGATCTAAAAAATCATTCAGCGATTGATAGGGAGCCGGACACCACTTGGTCAAACGCTGTTCACTACTTGTTAGCTGTGTATCAGAAATGACTTCAATATCGACAAAGTAAGTTCGCTTTACCCAATTAATCAAACAAGGAAGTGTGGGAATAAACCAAGTATTGGGCATTTTGGCATACCGGTCTGCAGGACAAAGTGCAATTGAATCACTACCGGGTATACCCATTGTCTCTAGGATTAATTGCCCGCCAGGCCTTAAAGCATTGTGCATATCGAGTAACTGCTGGATGGGGTGGCGATGATGATAGATAATTCCCATCGAGAAAATCACATCATAAAATGTCCTAAAATGACTTAAGTGTTCAATACCAAATAATTCAAAGTGCATGGAAGGAATTTGAGCTAAATGTTGTAGTAGCTTAAATTGGACATAGTAGCGAATTGTAGGATCAAACCCCATAATTAACTTAGGGTTTTGCGCCATCATTTTGAACATAAAGTAACCATTATTACAGCCAATATCTAAAACTACCTTGTCTTTTAGGGGCATGAGGTAACTCTCAAGGCGCCGCCACTTAAAATCTGATCTCCACTCAGCATCTAAATCCATTCCAAACAGAGCAAATGGCCCTTTTCTCCAGGGTATAAGGTTTTCGCAACACTTTTTTAGCTGCATCTTTTGCTGGGTATCAAGCTCATCCTCTAAACCGATAATAACTTCATCTGAAGATAGGTCTAAATAAGTAGAAGAGGGAATACTTGGAAGATCTTCAAGGTAGCTTAAAAATTGCTGGCCCTGCTTTATGGCCAGTTTTTTTTGGTATAAAGTCGCTTGTAAATCTCTAAGTATATCGAGGTCACAAAACTGACTATAGCTTTTTAAATAGTCTAGGGGCATCACTTTATTCCTATAAAACAGGCAAAGTTATACCATCTAAACAAAACTTCACATTTAACAAAGCCAGCTTTTTGTAACAGTTCCATTTGTTCTTCGGCCGTCAAGGGGATTAACACGTTTTCCAAGGCCTCTCTTTTTTGAGAAATTTCAAGCTCTGAGTAACCATTTCTTCTTTTGAAGTCGTAATACAAGTCAGTTAAAAGATCATTAACTGAAGTATTGCTGCTTACAATCTTTTCTGAAAAGATAAACACACCACCAGTATTTAAGCTGTCATAAATTTTTTTCACAAGCCCAAGGCGCCGATCCCTTGGTATAAACTGCAATGTGTAGTTCATGATCACCATTTGGGCGGCCAAAAGCTCAACATTTTCTATATCGTCGCATATTAGATCAATTCCTACCACCAAATCCTCTATTAGGCCTTGGCGACACTTATTAATCATACTGGAAGAATTATCAATACCGATCAGTTTTGCATTTAGGTTTTGGCACATCAAATGCTTGTGGATTAACCTAAGTGTAGTGCCCGTAGAGCAACCAAGATCATAGATAACACCAGTTTTTTGGTATGATTTGTCTAAAATGTCGAGAATAACTTTATGGATATCGTGGTAGAACGGAATCGAACGACTCAGCATGTCATCAAAGACAGCTGCCACTTCATCATTAAACTCAAATGGCTTAATCAAGGCTTTCTTGGTCTTAAATATTTGATCATGAAGTGGTGTGATCGTCATTGTAAATATCCCTATTTTGTTATAAGACTGTTTAGCTAATTTTACTGGAATCGTCACATGATTTATTTGGACTACGCTGCATCTACCCCCATATGCCCTCAAGCATATGAAGTATTGGTTAAATCTCACCAAGATGACTTTGCCAACCCATCTTCTGCCCATAAATTTGGTAAGAAATTGGCAGATGACATTGAGCAGTGTCGCCAATATTTTTTACAACTGACCTCTACAGCAGATGACTATAACTTTATTTTTACCTCTTCTGCTACTGAATCAAACAATACTATTATAAAAGGGCTAAAGCTTTTGCCAGGTGACACAATTTTCATCTCATCAGCTGATCACCCCAGCGTAACTGCCCCGGCAAGTGTGCTAGGTAGCAGCGGCGTTACAGTTGAAGAAATTCCGACCAACAACGATGGAACCATCGACTGTAAAGGGCTATTGAAAGCTGTAAACCCTCAGGTAAAGTTAGTAGTGCTAACCCGGGTAAATAACCAAAGTGGGCACATTCACCCCGTTGAAATTATCGGCAAGGCAATTAAGCAAAAGTTCCCAAAAATACATCTCCATATAGATGATGCCCAAGGATTTACCAAGCACCCTTTAAATATGAATGCTCAAATCTTTGATAGTCTGTCAGTTTCATCTCACAAAGTTTATGGGCCAAAAGGTATTGCCGGGCTGTACTTAAAAAAAGACGCAACAATTAAACCGCTATTAGATGGAGGTGGTCAAGAATTCATGCTGCGCTCCTCCACTCAAGCAGCTCCACTTATCAAGGCATTTACCAAGGCCTGCCAAGTATGCATCAAAGACCAGTCGACCAACCTCGAGCTCGCTTCTCATTTAAACAGCATAGCTCGCAGCGGTCTACAACAAAAAATCCCATCTATTAAATTTCTCTTTGGCCTAGAAACCACCTCTGCTTATATATTAACTTTTATATTACCAGGTGTCTCAAGCGACATTATACTGCGCCACTTGGAACAAATTGAGATTTTTATCTCTAGTACTTCTGCATGTTCTTCCAGAGTAAAGGGGCAAAACTCTGTTTTTAGTGCACTTAAAATTCCCACCAAGAACCATAAAGAGGTACTGCGTATCTCACTGGGAACCATGACTTCAAAAAAAGAAATCGATTGTTTGATAGATAACCTCTGTGATATCTACAGTGAACTACAATATCTAATGAAGAGATAATCGACCATTAAAGAGGGAATGTTATGCATTATAACACGTTAGTAGTTAATGTTGATGAGCTGTGGCTTAAGGGCAAAAACCGACCAACTTACTTTAAGGCGCTGACAAATCATATTAAAACGGTAGTTAAATACTATCACGCAGATAAATTCTACTGTTACAAGGAGGCCCAAAGGTTACTTGTAAAATCAGATTCACATTTTTTAGATGATGTTATAAATGCCTTATTAAAAGTACCGGGTATCCACTCCATCAATCCTGCCAAATCTTCTGACTCTGATTTAGAGATGATTTCAGAGGTTGCCATAGAGGAGATGAGTAGTTTAATCGCTAAAAACCAAAAATCACTTCTAACCTTTAAAGTGAGATCTAAAAGAGCAAATAAGACCTTTTGTATGAATAGCATGGAGCTTAGTAGAGAGATTGGGCACAGGCTACTGTGTAAGTTTGGGGAGAAAATTAAAGTTGATGTAATCTCCCCGGATGTATTTATTGATATAAAAATTTTAGATAGAAGTACCTTTATATCAGGCCAAAAACTGCTAGGTATTGGAGGACTTCCAGTTGGTACCAGCGGCCACCTGCTCACCATGCTTTCTGGTGGCTTCGACTCTCCCGTTTCTAGCTATTTAATGAGCAAACGCGGTTGCAAGCAAAGTTTTATTTTCTTTTATGCCTATCCATACGTATCAGACGAGGTTAAAGAGAAAATCTTACAACTCTCACAAGTGCTGGGTAGATATCAAAATGGCATGAATCTATACATTTTTCCATTTGGAGAAATTCAAAAAATAATTGCCAAAAATTGTAGACCTGAATATAAGACTATTTTGTTTAGAAAATACATGCTCGATTGCGCAAATTTTCTGGCAGATCAAATTGCGGCCGATGCCATACTGACAGGAGACGCTTTAGGTCAAGTATCTAGTCAGACTATTGGCAATATTTCAATGATGGATCTTTTGAGTAAAAGGCCAATTTTAAGGCCCCTAATTGGCCTTAACAAAGTAGAAATAATCAACCTAGCAAAAACAATTTGTACTCATGACATCTCTGTGTTGCCCCATGACGACGCCTGCTCTATGTTTGCCCCTAAACATCCGATCATTAAACCAAATGTGGAGTATGTAAAAAGTGTCTGTACAGATCTTGATTCATCTATTGAAATAGCTGAATATTTTAAGCAGGCGACAGTAGTTGAGATATTGCCAACCGGTGAAATAAAAAGTTTAAGATAGCATTTTCTTCTTTCTCGTTTTGCAATTGAGCATTAAAATAAGATGAAGATAAGTTTCGCGGAGAATGTTTATGAACAAATTGATTTTAGTGTTGTTGACCGCCCTCTTTGGTTTTAATGCATGTGCAGCAGGTCCAAAGATCTCTCGTGGTGTTATAGACGGTTTGGAAAAAGGCGGCCATGAAAATGTTGATCTAATCTCCAAAAAGCTACCCAAAATTTCGCCCAAAGATTTAAGAAAGAATAAAATTGTTGGCACCCTCATCAAAAAACATTTAGAAATTTATCACTACAAACACGCAGAAGTTGATGACAAAGTTTCCAAACATGCATTCACCAAATTTTTAGAGCGGGTGGATTATGGAAAGCAGTTTTTGCTGCAAAGTGATATCGACCAATTAAAACAATTTGAATTACAAATGGATGACCAGCTAAATTCAGGAGATCCAAAACTTTTAAATCTCACCATTAAACTGCTTAGAAAGCGCATAACGCAAATTGAGAAATTTCAAACTGAGCTGTTCAAAAAACCATTTGATTTTACAAAAGATGAGTCGTTAGAGCTCGATTCTGACAAAAGGAAATTTCTTACTAACCCCAAGGAGTTAAAGGACCACTGGAGAAAATCGTTTAAACATTCAGTGGTAAATAGGTATCTATCGTTAGTAGACGAGCAGAATGAAGAGGATAAAGACAAAAAAAAGAAAAAGAAAAAGAAAAAGAAAAAGAAAAAGAAAAAGGAAAAGAAAAAGAAAAAACTAACAGACCAACAAATGCGGGATAAGGCCCATGAAGCCATTGCAAAAAAATATCACCGTTTTTTTGAAAGGTTGTTAAAAGATGAATATGACGACTATTTAGAAAAGTTTATAAACTCCATTACAACAGTTTTTGATCCTCACACAACTTACCTACCTCCAAAGAAAAAAGAGGATTTTGACATCGACATTTCTGGCAGCCTAGAAGGTATTGGTGCTGTTTTAACTGAAGATGGTGCATTTATTAAAGTGGTTAAAATTGTACCTGGAGGTGCTGCTTGGAGGAAAAAAGAACTTGAGGTTGATGACCTTATTCTAGGAGTATCCCAGGGTGACGGTGAGCTGGTTGACCTCGAAGATATGCGGGTCGACGATGCCGTAAGGTATATACGTGGCAAAAAAGGCACCGAAGTACGCCTTAGAATTAAAAAAGTAGATAAAACAGTAAAAACCATTTCTATTATTCGCGATGTTGTGCAAATTGGTGCATCCTTTACCAAATCTTCAATTTTGCAAATAAAAGGTTCTAAGGAAAAAATTGGTTATATACTTGTTCCCAAATTTTACCGAGATTTTGGCAATGGACAAGAAAGAAACTGCTCCGATGATGTTGCCAAAGAGCTGGCCTCATTACAAAAGAAAAAAGTTAAAGGGATTATTTTAGATCTACGCAACAATGGTGGTGGAGCATTAGAGGATGCTAGAAAGATGTCCGGACTCTTTATTAAAAAGGGACCAATCGTACAGGTAAGAGATTTTTCTGGTAAAACTGAAATTTTAAAAGACACCGATGAAACAATTGCTTATGATGGGCCCTTGGTTGTCATGATCAATCGCTTTAGTGCTTCAGCATCTGAGATTTTGGCCGGGGCCCTGCAAGATTATGGCCGGGCAATTATTGTTGGAGGAGAATTTTCTCACGGCAAAGGAACTGTTCAGGCCGTAGTCAGCCTCAATCAAGGACCACTACTTAGTTTGTTTGGCCCTACAATGGGGGCCTTAAAAATTACTATCCAAAAATTCTATCGAGTAACTGGAGACTCTACTCAATACACAGGTGTTACACCACAGCTAGTCCTACCCGACCCATTTTCTTATGCAAAAAATAGAGAGAAGGACTTAGATTTTTCTCTGCCGTGGGATAAAATAAATAGTTTAGATTACTCTACTTGGACAAAAAGTAAATTTGATCTCGGTCTGTTAAAGAAAAGAAGTTTGGCCAGGATTAAACAAAATAAGCGCTTTGCCAAAACCATTGAAAGTGTGGCGTACCTCAAAAAACGTAGAGATGAGACTATGGTAACACTTAATCTCACAAAGATGCAAAAAGAAAATAAAGAGAATAAAGAGATGATCAAAAAACTTAAACTGGACGATTTAAGTAAAGATTTACTAGTAACAAATTATGAGAAATCCTTAATGTCAGCTGATAAAATTAGAAAGAGCGATCGGGCCAAATGGAAGCAGGAGTTTAAAGAAAGAAAAAAGGAGTGGGTTGAGTCTCTCCAAAAGGATGTAGGATTAGAGGAGACCATGCATATTATAGGTGATATGATACACCTGGCAAACGGTAAAAAATTGATAGGTTTAATAAATGGCAGATAATGAAAAAAAAGAAAAGCAGACAAGTTCTTGGACGTTTGTAGTAGAATCTGAGGGTTCTGATGATCCCAAAAAAGAAAAAAGCAACCTCCTCAAAAAAAAGGCGGGGAAACCCTCGCTGTCGAGAAGGCCAGTATCAAAATTAGAACTAAACTTTGAAAACTTCCAAAAAAAGAGAAAGCGGAAAGAAAAATTTCGATCTGAGATGAGTATGTATCAAGATCCAAATGATGCAGACGATGATGAACAAACTGATGGATCATCCAAGATACTTTATATTTTATCTGTTATACTGCTGGCCATTGCAGGAGCTACTGCCTATTTTCACTTTATTGTAAAAGGTTAATTGACAATCAACTGTTGCATGAAATCAGCCTCTGATGCCACAGCAGAAAGAGCAGTCTCTTTAGAGATTTTCTTATTATTAAAAAGATCTAAGATGTGTTGATCAAAGCTTTGGGAACCATTGCCGCCTTTGCCTTTGCCCCGCTTTATTATGCCATTAATATTTCCTAAAGGCTCAGTTCCCAATATGCACTCTTTAACACCAGGCCCTGTTATCATAATCTCTTGAGCTACGAGCATCCCTTTTGAGTCACTGCGCTTTAGAAGCCTTTGGCTAATCGTTGCATATAAGTTTTCTGAAAGTCGTTTTTTTACCTCATCTTGCTGTTCCTGTGGAAACATAGCAATAATTCGGCTAATTGTACTAACAGCATCAGTTGTGTGCACAGTTGCAAAAACTGCATGTCCCGTTTCTGAAGCTTTCAGGGCAGTTGAGATAGTTTCATAATCTCTTAACTCCCCAATGGAAATTACGTCTGGATCTTGCCTGAGAGCACCTCGCAGTGCTACTTTAAAATTCTCAGTATCAAGGCCCACCTCCCGTTGGCTGATGCGGGCCTTTGCCTGATCATAGGTAAATTCAATAGGGTCTTCAATGGTTATAACGTGTACTGGTCTAGTTTTATTTATATGATCAATCATAGAAGCCAAAGTAGTACTTTTACCTGAGCCAGTTGCACCCGTAAGTAAAATTAATCCCCTGTTCCTCTGTGCAATTTTGCCAGTAACAGGTGCCAGGCCCAACTCAGTAATGGAAGGTATTTTATTTTTTATAATCCGAAAAATTATTCCAATCTGTTGCTTATATCTAAAAAAATTATAGCGTAGCCTACAAATATTTGGTGGATTAAAACTGCCATCTAGTTCATTGATATTATCAATATTGGTGATATGTTTTTTGTCATGAAAAACTATTTTGCAAATATCAATGATATCTTCTTGGGTTAGGGGCGGGGCCTTAACTAGAACTAAATCTCCGCGGATTCTCAGTGTCGGCGGCTCATTAGTTCTTAAGTGTACATCAGATGCCTTATGCTCTATTGCCACTTTGAGTAGATCACAAAGGTTATTAAGATTAAAGGCCATTTAAAACTCCTTCACGGTTAATTGATATTAATATATATTAGCATAAATAGTTATTTTGGCAGATATGTGGATCATTAAAAGTGAGTAAAATATTAATCATACGATTTTCTAGTTTCGGCGATATTGTGCAGTGTATGTCGTCAGTACTTGCAATCAAAAATAAATACCCAAACTCCGAGATACATTGGTGCGCCCGCAGTGACTTAAGTGAAGTTCTGTCCATGTCCGATGACATATTCAAAGTTTGGACCATTGAACAAAATTCATCTTTTTGGGAGTTGTTGCATCTCGCCAATACTTTGAGACAGCAAAACTTTGATCTCATCTATGATGCCCACAGCAATATACGCTCTCACATTTTAGGGATAATTTTGTGCCCAATGGCAAAACTGTTCAACTTAAATCGTTTTGCCATGAGAAAAAAGCAGCGGATTAAGCGAATTTTACTCTTCAAATTTAAAATAAATCTCTTTAATAAACCATTTAAAGGGATGATTTCCTACCAGGAACCTCTTAAAAAGTGGAACATAGAAACTTTGACAGAATTCAAGCTAGACTGGACTCCACAAGACATCAAGACCAAACACAATATTGCTATAATTCCTTCCGCCGCCTGGGATATGAAAAAATGGCCCCTTGATTATTGGAAAAAACTGATTGAGCTTTTAAAAGACCAGCAAATTACTATTCTTGGTGGGCCAAACGATACATTTTGCCAAGAATTGGCAGCAATTAATCCAACATGTGTCACCAATATGGCAGGTAAGTTATCACTAATACAAAGTTGCGCTGTAATTTCACAAGCAAATCTAGTGATCTCTGCCGATACCGGCCTTTTGCATGTTGCAGATATTCTGGGAGTGAAGGCACTGGCCCTAATTGGACCCACGGCCTTTGGCTTTCCTACCAACAAGCAAGTGAAAACTTTAGAGGTTGATTTAAACTGTAGGCCCTGTACTAAAGATGGTAGAGGGCATTGTCACCAAGATATATATCAATTGTGCATGATCGACTTAACTCCAGAAATGGTGGGTTTAGAAATTAAGAGGTTACTTAAGTACTAACCATCCCAGCCATACAGAGTAAATGCTTCACCAACACTAAATTCATTTTGCTTGGCCGGTAACTGAATAAATCCGTCACTATGGCCCAAGCGAGCAAAGTCACCCGAAGTTTTTGGTGGTAAGGGGATGGCCAACAGTTCGCCCTTGTCACTATGGTGAATTTTTACTGGCAAGTAATATGTTAGTTGTGGAGAAAAAGAAAATGGTTGGTCTAATTTTGCCACTTGCTGACCCATTTTCACCCCAAAAGATTTGAAGATACTGGGCATAATAAATTTTCTCAACGAAACTAGTGCTGAAATTGGATTACCCGGCAATCCAAAAACTAGCTGTTTGTCTAAACCGACTCCAAACCACAGTGGTTTACCTGGTTTTTGGGCCACTTTGTGAAACTTGCTCTCTACCTTTAAGTCAGTGAGCACTTTTGGAACAAAGTCAAACTTACCCATAGAAACGCCACCACTTAAAATGATTACTTGGTATTCCTCTAAAATACTTGAAAGTCCATTATACAGCTCATCCTGATCGTCTATAAAGTGAAAAGTATTGACCTTGTCGATTCCATATGAGTGTAAGTTGGCCCTTAGCGCATGGGTATTAATATCTCGAATTTGGTGGGGTAGTACTTTTGCACCAACTGCAACTATTTCATCGCCAGTACTGATAATTGCAACCTTTGGTTTAACAAAAACACTTACCTGCTCTATTCCCTGTCCTGCAATAATTCCAACATGGTGAGACTGCATAATTGTACCAGAGTTAATTAGAGTTTCCAAAAGCCCCACGTCGCTGCCTTGAATTGCCACATAATGCATCTTTGTTAACACAGCATTTGGACTTATTATCGCTCTCCCCTCACTAATACTCACTTGCTCGTATGGCACAACACAATCACAATTTTTTGGCAACATCGCACCGGTCATTACTTCTAGACAGCTACTTGGATCATTCAACGATTTTAGTGGCTCCCCAGCTTTTGCCATCCCCGCAATCTCAAATGGCCCAACAAGGTTTCTAGAAGCAGCTAACTTAATGGCAATGCCATCCATTAATACCCGGTTAAAAGGAGGCATCATTCTCTCGGCCAAAATATCTTCGGCCAAAACCTCCCCTACTAACTTGTCAATATGACAATAAGTTGTGGCCTGTTTTAAAGGATACTGGTCAATAATGTTAAAGGCCTCTAATACCGAAATCATTAAGCTCCTCCTTCCCTAAGCATTTATTCTGACCCAACTATCAGGGTTCTTTTGTAAGTTGTCTTGGGAGCCTATCAAATCGAATCATCGAAAGTCAAATGAGCAATTGGAAACAGCAGATGGTATGAAGCAGCATGACTTTTTACTTGCTAAATTTCTTTGTATGAACTAAATTATGTTAAATTCAATTTCAAACCCGTATGGGGGATTAGCTCAGTTGGGAGAGCGCTACCGTGGCACGGTAGAGGTCGCAAGTTCGATCCTTGTATCCTCCACCATTAATTTTTAATGGGGTTTCAAGGTACTAATATCCTTACGAAATACTTACAATATTTGAAGAAATTTTTAAGGCGTGGTTCATATATGGTTCACTTTCCACGCCACTGTCAAATGATAGCTTGTTTATCGCATCCGATAAGAACTTTGTACTCAAATGTGCATAGCGGTTAGTTTGATCAATGGAGCGATGCCCTAGAATCTTTTGAAGTGAATAGATGTCTCCAACTTCCATCATAAATTGTGATGCAAATGTATGCCTCAAGTCGTGAAAGCGTATAACCTTGCTGAAACCTGCTCTTTTTTGCGCTTTTTTAAACTCCCTTTGAGATACGTGGTTGTAGTCTAGGGGTCTTCCATTCTCCTTCGTAAAAACAAAGGTTTTTGAACGTTGCGCCTGTATTAACTTTACGAATGCTGCTTGAACATCTGGATGCATTGAAATAACTCTTTTTTTGTGAGTCTTGGTCGTTTCTTGTAGACCACTTCGCGTCATAATTCTAGTTACCTCAATCTGCTTTGTTGTGAAATTTACTCTATCCCAGCAAAGGCCTAAAATTTCCCCTAACCTCATACCTGTATAAATTGCTGTGAGATACATCGGAAAAAGGTTGTCGTTTATGTTTGCTCTGAAAAATTGAGATATTTCTGTTTTTTCCCAAAATACATCTGCCTTTGGTGGCTCTTTCAATTCGGGAAAAGCAAAGAGCCTGTTTTTGGGAATGTAATCTGATTTAACCGCAAAGTTCAAAATGGTTTTTAAAAGGCCAATAACTTTGTTTATAGTCCGGTGAGTGAGGTTTTTGGCCTTAAGAGCACTTATCAGTTTATGCGCACTGGTTGGGCTAATACTCGTTATAAGAGTCAATTCCAATGTGGGCAATAGGTGATTTTTAAGGTCGCTATTGTAACACTCATAAGTTCTTTGTGAGTTTCTAATCTTCACAACCTCTTCAAGCCATGTTCTAGAAAACGTACCAAATGTTAAGTTTGGATTGAAGTTACTGCCTGAAGCAGAGGACTGCTCTCTTTCATTTAGCATCCTTCTTTTCCAGTTCTTCGCATCTGTCTTGCGGCCAAAGCATGGTGACTTAATGGGCCTTCCGTCTACTCGGATCATTTCACGGTATTTTACTTTATTGTCTCGTCTAATTGTTTCCATAGGATCTCCTGTAAAGAAGTCCTAAGACCATGATTGCTGCCAGTATTTTAATGTTAAAGAGCGATTTAGAAAGGTTATATACTAACGGTTGTGTTTTGTTAAGGTGAAGTGTTTTTTGATATAATCTATTCATGCTTATTCCAATACTTTTGTCAGTTCTGTCAGTTACTTTTTTATAATGTTTTAAAATACTCATTGTTTTTAAATAGAATAGGGTTGATCTTGATTGTGGGACTGCTGGGTCGGCCAGTTACTGGTTTATCTACTTCAAGCATTATCCAATTATTAAGTTCCAAAATAATTAAACCATCGTGAATGTCTTTTGGTCTTTTAAGCTTTGACCAACCATGTCGAAGGATTTCTCTAGCTGAAGTTCCATTAGCAATCTCGTTGCTCTTAATTTTTTGAGCTATTGCCACTGCGGAGTTAGTTTCCTGAGTTACAGCAAGGCTATATATCTTGTCTGCATGGCCCTCTAGAAACTGACACCACAATATTGCTTTTGCGGTTGCCTCTTGTGAGACACTTGTATCACGAGTTTTCTGAGCAACGTAGTCCATGAGGTGAAAAATTAAAGCAAGGCTTGGCATTAAAGATGCATATTTTGCCAGATGTAATTCAAGGGCATGGCATTCAATTTTTCCAGACCGTAGTCTTGTTTCATGGTCAATTAGCCATTTACTCAATACCTTTTGGGCGTTTTCTGAAAATTTAACATAGTGTTGTCCATTGCCATCAATATCAAAGTGATCAAGGTTAAGTTCTTCAAGGCCTTTGAGAAACTTCTGAACTTCTTCCTTTGCCTTTGTGTTTGGTTTACGATCTACGTATTCATACTTATGATCAATTTCAGGGTAAACAATCAGTTGAAACCTTTGAATGAACCCATCGTCTCCTAGTAGTCCATTAACAGCGTCATTAATATATGGTTTTAATTTTGAAGGCTGAATTCCTCCTAGAATCGATAAGCATAGTGATTCTATATATACTTCACCTCTGGAGATTCGACCTGTCTGGAAAGGTAAACTACCATCCCATGATTCTAAAAAAAAAGCACGATCTGTACATCGGTTAGGTTTATCTAAGCTTTTTAAAAAACCCATTAGCTCGTCTCGAAATACTAGTAAACCATTGGAGTTAACTTTTAATAATTCTGTTAACATTTCAACCGTTGCATCATTGATATAATACCTCTTTTCAGAAGTTTCGGTCTTTTCAAGTTCTGCAATTAGTAGAGTTAGTTCGTTTTCATTTTCATCTATGTTCTTACGTGCCTTGAGTTTGCTTTTGATTCCTTCGATTTGTTCTTTTATAGATATAATTTTTACTTTGTTCTTCTCGTTGTGTTGTTGTACTCTCTGCCTCTCCTGAGTAGATAGTTTATTAAGTAGACTTATAATGCTTTTTTGAGCAGGAGTTTTTTTTGTGCTAGGCTTAGCAATAATCGCTCCCCATAAGTTTGGAGTTACACTCCAAGAGTCGAATTTTTTTGGGTAGATGGCCAATTTATTTCCAATTAAAATTGAACTACATACGATTAAAGGAATGGCAACAAATTCTGAAGGAACCTGAAGCCTCTCAGAAACATCTATTACAAAATCTCTTACAGTGGGGGGGATAATGTTAGGGGGCAAAGGCGGAGCTTTTTTGGATACCTTTGTTATTAGTGTGGGGCTTTCCCATGGGTACACAGGGTCGTTATTTCTGCCTTCGAGAATTAGTGCTTTTCCATTTGGTTGGTTTAGCACATCAAGCCAGTCAACCCCTTTGGAGCTTTCACACACTTCCAGTGGAGGTACATGGACATAGACTATTACTCCACTGTTGTTTATAGTCTTAGCAGCCTCAAGGGCCTTTATCTCTCCGGTTTTACTTTTATCTTTGTCGGCCCATATATGAAGCTCTTTAATATTTGCAGGTAAGTTTACAGTTAAAATATTATTTGCATTTACTACTGACCAAGTTGATTCTTTCAAAGCCTCTCGTACCGCCAATGCCGTTTCTAATCCTTCTGCAATATGTAAAACATCATTAGGGGCATCTAGCATAATTGCATTGCCCTTCAAGTCTCCGAGTACTTTCTTTGGATTACTAAGTAGGGCCTTATCTCCATTATTTGTTAGGTAGATACGTTGTATTCCAAGAGTAGTCCCCTTAAGGTCAGTTATTTTTGCAACAAGGGCAGGATGTGTTGCTGTTTTTCCGCACTCATTATAAATAAGTTTTGGGTGATATAATAAAGATGGATTCTCTACAGGCAACAGTCCTCTGTTCTTAATATACAATGTAGCTGGGTTTGGTTGTGATAATTGATTACATTCTTTGATGATTTTACTTATCATTAGAGTATCCTTTTTTTTAATGTCTCTATTGTTTGTACTGTCAAAACTGACAGAACTTGTTTCCTTGCTTAACCATAGACTATGTCTTCTGAAGTAAGAAATGAGGTCTTCTTGGGAACACCCTGCATGACAGTAGATAAGAGGATTTGTTTTATTGTTGGTAGCTGTTATTGATAATGATGGATTAGAGTCATGGTGACATGGACAATGTCCTATAAATCCGTTTTTCGTTCTTTTTGCTTGAGTATGAGACGCAATGCGACCCAACAAGTCTATATCAGACATATTTCCCTCCGATTGTTAATTTAAAATGCTTAGTTATGTGAGAAATTAGCTATATATATAGATCATATGTAAAATCATTAACTTCTTTCTCGATGCATTTAAAGCTATATAGCGTTCTGGTTATTATTTTCAAGCCATTGAATTAATTCTTTTTTATTGAAGCGAAGTAATCGGCCAAGCCGAATAACGGGAATTTTCTTTTTGAAGACAATTGATCTTAACCATGAAAGCTTAACATTTAGAAAAGCTGCAGCTTGATCAATATTTAAAAGTTCTGGTGTGTTCATTTCCTTCATTTGCATAGCCCTGCTCCTTATTAATTGTTAAATATTGTTACACAAATTCATACTCCATTATTAACAACTTACTTTATTGAATTACTGTTGTCTGCTGTAATTACCTAATAACACTGATGTTTTTTGATCTAACGAGTCTTCTTGCAAACGTGTAACATTTGTGTGAGATTAAAGCATGGTTATGCAAAGAGAATCTATAAATACATTACTTGAAAGATTTCAATCACTGGTAGAGGTGTTACCACCTACCTTTCAAGCAAAAATACAAAAAAAATATATTGCAAGAATTAAGAAAGTTCAGATGAAGCGAGATAACATTAAGGGGGATGATACTAGTGATTTTTTTAAAATACTGCCTAATGAACTCTTCGAATGTCTACTTTTAGTTTGTGAAAATGAGAATTTTGATTTTTATGTTTTAACTTTTCTATCTTCAATGTGTTCTGCGAAGGTCAAATATGAAGAAGAGAAATTTATTTTTTATATGTTTATATTTATAATTTGTAACCGGCATATAGCTTTTAGAAACCACAGGTTTGAAAACTTATCCTTGTTCCCTAAGGGTTGCGATGTAAGGGCTAACAGTCCATTTATCGATTGTATATATCGAGGTTATGATATAGATGGTCTTATAGATAAGGAGAACATGAAGGAACATTATCGAAGTCACTATTATAGAATGATGAAATTCTATCTTTCTGGCCATGTTCATGACCTGTTACACTCAAAGCAAGGACTTATGTCTGAAGTAGCAAGGTACCGTTATGAGTTTAGAGAAATAGTTAATGATTGTTTTAGTGGTTGGGCTGACGCGATGGCGTACTCCAAAGCCTCTGACTACCTTGTAATGTTAAAAGTAGAGCGCATTTTAAGACCAATGGAATTTGAAAATCTTAATTCTGCTGTAGATTCGTTTAGCAACAAAGAGATTTGCGGCACGAGTAATATAAATACCCTGTTTCTTTACACAATTTGGAAAATTAAGGGTAGTGTTGCGAAGTCCGGTTATATTGTTAGGCAGTGTCGTTGTTGTCCAAGATATTTCTTAGCAGGTAAATTCGGTAAAAGTGAAGAGCACTGTGGCTCAGCAAGTTGTCGTGCTTTGCTTTCGTACAGTAACATGTCTAAGGACAAGAAAGAGGAGAAGCAGTGGAAGGCTTATAAGAGGCAGAATAAAGATGTGAAAACTAAACTTAAGACATTGGCGCAATTTAAGAGAGCTAAGCGTTGCAAACCACCGGGTACAGATCACTTTATATTAAATATCTAGTATCTTACAATTTAAGTACGACATGCTATAATTTAACTATGAAACAGCTAACTAGAAAACAGGCTTTTTTCGTAAATGAATATCTTAAAGACTTTAATGCGACAAGGGCTGCAAGGGACGCTGGTTACTCACAAAAAACAGCATATTCAATAGGTCAAGAGAACTTGAGGAAACCAGAAATTGCAAAGATGATCAAAAGTTATGCAAAAGAAAGGGCCGTAGAGGCAAATCTGACAGTTGAAAAAATTTTGGGAAGTTTAGAACAACTACGCTCTGATGCACTTAAATGTGGCAACTTATCTGTTGCCTTAAGAGCCATTGAGTTACAGGGTAAATACCTTGGAATGTTTACACAAAAAAATGATATTTCAATTAAAAATGAAACATCCTCATCAAAGTTAAGTGAGGAGCAATATTTAAAAATAGCTAGAAGGATTATTAAAAAGAGTGCTAAGGATTCCTAACCTTTAATTAGAAGTGTTCGATATTGTATTGACTTCTTTTCTATCTGATTATTGTTTAAGTATAGTTTTAAGTTAAACAACAATGGCCCGACCATTTACACCTAATCTATGCTTTAGAAGGAGTTTTAGATTTTACTCCTAGAATAATTTTACGATAACAAACCCCATTCTTTGTTTCTTATAAAACCTGATAAAACCTCAGGTTAATTAATCCTTCTATTTAACAACTGGCATGTTGTCGCTGACTTAAATTGCCCAGCATAAACAATTTAGGTTTTGATAAATATTCCGATCAGTTAATTCATTATTGAAAATTATCTTTCAGTTCCTGCATATTTACTTCTCATAGAGAATAATACATGCGATCTACCATCAACTGAGGAGGTCACAGTGGATATTTCATCAGAGAAAATTGAAGAAATTGAACAGTTTGTTGAAGATTTAATTAATGAGGAGATCGATATTCCTAAAAATGTTTTAGTATTTCCTATTGGGAAGCTTAAAATGTTTTTACAGAGGCATAGGGACGGTCAGGAGATTATTTTGGAATTAAAGTGAATGAGTACTTTTATCACTTGGTCTAACTACTCCATCTTGCTAAACATCCATTTGTAACAAATGTATTACTGTTACCCTGAATTTTTTCAATCAAGATATTTCGGTCACACTCCCACTTATCTGGTGGATCAAGTTTGTCCCACTTGATAAATAGTTTCCTACTGACATCATCGATCTTGATGTTATATTTTGACTCCATATAAAAGTAGATTCTGGCAATGTTTCCACGAATGCTCTCTTTAGCTTCAGCAACACCACTCTTTGTCTCAAAATCACACTTACCAAACCTTCTTGTTTCACCTTCAATTACTCGAAAAGGATAGTTGCTTCGTATATTGTTGATCTTGCCAACTGCAGGAACGATGTTATGCATGTCTCCTAGGGGTGGTCTACTTTCAAAATACCTTTTGATAACTGACTGAGGAACAATATGCTCCCACTGGATAAATTTTGTGCCGTTATCTTTTTTAAAATAACTAAAGCCACAAGACTTATGGTCAACATCTTTATGTTTATTAAATTTGCAACTGCAGTAAAATGTCGCACCGTGATTCTTTAAGTAAAGTGGTAACAGCTTGTTTCGAGTTGAGTCGTTATAGGTAAACTTATTATAGGAACTAGTATTGGTCATTACACCTTGTCCTGCTTTCGTTCTTTTAGCCGCTTTCTGCGTCAAGGATTTCTTGGGGTTGTGCAAGGGGTCGTTGCTGTCAAGACACCTTTTACCTCGTGTATGCGAGTGCCTTGTATTTTCAGTATATCCGTATGCTTTACAATTTGTTCTGCAAAAGTGACATCCATCCCTTGCTGCGGTTCGTCCGCTATGGGCAGCTGATTTATCAACGACTGACATTAAACATATAAATAATACGAATACTGCTATACTGTAGTTCAAATTGAATTCTCCTATATTGCTGATGTATCTATGTATCATCACCTCTCCATCTGACATGGTGTCGTTCTTCTTACAAGTAAGGGACTTTCTATACAAATTTGTAAGGCCTTTATAAAAGCTTTAGTTTCAACACATAATTAAGTTTGAAAGAATCCATTTTATCTGTAGTACACATGACGTGAATGCAACTTTCCATCAACAAGTGTGCATATATTTCCAGTGTTAGGCAAAGTTTCACTAGAACTTGGAAATTTCCCCTTACTCTGTTCTGTTAAATAAGCCTCTCCATGTGAAAGTAAGAATAGCCGATATACCTCTTTGTTAGACCCAAACAAGTAATAGAATGCAGGCTTTTTCTTAAGCGCCCTCTTTATGAGGTCTTCCTTTTTCTCTGACATTGTCATAGGTATAAAAACACGGTTTTTCCTGTCAAGTGGATTCAAGCATGTTCCTTCTTTTTTAAAAATAGGGTATTTTTTTCTATAGTTTGCATCTAGCTCTTCTTGCATAGAGTGAGTTCCCTTATTCATTATACAGTATTTATTAGAAGAACTGTTTGATTGCTTCAGCACCATCCATGGTGTACTTGAGTACATATTTTTTCTATCTTTGACATTAGTTTTTGGCCCTTTACGGTCTAAAGAGATCAGTATCACATAGCGAGGTGATTTTTCACTTCCAATCTCATAATATACATTCTCCCAAGGGAAATTCTTTAATTCTCTGTGCAAAATAATTGGCAATGTATCACACTCTTCTGATTTAGAAGGTGATACCGTTTTGGGTTTTTTGTTCTGGCAATTTTTATCAATATTTTCAACAAAAGGCCTATCTGAATTCAAAACTATAGGATTCAGATAGTCATATATTGTCTTGAGTTCAATTAATTTGTCATTTGTCATTTTTGAATTGTTTCCACCTTCAATTGTCAGCTTTCTTATTTCGTCCTTTACAAGTTTAATAGCAGAATTTTGAACTTCAGGGTAAAGAATTGCACCACAATTAACTAAAGTTTTGACTGATGCTAGAGATGGAGAGTTATGAATCACTTGGCTTAAAAGAGTCATAGGCTTAAAGCCTGAATAGTTAACATCTGCACCATGTGAAATTAAATTTCTTATCATTGACTGATTAACTTGTTTACCTTTTAAGAAAGGAGTTAACGCAATTTCTAAGATGCCTGCAGAAAGAAGTTCTCTCAACTTAATATCTGCACTAGCACCTTTATCCAATAAGGCCCTAACCATTTTTGGGTTGTCTGTCATAACGGCCCACATCAAACCAGAAAGTGTAAGGGCAGCTGGGGTGTCACTTGTAGTGGTTGTATCCGATGCAGACTGACTTTTATCTGGAGTAGAATCTATATCTGCGCCATGCTTTAATAATAAATTGAGCATTTTAATATCATTATTATCTACAGCTAAGGCCAAGATAGGCAAGGTAGACACCCAAGGGAACGTACCTTTTATTGTTGTATGTTGATTCGGGTTCATTCCAGAGTTTAGAAAATACTTTACCACAACGTAATCATTGTTTTTTACTGCTTTTATAAACTCGTCTTCATTGAAGGGAATATTCATTTCTCCCAAGGCTTTTCGAGAATTTTCCGGGCTATCTTTATTTGGATAACAACTTGATATTAAACACAATAATATAGCAACTTTAATTACTTCTCTAAAAAACATAGCACCTCCGCCTGTAAACAAACTTTATCACATTAGCTCTATGGAACTTAATCTTGGATTACCCTTACATTGCCTGTAAACATATCCATCTTAGGGTCATAAACTTGATCAACGTAATAGTATTTTGATCCATATTTACCTCTACAAACATACTGAACGCTAATCATTTTCGCTGTTTGGGTACGATTCTCTCTGCAGTACCCTGTAATTGCCTCAAGCACTTGATAAGGCATTCCGATATAAACATATCCTTTCTTAATATCTTTTTTGAATTTTTTAAACATTGGGTATTTGGAAATCAACTCTGTTCCACGCTTAATTCTGGCCCTTTGTTTCTGTGCTTCCTCTATTAAACTATATATTGATAGATAATTTGTCTTTTTCTTTAGACCCAATTCTTTTACAAGTCTATCCTCTATTAATTTGTTCAGCTTCCTGCGTTCTGCTGAATCATAGCACTTTTTCCAAGTATTAAATGTTTTAGGGTGTTTAATATCTTTGGGTTTAGCGGATTCTTTTTGTGTACACTGATGCATCTCTTTTTCTATAACGAGAACATAATTCGATGCACATCCTGTTAATACGCTTAGAATTAAGGCCAATATGAAATTTGTGAGGTATAAGCAAGAATTCATGTTCATTTCTCCTATTTTTTTGAAAGGGAAGAGAGACCTCTTGAGTAAAACTGTCATCGGTAATCTTGATTTCTAAATAATACTAGATTTGATTATTTTATTCCAATACTAATTAGTGTTCTTTGTGGAGTTTGGTACATTTACTCTTTGCGTACTTGATTATTTTGCTTACATACTTCATAGAAAAGGCTAGGGCTTTCGAAGATTAGGCCCCACGACCTTAGAGCAACTTGGGCAACGCTGATGTTGAGTAAGGGAATACCTCCGATCAAAGTTATGGCCATGGGAGGTTGGAGCCTCTTGTTAATTTACTCACTCCACGTAACAGTTTGAAATAATATCAACCTATCCATGTATGTCATATGTTGTAGTTTATTCGCAATTAAGTTACCACAATATTAATTAGATAGAGCAGATGTACCACCTCGGTGATATGACTTGAAAATATCCTTCAAATATGCGAAAAAGGATGTTTCTTATTCTCAATATCAAAAGGTTGATAAATGGCCCTCTCGATAGATCAGTTTTTGCCAAAACAAAATAAAATTATTTCAAATCAGGCATATTGGTTGATTAGAACTAATGGAGGAAGGTTATTTAGATCATTTTTGGATCAAAAATTAGTTGCAATCGGTTATCCCGAATTGGATCATTCCTCTCTTTCAAAAGTTGTAAATGAGCAAAAAAAATTAATGGGTTTTATTGAGAAAAAACTGCCCCAGCACAAGGTTCCTGGGTATATTGCTAATCAGATGAAGCGATTCTATCTTGAAATGAAAAAAGGTGATCTTGTAATTTCTCCTTCAGCGCAGACATCAAGTTTGGCAATTGGTCGAGTAGCTAGTGATAGCATCAAATCAGAGAGAGTTTTCAAAAAAAATAGAAAAGGAGAAAATGTACTTGTAGCTGATTATAGCAAATGTTGTGACGTAAAATGGTTGAAAACTGTTCCAAAGTATAAAATAAATCCTGCTTTGTATAATTTGTTTTTTTCACACCAGACAATTGTAGATGCATCGAAATATGCAACACATATCAATAGCTTGCTATTTGACTTTTATAGATATGAAAATGATTATAATTTGGTGTTAGACATTGACGCAGAAAGAGTTAAGGCTCCAGAGCTTTTCTCTGCTTTTAATCAGATTTTTGAAATAGCAAATAAAATATCTGCAGACTTAACTCTAGAAGTTGATAATGATATTGAATTGTCGATAAACTTAAATTCACCCGGAAAGCTTGTCCTTACAGCCAAAGTAGCGTCTACCTTACTCATTGTGGGGCTCATTTTGACCTCTATCGGAGGGGGAGGTTTTGAATTCTCAGTGGCAGGTGCTAAAATGAAGCTAAGTGTTCCAGGGATTATTAAAACAGTAGATAATTTTATGAATAATTCAGTGGATAGAGAGATAAAAACTGAGTTATTATTAAAAATAAGGAATATGGATATTAAAAATTCAAAAGATATTGTAAGAATTATTGATGCTGTAAATAAGGTGGAGAGGAAAATATAATGCTTTTGATTTCGGCAACAGGAGAATTGATGATTTGCTCTTCTTTTATTCTTTTTATTGCAATTTTTATAAGAAGAGTGTTGAAAAGCGACCTAGCGTTTTATTTGTCATTGGCAATGTCTGTATCAATAGTGTTTTATTTAGTCGTTAATAATAACATTAAGTTATTAAGTCTTCAAAAACTTCTTCTTTAGCTGATTAAGAAGAGGTCTTGGCAAAAAAAATGTTAAAATGATAAAAACATTATATCAAAATATTGGGCACTACCTCACTTTTTCAAACTCACTTGATCTATCATAAATAGCTGTTTTGAAACTTTTATCGAAGAGTCAAGCATGATAGGTAAGCTACAGCAAGAAAGTTTTGACTTTATCAGGTAAAGAAAATATTTTGAATTCCGATAGTAATAAAACTAGTTATTAAAAAAAGGTGGGAGCATGTCAGATGACAATAGTAATGATGATGAAGGTAGAGATAGTCTTGGTCATAAAAAGTCAGTCAGGAGACGAACCGTTACTGCAAGAAAAAAAGTTATAAAGAGGAAAGTAGCAAAGAAGAAAGTAGCAAAGAAGAAAGTAGCAAAGAAAAAATAACAAATACAGCTTGCTATAAGGGTTTTATATGAGTGGCAATCAAGGTGAAAAACCTCAACAACCAAGCCCAGATAATGATTTCAAAGAAAGAATTGTTGAGCTTGAAGAAAAATTTGAGAAATTAACTCAGCTTAGCTCATTTAAGGAAAAAATTGAGGACCGAATTAAGTTTAGAGATATGATCTGGAATCTTGAGTATAAAATAAGAGCCAACAACTTTACGTACCTAATCGTTTTAGTTGGTGCTACATGGACTCTCGTGAATTCAAAAATGTTTAAGACAACTAGCTCTATACTTCTGCTAGTCTATGTTTTTAGCTTTATTGCTATCACGGTATCATTTTTTATGCGGTATTTGGATGTTGCTGCATTGAAATGCTGGCTCGATAAAGCAAGAACAGAGAATACTTTTGTAAAGCCTACATCGTCACATAAGTATTCTCGGCACATTTGTCTTGGAGGATGGGTTGAAGGTGCAGCCTCTGTGCTTGCTGTTGCATGTTTTATTCTAGGGGGTATTTATTCTTATACAAGTGGGAGCAAGGATGACAGTTTACCTAAGTTTATAGTTGAGATTAATGGAATTGATGGACCTGCTGGAAAAAAAGGATCTATTGGAGAAAAAGGATCTACCGGTGATAAGATTCTTTTGAAAAATGGTAGTAAAGTTAATAATTAATTTGATATGCAATTATTTTGCAATTTTATATACTATTATCAAGCTAAAATGATAGTTGTAGTTTTTTGTAGTGTTTGAACTACTATGCCCTTATTATTTAAATAGCTTACATTCACTTCACCACCTCCACCATAATGTTTCGATAGGTTTTCAAGGGGGAAGACCATAAGAGTGAACCGCCTTTATCATCTGAAAAGTACGACCAGTATACCTTAGTCACATTTTGCATAAGGCAAATATTTATTAAAAACTAAATCCAACCATTAGCTGCAAAATGGTCATCGGCAGATTCACTGTCACAGGTGTTCCAGTAATTGAACCACTTTCTGCAGTTTGTGTATAGTCAGGACTACTACCATAAAGCCTTATCCCAATAATAAGCTTGTTAATTACAATCCCTCCACCCAAACCATAGCCAAGAGCAAAGCTTGTCTCTGTTTTTTGGAGTACTGAGGTATAGGGGGATGTCTTCAAAGAAAGAGCAATGTTAGGGAAAAATGATATTAATAACCCTGCTTGTACCTGTCCATATAAACTTAAAGATGGTGTTAATCTATTTTCTGCGCGGATACCAGCCAGAGTCCAATTACTCACATAACTGCCAGAACTGATATCTACATCTAGGTCAGAAAGATTTTCCATTGTATCTGTATCCAACTCATTAATTGAAATAGAACCACTAACCACCCAACTCAAGCCTGAGGAAAAATTGTAGTGACCTTCATAAATAAGAGAAAAACCTTGTTTCGCAAAGCCATCTTTGGAGTCCGTCCCTCCTTGATTTGAACCAAAATCTCCCAAAGGAAATGCCCCCCCAAATAGCAACGTATTTGACTTAGTACTATTGCCGGATACATCTCTCACCTCTTCTTCTTGATCAACTATATTATTAATCTGTTCTGCTAACTCCGCAGCATCTCCCACCTCTTCTTCCTGGCCCTCGCTTGCAATTTCTCTTGTCTTTTCCTTTTTAATTGACTCCATATCCTTTTCTGGTAATCTTTTCTCATTACCATTTTGGAACCTTATCTGTACAAACTCACCAAACCTTTGCTCTATGATTTCTCCGCGATAAACATCCCCGTTTTTCATTTGTACTTTATCTAACGCATAGGTGTTTAAGGGAAAGATGATTAGTGACATCAATAAAAAGATGCGTGGTGCCATGGGTTCCGTCCTTTTACTCTGAGTTCTTGAGCAAGTGTTATGAATGCTAAATATATTAACTTTATCGGGGTTTCAATAAATGCCATTAGGGATATATTTAAAAACTAGGGTTCACAGGATATTCTTACCTGCTACAAAAGTGGCATGAAATTGGTAAAGGTAAAAGACTGCCTGATGACGACGAGTTTGATCATGTTGTTGAGTTTATAATGAGACGGATTGAGTCTACTCAACAAGCGGGCTCAAGTGACCTAGTTGACAAGAAGCAGCCAGTAAAAATGTTCTAGAGATGTTCCCAGAATATACCCTTGCAACTGGAAAAAAAGCACCGGTACCTATCTTGGCACCAAGACGAAACAGGGATGATATAAAATTCTTAGATCTGAAATTTCAGTGACCGATAAACCTCTAATGCAGCCACCCGTAATAAACTCCAAATGCAGCCAGTCATGATTTAGACTTAAGGCCTCTTTGACATGTAAGATCCCTCCAAATGGAGGGAAAATGGCAAGAAAGAGGATTAGTATGGCAAT
>JADHTQ010000071.1 GCA_016784965.1 Bacteriovoracaceae bacterium | reverse complement strand
TGAGAGGTATGCTAGGTGCTTTTGTCGCATCTCTAGCTATATAAAAACCATGCGCTACAAGGGATATTCATCTTTAGAGGCTATTATGCTGGCACTTCAAGGTCAAATTCCCTCATAGGGTGTGAGGAGTTACCTATTTAGTAGATATTGTGTTGGCACCAGTGCTAAAAGTGTATGTGCAATTGATTATCTTACTTCTTCTTACTCTTTTTTGCTTTTTTTAATTCTTTCGCTTTAGCTTGTTGTTGTTCTTTTTCTATCAATTTAAGGACCTTGTTTTTTTCCTTGTCCTTACTTTTTTGCCAAACATTCAACTGCTCTTTTAGCTCAAGTAACTCCTCAATTAACTTCTTGGCCACCTTCTTTTTAGACTTATGGATGGCGATACACTTTTTAAGCTCTACTGCATCTTCTTTTACCATCAATGCACGCTTGGCCACTTCCTCTTTTGTCATTCTGTAAATGGCCATATCTGCCAAATAATCACTAAAAGTGAATTTTTTCTTTTCTAAGTACTCTGTAAAATCCTTTCTATTTTTTGACTTGGTAGCAACAACGTAGTGTTTTTGTTTTATAAAACGGATTATTTCTTTGTTAAGCTTTATCTTTTTTTCATAATCAATGCATAGAAGTTCATAACGCTTTTTAACTACTTCTAATCTGCGACCTGTAAAAAAAGTAATGATTTCTTCTGGCCGCTTGAATATCTTAACCCCATTATCTGTAATTAAAGTATAATTTGGTACGACTCCAGAGCTGATCTCTAGCTTGCTTTTAATTTCCTTTAGAGATGGCCTGCTACCACGCTTGAATACTAACTCTATTTTAATAGTATTATCTACTGATGAGTCGATAAAATCTTTAATATAGCCATTGTCGATAAACTTACCGATATGCCTATAGACCCTAGGAGCATCATAATTTTTGGGTATTTCTGTGATAAAGATTTGCTCATCAATTTCTTCAATTTTAAGTTTAAATATTAACCGGCCTCTTTGATCAACTTCAATGGGGTCATTAAAATTGTGTACGTACGGCTTTAGCTTTTTGGGCTTTCCCTTTTGAATTACCCAAATCATCGAATCTATGATGTCTTTATGATGGAAGCTTGGAATGACAGAAGAAAAACCGGTGCCAATACCTTCTGCCCCATTTAACAACATCACTGGCAACTTAGGCAAAAAAGATAGTGGCTCCACCTCTTTTTCATCATAGTTGGGCACCATCTCCACTTGATTAATGTCATCAAATAATAGCATCTTGGCCACCTCACCAATCTTGCACTCTATATACCTAGAAGCAGCTGGAGTGGTTTCCATGCGCTCACCAAAATAACCCTTTTTATCAATCAGTGGGTAGTTATTGGCAAAAGTGTAATCTTGGGCCATATTGACAATTGCTGACTCAACTGAAGCTGGTCCGTGGGGATGTAGTGTTAACACCAAGCCAGTGGCAGATGAAACCTTCATCAGACCTTTTTTTTGATGTTTCCATAAAGTATATAGTATCCGTCTTTGGCCAGGCTTTAGTCCATCCTCCAAATAGGGAATAGCTCGGTCCATTAAAGTATAAATTTGGTAGGTTCGATATTCATCGTATACAATTTGATTTAATTCTACTGACTTTGCAGAGTTGAGATCTGTCGCTTCCTTCATTCATTGTCCCTAGTATCAAGCAATAATTCTTTTCGCAAAGAAGTATCTTTTCCAAAACATATTTCTAACATTTTTTTAGATTCTGACATCTCATTAGTGGTAATTACAGTATAAACTTCTTTGTTTAATACGTATTTATAAGCCTGAGCAGACATCTCACCTAAACCTTTATTTCTTTGAATTTCTTTAATCTTTTTAGTAGTTGAAGCTTTAAACTCCTCCAGTAACTCTGGGCTCTCAAGATACACTGTCCCCTTGTCAGTAATCACTTCAAATAGCGGAGCCTTGGCAATGCAAATAATATGTTGCTCAAAAAGCTCGGGCCAAAAAGTAAAAAAGAAATTAGTCAATAGGGTGTTGATGTGTCCACCATCAACATCAGAGTCGGCCAAAAAAACAATTTTTGAATAACGCATTTTTTCAAGATCAGCTGGTTCTCCAATGGTAAGGCCAATTGAGGCCATAATATCTGAAAATTCTTTATTATCTAAAATGTCTTTAATGGAAGCCTGGGATACGTTCATGGGTTTGCCCTTTAGAGCAATTCCTCCTTGATATAGCTTATTGCGTGCCGAGCGCAGACCACCGATTGCAGAATCTCCTTCACAAATAAATAAAGTACACTTTGAACGATTCTTGCGTTCATTAGCATCAAGAAGCTTTTCAATTCTTTTTTTATTTTGCTTTTTGCCCTTTTTGGCAGCATCTTTTAGTTCTTGAAAGCGATGGCGCAGCTTTCCTCTACCCAGGACTAGCTCTAGGTATTCCTTGTTTTTTCGAAAAAATTTATCCAAATTAGAATTCATAAACTGTTCAAGGGCCTTATCCAAAAAAGGATCGCGAACCAGTTTGCGCTTAGTTTGAGATTCAAAGCGGGGATTGGGCATTATAATTCCCAAGACAAAAGTAAGCCCCGTCAAAATGTCATTATCTATAATATTAATTTTTTCTTTTTTGGCCGCCCTTTCTAACTTTTCTTTTATGGCATTTATAAATATCCTTCTGACCCTATCTTGATGAAAGCCTCCATCAAAAGTTGGGCTAGAGTTGACAAAAGAAATAAATCGCTCCCGATCATCACTTAACTTATCGAGCGTAAATGAAAGTGAGATATCAATCTGGCCTTTTAAGTTTTTCCCTTTACCCCCTACTGTATCATACACATATACAAAGCTGCCGAAGCTTTGAGCGGTAAGTGGATCAATATATTCTGCTAATTCAAATGGCCCTTTTTTAAATTGAAACTTTTCAGAGTTAAAATAAAAAGTAAGTCCTGGATTATTATATGCCAAATCCAAGATTCTTTTTTTCAGCAATTCCTCATCAATTGTGTTGTCTTTATAAACTTCCTTGGCCAAAACTAGCTCAACCCTGACACCCGAATGTCCGCTAAAGGGCTTTTTATGGGTTTTAGTAATCTTTAAAGCGCCATCGATAAATCTATACTCTTGCTCTTTTTTTGAATTGTAGTGGCGAACTCGAACTTTAAAAATATCTGAGGTCAAACAAGTTGCTGCTGCACCGAGACCATTCTGGCCTAAGGTGCGATGCAAAAATCCCTTTTTGTCCACTTCTTCATCTTTAAATTTTGAACCAGTTCTAAACTCGCTATAGACACTAGCGATCTTATTCAGGGGAAAACCAATACCATTATCCTCAATAACTACCGTTTTTTTATCTTCAGACAAGGATGTATGAATTTCTGTGACATTCCCTCGATAATATTCATCGATGCAGTTATCTAATATCTCCTCAATGGCCTTGGATTTGGCCTGGTGAAACTTAACAGTTTTAAACTCTACAGAGTGTGACCCATAAACATAAGTATCTAAATCTTCTATATCATTACTACCAAAAACTAGTGTTATCCTATTGCGGCAATGCCAGCGCTGATCCTTACTTTCAATCTTAGCGTCATAGGCTTTGCCACGACGCTTTACTGATTCTATACCCATAATACCTTTTCCTATCATCAAAAATTTTGGTACAATTATCTAAAAGTACAGATTAATGAGCCAAACCACTCTAGAAAAGGGACGGCGTGTCAAAAATTATCCAAATCAGCATTAAGTTATTGTTTTGTTTACTTCCTTTTAACTCTTTTTCCATCTCTGCCGTCAAACCTGTAACTGCCCACAACTTGCCCTTCTCGAAAAAAGAAATCAAAAGAATTATAAAAAATAATGAAATCTTACATCGGGCACATGCCAAAGATTATAAAAAAAGAAAAAAAATAGTTTGGCAACGGTTGAAGCTAAAAACTGCTGGCCTGCACAAAAAAAGCTGCTCATTTGCTCTGCGTAAGTTATCCCTATATGAAAATTACTCCCAATATGTAGGGGTCATTAAAAAAAGCACTTATAGCGAAAAAAGAGGCCGAATTCACCTGCTACTAGATGCTATGGTTCTACCAAACGCCATGATCTTAGAATTTAAAATCCCCCGCATCACCAAAACCGGTGTTTATCCATTCAAATTTGAGAAAGGATTTCTAAAAAACCTAATCGGCTCAATCCATGTATCCAACTACAAAAACAAATGCCTGTTTTTTATTGAAGCCAAATGGCGGGGTAAGCACACAGGATTTCCCAACTATCTACTAGAATTGTTCTCTTCCACTCTCATTACACTGGGTATGAACAATCTATTTCGCGTTTCCGCCACTTATTAATTCTTAACTGTTGCAGATCTTAAGCAGAATTTTTTGCTGGCAATTGTGTGGATCTTTTCATAGACAGCGGCAAAACATTCATCAAATGTCTTGAAGTCTTGAATCGGAGCACATGCTAGTATCTCTTTTTTCTTTTTCAAGGTTATTTCTCTTCTGTCTTTGCACTCTGTAAAACTCTCAAAATCACCACAGACATAATAGCGATCAATACAATCGTAAATTAGATAGGCCCCCAAGCGATATTTTTTAGAATACAAAATCGCTTTTTTGGTACTATCTTCTACGGCACCTCTAGTCCAATAACGCTCACCTTTCCAGCGATAGCTATCAGGATTGACCTGTCCGCGAAGATTGCCGACGTGCGCCATTGCGGTAAAAATTAGAAGACCAATTAATGTTTTATATGATATGTAAGGTCCGATCATGGGAGTTACCAGTTTAATTAACAATGGGGATAACAAGTATGGCAAACTTACCTAATAAAATTATAGAACAAATCAGTACAAATATCCATCAGGCCATCCTTGCAGGTTTTGGGCAACTGCCAATTTCACCCACAGATGTTTATGAAGCAATTGGTTCACCTCCAAATGTCAAAATGGGCCATTTGGCTTTTCCATGCTTTAATTTGGCAAAAATGTGCAAATCTTCCCCCAAAAATATTGCACAAGAGTTGGTAAAGTTCATTAACAGTAGTCCCTTGATAAAAGAGGTAAAAAACTTTGGACCTTATCTAAATTTCTTTTTAAATTTTGAACCAATTGGGCCATTGGTCCTTGAAGATATTTTAAACCAAAGCATATTTGAAGGCCCGTTGGTCGCAAATAGCAAAAAAATTATGTTTGAATACTCTCAACCAAACACACACAAAGAACTTCACGTGGGACATATGCGCAACCTCTGTCTGGGTAATGCCCTCGTTCGACTAAATAGATATATTGGCAATGAGGTAACAGCTGCAACCTACCCAGGAGACGTGGGGACACACGTTGCAAAGTGTTTGTGGTATTTAAAGTACAGAAATCAAACTCCACCTCCAGAAACAGGCAAAGGCCCATGGCTTGGGAAATTGTATTCCCTTGCCTGCCAACAACTAGAAAAAGAACTGGGAACAAGCGAGGAAGAACAAAACAGATCTCTACTAACAAGCATATTAAAAGAAATTGAAAGCCAAAGTGGACCTCACTATGAGCTTTGGCAGACCACTAGACAGTGGTCTATAGATCTGATGAAAGAGGTATATAAGTGGGCCGATGTAGACTTTGATCGCTGGTACTTCGAATCAGAAGTCGACTCCCCATCCATAATGCGCGCCAAAGAGTTTTATCAGCAAGGGTTGTACATCGAATCAGATGGGGCCATTGGAGTAGATCTAAGTCAAGACAAGCTCGGGTTTTGTATGATGATTAAAAGTGATGGAACCGGGCTGTACGCTACTAAAGACATTGATTTGGCATATAAAAAATTTGAAGAATTTAACTTAGATCAAAGTGTTTACATTGTTGATACCAGACAATCTTATCACTTTAACCAAGTGTTTAAAGTATTAGAAAAAATAAACTTTCCCCATGCCCAAAATTGCCATCACCTAGACTATGACTTTGTAGAGCTGCCAAGTGGAGCAATGAGTTCTAGAAAGGGTGACATTGTACCACTCACTGATTTGATTGATCAGATGCAAAACACCATCAAAAGGGAGTACTTGTCTCGCTATGAAGGTCAGTGGAGTAGTGAGCAAATAAATGAAACGGCCAATATTGTCGCTCAAGGGGCAATCAAGTATGGCATGCTTAGAGTTGATAATGGCAGAAAAATTGTCTTTAATATGCAGGAGTGGCTCAAGCTTGACGGAGAGACGGGGCCCTACTTGCAATACGTCCACGCTAGAATCGTCTCACTTTGTGAGAAACAAAACTATGATCCAAAAATTGCAATCGATTGGAGCTTGTTGAATTCTGCTAGTGAACAAGCGGTTATGTTAAAGCTTAGCCAATTTAACACCACAGCATTAACCGCTGCAACCACTTATAAAACTGCCTTAATGTGTAGTTACTTGTATGAGCTAGGTAAACTGTTTAATAACTTTTACATAGAGTGCCCAATAGGCAAGGCCAGCAGTACCGAGTTAAAAAATGCCAGATTGGCCCTGGCAAAATCTTGTGGCCAAATCATGGGGCAAGGGTTAGCACTACTTGGAATTAAGGCACCGAACCAGATGTAGTCTTAGTCAATATCAGTTCAATAATATTTTGGATAATATTGAAACAATTTATAAACCTATCATTGAATCAAAAGGTGTCATATTTTAGATAGAAAGTGGTGCTTGGAATAATAATGTGTTTGAAAGCGCGGGAGAATAAATGATATCAAAATCACCAACTCATTTACTTATACAATTAATTGTTCGTTATAGTTTTATTTCACTTTTTTTTGCTTCCAGTATTACTGGAAATGTCTCATTAGGGAATGATAATGCCTCTCATTACGACATGACTAATAACAATCCACTGATCTCAAAAGAGGAAGTCAAAAAGCTCAATAGTTTAATTGACTTTGCAATGGAGATGATCTCAGAAGATACGGCCCACAGATATGAAAAAGTTACATTTGTAACAAACTGGTCATCACCTTCAGAGATTACAATGGCAAACCGTTATGAAAATGAAGCTTCTGTTTGGTTAAAAGCTGGTATTTATTTGCATCCAATAATGAACTTTGATTCTGTTGCTCTGGTTCTCTGTCACGAGATTGGTCATCTTTATGGAGGGGAACCTGCTAGTGACAATCCCCTTGGACAGTCACTATCTATTGAAGCTCAAGCCGATTATTTTGCTACTAAAGAATGTATGAATAAAGTCGTAGAGCATTTTCCAATGGATATTGAAAATGAGGAATTTGATGAAGAGGTTTTATCATACTGTGGGGACCTAACATTTGGAACAGTTAACTACAAACAGTGTCTAAGAGTAGTAAGTGCCAGCAAGAGGTTTGCAACCTACATGGCAATTAAAGAGAACTTGGAAAATATGCCCTCTATTTTTGGAGTCGCAATTTTGGCTACAGAAACAAACTATGACTACCCATCTCCCCAATGCCGTCTTAACACTTTTATTGCCAGCTACAATAAGGAGAAAAGACCATCTTGTTGGTTTGTGGACTAGAATGAGTTATTTTTTTGGCAAAAGAGTACCAGTATATGCTTCCACTTGGAATTAAGGCCCCGAACCAGATGTAGTCTTAGGCTTCCATATTAAATCAACTTTTTTAGGAGTCCCGGTTAGAAGATTCATCTCTGATGTAGCATTTATAGTTATAAACTTATCAGTGACTTTAAAACTAACAGGCCAGCTTGAGACGTGCTCAAAAACAATTTTTTTAACAGCCCCCATAAGTTCAAAAATAATTACTCTTTCACTGTGAGCACCTTTATTCCAAGTAGTGTAGAGATAATATCGCGGCGAAGTTACAAATTTTAAAACAAACGCTTCTTTAAAATTATCTTCTGGAAAGTCAGTCTGATGAGTTAGAATTGGGGTTGATTTTCCTTCAACAAATACGTGCAAACTCTTTGCATAGTTTGCTTGCTCGACCACTTTGGCCCAAAATTTTTTAGGGGTAATATATGAATTAACTTTTACTTGCTTCAGACCAAAGCTTCCTTTTGGACCTTTTGCTCCTATACTAAAACTAGACATCAAAAGCACTATCAAAAAGATTTTATCTAACCAATTCATTTTCTCTTCCTTGGCCTTGGTGTGGGTGGGGGATGTTTTCTTTTTGGCCTAGGAGTGGGACGTGTACGCACAATTGGTGTCCCCCCCATACACTTTATGGCACTATCTTCAAAGTAACTGGACTTGTTTTTTTTAAAGCAAGCCATACATCTTTTAAAATTTCTCGTATATTTTGATTTGCGATCTTGGTCGTAAGATATAACTCCCTTCATGAGTTTACCAAATGCCTTAACTCGATTGTTTAAAAATCTAAACAAGACTTCAAGTTGCATGTCAGAAGAGCTGGCCATCATTTTAAAAAGCTTAAAATTGTCACTCTGACTACCATGGTCGAACTTACTTTCATCAATGGAAGTAAGTGGCAAAATGCCCATCTTTCTACCTCCCACAAAACTATCGCGAGTCATTTGTGCCATTCCATGGGCCAGAGACTTTGGGCTTCCCCTGCGTCCTATGGCTGTTTGACAAAAAGTATAGTTTAGGGTGTGAGGATCAAAATCAGTACTTTGAGTCTCCTGTTTAATAATACATAAAACAGCTTCTTTGGTTACCTTGTGATGAAATAAATAGGGGTTTCTTTTATTTTTGAATGAGCTATACCTGCCGAGTGACTTGGAGGACTTTTTTTTCAACATTTTAAGTGTATTGGCCGAAAATTTTATTTTATTGGAGCGATTATCGTGTAGTTTTTTTACAATTTCATAACAGGCACCATTCATCATTTGAGGGCCGACAATTTTTCGTTGTTTATCGCTTATTAAAGCTACCCCGGGCTCCACTTTCTGGGTAGCTCTTTTGATGTTGAGTTCAATAAATGGTTCAAAGTATTTGTAAATTTCTTCTTTAATCTTGCTTTCTACTGTTTTTCTATGAAATGAAGTATAGCTCCAAAATTCTTGATAAATGCGGCTTCTCACCTTCTTCCCACTTGGCAGTGGGGTAAAAGTTTTTGGTACATTTGGAGCATAAGCTTCAAAAAACTGATCTCTCATAAAACGATTAAAAATTTCTCTAAGATCATCATAGTACTTTAGAAAATGCTTAGATGGTAATCGCTGTCCCGATTTATAATCGTACTTTTTATCAGCTTTATAAGCAGCACTAAAAATCTTTTTCACCATCTTATCTATTAGTTTTTTGGCACGAATTTGCTCAATATCCCTTATCGATTGTTGACAGTTTTTGATAATTCCTTCATTTCTAAGCTTTTTTTCAAGCTCCATTGCACTCTGTGCTATAAATTGAATCCTCTGAGTTTTTGAAAAATCTTTCCACATAGATTTTTGGCGGTAGTAGTTTGTGACTGCCCTTTGACATCTTCCTCTTGAAGTACTCGCCCTTACAATTTTTCTAATTGCATCGAAATGGTTGAGTAAACTGGTTGAGGTTATACCTCCAGTTTGACAATTTGCTTGAGGACCACTCATCTGGTTATTGATGGCACGCAAGGTTTTGTTTGGATTAAAAGCTGCTGTCATTGTCAGAGCGTAACCAGCTTGAGTTGCTAGTAAAGGCAAAATAGTAAAAACTATCAATTTAGACAGGTCTTTATACAATTTTTAAATCCTCTTTCACAGCTAGTCACTAGATTGGCACTAACCTTACACTATCAGTTTAACCCAAACTGATATGCATCACAAAAAGGCAATATCTACTGGTCCTAAATAAAGGCAATTGTATATAATTATGTTTTATTGAGATTGCATTTTGACAAAAAAGTACATTTGACAAATATAATCAAACAATGTCGCAGATGACCCGTTGCATTATTTTTCTTTTGTAGTATACTGACCTTCTTACATTCTATCGGCGGGGGGTATTGTCATGCTTTTTATCAAATGGCTTTGTATTGTCTTTATTTGTTCCACACTATCAACTGCGTGGAGTGCACCAACTAGGGAATATTCATTTGGTATTGTTCCTCAATTTTCTGCAATCAAGCTTATGAATATTTGGCGGCCGATACTGGATTTATTAGAAGAAAAAGTAGGGGTTAAATTTAAATTGGTTGGCTCAGTAACTATTCCTAGTTTTGAACAGGAATTTGTCAGTGGAAAATTTGACTTTGCGTATATGAATCCTTATCACTCTGTTGTCGCTAGAAAGGCAGCAGGATTTATCCCAATTGTTAAAGATATAAAAAAACAATTATACGGTATAATTGTTGTTCCAAAAAACTCTTCAATTAAGTCAGTAGAGCAGTTAGAAAATAAAGTCATTGCCTTTCCTTCTCCTAACGCTTTAGGAGCATGCTTAATCCCTCGTGCAATTTTTTATCGAGATTACAATAAAATGAAATTCACTCCTCGTTATGTCCAAACCCATAGCTCAGTGTACTTAAATGTCCTGTTGAAAAAAGCTGATGCAGGCGGAGGAGTTCAAAAAACTTTTGAAAAACAATCACCTGCGATTCGGGATAAGTTAAAAATTATCTGGAAGACACCTAAAATTGCACCTCACCCAGTGGTGGTTCACCCAAGAGTATCAAAGAAGCTGCGAGATAGGGTAATCCAGGCCTTTTTAGAAATAGGGAAAGATCAAAAGGGAAAAGAGCTTTTATCTAGAGTGCCAATTAAAGAAATTGGTAGGGCGAGTATTGATGATTATCAACCATTAAAAAAGATGAACCTGGATGAATTCTACCAGAATTAAATTTGGCTTATTTGGTAAACTTATGTTACCAGTAGCCGCAGTTTTTACTGTGCTTTTTGCTACTATGCATTTTATCTGGCGTCCTCTAGTTATCTCCAATGGTCAAAAACATTTTGTTGAGGATCAAATTAGCATTCTACAGGCGCTGGAACCTGGAATTATTAGACATATGATGGTTGATGATTATGCTGCGCTCTACGATGAACTAAATCATTTGCGAGCAAAGCAACTTTCGTCCTGGATAAGGTTGGAACTTAGAGATGATACTGGAAAGTTGATATATCCTCTTGATGACTCTTTCGTCATGCCAATTGCACAAGACAAAATAAATAAAATTGAATTTGATGTTAAACAGGGGCCCAAGCGATTTGCCAAAATCACACTATGGGCAAATTGGAATATAGAGGGCAATAAGCTAATTATTCAGATCAACCAATTAGAAATGGTTGCAATAATTTTGATATCTTTTTTTTTAACCGGAACATACCTCTGGTATAAAAAAGGTGTGCACATACCTATTAAGTTATTAGAACAAGCCGCTAAAAAGCTTGCCAAAGGGAATTACATTGTAGAGCTGCCACTGCCAATAGACGATGAAGTTGGCCACCTTATTAACTCTTTTGATCAGATGAGAAAGGATCTTATCAGTGCCGGAATGGAGCTAGAGTTAAAACATATTAAGATGATAGAGTCTTCTAAAATGGCATCGCTAGGGAAAATGGCCGGAGGAATTGGTCATGAAATAAACACACCTCTGACAATAATTCACATAGCAGCAGAACATATAAAAGACGAAAGCTGTGCCCCTGAATTCAACAGAGAAGTTGTAGAAGAAAATGTTCAAATTATTGAAGATACCGTATTTAAAATTTCCAAAATAATCAAGGGTCTTCTGGTATTTTCAAGAGATGTTAAAAATGACCCTTTTGAGATTGTGAAAATAAAAGATATTATTGAAGATACACTCAACCTATTTAGACAAAAATTAGAATATCAAAATATCAATCTCATGATTTCTTATATCCCAGAGAAGCTTAGTATTAGTTGTCGTCAAATTCAAATTTCTCAAGTACTACTTAATCTACTCTCAAACTCTGCAGACGCAATAAGTGAAATTGAGCAAAAATGGATAAAAGTAAATGTTGTTGACCTTGAAGATAAAGTCCTTTTGCAAGTTATTGATAGCGGTAAAACGCCAGATGAGAACATTCAGAAAAATTTGTTTGTCCCATTTTTTACCTCAAAACAAGTTGGCAAAGGAACAGGTTTGGGACTTAGTATTTCCAAGGGGCTTATAGAGGCCCACTATGGTCGTTTGATATTAAATACCTCTTCAAACAACACTTGCTTTGAAATGTATTTAAAGAAAAACCCTGCAGCTGATATGCAAAAGGTTAACTATAGCAAACAAAAACACGCCAATTATTTGCAATCTTAAAGATTTCTAATCTTTCTATGCTAACTTGTTAAGTATTTACTGATTGATGAAATTTATTTTTATCAGGAGTATACGGAAAATCTTAAAATATTGCCGCTACCTGAGCCTTAATATGCTTGCTACTTTGACCTTTTCCACCATCAGCAACGCTATAACTGTCCTTTGAGCTCCACTGTAGTCCAAGGGTTACATTTTTTATTAAGGTAAATTGAAGACCTGCACGTATAGCACTTTTTACTACACCAGTTGCGATTGCCTCATTAGTTTGTCCAAAGCTGGCTGCGGCTATAGTTTTTATGTTAAACATACTATATTCGTAGGCCACTTCAAGATGATAGGTCGAAGGTCTTGCTCCTTTGTTTTTAAAAGACAGGTTATTTACATCAAAGGCAGACAGTGCAGAAAAATATTCAGCAATCAGCCAAATATCTGCAATTTTAACCGTTGCAAAGGCATTGTAACCTCCAGGAAGATTATCTAGGTTATTTGGGTCACTTAATTTTGAACTAACGGTATCAGTAGAGGCAAAACTATTTACAAACCCTCCTCCCATTTTGACTTCTAAGCCTTTTGTTTTATATTTATAGTCAACTGCAGCTCCAAAATTATTAATTTTTGATTCATGTGGCTTTTGGGCGTCACTTTTAAACAGATAAACATAGATGTTAAAATCAGCTTTAGGAGTAACGGTCGCTCCTAAAAAGGTAGCGGTGGTATCACATAAACTCATTGTAATTGGATCTGACGACAGGTGCGTTTTATATTCCCCATAGGGAGTATAGTTTTTTCCAAAGTGTATTTGTGTTGGATACAACAAAGAAGTTTTATAATTAAGATAGGCCGCATATAATGTAGGAGTACCGCTAAATATATAATAGAGGTTAGCTTTAAGGGATTTTGAGATCTTTGCTTTTGCCTCTAAATTGACTTCTACAATTTTAATATCTGTTGTTGCTTTGTTTGCCATTGATTCGTCATAATATATTTTCGCTTTAAATAGTCCCGAAAACTTAATCTTATCTTTTTTAGTAACGACCTTTTTGGCAATGACCTCTGTTGAAATTGGTAAAAAAAATAAAAATATTACGAGTAACTTACATATATTTTGCATAGACCATCCACTGAAATTTTTTTTAAAAAATAACATATCACAAAGAATGCCAGCTTGTACTTAATATAAATAGTTTACTTCACAAGGGTGACCCAGTGTGTCGTCAAAAAAGGTGGAAAGTTAGTACCACTGTAGTGTTTGCATTTATACTAAAATACATAGAAAATAATTATAAACCACTCACTTATAAATGTTAACTTTACCTAGGATACTAGTATGGCTTGGAAAAAACATGATCAAAAAGCACTTAGAAAAAAAGTTTTTGAACATTTAAATCAAAACATCTCTTATAAAAAAAATAATATTTTGGGATTGCCGGGATCATACTTAGACAGAAAAGTATTTTTTAAGGCCTCATTTTTAAAAGATGCTCCCTTTTTGACTTGCATGTTAGAAAACTCTAACCATATCGGTTGTCACACATTTGATGAATCAGAGGAAGTTTTTTCTGGTACACAGAAGTTAGAATATGAGCTTTTAAAAATTTGTGCTGAAGAATTTTTACAAGCAACTCCTAGAACTTGGGATGGATATTTGGCCCCAGGGGGTACAGAGGCCAACATCCAAGCAATGTGGATTTTTAGAAACTTCTTTTTACAGCAGGGAGCAAAAATTGATGAGATTGCCATAGTCCACTCACAAGACACCCATTATTCAGTTTATAAAGCAGCGGACCTACTCAATGTTGATAACATTTGTATCAAAACAGATGATGTGACCAAGCAAATTAATCTAGTTGATTTATTAGAAAAAATAGAAAATGCACAGTTGCACAATAAAAAATTCTTTATTTTCATTCTAAATATGGGAACAACTATGTTTGGCTCGATTGATGACATCGACGAGATTAGAGGTGTATTAGATGCTTTGGGCGATAACTGTAAAGTACATGTCGATGCTGCATTTGGTGGCTTCATCTATCCTCTGACAAACCCCAACAATAAGCTCTCCTTTTTAGATCCGCAAATTCATTCTTTTTCGATGGATGCCCACAAAATGCTTCAGGCGCCATATGGAACAGGAATTTTTTTAGTTAGACGCCCCTTTATGCAATACGCCCGCACTAAACAAGCATCTTATGTTCACGGTGAAGATTACACCATATGTGGTAGTCGATCTGGAGCAAATGCTGTTGCTGTATGGATGATTTTAAATTCCTATGGGCCACAAGATGGCAAGAAATTTGTTCGCAGCTTAATCCAACTAACGGACTATTTATGTGAACAATTGACTAAGTTAAATATAGAATATTTTCGCGATCCATTTATGAACGTAGTATCTGTACCAGCTCACGCTATTTCCAAGCAGGTTGCCCAGAAGTTTTTTCTAGTTCCAGATAATCATGAATCACCCAAATGGTGGAAAATTGTAATTATGGATCATGTAACAAAAGTGGCCTTATCAGAATTCATAGACCAACTTTAAAAGGGCTTTGCAAACATCTTATTCCACTGATATTTTTTACGACTCTTCCAATCCCCTCGATGATAGGCATAGCTTACAATTAAAGGCATGACAGTTGTTGCTTCGGCATAAACCATCTGCTCATAAGCAGTGTCTACCTTCCCCCAAGAGGAGGCCTCTTTTAAAGTTGAGCTAGAGCATGCACCATCTCTTACGTCGGCAACAGTTATCTGAACGGCGTACTTATGCATGGGCACCTCTTTTCCCAAAACTTCAGCACAAACTACGGTATCTTGAGCAAAGTTTTTAGGTACTCCACCTCCAATCATCATCAAACCCGTAGTATCTGCTTCTATCTTAATCATGGTCAACTCTCTAAAATCTTTTACTGAGTCGATAGAAACATAATCGCTCTGTTTTGCAAACTGATGGGCAACTAAACCAAAGCCTGCCGAAGAGTCAGAAAAAGCTGGACAAAAAATCGGGACATCAAACTCATAGGCAAGTTGCACTAGGGACTCTTTCTTTTTTCCATACTCAGATAGGTAGCGCCCCATCTGCCAAATAAATTCCCGAGAAGAGTAAGTTCCTCCTGGCATATTGTCAGCAATTTTTCTAATGGTGCTATCACAAACTTGCAACTGTTCCTCATCTATGTAGGTATCATAAATTCTATCTATATAAAGCTCTCTTAAACGGGTGTCATCAACAAATTGATCGCCTTGATAGTGCTTAAACCCAAGGCCTTCAAAAAAGTCCATATCAACAATTGAAGCCCCTGTGGCCACAATGGCATCAACCATATTGTACTTAACCATATCAGCATACAGCTGCATACAACCTCCGGCTTGGGTACTACCGGCTAAGGTTAGAATAATTGAACATTGGGGATCTTTGATCATTTTACAAAATATTTCAGAGGCAACCGAAAGGTCGCGACTGGTAAAAGACATTCCCTTCATAGAATCTACAATTTTAGTCGAATCGAAGGCAGTAATGTCAATGTGCTTTACTTCACGGCTTAAAAGTTTTTCTTTATCCATCATTTTTTCCTAGTCAATGTTATAAAAATATATAAGAAAGAATTTTATAAACTAGCTTGGCAGCAAGAAAATCAGGGGCCTTATTATGCTGATTTGGACAAAGCTCCACCACATCAAAACCCACAATATTTTTTTGCTTGGCAACCTTTTTTATAAATGTAAGTGTCTCATAAAAAAGAAGCCCTCCTGGCTCTGGTGTTCCCGTTGAAGACATAATGGAAGGATCAAAAACATCTAGGTCAATTGTTAGATAGACGTTTGTAGAAAGCTTTGACAAACACAAGTCATGCCAATTACTTTTTCCCACGATGTCCCAGGCAAAAAAGGTTTTACTTTTATCCATAGATAAAAGCTCGGCCTTGTCCATAGATCTAACCCCAACTTGTACACAGCCTACCAGCTCCTTGGCCCTTTTCATTACACAGGCATGGTTATTTTTTGATCCCTGATAAGTATCTCGAAGATCGGCGTGGGCATCTAGTTGTAAAACGGTTAAGTCTAAATATTTTTTACTATGAGCTGCAATTGCACCAATGCTGATTGAATGTTCTCCCCCAAGGGTGACACAAAATTTCCCATCCTCTAGATAGACCTGTAATTTTTTATTTACACTGGCAACCATTGCTTCTGGTGTAGTGTTCTCTAAAATGGGTTCATCTGTAAAAATTCCCTGTAAGTAAACCTCACTACCAGTTTCAATATCGTATAGCTCTAAATTGCCCGATGCACTAATTAAAGCTCCGGGACCTTTATCTGCCCCCTTAAGCCAAGTACTCGTGCCATCATAGGAAACTGGCACAACAACTATCTTTGAATTCTCTTTGGAAGAAAATTTTGGTGGTAAATCTAAGTAATTCTTCATTGTTTAAATTTGCTCAATCACAGGATATAGGTAATTAACAAAACAAAGTGAAACTAAGGCCGTTCCATATTTTTTTTCAGGTGTAAATCTCTGTGTGAAAACTTCGACGTCTTTTAAATTGTACTGGTCATTAAAGCCATTTAAATATAGCTCATCTAAGCTGGCCCAAAGTTGATCTTTAAGGATCTGTTCTTTGTACTGACCGTTGTGTTCACAAACCAGTCCTCCATATTTCTTGCCAGTTTCCTTATCATACAACCACCCAAATATAAGTCCGGCGGAAGCTATTTCACCTTGTACAGAGTTAGAAACTGCCATGATAGATTCCATAACTGAGCCATGCACTAGCCCCTTTGGTTTATCAATACAAGTTGCTATACTGGGTAGAATTGAAGAGTAAGTCATTATGTTAAAAGCTTCAATACCGGCATCTTTTAAAGCTAAGTGGTAAGAGCCTGCATGAACTGCGATATCACTTTGCCCGGTACCCATTGTAATAAAAAAATTCTTAGGTATTCTATTTCCAATTAACAGATCTTTTACCATTAATTACACCTCGATATATATGTTAGAAATGTGTATATAATATATATAAAGAGAATAAGAAACAACAAAAAGAGCTTTTTAAAAAAAGGTGCCAGCAGACTTGTGGGACACAGTGTGTCCCACAAGTCTGCTGGC
>JADHTQ010000070.1 GCA_016784965.1 Bacteriovoracaceae bacterium | reverse complement strand
TTTTTTACGAATGGATTCCTTCTTCATGAGGGGAGATTATGGCAGAAAAAAATTAATCGGCCCAGAAAAAAGGCCTTACATTTGAAATGTTAGATTGTTAACTGGTGATCTTGTCATGTTAGGGTGTGAGGAGTTACCTTCTTTTTTCATATCTTTTAAGAAACACTAGCTTTTTCAATGCTCTTACTTTGTGATTTTAGTATAGCAATATTATTGAAAGTTAGTCTACAATTCGAAAACTTGTTTCTAGGCCGACATGTTGAGAGATTGATATAAGAGTAAGTTTTTAAGGTCTTACTTCAATCGTCTTGCCTTCATTTTGAGTTGTAAATTTCCAACTCTCTTCTACAATTTCTTGGATAGTAGCAGGTACAGTTCTAATGTTTAAACTTGCATCCCTTAAAGCTTGCAACCTTCTATTATCCAATGTAAATGCCACTCCATTTCTTGTGAAGATTCTAATGGGAGGAATGTTTTGAGGTGTAATGGTTTTATTTTTTAGATCATCTACCATAGACTCTAAAGTGTTCCCATTTTTAAAGGCGCTATTTATACTATTTTGAGTGAAGCGAATTGTGTTGGGGTTGATATATACTTCTTTAAAAAATTGATCTTTCAAATAAGCATTTGTATAGGGGCCCACGCAACTCACTTGAGGATTGCAACATTGGCAACGACCATTTACCATAAGTCTAAGCTCAAACTGCTCACCATCAAATGAAAAAGGCCTTACATTGTCCATGTGTAATTCATAAATGTACTTTGGCAGTTTGTCCGAATCACTGGTGATGGAAAAATCAGACGGTACGATGGCGAGAGTTGGCCTTGATGAGCGACTGGCAACTTTTGGCCTTGTATTACCCAAGGGCCTAAGATTCAAGTCTTTTACTGCTCCAATGTCTTTAATAAAATCCAAGGCCTCTTCATGGCACTCTCTGGATGTTTTTTTGAAATATTTAACGGCCACTTGCTGATGTATATGTTGAGTGCTGGCATAAAGCGAAGAGGAGGATAAATAGAGCTCAGGAATCAATATCTTAAAGAAAATATTGACGATTAGAAATAAATTTAAAGCAAGGGTTTTAGCACCCATAAGCGTGTTTTTCATTCTTAGTTTTCGCTTCATAGTCTATTGGGAATGACGGCACAGAATATAAATTGTAATTTACAGTAACTCAATGTGACCTGGAAAATTTACATGATATTGATTGATCTAGAGCCCTAAACCTGAATATTTTACAAATACTAAACTGCCATCCCTTTATCGCAGAAAAATTTGTACTCTCCCCCTTATCACCAAATTCATCGCGATACAAGGTATACGGGTCCACGTCACCATTTTCTAACAGGTCAAAAGTATGAGTCAAAACCCCCACTAATACCAACTTATCTTCTTCAAGGATATAAAATGGGCCTCCAGAGTTGCCAAACCATCCAGGACAATTTGTGCCATAAAGCATCCCCTCATACCCATTATGTCTGCCTATTGGTGGTATCTTTCCCTGTTTATTTGATCTACTACAGTGAATAGTTTTAACCTTTTGGAAATTTGACGGTGTATAAATATCACGATAAAGCTGCCTGGGCTGGGCGCCAACAAGGGTTAAGGCCGTACCCACTGCTACCACCTGTGATGAGTAAAACTCTATCTCTGGAAGATGTACTAAGTTTTGCGTCTGCTTTGGATCATAGACAATATAGGCCAAATCATTTTCGCCTCTATCAAAAATTACTTTTTCAATGCTTTGTTGTTTAATTAAAACTTTAAAATCCTCAAACTGATCGCTACCTGTAGTAAAAAATATTTCTAAATGTTGGGGCAGCACTTCATTTTCTGAGGCAAAACCCTGATGAGTAAAGCAATGTTTTGCCGTTATCAACATGCCATGCTTGATTAATGAAACAGTGCAAGCTGTCCTTTTATCTATAAAAACCATACCAACATGTTCAAACCGATCTCCTGCAAGCTCTCGCTCTAGTGCAGCAGCATACAATGATATGCTCAATAAGTATTGGCCAAAAAAAATCAAAGCAACTAGAGTCTTTTTCAAAATTAAGCCTTACCTAGCTAGTTTGGTTGATCTGGGATAAACCAACAAATAGGTCTTTCTCCCAACACAAACTGATCTACTCGCATGCAAGGACTTGCAACTACATCTGTCATATTTGCTTGCAGTTGCTCTTTAAGCCTTGAATAGTCTGCACTATTGTCATTTTCTTGCATATGAGTGGAAATCATTAACGACAGTGGATGTTTGTTGCATAAAGCAGCTGCAAAATATGTATCCAGTCGGCACTGATATGGGGGGTGTGGGTCCTCCCCTACTTCATAGTATTTGGTTGCCACTTTCATACTGGGAGTTTCAAAGCGTGGAACGGGGAGCCCCTTTTTCTTTGTTGAAAATTCTGTAATCTTATCTCCATAATAAGAGATCAATTGGCACAATTTTATATTTAATTTATCAGAAAATGCTTTGTTACAAAAAAACTTGGTAAGCACCGGCAGATCTAACTCCAAGTCATCTCTAAACAACTCTCCATTGTTAATCAGCACCCTTCTTAGACAATCGTAGGAAGCAAAATAATCAGCTTGCCCCTCAACTGCCCCACCATAAGGAAAGGTTGGCTCCCCTCCTAAATGATGACCCAGCTCATGGCAAACCACCATAGTATATGCCTCTTTGCTCATCAGCTTATGTTTGGCCAATCCTCCAGAAAACTGCATAGTAAATATTTTTCCAGTAGCATCTTCTTCAAAACCACTTTCTGCATTCTCTCTTGGATCATCCCAATTTCGAATAAACTTTAAGCGAATGTTTTGCCTCATAGCAATTGGCAAATAAAGTTTTTCAATAGATGAAATTATCTGCTCATATTCAATTTCTGAAAGGCCACTACCTACTTCTGGCTCAATCGATGGAGGATCGTCATCTGTTGGGGGAGTTGGCGTGGTGGTATCATCATCAACTTCTGGGCCTGTCTCCTTGCTAACTTCAAAAGTAGTATTTACAAATGCATCGGGATCAAAATACGATTCCATGGGAGCATCGGTGGTGAATGAAGTCCACTGTCCATTTTTGATATCTTTGTAGGGGATATCCAACATAACAATTAACTCTTTAAACGAATTTTGCGAATGCCTGTAAAAATGAACTGAGATCTGATAGTTTTCACTCTTTCTCATTAACTCATCGTTTATTATGTCATTGATACGTTTGCCAGACATATTCATCTGGTACGAAATTGTATTTTTACCTAGCTCGGGTAGAGTTATTTTTTTGCTCTCTTTGATAATTTTACAGACATAATTTTCAACGCCACAAATGTACATCGAAAGGGTAAAGCTAAGCGGAGAACTATTAGCTGTAATCTCCTTCCAGCTAACCTTGACAATATCGCGATTATCTATACCGGTAGGATTTGTTGCCGCTAATGTTGGCATTAAAGTTAATATGAATAATAAACCACTAAATAAAATAACTTGTTTCATGATCTCCCCCAGCTTCTAAACAGATATTTTGATAAATATGTAAATTAAAACGTACAATAAATTAAAAAGATATGACAACTAGACATATAAAATATACTTACTCTAAAATTGAACCAAAGTTTTGACGGTGTGCGTCTACCGAGCTGAATACAGAAACAGCAACCGTTGCAGTTAGCCGCTTAACAAGTTTTAGAGTATTTTGCGTTGTGCAAGAGGAACATAATCGCGTTTTTTGTGGCCTGTATAAAGTTGTCTAGGACGACCAATAGCTTGCCCTTTTTCTGAGATCATTTCCACCCATTGACTGATCCACCCAATCGTTCTAGCGACTGAAAAGATCACGGTGAACATATTGGTAGGGATACCAATGGCCGATTGTATGATGCCAGAGTAAAAGTCAACGTTTGGATAAAGCTTGCGAGATTTGAAATACTCATCCTCCTGGGCGATACGTTCTAGCTCAAGGGCGATCTTAAACAAAGGATCGTCCAGGCGATCTCGATCTGCCAAAACTTCATGGGCAGCTTTTTTCAAAATACGGGCCCGGGGATCATAATTTTTATAGACTCGGTGTCCAAACCCCATCAAACGAAAGGAATCATTGGGATCTTTGGCACGCTCAACAAATGTACCTATCCGATCGACTGAACCGATCTCTTGCAGCATGGATAAAACTGCTTCGTTTGCTCCACCATGGGCGGGTCCCCATAAAGCTCCGATTCCTGCAGAGATTGCCGCAAAAGGATTGGCCTTCGAAGAGCCGGCCAACCTCACCGTTGATGTGGAAGCATTTTGCTCATGATCGGCATGAAGCATAAGAATCAAATCCATCGCCTTGACCATTACCGGAGAGATCTCAGATGGTTGGCAGGGGACAGAAAGCAACATGTTAAGAAAATTGGCAGAGTAGCTCAAGCTATTGTCTGGATATATGAATGGTTGCCCCTTAGAATATTTATACGATAGTGCCGCAATAGTAGGCAATTTTGCCAACAGTCTATATGCCGAAATTTCTCGATGACGAGGGTCGTCGATTTCTAGAGAGTCGTGATAAAATGAAGATAATGCCCCGACAACACCTACCATAATGGCCATCGGATGAGCGTCACGACGGTATCCCCGGTAAAAATTCAGCATTTGTTCATGAACCATGGTGTGCTTGGTGATTGTTTTTGTAAATTCACCGCACTGGTCTTGATTTGGCAGCTCACCTTTTAAAAGAAGATAGCAAACTTCCAAGTATGTACTATTTTCTGCCAATTGCTCAATGGGGTAACCTCGATACAACAAAATCCCCTTATCGCCGTCAATAAAAGTGATATCACTTTTACATGAAGCAGTTGAGCGAAAACCGGGGTCCAGGGTAAATAACCCGAACTCCTTGTAAAATTTTGTAAAATCGAGTACTCCTGGTCCTTCAGTTCCCTCTATAATTGGCAATTCAATCTCCTTGCCACTTCGATTGTCACGAATACTTAAAGAATTTGCCATTGTCATCTTCACCCCTCACTTTGTTTACAGACAGAAATCATAACATTTTAAATTTACCCATCAAGTTTTAACATTTGCAACAACGAAGTTCCAACACAAAAGGTTTATTATTTAAATACTACTGAAGTTTTACTGTAGAAAGCATCTATATTAACTATAGACCAGAGGTATCTCGGTTTCTTCTAAGACTCTTTTGCCCCCAAGCCAAAGTGCCTCCATCTCATTTTCACCAGCAACTACACAGATGGGTGCAATCCACTGTGTTCTTTTTGTGATCTGCTGAACTATTTTTTGGCTAAAGGCCAAACCTCCTGTCAAAATGATTCTATCAATTTGGCCGCATAGCACTGTAGAATATGCTCCGATCTCTTTGGCAACTTGATAGCACATTGCATCTTGCACCTCTTTATAAACAGCATCGCCTTCATCTATTTTCTTTTCAATAAAAAGGTTATCTGTGGTGTTGAGATAGCTCATAAAACCACCATTGCCCACCATCATTTTTTTTAGTTCGCTTTTTTGGAATTCTTTTGAGTCTATTAACTCAAGCCATTGTCCAGTAGGCAAGCCACCACTTCGCTCTGGAGTAAAAGGCCCATCACCGTCTAAAGCATTATTGACATCTATAACTTTTCCTAACTTGTGGGCAGCAACACTTATGCCTCCACCCAAGTGGGCAAGCACAAAATTGCACTCCTCATATTTTTTACCAAGCTTAGATGCTACCACTCTGGCCACTGCTTTGTGGTTTAGAGCATGAAAAATTGATTGTCGCTCGAGGTGCTTTGAGCCAGTATATCTAGCAAGAGGCTCAAACTCATCAACCACCACTGGGTCTACCACAAAGGGCCTGCAGCCACCCATCTTTGCTAAATCTCGGGCCAAAAAAGCTCCCAGATTACAAGCGTGAAACGCCCGCCCTGTAGATAGATCTTCTATCATCTTATCATTGACCAGGTAGGTACCACTTTTAATCGGCTTTAAGATGCCTCCTCTACCGACGACTGCATCTAGGGTAGAAAGCATAAAGTTATTCTCAGAAAGAGTATCCGTAATTAGCTTAGTACGAAAACCTATCTGCTCCAGTACCGTTTCAAATTTGCTCAACTCGTGTGGAAGATGATCAATTTTTTTTGTGATCACCTGCTGTGTCCCATCAAAGAGTGCAATTTTTGTGGAAGTCGATCCAGGGTTGATAACAAGTATTTTAAAAGACATGAATCACCTCACCTGCTAAAAAAATAGCTCTAATGAACCATCTATGAATGCGCCAGTTTATGGGAAGTAAGCATCGCAACTGCTATAGATAAATATTTCGTTTCATGTGTATCTGATCTTGAAGTCAAGACTACAGGTACAGAAGCTCCCATAACAACACAACCAGCTTCAGATTTCCCCAAAGTGGACAAACTCTTGTAAAGATAATTGGCCGATTCAATATCATTGCATAAAATAATATCTGCTTGACCTGCCACGGGCCCATTGATTTTTTTGATTTTTGCACTGTCTTTGCAAATTGCGTTGTCAAAGGCAAGCGGGCCATCGATGATGCAATCTTTAATCTGCCCTCTATCAGACATCTTTGCCAAAACTGCAGCATCTATAGTTGCTTGCATGTTGGGATTGACTTTCTCTACGGCACAACAACAAGCTACTAGAGGTGTTTCAATACCCAATGCTTTTGCAAATTTCACACTATTGTCAATTATTTTAACTTTTTCCTCTAATTTGGGAGCAATATTTATCGCAGCATCTGTTAGGATTAGGATTTTATTACATTGAGTCAACTCAAAAGCTGCAGCATGAGAGATAAGTGATTTTTTCCCCAGGGTTAGGCCTTTGTCTTTGTCAAGTATCGCTCTCATAAACTTGGAGGTATCGATCATCCCTTTCATGATTGCCGAAGCTTTCTTTTGATGGATCAGCTCACAACAAAGCTCTGCCGCTTTTTCCGGTGATGGTTTATTGATAATTTCCATACCTTCAAGTGAAATATTATGAGTTTTTGCCAGCTCCCTTATTTTGGGTTCATCACCTGTGAGAATTGGCGTGACCAGCCCATCGTCTAGGGCCTGCCTAACTGCAGCTAATACCTCATGGTCTTCAGCAGACACCACGGCCAATTTTTTTGTTTCAAGTTGTTTTAGTTTTTCCTTAATATCATTGAAATTACAAAGCATAAATACCACCTACAGAAGCTGCAACTATTAATATCATTATCTATGATTCCTTGCTGTTATTTATATAACAGCCTCTGTGAATTTACAAACAATAACTGGCTCTTTGTGCACCGCAACCGGGGCTTATTTTATATTTCTTTGCGATTATTGGATAGGTATATAAACCTGTTAAGGTTTATCAAAATAAATAAGATTCTTCTAACGTGTATACTGCACTTGATTCACCCAACTTGCTCGAATAAAGATTAAATCCCGTTACTTGAAATGGATCTTGGGGATAAAATTCAAGGCCTTGAAAATAATGTGCAATATCTCGATTTGTTGCCTTTTTAAACTTTCCCAATGTTATATGTGGACAAAATTTTCTTTTTTCTTTCTTGATTCCAATTTTGAACAACTCATCTTCTACTAAGCGATTAAATGCATATATGTTATGGACAGAATCATCTTCGAGCTCCTTATCATCATGGTAGGTATCTACTCCGGCCCAAATACTGTTTGGAGATTTTTTATTGCCAAAAAAGTCAACCTTATGAATATTTACTAAAAAGGGAGAGTAATTAATTAATCCGAGAGCATATCTAATTTCATTATATTGAACAAGATTGACTTCACCTATAAATTTTAATGTAAGGTGAAAGTTTGCTGGTGAAATCCATTTAATATTGTTTGCTCCATAACAAAGTGAGACTAAGTAGTTTTTAACATTATCTGGAATAGCGATTGCTATAAATAGTCTAAGCATACCTACTATTATCTATGAAGCAGTGTTTAAAGACTAGCTAAAGCCGGCTACTTTCTCCGAGATTTTTTATAAGGGCCATAGATACTTCTTATTACCCAAATTTAACGGACAACCATCCAAAGATTAGATACGCAGCATATCAACTATATAATATCTAAAATCACAGTTTAGATGTATATACAATTTAGTATCTATAAACCTCTTTGACGGAGAATATTAATGAAAAAGCTATTATTTGGACTATTGTTAATTTCAAATCTCTCTACTTCTGCTTTTGCTTATGCGAATGAATTTCTTACAGATGAACAAAAAGATACAATATTAACGTCAATTGATAACATTTGTGGTGATACTTGGTGTGAAGGAGATTTTGATTATTCCTTCAATTCTATTTATTGTGATAGTCAAAGAGGAAGCTGTACTGTCGAAATGGAGGTTATTTTGCGAGAGTACGATGAAGTAACCTGGGAGATGATTAATGAAACCCGTACACCTAGCTCATGCACCGTTTTTAATTTCTATTCATACAACGATATTATTGATCAAACCAGACAATGGGATCAACTAACTGATGATTTTTATGAGAAGCTTTCTGATTGTGATTATATGTAGATCAACTAGCTTAACAAGTTAATTATCGAGTTTAAGGTTTCGCTTGGCCTCATCACACTGGCCACCTTCTTTTCATCTGGGTGATAGTAACCACCAATGTCGACAGGTTTGCCTTGAACATCAATTAGCTCCTGGATAATCTTACTCTCGTTTTCAGCTAATTTTGAAGCAATTGGCGTAAAAAGAGTTTTAAGCTGATCGCTTTGATCTTGTTTGGCCAAAGCTTGGGCCCAAAAAAGTGCAAGGTAGTAGTGGCTTCCCCTGTTATCTAATTCATTTACTTTTCTCGATGGTGACTTGTTATTGGCCAAAAATGCTGAGTTAGCTTCATTAAGTGCCGCTGCCACGACTTTGGCTTGCTGATTATTTGATTTATCAGCTAAATCTTCTAGTGAGACTCCCAGGGCCAAAAATTCCCCCAATGAATCCCACCTGAGATGATTTTCTTTAACTAATTGCTGAATGTGCTTTGGAGCTGAACCACCTGCTCCTGTCTCATACAGCCCTCCTCCGGCCAAAAGTGGAACTATGGAGAGCATTTTAGCACTTGTGCCCAACTCTAGAATTGGAAATAGGTCCGTTAGATAGTCTCTTAGCACATTACCTGTGACAGAAATGGTATCTTGCCCCTCCTTAACTCTAGAAAGTGTGTATTTACATGCTTCAACGGGAGAGAGAATTTTTATCTCAAGGCCTTTTGTATCGTGCTCTTTTAGGTAGGTATTAACTTTTGCAATGATATTTTTATCATGTGCTCTACATTCATCTAACCAAAAAATGGCAGGATTTCCTGTGGCCTTGGCCCTTTTAACACCTAGACCTACCCAGTCTTTAATTGGAGTATCTTTAGTTTGGCACATTCTCCAAACATCACCTTTTAAAACGTTGTGCTCCATTAGGGTTTTTCCACTTCTATCTTGGACTCTAACAACTCCATCTTCTTCCATTTGAAAGGTTTTATCATGAGAGCCATACTCTTCAGCTTTTTTCGCCATAAGACCCACGTTTGCCACATTGCCCATTAAGGTGGGATCAAACGCTCCATGTTTTCTACAAAAATCAATGGTCTGCTGATAAACACCTGCATAATTTCGATCTGGGATAACCGCTTTCATGTCATGAAGCACTCCATCTGGGCCCCACATCTGACCAGAAGCTCTTATCGCTGCTGGCATTGAGGCATCGATGATTATATCACTTGGAACGTGTAGGTTTGTAATACCTCTGTCGGAGTCGACCATCGCAAGCTTTGGCCTTGACTTATAGCAGGCCGCCAAATCTGCTTCAATTTCTTTAATCTTATCTTCAGGTAGTGATTGAATTTTTTTATAGATGTCACCTAGGCCATTTCGACAATCTACTCCGACCTCTTTGAATACTTCCCCATGTTTTAAAAATGCATCCTTAAAATAGACTTCAACTGCATGACCAAACATAATTGGATCAGAAACCTTCATCATAGTAGCTTTCAAATGTAGAGAAAAAAGAACGTCGTCTTTAGCTGCATCTTGCATCTGAAGTTCATAAAATTCACGAAGCTTGGATACGTTTAGTGCTGTGGCATCAATTACCTCGCCCTTGATCAGAGCAAGCTTGTCCTTTAGGATCTTAGTCTCTCCCTTGGCCGACTCAAAAGTAATTTTTACATCCATATCATTTTCTGCAACTACAGATTGTTCACTTCCATAAAAATCTCCAGATTGCATGTGGGCAACATGGGTTTTGGAGTCACTTGACCAAGCTCCCATTGAGTGAGGGTGCTTTTTTGCAAATTCCTTCACAGCAGCTGCCACACGACGATCAGAGTTTCCCTCTCTCAGTACAGGATTAACGGCACTCCCTAAGACCACAGCATAACGTTTTTTAATTTGTTTTTCTTCTTCAGTTTGTGGATCATCGGGAAAATCAGGCAAATCATATCCGTGGGCCTTAAGCTCAGCTATTGCCTCTTTGAGCTGAGGGATTGATGCTGAAATATTGGGCAGCTTAATGATATTGGCCTGTGGAGTTTTTGCTAACTCTCCAAGCTCGGATAAAGCATCACCCATTTTTTGGTCTTCTTTTAGGTTTTCAGGAAAATTTGCAATAATTCTACCAGCTAAAGATATATCTTTTAGTTGGATTTCGACCCCCAAGCTAGACGTAAAGGCCTTTATGATAGGAAGAAATGAACCAGTTGCAAGCATTGGTGCTTCATCAGTTAAAGTGTAAATGATTTTTGATTTTGTAGACATTTGTAACCCCATTCATCTATTTTTAAAAAAATTTGCACCCTACCATATATATAAATGATGAATTAGGCAAAGTTTTGCACAAACACTAAAGCTGCGCCGCACAAGCAGCTTACCGTAAGACTCTGTTATTACTTATGATTTGATTGGCATGCTAATCAACTGTATCTACGGGACAATTATTTATGTTGATATACAGTAAAGTTTCTAACTCTTGCTATCTTAGTAAAGTCCGGAAATTCGTAGTTTTCGTCTATTTCAACTGCAGAGATTGCACAATTTTTGTTTTTCTTACCAAGGCCTGTTGTTCCTTCTTTTAAAAAGCTACAGTTTCTTGAGATCCCCCTAACTCCTTTTGGCAACTCAAATAACGTATAGTTTGCAACTTGTTGTTGTACTGATTCAATGCTTAATTCACAAAAGCCAATTTCCATCTCTTGAACTTGATATGGTTGATCTTCGAAATTGCTACTTTGTAGCTTTAAGAATCCCAACGCTATGATTGCTCCAAACGTGATTTGTTGATTTTTATTGCGTAAGTATCGCAATACAATTTTTTGAGTTCCCTTGTGGCCAATTCTGCCCAATGCCACCAAACAAGAGTACTTGACATAGCTATCACGAATCTTTTGTTTTTTAATATCTTTACAATTGGTTTATAAGCTTTGGGGTCTTTTATTAAACCAAGTGCCTCAATTGCTCTTTTTAAACTATTTACAACTTTTGCTTTGTTTAAAAATTTTATTAGTGGTTTCACAGCAGGTTTACCCAGACGCACAAGTACCGATCTTGCAGCAGACCATATCGGCATAGAGTTATCGTCAAGCAATCTAATCAGTATGGGAATAGACTTACTTGCTTTTTTTATAGCAAGAGCATTGATAGCTAATATTTTCTCCCTTTTATCTGTAGAGCTGTTAATTACTTTTTGAATTTGGTCAACACTTTTATCTTTATAAAGATCGTTAATCTTTTTTTGTCTGTTTCGAGGTGATAAATATTGGTTTGGTTGTGCTTTCATTTTAACAGACAGAGGAAGTGTTAACACTTCACCATTATTTGCTTTATCTAAAATCACAAAGGTTTTATAAATTGCAGTATCCCGTGCAGAGCTGCTAAAACCAATTGAAGTAGAAAAACTATTGTTTTGAAGAAACTTAATATGGGCCATTTCTCGAAAATTGTTCCCATCCCTATACCAAATTGTACATTGCTTACCACAACGACCAAATATTTTTACAGATCCTGGTTTTGGTATATGTGCTGCACATATCCGATAGTTGCCTTTTGAAGCACATTGTTGCTCGTTGTAAGCAAGAGAGAGAAATTGTGTTTTGGAAAAAGTAACATTCTCATCAGTCTGATTTGCCCAAGTTGGGGGACAACAAAGAATCTGCGTAACAAATAATAAAGGTACTAAAAGTTTCAAGTGCATATTAAGATCGCTCCATGGCCATAAAATATAAAAACGACACCACTCAATAGACGCATACAGTCTTGTGCAATAAGACTCACAGGTCTGCTGGCACATATTTACACATATTTACATATTTACAGCGGCACATATTTACTTTCTAATTTTTAGGAGCCACAGTATTTTAATTAAACTAACTGGTTACAATTACTTAAAAATTGGGAATATTTCCATCTATGTTGACGATGCACATTTTTAGGCATAAGAAGAAGCCAAATTAACCAAGGATTATCCATGAAAAAGATCGTACTTTTTTTAATTATCATCCCCATGATGGCCGTTGCATCCAACTATTCAATAGAGAATTTTGATTCGAGAATTGAATTCACCGAGCAAGAGCTAATTAGTTTAGTTCTTTATGAGGGGGGAGGTTATAGAGATGATATTTGGTATGCTACAGTTGGAGATGATGGAGTTGACTGTGAAACGGAATTTCATTCATTTAAAATATCTAAAATGAACTCTTTAACCGATTTTATTATTACATTTGAAGCAAGTCAGGAGTATTATCCTTACGGATGTGGCCTCCCAAGTAAATGTGTTGCTCTAGTTAAAAAAGCAAGTAATTACAAGGTCGAAGCCTCCTGTGAATATTCTTGGTAAGAAAGCATCCACTTGTACTATTTTGCCAAAAAAATAACTTATTAAAATTCAAATGTTTATCTCAGAATAAGCTAGATATTGTATTGAGATTTTCAACAAGTAGATGCTTCCTTACTAATAGTGTGAGATCCAACTATCGTATTAATATATAAATTGGCCTTGATATTAAATCAATCGCCATTTGGCAGCACGTCCCCTTCCTACAAGCTCTATAAGATTTTCTTTTTTCATCTTGGACAAGACTTTTTTAATGAGATCTCGATCAATTGTAGGATGTAGGTTGCATAAATCTGTAATGCTAAAATCTTGTAAACTGGCCAAAGCAGTTTGTTTTATCAATGAACTTTGGTTATCACTGCCTCCTGTAAATTCAACTCTGTCTTTCAATTCTTGATATGAGTCTTTAATTATTCTCAGGAAATAGTTCCACCATGATAGAAGGTTAAAGTCTTGTTCATGCCATCCCGTAGAGGCTTCATAGAGTGTTTGATAATAATCTTCTTTAGAATCTTCTATTAATTTTTCTAAGCTGATGTATTTTCCAACTTCATAGCCTTGCTGGTAAAGTAGGAGTAGGGTAAGTAGTCTGGAAACTCGCCCATTTCCATCTCTAAATGGATGAATGCACAGGAAGTCTAATATGAAATTTGCAATACAGATGAGTTCGGGAAGTTCGGAATTGTTGATGACATCATTGTAGCCAAGGCAAAGTTGCTCGATGGCCTTAGGAGTTTTTGCAGCAGATACAGGAACAAATCGGGTAGACCTATCTCCCTTTTCATCAATCTCAATTATGTCGTTATTTCTTTTTTTCCATTGGCCGGTGTCTGAAATCATTCCCCCTTGGGCCAACTTATGCAGTTTTTTAATTAGCTTAGGAGTTACTTCAATCTTTTCAAAATTTTGATGGATGAAATCAAGGGCCTTTTTATATCCTTGAATTTCCTCTTCAGGACGATCTTTAGGTTTTGTATTACCTAAGACCAGAGGTATTAATCTATCTTTATCTACCTCAACTCCTTCTATTCGATTTGAGGATTCAGAACTTTGAACAATTGCTGATTCTTTCAACTTACTGAGTGTTTCAGGTCTTACTTTGTTCCACATTTTCTGCATTCCTCTGGCCTCAGAACATTGAGATAAAAACCAAGTAGTGCTTGGATGAAACATGAGATTTTTAATGAATTTTTTTGAAAAAGTACCCATATCTCTATATTACCCAATTATTACCCAATTATCAATGTTTTGTTAACTTTATTACCCAATTATTACCCAATTAGCTTGAATTGTTCCCCAATAGATATTGTTTCGGGCAGAGTTTTTTTGCTTACAAAACTCGGAGACAAGGAATTTACTTACTACTAATAAAAAAGACATAAATACCCGTAAGCCAAAGGGCAACGAATAAATATCAAAATAATAGTATGTCAATCCTCAATTGTAATACCATTTAATTCTATTTAATGGTACTAAAACAGTGAAGATCGTGAAATAAAGCGTCAGTACCAGCTGAGAGAGTCGGTAAGTGTCGGGGCCATCGGGAAGAAGGAATACTACCGTATCACCAAGAAAGTAACGACAACTCCTTCGTCGACGGCCAAAAGAGAAGGAGCGAAAGGCTTCAAACAATCGGAATTGGGACCGGTTACCATAGAAGTGCTAAAAACTAAAATAGATCAATAAACGAGTACACGTTGAGACCGCTCATAACGGCACTTTGTTTTTTTTGAAAAAATAGTAGTAAGTAAATTCCATAGCAGCCTAGCGGAAAGCCTCAAATGATCGGAATTGGTGCCGGTTGCCATAGTATTTCTGCGAAACTTGGTATCCTTTGCCGGAATTTGAATCATTATTCTTTATACCCATGCCAGAAACTCACTGACTCAGATAATTAGTTTAGAGCTTCTTAATTTACTAAACTGGTCAGATACCAACCCACCAATTGAAGAATTATTACTTAAATAAGTGATTTAAAAAAGGCAGTAGACCAAATTTCAAGCTCGGCTTGATCTTTTATAAAGGGTGCCACATCTTTTTTGGCACTTTCCCAGTTTGTAGTTTCAAACTTTTTTTCTAGCATCGTCTTGAGCTGGGCCGTACCGAAATCTTTTTTTGAGTCCCAGTGCCCTGATTCGCAAAGCTTGCCTTTGAGGTATGCCAAGTCTGGAGCAACTTTTTTAGCTTTGTACCAGATGAAGTCGTAGTAATCCCTTCCCTTAACTCGTTGGCTTTTATACTGACGACATAAGAGCGCATGAAGTTTTCCCCCAAAAAGAGAGGGCAGGCTTAGGATTTGGTAACTAAAGGGAATAGGAAGAGTGAGATATAGAGTCTCTAGTTCCCCCATTGGTATGGGAGGGGTGGTATCAATTTCAAGCTTAATTTTTATGATCTCATTTTTGTTAGTTCCCCTGCCAGGATTAGGCAGACCGTCAATCATAAGGAGGTGTTCTAGAGTATTGGCCTTAAGAAATGCCGAGTCCACAGAAGTTTCCACATTTTTAATATTTTTTTTAGTAGTAAGAGTTAATCCAAAGGCCGCAAACTCTTGCTCAATACCTTTAAGATAAACAGATAGGTCAAAATTTTCATCTGCCCTCAAGAGCGTGAAATCCATATCCTCAGAAAAACGTCTAATTTTATGAGCAATCCTAAGTGCTGTACCTCCATAGAAGGCGGCTTTGTCAAAAAACTTTTGCCGATAAAGTCCCAACAGGACCACCTCTTGCATAATCTCTTTCAATGCATTTTTATAATCCTCAGGAGTTCTACATTCGTAAGGTTCTAACATTTGCAAAATGGCAGAGTTCATATCTCACTCCTGATGGCATCCACCATAAATCCCACGTTCTTTCGTTTATAAAGTTTTTCAAGCAGGAGCAGTTTTTCTAAATTTAATTTCTTAATTTCATCTCTATCTACACGCAGGGATTCAAACAAATAACTCCTAGCACTTTCAACAGAAATAATTTTTTGAAAGTAGGCCATATCACAAATGGCCTTTTCAGCCGTGGCCATAAAATAGTTTCCAAGTTCTGTTTGATAAAACTCAACGCCCTCAGGATAGAGGCCTTTTGAGATGTACTTATAATGGAAGTTTCCCACTGGTGTTTCAAAACTCTTATTTCTTTTAAAACAAATACAGGTGAGTACTTCTACTCTCTCTGGAATCAGTCCATGCTGAGAGAGAGCGTATTCAAAAGAGATTGCCGAAGGCCCATAAACCATTCCAGAAAGAACCGCCAAGGAATACTGACGTCCATAAGACTTTCCGTGCAAATAAAGACCCCGTCGTACAGGTACTAACTCCCCTTTTTTCACAAGGCCTGCGATCTTATTTTTAGGCATCTCAAGGAAGCTGTAGAGAGCATGCAGATAGTTCGATGTAAGGTAGTTACTTTGAGCTTTTAAGAGTTTTTCTTCCATATTTATCCAGTTAGTGTAATTTTTTTACACTAACTGGATTATTATATCATATTTCTATCCAGTTGGTGTACATTATTTACATTAACTGGTTATATTTACTACAGACGTAATTTCAACTACTTCCTTAACTAACTGTACTACTGACTTATTATGTAAGAATTTCTCACAACATCAAGTACTTTCTAATTTTTGGGAGCCACAGGCAGACTGCGAAGATATCATCTATTCTTTACTTTCGCTCTATTTAGTAAAATTTAGCATCCATTTCTAATCAAAACTCTACTGAAAATTAATAATTATCCGATTAGTATACGTTGTTATTGTTTTAAAATATTGATCAATTGTTATAGTGCTAATTACAGATAGCAGCTATTTAAAGGGGACCATAGCAATGAATTTATTGAAAACAATATTACTAGTAGTTATTATATATTTATCGAGCACAACACTAGCTATCTCTTTTGAATATACATCAGAGGATATTGCAAATGCTTATGTGCTTGCTAATGCCTCGGTACTTGAAAAAGGTCTCTTCGCTAGGCCAATAGAACCAATTTGTGAGGCCTTTGGAACCATCACAAAAAGACATAAACTTGGATCTGATTTTCATCGTAATTTCTGTATAGGGGTGCAGCAAGGATTCAGCCTAGCTGAATGTAACATCACAGCTAGAGAAAAAGATCTTGAGATTCACATTTGTGAAGGTGTAAAACATTGTTGTATGAATACTCCTTGTAATGAATTGTCTAACATCGATGCTAGAAAAGTTTGTGAGGGCATGAAAAAGGGACAAAAGACTGTGCAGGCGTCAACTGATAATGTTCCAAAAGCTGTATATCTACCGTGTCCTTCATTATTTATTTCGCCAGTGTCGTTTGAACAATTGTTGCCGGAGGTTGTAGATGGAGGACGTAGAAAAAAAGCTAAAGAAACAAGTACGCAAAAGACGTATCATGGAGACAATAGACCTGTCAGTAATGACAGATAGCTCTCTGATAAATTGTGGGTCCTTCATGGTCTATGGTGTTTACTTGGTAATGTTTTGGTAATAGAAAAAAATTTTTAGTGGATATTTATAGTTCTTGCGCTAGTAGTCATTAATAGATAATCGTTATTATTTCAATAGATTAATTAAAAAGATTAACTCCAAGCTAATATCATTAACTTCAAGTTTAATTATTGATAAAGAAAATCCTCCA
>JADHTQ010000021.1 GCA_016784965.1 Bacteriovoracaceae bacterium | reverse complement strand
CGGCCATGGAGGTGGGAGTTACTTCAAAGATCTTAAGTTTTAAAGAGTTTTTTGATGAGCGAGTTACAGAATTTCAGGTTAAGCTACACGAGGACTGGAGTAAATTTTTTCACAGAATTGACCCGACATCAAGGCAAACGATCACTCCATACGCAGGTATCTAACATGTACATATTTAGGTAGATCTATGTCAGCATATATGGTGTAACGCTCATGTTTGATTTCCACACTTTCAGTCGCACAATTTAGAAAAATTGTACTAGTGATTCAGGGTTGTGGATTATTGAACGCATTTTTACAAACTCATAGAAATCTTGAAGCATACGCATGTCATACTTTTTTCTACTTACAAGGTATTTTGTGTGAATGATTTTCGCCACATCGTCCAAGTCATTTAGCTGTGAGTCGCTGAGCTTGTACAACTCTTTTGGAGGTACGTGGGAGAAAGCCTTCTTCATAAGTGCAGCTTCCCTTCTGGTTGTTGGATTTGTTAATAACCTATAAAGCTTCTTTACATCCATATTGGCGATTTCTGAGCCCTTAAAATGCTCATCGTAGTATTTTTTGATGTTTTGGGCAAACTGTCTTTCTACGCTAGACATTTTCTTTTCAACCTTAGCAGAAAGTGTTCGCCATCTTTTTGCTGATCTCAGTAGCTGCTTTCGTTTCAGCTTGGTTCTTGGGTTTCGATGCCCTCTAAGAGAACGCGCTTGTCTTTGTAGTCTTGTGGCCCTAGTTGTAGCACTTTTTGACTCGTTAGATACAATACGGGTTAATTTTTTATATGCATCGAATGTATGATGTTTCGGTGCATTTTGGGCAATACCAATTTTTTTACCAGCACTTTGGATTAATTTTGCGTCAGAAACATTTCTAAATGCTATGGATAGACGTTTACCTAATACTCTATGAGCGATTATCTTCAATCGAGTCATTGGAGATCCCTGCATTGAAAACATATATATAATTTCTGAAAATAGTGTAGGTATGTTTTTTGATGGTGTACCGTAGAGTATGTCATCTAAAGAGTCGATATGCTTTAGAATGAATTCTTGAAATTCTTTTTTCCCATTTCCAAGATTGTCTAGTTCTGCAATTAATTTTCTAAATGTTGGTTGTAGATCGACAACTTTTTGAGCTGCCTCTTTTCTAAGACCTGAAAGCATCCCTTGTCCAGCAAGTATTTTTTGTGCCTTGGCAAGCCTTTTTGTAACGTATATTTCATACTGTTTACGCATGGAAGCTCTACTTCCGTAGAGGTCAGCTACTTGTTCTGCGTAATGTGCTCGAATATCTTTTTGAGTAGGCAGAGTTGACATTTTTCGTGGAAATTTTAACAAGAATAAAGAAGAACCTAAGTCAATTTCGGATTCTACTTGTTGTACAAACTCCCTCGCTTGACGACTATTTATTTTTTTACCAAATGCTCTCATAGTATCGACGAATGTGTCAGCAGAACGTCCACTGGCCCTTGCCAATTGTTTAATCTCCCTTCTATATTTGAGCATTTCAGGAGAAAGTTTATTTAATAGTTTGTAACCTCTAATTGCTGGCTGGGCAGTTGGTATTATAAAAGCTCCTTCAAAGAGCAATGCGGCTACAGATGGCTCCATTGCTTCGACAGACTCTTGGTTAGTCATGCCAAGCTCTTGCATTAATTGATAGTTTTTTAACTTACGGGCCCTTCTTCTAAAATGCTTTAAAGTGCTTGAGAAGATATATACGTCATAAGAAAGTGCTCCATGCACCAATAAAGAGGCGGCTGATTTTATTAATGGAGTAGTCACAAATCTTGTGATAGCACCACAAGAGACAGGCTCTTTACAGGTCACTCCCATAATTACCATGCCTCCCATAAGGGCAGCCATGGCCGGTAACATCCCTGTAAGAAAGGTAGGCTCGTGCTCTGATAGAAGTTCAAGCTTCTTTGTTACCTTCTCAGGAACTTTTTGTTCAAGATCTGCAGCAACTTTGGCGATCATGTAATATTCTTCTTTGAAATCCTCAATGGATTTTTCTTTAACTGAACATAGATTATCTAGTGCTTTTGTCAATTTCTCCTGACGTACATCAGCTGCATCCCGCAACATCTGTCTAAAAAGTGGCTTTTTTAAGTTGCTGTCGCGTTGTAGAAATAATTCACGGGCCTTCATTTTGCCCATTATTCCGTAGTGTTCGAAGTAGTCCTTTGCAATATCAAATTGGGCCTGTAGATCTCTTCTGGCATGATATAGGCCAATTAAAAAATTGGTTCGGTGTATATTATTTGGATCTTGCCTAGTGCTTGAATCATGTTGGCCAAGTTCATAGTGTAGTTGGTATGTAGAGCTTGACCTGCCGATAGTCAGATCTGCTACTGCATAGTATGCATCAGTCGTAGTAAGAAGAGTCTTTTGATTTAGCTTAGTGAAGTGCTCATAATATGCTTGATTTGAGTCTGGATCAAGGGTCTTTAGAAGATATCCATTTGTATTGTCGATATCATCCATAATTTCTCTGAAGATATCTTTCTTTTCATCTTTGCTCAGTAGTGCATTTCCATATAGAGGCACAAGTGGCTTGTTAATTCCAAAAATTTCAAAAGCCTTTTTGAATTTCTCAACCTCTACTATCTTATATAGCGGGTAGCGAAATTCAATTCTATCGTTTTTCATGTCATCAAGAAGCATTAGATAGGTTAGTCTGGCAGATGCCCAAGGAGTTGGGTCATTGCTATTTAATTGGGATTTTAAATATTGCCACTCTGTTATGGTAGTATTTGTGAGGTAATTATCCTCTTGTAAAACTTTCCATAGGACTTTAAACAGTGGGTACATTTTGCGCATTTTATCTTCATGTATAATTAGTTTTGGAAGTAAAGTGCCAGCCTCTTGTATTGCGTTTGCAAGAGCAGATCCCATGTCTTCGTTGTTTTCAGGTATTGCTACCTCAAACTCACTTAAAACTTCTGCTGCTTTTTTAATTACTTCTCTTGCATATCCTGGTGGCCCAAGTTCAAACATAAGCGCCAAAGATATTTTATGTAAGGTACGTGCACCCATCCGGTGATAATTATACTTTATAATTTTTTGGTTTTTAATTTGTGGACTTAGATTAGCTCCAGCTGTGATATCGACTAAGTCGCCCTCCCAGTTTCCTGCGCCGTCTTCTTTGTTTTCTTCATTTAGTAAAAGTAAACCTTCGCTTTGCTCAACCTTGCAAATGTTTTCATCAGTTGATAGGTCAAAGAAGGAAAATTTTTCAATTTGTTGTGTATTGGTGCAGACATTTGTAACTGATTGCTTCTGAAGCTTTTTGAAATCAAATGGCTTGATACGGATAGATGCGGAATCATCTTGATTAAGTGTGGTAGGGTAGTCTATGTACCTATTGTCTAGGTCGTTTAAGAGTTTTGTTAATCCTCTACTGAGTGTACGAAATGCCCAACGTCTAAAATTATCAGGAGAGTTAAGTGGTGGCATTTGTAAAGTAACCTTGGTTTTTTTTAGTTTTTCTTTAATCTCTTCTGGTACTATGTCAAACCAATTACCAGTATTGCCATTTTCCATTTTGGCTGCCAAGTATGGTGTTAAATTATACTTGGTTGAACTGGTAGGACCCAGCCTTGGCGAGACATGCTTAATATCGCTTTTTTTGCTTATGGTAGTTACTGTTTGAAAAATATTTTTTCTTTGCTCAATGATTCCTTTATGAGGAGGTAAGTAGCTTTCAAGAGTTGATGGATTGGCCAAATATGCCAGTGCCATGGTTTCTTTTATGTCTTTCACTTTATCAAAATCTTTATAGTCATCTAATGCAACTTCACGACTAGGAAGTGGTGATGGATTAAGTTTGTTGGCCAAAAATTGAAGTGATAAAGTATCTACTTCCGGTGCTAATGCATCATGGGCTGCTTTCCACCGCTCGAAAATCATTAGACCATTGAGCCCTCCTTCAATTGGACTGGCATTGGTGTTGTTTTTGGAATAATGCTTCCAGTATTCATCGCTTTCATAAGTTAAAGCATATTGTTTTAACATATCATCCAACATGTTAGAACGTGTCTCTTTTGTTGTTTGTTCAAATGGGATGAAGTCTGGCAATTCGCCATTGTTGCTTATGCGACATGAATCTGGCACCTTGTATGGGTATGTTTTATCCGTAATTGTTCTATCGAATTTCACTTTTTCAAGAATGGTTTTTAAGGATATTAGTTTTATGGCAAGCATGTAGTTATCAACAGTTGGGGCACTTATTAAAACATTGGCCTTTCTTTGAAGTATTTTAACAGGATGATCAATTATAGTTTTTAGACCACTTTGTAATGGATCATCTATAACCACCACATCTCCTGCATCTTGAATCTCTTGCTGCATTTTACTTATTAAGTCCGTAGAGTCTGTTGGCTTTGGTACTAAATCACTAGGAAATGATATCGTCATTAATGAACTAAGATTGATGGTTAAGATATCTTTGTGTGGATCTTTTTTATGATTCCAAAGAAGTAGTAAGTAAGCTCTGACATTACTTAAGACCTCTGATATGTAAGTAGTAAGAACTGTATGCCTTGTTTTTACATCAATAGTTTGATCGTTGATTACATTTTGAGTAGCAACTTTGATGATTAATGCCTTCTCCATTATATCTGTTAAAGCACCAGTTAGCTCTAGGGTTAGCTTTGGAATATACCTTGTATCATCTTCTGGGTCGACATCTTCGTTGATTTTCATAACAGTCTTTGTTAACCCACTAATTGTAAAAATGTCATTACTGTCACCTTTTAATTGTTCAGATAAAATATCTGCAGCAATGAAAATATCATTTGGTTCTATCCCTTTTGGTATAAACTCTATGCCGCTTAAAATGTTTTCAAGGTCAGTAGTGTTGTTCTTTGTTTTGGTGCTACCTAAGTCACCTAAATCCAAAGAGGAATTTTCACTTTCAACTCGGCAAACTTTATCAGAAAGGGAGATAATAAAAACGGTAGGCTTCTTTTTTGATGTTGCTGTATTTATACATGCATTTGTAAGTTCGGTTTTTTCATATAATTCTCTATTTACACTTTTTGGGTTTTGTTTCATGTATTTAAAGTGTGCAATTTGTAACTGTTGTGCAATCTCTTGTAGGTCTGGCTTTTTAAATGGGCTTAAGCTGGCTAGCTTCTTTGCCAGTTGCTGCTGTTGTAATAATTTAGGATCTTTTTGAGGTGTTTTCTTTTTTGTTTTTTTAGATTCAACAAATTTTTCATACGAAATGCTGACAAGCTGTGAGATTTTATCAACACTCCCAAGGCTACGTTCTTCCCTTAAAGATCTTATCTCTTCACACAATGGACCTGGCTCTTTCTTCGCTAGACTATGCATCCCCTTTAATTCATCACAGACACATAGGATGTCATTAGAGTATTTTAAGTCTAACGATGGTAGGTAGTCATACCGCCTACAAATTTCCTGTATAGATAACTTCTTAATATCAAGAGCTTTTGGGGTTGCTTTAGCTTTTTTAAAAGCATGTACAGCTTTAAATTTGTCGAAAGGTGTTTCAAGAATCATTGCAATGGCAGCTTGTGATTTTTGGTCATTAGCTTTTTTAAGTGTTCTAAAGGTGTTGCAAAGTGGGCCACCAGTCCGCTTTATTGTGCTATAAAAACCTTTAGTTTCCTCGCATATGCAAATTAAGTCATCTGGCATCTGTTCTTTAAAAGAAGGTAATAATTCATAGTGTTCACATACTTTCCTTAGTGGCAGTTTTGCAATATTTTTAGCTGTAATTTTTAATATTCCATGGTCATCTCCAGGGGTGAGCATTTTTTTGAGCAACTTTGCCTTGCGATAGAGTTTTGAACGTGATTTTGCCCTTCTTACTTTTTTAACTCTTAAAAGTGTAATGTATTCATTTATAATGTTACGTAAAAGTGGCTTAATAGTTATTAAATTTTGTAACTCAGGTTCCTTGATCTTTTGTTCAATTTCGTCATAAAGCTCTCTTATAACCTTGCTTATTCGCTTTTTATCCTTCATGGCAGGATCGGAAAATTCTTGATTATATTTTGCAATTTTTAAGGAGAACTCTTTGAGTTGTATTAATGGATTTTTGCTAAGTGGTGTGTCCATTAACTTAGAGAATGCAGCTATTGCCGTGACGTCACGTTGACTCTTTAAAGATCTGATTTCATTGCAGATCAATCCACCTTCTCTTTTATCTAGCTCATTATATTCTGTTAACTCATCACAAACGCATAGTAAGTCATCTGACATTTCAGATTCAATGGATGGTGTAAGCCTATATTCACGACAAAGTGTTCTTGGAGTTATGTGCTTATAACTACGGATAAAACCAGCATTAGAGATGACGGGTGTACCTAAAATCACGCATATAAGGGAAAATATACTAAAGAAATTAATCCAGTCTTGAGTTTTGTTTGTCATGCACTCTCCAATAAATAGCCAGCTGTCTAATATGTAATCAAGTTTGTTTATAAACATCGATATAATTAAACATAGTTAGCAGTCTTGCCCACTATAATGCAATTCAAATGCCATGACCTTAACCTAGGTCAAGAGTCATGACTTTTTAATCATTAATTTGAATTGGTAAGTACTTAAATACCAATTTATCTTGTTCTTTGCACAGTAGAGCGACCGCTTCTTTAGAGTCAATGCTTGTTTGGTTCATTGAAGTACAATTTTCTGGAATGTATATGTTGTTATTTATAGTGGTTATAGGTCCATCTTCTGTTAGGCCTACAAAGTAGACATGTCCCGTATTTAAGTCAGTAGCATCAACATACAGGGCAGGTATGAGTTCACCCTTGCGCTTAATGGTAAATGGGTAGAAAAACTCCATAAATGTGCTTCCTGGTAAGAACGTAACCCTATCTACTGGGTACTCATAGGTATTTAGTACGTTAAAGTTTCTTGATACCCTGACAACATTTGTGCTTTTTGTTTGAACGGCACTGTAGCTTGTGTCCCCTTTAATGAAGTTTACAAGAGGGGCCAAGATATGATCTCTTTTTCTTGCATGTTCATAATTAAAATATGAACTGAGGGTGTGAGGATTCTGAGGATCGAGAAATAGAAATTCTGCAAGAGTATTATTTTGTAAGCTTGTAAATCCAGTCGCCTCAAAATATGATGCCTTATTGTCTTTGATAAGTGTAACAGGCACGCGGTTAGCTCCCTCAAGGTGCATATATCCAACATTTAAGGAGTTTATCTCATATTTTAAATCTTCAGAAACTGTTACAGCGCAGTAACTATTGTATCCTACTGCCATTTGAAATATGGCACGACCATTTTTAAAACTAGTATTATCTTGAGATGCTAGACCTAAAAGAGTTATTGGGTTTTTGTATAAATCAAACTTGCTCTCCAGGGCCTGTTTAAACTTGTAGTTGTCAAATAATTTAGTCCTTAGTTCTTGGTTGTCGAAGTCTGGAATTAAATAGTAGGCGTGTTTCTGAGGAGAAATGTCTTCTTCTTCACAGTCCCAAATATCTGGATTTCTTTCACTTTCTCTACCCCGGTCTTCACCACAAACCCAAGGAGTAAAATCTTGGCTATTTACAGGAATTGAGCCAATGGCCAAGAAAAAAGGAACTGCCATTTTCCCATGTTTTGTATTGACTGGTATGAAATTCATCTTAAAGTTGATATTAGTGTTATCCACAATTACAGTGTTCGGGAAGAATTTGAAGTGTGGATTGTTAAAAAGAGGTTTTAAATTAGAGTCTAAAAAGGAATAGAGGATGTATGCATCTCTTCTGTTTGCACTTTTTATATCTATCGATCGAATAAAATAGTCCTTTTGTCCATCATAATTTAAATCAACCCTGGTGATAGTCATTATTTGTGTGACATTTGGTAGAGAAATTTTTTGAGCTTTAAAAGTATTGCCTTCTAGGGCAAAAATAGATAGCTCAAGGTTGTTTTCTACAACTTTGCTGGCGAAATATTCCGGAGCATTAGAGTCTCGGTATTTATCATTAATTGTCTCTATAGTTGGTACAAGTTTGCCTTCTGTTATTTCAACTAGGTCTTCATTGGGACCGGGGTAAGAAATTTGTTTAATTAGTAGTTCTTGGTCAGATATGGCATCTCTTGCAAAACTAACATTGTGTTTATAGCTTTGACTAGCTAAGCTTTGGGTAGTAATTTCTACTTCAAGCATATTGTCTGAGTTTGCTGAGGTGCTTTTTATATGACCTGTGACTATTAACTTCTTACTTTCACTCTCTTCTAACTTATTAATGTTATACATCTTTTGTTCTAATTTAATACTATCGCTTTTAATATTAATTAAAACTTTTATATTTTTTGCTTGGGCCCAATAGTTTTTAATAGGCAGTTCAAATGAAAACTTTTTGGAATTCATATTGACGTGAACTGTTTGTATCCCTTTAAATATTGGTTTAATACTTACTTTTTTGTTGATATTTATTGCATCTTCTATTTGGATAAGCCCTGCTTTTGTAAATTTTTTGCTAGAGGGGGCCAAAGCAGTTTCGTAGAGTCTGGCTACAAGAGAGTCATTTGTGCTATTTGGATAAATACCTTTTAGGATCGCAAAAGCAAGTGAGACAAATGGAGCAGATTGGCTGGTTCCATTTTTGTAGTTGTAACCCTTTTGGGTAAACTCTAGTCTTGGATCATCTAGTTCAATTCGCTGAGGGAAGGTTGAGAGTATCTTTTCACCAGGAGCTGTTAAATCTACAAAGCCACCATAGTTTGAAAATCCTGCCATTGAGCCATCTATACTGGTGGCACCTACACAAATTACTCCATTGTGGGCACATGGGTATACGGGCCTTAATGTGTCATTATTTCCTGCACCTGTTACAATTGCGATATTGTTATCAAGTGCCATTTTTAAAGCCTCTGAAAGATGTTTAGAGTTTAATCTTCGGGGCCACCCAAAACTCATATTAATAACTTGTACCTTCATTAAGACGGCATAGCGAATGGCCTTAGCGACAACATCTGTAAAGGAAGCAAGCTTCTCATTACTAACAGAACCGTTAAGATTAACTCCTCTGTTATTAAATATTTTAATTGGTAAGATCTTGATTTTTGCAGGGGCCAAGCTTGCCACTCCTAAACCATTTGACGATGATGCTGCAATAATACCAGCAACATGTGTGCCATGTCCTCTGCTATCGGTGGGTTTGTTGCTTCCTCGTTTGGAGGCAAAGTTCCACCCGCTACAGTCTCCTTTGAATCCATTATTGTCTTTGTCTTCTCTTGCTGATCTTATGATATTGCCAGATTCATCACATTCAACTTTGTTGCGATAAATTGCATTTTTTAAATCAGGGTGGTTTGGATCAATACCAGAGTCAATGACTGCTACAAGTACACTTTCTGCCTTAAACGAATCATTTAAAGTAGAATATACATTGCTGATTTTAATATCTTTTCCTTTGATACCATTTACTTGTTTGTATCTAATCTGATCCTCATCTCGCAGTATAACTTGTCCGTTATTGTCTATGCCCCATTGATAGTTTGAGAATGTATCAGTTGTTATAGAAGTAGTGCTTGGAACGACTGAAAAAGCATTAACTTCTCCAATTGTTTCAATACCGGCTACTTTAGGGTGATCTTTTATATCTTCAATCGCATCGACATCTGCTTGGAGGTAAAATAGTCTTCTAAAATAATCGTACTCTAACTTTCCAAGCTTCACATTATCAAAGCGCTCAAGGGACTTTATACCTTCTGTTTTTAACATCTGGTCAATTTCTTTCTGTGTTGGAATCTTCTTAAACTCCACCAGTACCCTGTTTGTTACAGCATAGGTCGAAAGACTAATGCTTATAAGGGCCGAAATAAGAGCAACTTTACAAGATAGTTCTTTTATAGTTTTCATTATAATCTTCCTAGTAACCAGTTAATAAAAAATTCAGCATCAGTCATTCCAAGACGAGATTTCATTGCGTACATAGGACCCATGAAGTATCTATCACCAAACACGCCAATAGTATTTGAGACATAGGGGCGGTCACCATTTTCATCTCCTTCTCTAAAACCATTGATTTTTGAATTGATGTAAAGGTTATCTCTTCCGCCTACCATAGCGATTATGCCCTCTATGGGTAAACTAACTTCCACCAAAGAGAACATCTCAGCGGTATACTCAGAAATGTCTTCTAAATCTCTATCCCTGAGTGCTTTTTTATAATCTTTTTGATATCCCATAAAACGTTCTACGAAGCTACTCAAAATTTTCCCTTTTGCTTCAGCGTAGGCATTCTCATAAAACATATGCTCATGAGGTGTAATGCCGTCCATTACGACATAGTGGTCGTTGAATTCTCCTGTGGTTATCATGTCTTCAGCTGCATCTCTAACGTTCATGAATCTTTCAATAATAGCTTTAACTTCCGACCTAGATAGGCTGGCCATCCAATCTATACCTTTATCATAGACAAATAAATTTAAGCTTATATTGTATAGTTGTAGGTTTTTTGAAGTCTGCAGGGCAAGCCTTGGGTAAAGCTGGGAGCCAAATTTCTTATTTATGTCTTCTAGTATTTCATCAGCTTTGTCCCTTGAAAGCTTAAAACCCTTCCATCGATAGGTAAGGTTGAGAAATGAGTGAAGTGGTTCGCCCCAACCTTTACCTTCAGAGTCTCTGTTTAACTCCTTTACTTCAGCTTCATAACTTACTTCGCGTACAGTTGATTCACCCCAAAATGAATTTCCTGGATCACCGTTATTAATGCTCGATAAAACCACTTCTTCAGAAGAGTTCTCTTTGATTATTGAATTGATTATATCTAAGACCAACTTTTCATAGTTTTTTCCAGATCTTTTGCCAATTCTAGTTTTGAAAAAATATTTATTCAAGGCCTTTGGGCAGTTGTGACTACCCCTCAATTCAATTAAGTCACATTGCTCTCTAGTTAGATATGCTTTTTCATCTTTGTCAAATTTCAAATGCTTCAGATTACTCTCTGTTATATCTCCAATATCTACTGGCCTTTTTTCAACATTTTGGTCGACTAATTTGTAAGAAAATAACTGGTTGTCAGTAAAGGCAAGTGCAGGAAGTTGTGCCTGTGTGGGCTCCTTTGACATTAGGAAAAAACCATAACTTTTAGGATGAGTGATGGTTACAAAATCGTAATCATTTTTCCATCTCCATTGGTACCACAAAAGCGATGCATCTGTGTTTTTTGCGCTAAAATCATGTGTTAAAGTATAGGGTACATTCACTATCTCAGTGGCTTCTGTAGAATTATCTAAAAACAAGGATCTCAAAGCATGGACGGTTGGAAGAATTTCTGGATTTTTCTTTCTATTTGTTTCGCCAATTTTTAGTTGATAGAACTTTACATCAGCATTTCCCTTTTTGGCCTCCATAGAGACAGAGATGATTGGAATTTTAGCATGAATCCCTAAAGATATCTTTATAGAACCTAGGTTTCCTAAGTCTTTGTAAATTTGGATAGTGTTTTCATCTCTTCGATGAATATGCAATCTTGAAATTGTGAGTAGCTGTGACCTAAACTGGGCCATAGCCTTTACAACCTCAGAAAAACTATATCCTGCATTTACACTAAATTCACCACCCAAACTATCAGTGATAATGATTGATTCACCAACTTCAAGACTGCTTTTAAACTCTTTCATGGTGCGATTGATCTCAGTTTGGATTATTGTATTTGGGTCGCCTGTGATGAGCTCTATTTTAGAAGTTGTTTCATTAAAAGCAGCAATCTTTTTTTGTGCCTCCTCCTCTTGAAGTTCTTCTAGGGTGGCGTTTTCAGCTAAAGCAGCTTCACTACCTCTATTTAAACAGCCTTGGCATGTCGTATTTAGGTTGGCAAGTGTTTCTTGCATTTTCTTAACAAAAGGTTTTTTTATGGGTGATGATAAGTCGGGCAGATTTTGAGGATTGCTTGCTTGTAATCCTACTTTTTGTCTTTTTCTAATTTCTTTATCAATTACAGAAATTGCATTATCACGTATTCTAAACGCTCTTGTGTTTTCTGATAACAGGCCTCTTGAGCCTGTGTATAACAGAGCTTTGTTTAGAGCATTATCTATTTCATTTTTATAGTAAGCAAAGTCGCCCATATTTTTTATAATAGATACTAAGTTTTTTAACCTTGCCTTCAACTTCTTTTGTTTTGCAGGATTTCTAGGATTTGTAAGACTGTTTTTAGTCTGTTCTTTATCTAATATGGCATATATTTCTTTTTGGGCCTTTTCGATTATAGGAGTTTCTATTTTATATCCATGAGTGTGAAAGTGAGTGATGGCCAAGTTAGCGGTATGTGTAACATAGTCTCTAATGGGATCAAGATAATAAATTTGTTTTAGCTCGGGGAAATTACCTGGTACCAACAGATCAAATGTAGCACCAAAGTCGCGCTTGAGCCAAGGAACGAGCATATTTTCAAATGGTTCTTTTAGGGCCTTTTTCATACTTTTGATAGGTTTTAAGTGAGAATATACTCTGTTTACAAAGACTTTAGATCCACCACTTAATGTCCATGGTGCGGGAACGCCGTCGGTTCCAAGATATGCTCCAGCATCAAGATTTATTCCAATGGAGTCTGCTAGCTGGATAGTGTTATCTGTGCCCATATAGCTGCCAGCAACTATATCTCTTGATAGAATTGAATTTACACCATAACGTGGGATGGCCCATACCCCAAAATTAGTTTTTTCAACTTTTCTGGTTTTCATATAATTTACTAAGCGTTTCACTGCTTTTTCGTATTGTTGATCGTATACTTTACTTTCAAGATCAGTTTTAGGCATATAGTTTTTGTTAAACCTCATTATTAAGTTACTTATAACGTTTGAAGTAAATTTTGATCTCATAAAGGCAAATATTTCACTAGCACTAAGTGGAGATTCAGGGTCGCCAAAGGCAAACCATGAGCCTTTACCATCCCAGAATTTTTTAAGTAACTTCCCGCCTTGTAGAAACTCACCGTATGAAACGTCAGGGTCGATAGCAAGCTCTTTGGCAGCAATATTTAAAACTTCTTTACAGTTATTTCTTTTTTCAATTAATTTCTCGACCATGAGAAGGGCCACCTCTTTCGGGTATTTAGCACCAGCAACGATTTCTTCGTAATCTTGTCTTGTAAGTTTGAAGATTCGATTTAAGATCCATTTCACATCTTCAATAGGTGTGGAGAATTGTTCGGCGTAAAAATAATCAAATACAATATTACCACTGACAACTTTCCCACAACGCCATGGAAATAAGTTGATACTTTCTGGTACATAAGTAAGGTGGTATGGAACAAGAAGCGCATTTAAGGCCCTTTGACCCTTGATATGTGAGTGGCCATTTAAAAATCCATCGGCCAAATTGTAAGTATGATGGTTCATACTAGTTGCAATTAAATCCTGTAAGACAACTTCAACTCCTCCCTCTTTGTCTTCAGCGATCCATCTCTTTTTTACATTTTCATCATTGGTGAGAAGTGTAGAGGCCATAATCTTAATAAATGCTTTTTTAGCTTTTACTGTTGGAAACTTTACTCTTATTTTTTTGATATATTTTATAGGAGGTATGCTATAGCCAAGCTTTTTCAAAAATGTAGAGCGAAGCAATACATTATGGATTCTTTTGCTCATCCTAAAAGTGTAAATCTTGTTATTGCCTTCCATGGTTCCGTTGAATCTCATAGTGCCGGTAGGTGATTTGGCTATAGAAGCATTTTTTACTACATCGTCACTATTTATATGAATTGGAAGGTAGTGGTTTGAGTTTTCAGAAAATCCTTTATCTTTCCAAATATTACTCTCTTTGGGGTTTAAAGTAGAGATATCAAAGCCTTTAAGCCTCAGTTGTTGTGCCTCATAAAGGGGAAGTAATCTACCATTTTCGCCAATAAGGTCAGTGGCAGGAGGCCTTGAATTGTCTAGGGGCACAGCACCTGGATAGGATGTTGGGGCACAAAAGGATCTACTTGAAATTACTAGAAAAATTGTAAAACAACTTAAATAAAATTTAATTTTCATCTGTTACCTCTGGGTGAGATTTAATGCGGCATAGTAACACGATGCGCTAAAAATACATTAAATTTGATCATTTTAGTAAAATTTACATATTTATGGATGGCCTCAAGCTATTTTTTGACAGAACAATTAACTTTTAGACCTGGTAGGGTAAATTTATTCATTGGCTTGACTCGAATTTGTAGCCTCCAAGTTCTTAAGGCTATTTCAAAAGAGCTCAGATCTGACTTTTGGGGTGTGACTGTAAGTGCTGCAAGTTGCTCTACCACATCGTAAATATCACAAATAGCGACTCTTTTTAGTTGGTATTTTCTTTTATGGATTCCAGAATTTGCAGTACCATGGAAGCATATGGCCTGTAAAATGTCTTCGTTACCAAAGCCAACAATAGGGTGTAGCGCTTGAGCAAATTTGGTTGGATCTTGTTTATTTAATGACAGTAAAGAGTTGTAAATTCCTGTTATCACTTCATGATAATAGTTGCGAACAATTTTTTTCAAAGTTGGGTTGAGTTTACCAGGGAACTCTGTGTGGCCATGTTCTGTCCATGAATTATCAAATTGACCATGAAATTCTAGATTTACATGGTCATGTAGTAGTTGCCCCATATTATAAAAACTTTGATCAATTATGAGGTTCAAATTTTCTTGAAGAACACTACAATCAACAAATGCTTGAAAATATTTACTTAGGAAACTTTTAGCGCCACCACTTTTGGTGTTTATATAAGAATTTTCCTTACAAAGTTTAATGCTAACAGGTTGATCAGAGCTTGGTTTAATAATCATTAGGTCGGCTTCGTTCCACTTATTATTGCTAGATGCTCCGGCAGTTTTACCTATGATTAGAATATTGTCTATATGTCCAGAAATTTTAGGTATTAGCTCATCTACAACTGCAGTTGCCAGCTTAGGTAACTCTTTTGTCAATTCTTGGTCATATTCTTGCAGCCAAGACTCATAACTTTGTAATTGACGTTGCATGTTCTGATTTATTGAAGAAAGAAACTTGTTTTCAATATTGAAGTGTTGGGCCAATTGTAATCCAACCAAATACTCAAAAATGTTACCTTTATATTCATTAATTAAAGCTTCATTTTGCGCCAAGGAGGTTTGCATTGCTAGTCATCAAATCGATAAATGAGACCAACTGTTCCGTGTAAACCCATCATGTTAATAGTTACGGGTCCTACAATCTCATTGAGGTTAAAGTCTGAAAGCAGTTGATAATGATATCCTCCAGCAATTTTTACCATCCAGCTATGAGTTAATCCATAGTCAAATTCCAAGGAACCTTCAGCTTCAATGGCGCTTACACTTATGGCTTGATCTCTAAATTTTATTTTTGCGTAAGTAGAATGACCAAAGGAGAGAACAGCATATAGGTATTTATTATAGCCTGCATAGAGATTATAAACCAAATCTATTGCTAAAGTAATACTTTGGTAAGTAAGTTGACTGTCGAGGACGCTCATGACGTTGAACCCGCCTCTAAAATCAAAACCGTGGGGTTCATCATAACTCTCAAATCTTACCTTTATTTCATGGCCGTAGTTTATTTTTCTTGTGTTGTCAGCTATTATGCTTAGCTCATCCCATTTTTCTCCCAGCAGAAAGACTTTACCACTGATAGACATTTGCATGCGTTTATAATCAAAATAACTTGTATGTGTCATATACTTGTTTTCGGTGTATGATCGAATTGACTTTTTAGAGGGGGTCAAGTTTAGGTCCTTGGTTTTAACATAAGCAATTTTTTGACCCTTAATTAAAACTGGCAATACTCTTGATGTTGCGACTTTTGAATCACCAACAGAGATCATTGTACCTCGCTTGATATAGCCAATTGCAGATTGAAGTTTTGGATCAGCATAAACCTTGGCCCTTATTGCCTCAACTTCTGCAATGCTTGATGCCCAAACATTTATGCCTTCTAGGCTAAGCAAGAGTAATATGCAGATCTTTAACATATACAACCTTTTATAAGTTACTCCTCAATTAAAATATCATCTGTTTCATCAGTATTAATACCTTCAATTTTAGCCTTTTTAAGCAAGTAGTCCATTTTTTCTTGAGAAGAATCTGGAGTGCCCTCAACGGGGACTACTTGTGTGTTTTCTACTTCTTTTATCTCTTCTTGAATTTCTTCCTCTACCTCTTGAGCAATTTTTTTAGTTAACACCTTTTCTATAGGGTCTTCTTGGATTCTGGAAAAGTTTGAGTTATGCTTTCTTAGGGCATATTCATAAAGCGGAGCAAGATGATTCATATTACTTTTTCCCCTTTCAAGGTATTGAATCATTTCTCGCAAGTATTTAGCTTTATTGGCATCAGCGTGGGTCCATGCAGAAAATAGATGTATCATACCTTCCTGGTCTACTTTCTGGTCATATCTAAATGTTTTGTGTTTAGCGTAGATTTTATCAGCAGCTGCACTATAGCTCATTTTGAAATTTAGGTTTGTCAGGAAGATATCTCTAATTCTTTCGGAAAAGATATCATGATTTCTAGTTTTAAGCTCTAATCTATAAATTTTTCCATTTCGTAAAAAGAATAGGTTTTCAAGTCTATATCGCCCGTCATTTTGATCAATGAAAACGATTCCCATCTCTTTTTGCTTAAAATAGGAGGTCTGGGTTGAATTATCGGGTAATAGTACATCTCTTAGGTGCAGAAGGTATAAATTATAAACAATAGCAGAAATCCTAAATTGGATGAAATCCGTTAACTCCAGTTTACTGACTTTTTTGGAAAAAAGATCTTCCCATATGGTATCAATTTTCTTGGCCTCAATAACCTCTTGAACAATTGGTATAGAAAAAAAGTTGCCCTGCTCAAGATTGAGATTTAAGGTGGTCGGTGTTAATACCCTAATTGCAGTATATTCTTCCTGGCCGATATCGTTGAATTTTAGTCCTATGTTGGGATTGTTAATACTAGCTTTGAAATCGATAGTTGGAATTAATCTGACGAGTGGATGGCGAGTCGGGATAGCTAACTCATAGTTGCCAAAGTGTATCAGTCTCCAACTATTGCTTCGTACTTGCTCGCTCATAGCTATTTCTTTTTTGAGAACATCTGAGTTATCAATTACTTGAGAGCTATCTGCCAAAGGGGGAATTGTTAGATAGTTTAGGTTTAGCCCAAACTTTAAAACTGTCAAATATGCAAAATAGGGGAGTAAAAAACTTAAGATAATTAACGTTATGAATATAGAGATAATTTTTATAATTCGCATATATATTCTAATTTAACAGAATTTATCAATTAGTTTAATCTTTATTAAAAAAATCCGATAAAATACTTGGGGAAATTATATCAAAAGGGATGACCATGTCTAATAAGCAATCAATTATAGTGGCCTTAATAATTTTTTTGGTCAGCTCTTGTATGGAACCAAGAAACAGAAGAGATGCCTATAGAGATTGGGGACCAAGTTCCCAAGATACCAGTGGAAATGGTCAATCGACAACTACGCCAGATTCGGATGAATCAAGTAATCCTGTAGTGACCCCATCGCCACCTGTCACTAACTTCCCGACTGATATAGATAGTGGCTGTCGCTTTTCAGCCGATGGAGTAAGTGGTTATGGGTTTAGATCCCCAAATTTTTTAGGTGACTACTCACTGTGCAGAAGTACAGAAAATACCAGCAAGATCCATGTGCAAGTTAAGCGGAGGCTAAGTTCCAATCAACTACTATGCTTTATCCCATCTAACCACGAAAATCAAAGTGGGATAGTTCCGGTTGGTAATCCATTTTGTACAACTGCTAACAACTCTAGGCTTATCAAGGCATTAGTGTTGCAGACACTCTCCTCATATGGTCCAACTAGTATCAATGGAGTAATGATTATAATTGATGATAGCTATACCCCCGGTACCAGGTCGATGCTTGATGTATATTTAGAGTGTATGCGAGGAAATATTTATTTGTGTGAACAGTTTGATAGATCTGGTCAGTATATTTATCACAACTTTACACCTTATAATCCACCACCTACCTATCAATAGTGCTATAATACATAGCTGATTGATAGAAGAAACATCGAATAATCAAGTGCTTTTGGAAGATCGTTTGAAATAGTATATGTGAAGTTGGTAATAGGAATAGTCAGTTCTTTTTTAAAGGTCAATTGAGAGAATTCTAGGTTGATATAGAAGTTTAAAATAAAATTATAGCTTGCTCCAAGTTTATATCCTCTACCGTTGAACATTAGTTCTTTGGTATAAGAGTCTTGGCTAATTAAGGTGACTCCGTCAATATCATAAACTGTCTCTGTGAAACTAGTATCTTGTATATGTAATCTGTTTAAAAAATAGTAACCAAGCCAAAGACGCAAGGACTTGTTAAAAAGCTGTCTTCCAAATATAATTGCAAACTTATAGCCGGTACCACCATGGGAGCTTGACTGAAAGTAAAGGTCCGAAGGGGAGTCTGGCTCGACTGTCACTGAAGAAAAGTTAAAGTCAAAACCTCCAAAATAGTTAAACATCTCTATCGTTGCTCGAACTCCAATATCTAGGGTAGTTGCAGTACCGTAGAATTGTCCATGATCCCATTTTCCTGAAGTTGCACCACTGTAAGCCTCTAGGGAGTAATAATCCAAAACTTTAAATTTATTTTTCTCATAATCAATAATCTCTGCACCTAGAAGAGTTGCTGGCATTACAAGAATCAAAACATAAAATAGTTTTTTCATATTAATAAAATTTATCTCCGGGTAAATCCTTTAGACCCAGCGTAATAGCTAAGCTCATTTTTGCTCCCAGGTGCCCCATCAAAGAAGTAAGTAATGAAACATTAATTTCTGTTAAACTATCAATGGCACTTTTCATGTCAGTTCTTGATACGTTTTTATTATTAAAGTCAATGAGAGTTTGGTCTAAAAACTCACTGGCGACCTTGAGTTGCTCACGTTGATCCTTAATGTATTCTTCCTGAGATTTTATATCATAGTATGCAGAAAGAAGCAGATTTTGCATATTACGGTAAGCAGAATCCAGGTTCATTTTGGCCAAAATAACGTTAACCTTACTCTCTCTAATTGCAATATGGTTAAAAAACCCGTTTCCATCAAATATAGGGATATTAAATCCGACAGAAAGAGATAAATCCAAATCGCTGCCACCCCCAAATCCTTTAGTAAGGCCCGCTGAGGTGTCTGAATCATAGCGATGTCCTATGGAGTATCCAGTAATGTTGATTTCAGGAGATTGTAGTATACTTTTCCAATTAAGTTTGGCACTTAATTTGGCAGTTTTATAACTATTGCGAGCTTGAACTATCGTTGGTGTTTTTTCAAGTCTTGCCATGATCTCTGAGCGTTCCATGGATAATTTTATGTATGGAAAACTAGACATGAGATTAAATTGCTTTTTTGGTGGCTCCTGCATTAAGAGGTTAAATTGCATAGCACTTAACCTATATGCTTGCATTGCCTTTTTTTTCTCTTGAGATACTCTAATCAGCTCAGTCTTAGCAAAAAGCAAATCAGAGACAGCTCCCTTTTTTAACTTAGCTTTTTGCTTTGCAAGTTCATACATTGACTTGTTGAAGTCATATTGACGTTTAATAATGGCCAATTGTTCAAACTGTGTTTTTAATGAATAATAAGCAGAGATTATTCCAAAAATTGCTCCTTGAATGGATAGTTTGGACGATATTATTCTGTCACGTTCACCGATATCATCAATTTTTCTTTGATCGGAGGTCTGAAATGAGTCGAACAAATTAATATCAGAGATGGATATTCCAAAGCTTATGCTGTGGTTATATCTTGTTTTTGTAGACTCATCTGCAGGTGTTACAACTCCCGTGCCCGATGCGGAGCTGGTCTGGTACAAAGTATTTGTAATTCCTAAGCTTGAAGAAAATGCTATAGTGGGAAGGTAGGAAGTTAGCTTGGAGTACTTGTATCTTGCAGCGCCCAATTCATCCTGAAATCTCAAGGCAACAATCTGAGGATTTCTTTTTAAGGCTACCTTAATGGCCTGCTCTATAGTAAGAGGTATGGGCTTAGCTGATGATACTGTAGCTATTAAAAACAGAACAATAGGTATAATTAGGTTTTTTATCATTTATGTGTTTGGCTACCTGGTTTTAGTTCCTGCAATTTTATATCTTCTAGAATATGGAGTCAAATATTGATACAGACAAGGGCGGATAAACCTGCCGGGACTAGTAAGTGCAGGTAACTTGTCTAAAGAATTTGGCACTTTACCCGAAATCGACAGTATCAAATAGAGTATAATATATGGATATGAAGACACTGATAAGATACGTCACGTTACTGAACCAAAGATGGTCCCCATTTGTCTTATGTCTAATATGTTTATTCATAACGATATCTTGTAGTAGTTCATCCACTAACTCCGAACTAGATAAGGGTATTGATGAGATGCCATCGTTTAATTTGGAGGACTTTGATGACGTTGAAGCAGCATTGAGTATGGACGAGCAAGAACTTGGTAGCATTAATGAGGAAATGTTAGAAAAGAATGAGCAAGAAACGGATCCCCTTAGTAGTCTTGATGACTTAAATGTAGAAGAGTTAGGTGAAAGTGAAATTGATGAAGAGCAGATTAACACTGAAGCTGCGGCCTATGATTACACTTATGAAACGGTTTCTTTTGAGGGAAGTGACTCATTCGGTGTGCAAGCTTCGGAGTCACAAGCCGAGATAACCTCGCAAGAAGAAAGTGAATTATTTGCAATGATCGCTGACGAGCAACAAAATGTAATTGACATACCTGATAGTCATGAAGAAGAAAAAAGTTCCCATATGGATTTGAAAGAATTGCCAGATGATTCATTTGCTCCAAAAAAGGTGTCTTCTCATTCAATAATGAAAGCCGCGAAAGTTGGTGTTCCTGAAACTCTACAGTACATACTAAAAAAAGGTGTGGACATAAACAATAAAAACTCTAATGGACAGACAGCACTAATGTTAGCATCAAAGCATGGGCGGATAGAAAATGTTCGCCTGCTTCTATCTCACGGTGCCAGTGTCGATATAGTCGATAATCAGGGCAAAACTGCATCACGATATGCAAGTGAGAACAAATTTCTAGAGATTGTAAAACTTCTTAAAAAGTAGAGAAACTTGATTAGCAAAGTAATCATTTAATAATCATTTTCATCAAAAACTTTTTGATGTTATACTTGTTGTTAAAATTTTAGACAGGATTAACTATTATGTACTTTAAAGCGATAGTTTTTTTCACTCTTTATGGTGTTTTGAGCTTAAACTTATCCTTTGCGCAACCCAAGTACACTACAAGTTCACCTAAGTGCCATAAACCGCAAATTAAGGCGACTGAATTTTTAGAGAGGCAAAAGAGGCTAAAGATCTTGAAGGCCAAAAATACGGCTTACTATAAAAAATATAAAAATAACTTATCAATAAAAATAAAAACATCATCGAACTTGTTTATTATTTCAGCAAAAACAGAAACACTGTTGCTGAAAATGGTAGAGCTTAAAAAAACATGTATTAAAAAGGAATGTAAAAAATGCCTAAAAAAACTAAAGCCGATATCCCTAAAGGCAGCAAACACCGTAAACTAAAAAACTATCTTATCAATCCTCGGTATCAACTAAAATATGTGTTTTGGTTGGGTTTTGGTGGACTAACCTTAAGTGTCTTAAATGGTCTTGTTGCGTTCTACTATATAAGAGAAAACTATACAGTGTTGATCGACTTAGCAGATATGACTCAAGAGGTAAAGGACTTACTGTACGGTGAACTACGAATGATTGCCTATAAATTGCTGGCCTTTACATTTGGCTTTTTAATCGTTGTTACAATTTGGGGAATTATGGTTTCACATAGAACTGCTGGGCTACTATATAAAATGAAGGTGGTGTTTAATGACATTAAAGATGGCGACACCAAATTGCGTTTACACCCTAGAAAAAATGATGAATTTAAAGATGTTGCTGTAAGTTTTAATGAAATGATGGACCAAATTGTAGGGCCCAAGGGTAAGTAGCAAAGAAGCAAATGATGAGAATTGTGATTCAAAGAGTTTGTAATGCTAAGGTGGAAGTAGAAAGTCGGGTAATCGGTGAAATTAATAAGGGACTTCTTTTATTTGTAGGGGTTACAAAATCTTCCACCAAAAGCAAAATCCCCACTCTGGCCAATAAGATAATAAACTTAAGAATTTTTGAAGATGAAAATGGGAAGTTTCAACATTCTGCTTGTGATATAGGTGCAGAAATATTAGTAATCTCACAATTTACATTAGCGGCAAATTGTAGGAAAGGAAGACGTCCAGATTTTACTTACTCAGCTGATGCAAAAATTGGCAGAGTTTATTATGAGCAAATGATAAAGGAGCTTGGTAAAAGTAATCTGAAAATTGAAAGTGGCCAGTTTGGAGCATATATGAAAATTAACGCGGTTAATGACGGGCCAGTTACGATAATTTTAAATGAAGAGGATTTTAATTAGTAAATTAGTTTTTTAGAGTTCCAGAGATTAACTTACCCTTATTGTACGACCGATACATTTGTCCATCAAGAGATGGAAAAGACACTATAGGCGCAATGGTGGCTGCACAATTTTGCTCAACTTCATTGCCGCTTAAGTTTAAACAGATTACATAGTAGTAAAATGAGATCCCCTGTTTGTAAAATGATTTAATATATGTATATAGCAGATCGCCAGTATCATCTTGGTGTTCATATATTTCATCTGCTCCAGTAAGAGTAACCTCAAAAAATTCTTCATATAGATGAAATTTTTCAAAGGGTATGTCTGTTGGAGACCGCTGCTGTAAAATTTGTGCCATAATTAAGGACTTTTTACTTTCAACATATTGATAGTCGTTGTCATCAATGTACATTTTACCGTTAGAGGAAGTACTTTTTGTGAATTTTGCTTTATCAACTATTTCGCTACCTATTCTAAATTCGTTGAGTAGCTCCATGTTTTGGGTTGCGGTAGATAAAAATAAAAAAGATGGCCTGGTCTCATAAGCTAGAGATAATCCTATATAATACACATCATTACTTAGAGTAATAAATGAGTAGACTAATTCATTTAATTCATTTTTCATGCACCATATTTCATTAGGATTTTTTACTAAAAAATCAAGGTGTAGAGGTTTTTGAATCAAGACTGATAAGCACTGCTCATTTAACAAACCCATGTTAGAGCGCAGTTGCTTTTCCGTAGAGTTGAAGTGTTCACAGTATGGACGGTAAAAATGCTCTATACATCCTTCACTGCAAAAGCCTTTTGAGCTTTCACTTTCAACAAAGTAAACATCCTCAAAGGATGTGATGACTTTCTGACATTTGGTACAAAAATAAACTTCTTTATTTAGCTTCAAGTTACACTCATATTTTTACGCTTAAGGAGGCAAATAAAACGTCTCCGTAGCTTCCCTGTAAATTCCACAGTTTTGCTTTTAATAATTTTTCATTATCCATGAATTTTTTAGTTTGAAATTTGGCACCGAGCTCTAGATCAATGTACGGGTGTAGCCCCAGAATTAACCTGGGTGAAATGTTTCCAAAAGCAACCTCTTCTGTCAAAAAGCTTGGCCCGTTATCTTTTGTTCCTTTTTTAATGTTATGGAGTGTTCCCTCTAGCCTAAAAGCGATGTCAGATGATACAACCCATCCTAGTGCCGCTGTAACAATGCTAATATTACCTATGCCCATCTCATCAGTATTTGACGGGGCGCCAGTGATTCTAAACTCATATCCAAGCGCAAAGGCAAAATTGTAAAACCGTTTAGAAGCAACGACTCCGACGATTTTATCAAACCTGGATGTTGCAAAATCAGATGTAGTATTGGCCAGTGAGGCACCTGCATAAAAATTAATAGCAGCAAGGTTTGCAATATTTCCAAATTTAAACCAGTTAAAACCAATTTTTCCCTCAAAATTTCCATCTTGCATAGTTGATGTATTGGCCAAATCGTAGTTGTTAGAGGATGCTAGCCAATAGCTGGCATCGATATAGAGGTCAAAGTTTGTTTGGAATTGCCCTGAAAACTTGTATATTGCAACACTATCATCTACAGTATCTGTTTTTACACTCTGTGAGCCAATCTCCCCACTAAAACCAAAAATCCCAATTGATGATTTGGCCAAGGGCTTAATACTTGATTGTGACGACTTTTTGCGAGATGTGCTTTTTTTGAAACTTCGCCCCTGAGATTTGATTTTAGTGCTAACCTGTCTTGGCTTACTGCTAGGTCTTGAGTAGTCAACCAGTGCGTAGACACTACTTAAATGTAAAAACGCTAGGACTGCAATAATTGAATTTATCACTTTTTGCATATAAACCTCCACAAACTATGATACCTAAATTATCAGATTTGTTCATTGTGGAAAAAGATACCCGATAGACTGCATATCCCCTTATTTATTATCATAGAGGTAGAAGCATGAAAAAAAGGCTTAAATGATATGAAAAGACGAACATTTTGGCATATTTTGATCTTCCTAATAATAATAATACTCTATGCTCCCTTGACCTTTGCCGAATATCGTGCATACCAGTACTATGTTAGGTCAAAACTAAACTTAGTAAAAAAATCAAGACCATTTTTAATTGTATCTACTCTAGATCCAGTAACTTACCTGGCGTATCACGGGGGTTCTGAATCAATCGACATCGACCTACTTAGAACTTGGGTTTGTGCCGGATATACTGGCAAGCAAAAGATTTGCAAATCGCCATACAAATCTTTCAATTTGCCAGGTACACCAAGCAAAATTTGAAGGAAATTAATTGAAAATTACATCCAAGTCAGATTCTTCTAAATTGCATCAGTTGAACAAGGAGCAAAACCGTCTTATCCAAGCTAAAGAAAAAGAAATTGAGGGGTTAAAAAAATTCTACAATACTAAAAAAGATATGCTTGTTGGTGATAACGAAGCTGAGTTGATTAAGCTTCGAACAAAAAACCTTGAAAAAGTGGATACAGCTCAAGAGAAATACTCCCAGAAACTAGAAAAATATAAAACTGATAGCAAGGAGCTTAAAGATAGACTAGAAGCTGAGAAGCAACAGTTAACCCAAGTGCAGAGATCACAGCTTAATCATGCATATGAGGCAATGAAGCAAGAAAGTGAGTTAAAGAAGCTAGATGCACATAAACATTTCATAGAAACAGATGCAAAAACACAGTGGGAAATAGAAAAATTTAATGCAGACTCTAAGCGTGATGTCTTAAGGAGCAAACTTCAGGCCAAAGCACTGCTAGATGACAATGTCAGGAGACAAAAATTCGAACTAAAAAAAATGGAAAATGCACATCGCTTAAAAAGTTCTGGCCATTTAGATAATTTTAGGGAAAAAGTACGAGCTGAGGAAAAAGAGCACAGAGATACTTTAGTAGATCTAAAGAGAAAAAATATTATTGAGACACAACAGCTCAGAAGGATAAACCAAGATCAAATTGATAAAGCAAAACGACAATATGATGAAAAATTGACAGAAAAACAAAGGGTTATGGATAGAAATTTATACATTGAGCAAAGAAAACATGATAGGACAATGGCCAGAGTGAAGGCAAAACTATCTAGAGAGCTGCAAAATGTGATAGCGTTTTATTCACAAGAAAAAGAAAGCTATATAAACAAAAAAGATGACTCTTTCTACCGAGTAGCTAAATTAGAGCCAACTTTAAAAGATAGAGGGGATCACTACTTGGTTGAAGTAAGCATTCCAAAATATGAAAAAGAGAACATTCACTTATCTGCTCGAGATAGACGAGTAAAAGTGACTCTTGCAAGAAGATTTGAAGAGACTCTTCCTCAAGGAGACAATGTTTCACATAAAGTAAAAAGAACAGAACTTATGGAAAAAGAACTGCACACTGCCGATATTTTAGATCCATTAGGCGTAACCCAAAAATTTGAAAATGGAGTTTTGTCATTTAAGGTCGCAAAACTGTGAAAAGGCCAGTACTGACTAAATTTCTTGCTATTATCAATAATGAAAATATTGGTATACGCGCTTCAGTTGCTCTACTTAGGGCCTCAAAGAAGTATAACATGCTGGGGATGGCTTCGCTTTCGGATGATCATGAGGGAAGTCATGTGATTTCACCTTCACCTATAAAAAGTATCAAACTGTTAAGTTCAAATCGTTTTAGACTGAAGATTGTTGGCATTACATCTAAGAGGGAAGAAGTATTTAATGAGGATTTTGAGTCTGACTCGTTTGGAAATTTTAGTTTTAGGATACCAATAACTAGTAAAACTGCTGAGATTAGTATTTTGCAAGTTTATGAAGTTAGTAAAGTCATGGGATTGTTACTCAACCTAGGCTCATATATGCCGCTTAGAATTGCCACACCTAAAAAGCTGGTAATATCTGATTTTGATAGGACCTTAATTGAAACAAAATACTCCAGCTTAAAAGAAATTTATCAATCACTTACACAGTCGCTGGACAACTATGGTAAAGTCGACAAAAGTGTTCAAATATTAAAGAGCTATATAGACCAAGGTTACCACCCATTTATTTTATCAGCATCACCTCACTTTTACGAAAACTCGATCAGAGACTGGCTATATAGAAATGGTATTTATACTGCGGCAATCCTATTAAAAGACTACAGGGAAGCCTTATCTTACAGCTCAGGGCTTCTGGCAATGAAGGATATTGGTAAACAAGGTCTTTATAAATTCAACAACTTACTAGAAATACTCGGACTTACCGGAATTCCCGATGAACTAATTTTGATGGGTGACAACTTTGAGTCCGACCCTGCTATTTATCTTTTGCTTTCGGCTTTAATTAACGAAGATATCCCACCTTGGACATTGTGGAACAGGGTGAAAACACACCAAATCTTTAAGCTGACACAGAGGCAGCACTCCTATTTTTTAAATAAAATCTATCAACTTAAAAATATGATTGTCAGTAAAAAGGGCAGCTATGAAAAGGAATTGCACCCAAAAATTAAAATATACATTAGGAAAAAATCCACAAAAGATATCTTGAAGATCCCTCATAACTTATTTTCATCCAACCCTAGAGTAGATCAAATAGAGCTATATGACGATTGATAGGACTTGATGTAAATGTAATGTTACAAAACCTATTGAGGTGTAAAAACCAAGTCGATGGAATTTCTCTACTGCTTTTTTGTTTATTTTTTTTGATATATGCTTACTTATTGGCAATTTTAAAAAATTAAACTTGGTAAGCTCTAGGTAAATTCTCGCAAGTGCCAACACAAAGCAAGTAACTATCAAGATCTCTAAATTTTCCAAAGCAACACCTCCGTTGTCAGGTATATCGGATAAAATAAACTTATCTAAAGCAATTTATTACTCTGTATGACCCGGTGCGCTGCGAGAAAGCTTTATAAAGGTGCTATAGATAGTGAGAAAACATTTAACGTGAGATTGATTTTTTGATAACCTTATAGTAAGTAACTTTTTTAGTTTTAAACGTGGGGGAAGGTCATGAAAAAAATAATTGTTATAGTTGCATTGGTTTTACTAGGTATTACTGTGGGTCAGGTAGTTGCAAAAGATCCAGGTGCAGTAGTTAAAAAAGAGCCCATTGAGGAACTATAGTTTCTTAGAAATCTTTAATTTTCTAAAGTATAATACATTTTACATCGTTTTGATGAGAATTTTGTTTCTCCCCATCTTGCTTCTATGGGTGCGTTGGGATCAAAACTAATCAAGCCTTGTTTTACTCTTTGGATATATTGCTTCAGAGTGATGTGAACACCTGGGTAATACTCTATAGGGGCACAGTTATTCAGCTCGATACTGTACTTAGAGACAGTTTCTTCAAAATACATATAGTAGTTTGTAACTTCAAAAAGGCCAACAATGATGTTTTTTATCTTTTTATCTCGAGACGGAGTAGAGTAGTCGTCGTACTCCGACTCATTCATACACTTGTTTTTAATTTTTTTTTGGTAGCTGATGCCTTCATTAACTGCACTTACACGTAAATTTACTGCCTGACAAAGATTTTGTACCAAACGTATTGTTCGCTCTTGGGCCGACTCATCAAACAACTTCAATCTATCTCTAATATCCAAGACCCATTGTGAAAGAATTTGAAATTTGTATTGCCCAACTTCTGTGTTGCCAAGTTCATACTGCTCCAGAGAGTAGTATGGCAGTGACTCAACCTCACTATGATAACCTCTTGGAGGCATCCATTTTCTAAAACCACCATCATGATTTCTGGGTATATAGCTTAGGTTTGATTTAATGTTTAGAACTCTCACTTTGTCTGGAGAAGTGGTTCCAATTAATTTAATGATACCGTATGGGGTAACCTCTTTAACTAAATCCGCATGTCCTGGAACAATTTCTGCATCTGTTACATTATCATCGTGATTTGGTGAGTAGCGTGGGCTTAAATAGACGACTCCAGGTGTGAGTGCTTGACGGTTAATTTCAGTGGGGTAAGTGTCTGTAATGAGAGACTTTGTGTTTGTTATACCGTTAACCCATCTGATAAATGAGCGCACTCTTTTTAAAGAACTTGCAAATTTATCAAACTTAGTAGTCGAGTTTGTTATAAAACGTCCACTACTATGAGGCATGTTGATTACAAATGGGAGTTTATTTTTATAAGAAAAAATGACTCTAGCGGCATAAACTGCGTCGGCACAATCTGTTGGAATGTTTTTAAAGTCACCTTTTACAAATATGTACTGATTAAAGTCATTTTTGATCCACTCAGAATACTTGTTATCCCAAGCCTCACTCCACTCATTTGTGCTTATCCATACTGCAGAGTACGCATTAAGACATATTAGGTTGATGAAAACCACTAAAAGAATGTAACAAGCATTCATAACTATAATCCTTAAATAGCCACTAGAAAGTCCCTCTATACCATATGTGTGCAGAGCGTCAAGGATTTATGGCATATTTGAAAAAGATTCAGTCTGGTTCAATTTTTTACATACGACAGATGCTTAATTCCTTAAGAAAAATCATGATCTACACGATAAGGGATTAAATTTAAAGATATTTAACACCTTAAACTTTACTTAAAAATCTTTTAGTTTTTTAAGAATTTGGGGACTTATGAAAGCAGCAAATAAAGATGAATGTAACAAACTTACTCTCGAGTGGGTCCTTGAAGAACTAGTTCGATGGAAAATTATTAGTGCAACAAAGGCCCGTGAAATTTTTGAAAAGAAAAAATTGTACAAATTTCACCCACTTAATGTAGTTGCAAGCTGTAACATCCCAGACAGACGCAAGGCAAATTCATTTGTTGGAGTTGAAGACTTGTACAAATGGTTGGCAGAAGTAAGCTCTGTTGAATATTATGAAATAGATCCACTAAAAATTGATATTTCGGCCATTACGGGAGTGTTATCTCAAAAATTTTTAAAGCGTTTAAAAATTCTACCAGTTGAAGTTACTCCAAGATCTATCACATTTGTTACTTCTGAACCATTTGATCGACATTGGGTTTTTGAAATAGCAGATAATTTAAAAAAAGAAATAAAAATAAAGCTCGCCAACGCAGAAATGATTGATCGGTGTATTGACGGCTTTTTTTCGGTTCATGCAGAAGTTAGTAAAATGAGTCGGGAGCATGCCGAGAGTTCAGAGGTGTCTTTGCCGACGGATATTGAAAAAATGATGACTGCAGGTAACACCCAAGCAGTCACCTCAGACAGTTCTGTCGCTAAAATTATGGACTGGCTGTTTTCATATGCTAATGATGAGAGGGCAACAGACATCCATATTGAGCCGCAACCAGGCAAAGGACGTATTAGGTTTAGGATTGACGGCAGGCTAAGGGTTGTGTACCACTTTGATCCTGTTATTATGGTGCCTTTAATTGCTCGAGTTAAGATACTTGCGAAAATGAAAGTTGATGAAAAAAGGCGCCCTCAAGATGGAAGAATTAAAAGAGAGCTTTCTGATAAAAGAGTAATGGAGCTTAGGATTGCAACAATTCCGACTCCATATGGCGAAAAAGTTGTTATTAGAATTTTTGATTCCAAAACAGGACATATGACTTTTGATAGCCTTGGATTTTACAAAAGAGATATCAAAGAGTGGAGCAAACTTATCGCTAATCCCAATGGGATAATTCTTGTTACAGGTCCTACTGGCTCTGGTAAGTCAACTACTCTTCATACATCACTGAGGCAAATTGCAACTGACGAAGTCAACGTTTGTACAGTTGAGGATCCTATAGAAATTTTAAATACAAACTTTAATCAAGTAGAAGTTAATACGATTTTAAACATTACGTTTGGCAATACCATTAGAGCCTTTTTAAGGCAAGACCCGGATATAATAATGGTAGGGGAGATTAGAGATTCAGATGCTTGTGACATGGCAATCCAGGCTTCACTTACAGGACACTTGGTGCTTTCTACGTTGCACACTAACGATGCACTATCTTCGGTAATAAGACTTTTAGATTTGGGAATCCCTGTACACCTGATCAATGCAACAGTGAGAGGCATTCTTGCCCAAAGGCTTGCACGAACACTATGTGATTCGTGTAAGGAGAAAATTAGAACACCAAAAGATCAATGGAAGGCGTTGGTACGTGAGTTAAAAATTGAGATACCGCCATATGTCTTTGTTCCCAAAGGCTGTAGTGAGTGCAAGCATGTTGGTTTTAAGGGGAGACAAAGTGTTTATGAGCTGCTGCCATATTCAGAAAAGTTAAAGACCTTAGTCAAAGAAAATATAACTTTACAAGAACTTGAAAACAGCACTAGGGGAGACTTTGTTACAATGCGAGAAAATGGTGCCCGAAGAATTATTGAAGGTACTACAAGTTTAGATGAAATTATGAGAATCATCTATTGATGATAAAAAATGTTGCTATAGGTCCCACAGGTCTGCTGGCACCTTTTTACCTTTTTACCTTTTTAGAGGAATAGTGAGCTTAGGGATTCGTTTTTAAAGGTGCGAAAAATTGCTTTGGATAGGAGAGGGGCGGCAGATAGCACTTTGAGTTTGTTAATTTGGGCGGCTTCTTTTGAGAGAGTTAGGGTGTCAGTTACGATTAGTTGGTCTAGGAACTTTGAGTTGTTGATTCTTTCAATGGCCGGTCCTGATAAAATAGGGTGGGTTGCAAAAAAATATACTTTCGTGGCCCCCAGCTCTTTTAGTTTCTCACATGCTATCATTGGTGTTCCTGCTGTATCAATCATATCATCGATAATAATGCACTCTTTGCCTTTTACGTCTCCAATGATGTTCATAATTTTTGCAATATTTTGTCCAGTCCTACGTTTATCAATTATACCCAGGTCGCAGTTAAGTTTTTTAGCGTAATGTCTTACTCTTTCTACGCCCCCGCTGTAAGGTGCAATACAAATTGGATTTTTGGGTCTTAGGACTTTTTTTATGTAACTGATAAAGGTTGGAGAGATGTATATGTTATCAAAAGGAATGTTGAAAAATCCTTGAATTTGATTAACGTGAAGGTCCATGGTGATCACCCTGCTGGCCCCTGCAGTTGTGATTAAATCAGCTATTAATTTTGCCGTTATTGGAGTACGGGGCAGAGTAGTTTTATTTTGCCTAGAATATCCATAGTGAGGCATAACAACTGTGATAGAAGCAGCAGATGCTCTTTTTAGGGCATCAGTGGTAATAAGAAGTTCTAGAAGGTTGTCGTTAACAGGATGCCCTGTTGACTGCAAATAAAATACATGGATGCCTCGTACACTTTGCTGTATTTCACAGAAAATTTCACCATTTGCAAACTTGGTTAGTTGAGTGTCAACAAGCTCTATGTCAAGATTGTCAGAAATCATCTTACTCAGTTTTAGGTTGGAAGTACCAGAAACTAAAATAAACTTGTCCATAAATGACCTGTAATGTCTTTAATATTAAGCACTTATTTCGGTGCGGTTTATCAATTTGTCCCAATATATTCAAAGCTATGCATTCACCTAAGTTATGTATAAGTTTTTTATTAAAGTAAAGTGCTTTTTTGGCCGAATGGTATCTGTGAGGTAGTGTAACAACAAATAATGATCTTAGGTTGTAGGTGAACTAGTGAGGTACAAAACATTTATATTTTCCGGTTTAATACTGACATTATTTATGCTTAGCTCATGCGCTAAATGGTTTGAAGATAATACTCAAAATGATCCCTTGTTAGTCTCATCATCAAATAGTTCTGCATTTGGTGCCATGCGGGTGAGTGAGTCTTCTGGTGCAGTATATAGTCACTCCATGCATTTGTTAGGAGAAAATAATGCAAAAACTGAATGTTCCGTCAGTGCCATAGATGGAGGTAATGTATCTACTTCTGAAAATATATTGTGTTGGGTTGAAGTAGAAGAAAACGACTTATTTTATGTTGGAGTACAGTTTACGCTGGATATAGCAGCAGGAAACTGTGATTACATTGGTTATCAGCCCTTTTCTTTTTATCAGTATCGGCCAGGGCGTACAGTCGAAACTTATTTCTCAGTTTCTTGTGGTTGTGACTCTGGGTGTGTAGAGATTGCTGGTGTACCGCCACCTTGCCAGTATGATTACAGTGTTACGGGTGGGCCCAACTGTGATACTGGTAGCATTATGCATAATACTAAAGCGTGGTCAGAAGACAGTGATACTAACTCTTGTGTTTTGGTTTCAGATACAAACTCAACTAGCCTATGTGGTGGTGACTTTGATGCTTGTATAAATGGACCAGTAACAGATCTTGGGGTTAAAGAGCAAATAGTTTTTATTGACAATGGAGAATATAGTAACACGTGGGAAATATCTTCTCCAAATAGTAAAGGACTTTTTACAAATAAGTATATAGCAAACTATGCGCAGTTTTGTGCTGAAAATGATACCGAGTTTGACGCCATAGAATATAGCAATTACGCTAAATATCGTGCACCCGGCAATGAACCAGTTTTAGACCCACTGAGAAAGTCGCCTTTTTACTATTTTACTTGTTATGACAAGGCCCTGGATGTTAAAGCGAGAATAAGGGTGATGGTTAGAGAGTGGGATACAGAATTTGATAGCTCAAATGCGTATGTTGAACAATCAGGTCCAGTAGCTCAGATGGATAGTGATGCATTAGAGCAAGAAGACCTAGGTCCATTTAACGACTATAGTGATTGGGATAATGCGCGAGTGGACGGAGCAAATCCGACTTGTACTTCTGACACCGATCAAGGATTTATATTTCCTACAGGTGGTCTATAAGAGCAAAATTACTAGTTAGCAATTTTTGCTTCTACCTTCTGTAAGTCAGAAGGGGCCACAAATTGCTTCCAGTAATTATTGATATCTTTTGCAATAAGATATTTTCTTACGTCAGTATTCATGACTTGATAGCGATAATGTCCGTAATTTCCCAGCATATTGTTGTCATGATCTGTTACACAGTGATACTTGTAATATATATTGCCAACGGTGTAGCATCTGGCTTTTGCATCCAAATCATATGGATTTTTTGAAAACAAGTCTAAACTGGCCAAATACTGTTTTTTTACATTTTCTCGTTCCCTCAAATTTTTGTAATTCCAATATAAAACCGCTCCAAAAACTACAATTACGCCAACAACACCAAGATAATTTACTACAACTTGTAACATCACTTCCCCCTTTAAATGTAGAATCAGTTAAAAACATAATTGTTAATGAATGATGGAAAAAAAAAGGAATAATCTTAAAAATGTACAATATGTTGAAATCTTTATTTTTATTCAATTATTGCACAATATGTTGTCCGTAACTTTGACTGTGAATAGCTAAGTTTTTGGTTTTTTTACAAACAACAGTTACATGGGATGTACTATGCAAAAAAGAACTGGTCCGACTCTACCTTTAACATGCCGACAGCTTTCAATGATTAATAGTCTTAATTTGCGAGATAAAAATGATCTATGCAAAGAGCAGACAAAGCTAACTGTAACCATTTCGCGCCAATATGGATGTGACGTCAATGCCGTTGCCAAAGCAGTCCAGAAGACTTTGGAGCAAGAAACTGGGCAAGAGTGGGTAATTTATGATAAAAAATTGCTAGATAAGATCGGCCACCACGATAGTATATCTAAATGTCTACTTCGCTCACTTGGTGATCACTATCAGGTCATAGATAAAATATTTGGTTTTTTTCATGCCAAGCCTAGATATTACAAAACATACCTAGCTCTTAGAAAACACGCTATAAGTATTGCCAAAAAAGGTAACGCCATTATGGTGGGAGGTGGATTGTCTTTGATTACTAGAAATATGCCAAACTGCTTAAAATATCAGATAGTTGCCCCGAAAGAGTATCGCATTGCAAGTGTTGCTCGTAAAAAAAGGATTTTATTGAGTAAAGCCAGTGACTACATCAGCCAAAAACAACTAATGTATGAGCGATTTGCGACAAAATATGTAGGGATTGATTTAAATAATGTTCATGAGAGTTATGACCGCAGTTACGATATTAGTAAAGTGGATATTGATACAGTGGCAGATGATATTACAGGTAGAGTTTTGGAGGAGATCAACATTCAAGTTTCAGAATGTTTCTATTCTCAAACTGCTTAAGCTTTGGACTTTTTGCTCCTAAACATCAGTTTCGACTTTATTTGTTTCGTAATTGTATTGTGAGCCCATCCTACTGTGTGGAATGGAATAAATCGCAAGTAGGACTAGCGCAGCTACAATTACAGATTTTGGAGACTTATATTTAATATTCATGACAGCTGCAACAAACCAGAAGATGAAAGAAATTAGTAATTTGTTATCGGTTAAATCATAACCCCAAGGGATACCGGCCCAATACACACCAAAGGCGTATTTTTGAACAACGGGTCCTAAGATAAGTCCTCCTATGAATAGGCATGCAGTTGTTACAAATGTTAGTGTTTTGAAACTACTAGTTTTAAAATAGGCTTCTAAGGCAGCAAGAGTTGATAGCAACATTGCTACGAACATAAATAAAACATGTGGAATTAAGGCCATAGCAGGAACTGCACTTTTGAATCGAATAATTATTGGTTCTTTAGAAGTTCCGACTTCAATCTTTGATCCGTCAACATTGAGTTCAATAAAATACTGCAATTTGCCAGCGGGGGGTTGGTGCGGTAGATAAGCTTCCAACGCATTGGCATTTGACCTCATGGTTTGGATTTGCCATCCATCATTAGTGGGAAACCGCCGGTAATATAGATTTCCGCTTGTATTTTTACTAATAATTGGAATCGACACTGGGGCATCAGTTGCTCCACCATGAGAGCGCAGAAGCTTAAAGGTTGAAGTTTTGCCTGCGATTTGGAGGTTTATTTTTTTTGGGTATGTGGGGCCCGTCTTTCTTTGATATATAACGGATAAGATGGTCAGTACTATTGCAATGGGTATTGTGAGACGGTAGCGATTTTTCATAAAGCAAGTTATATCCTAAACTTTCAAATTTTTAAAGTTTTGATCTCTTTATTCCGATATTTATTAGTGAATTGTATTAAATTTTTGCTAAAAACAAGGATTGACCTATGTCAGATGAAGAGAATGTTTACCAATTAAACAAAAATAATAACTCCGCCGCAGAAATTGATGAAGTAGAAGTTGAAGAAGAAGTGGAAGAGGAAGTAGAAGATGGTGAATATGAAGAGTCTTCAGACTTATTAGAAGGAGTTGGCAATTTCTTTAAAACTCCTATTCGGGCCCTACAAATTGGCGATATATTTCATCTTATGCAGGCTTCTTGGATTCCGACTCTACTTAGCACCATACTTTTTATCAGTAGTTTTGTAGTTTTTAGTGCAATTGCGAAGCCCCTTGTCGGTGGCTCAGTGCATCTATGGGGGCGTTTAAACTCATCATGGATACCTCATTTATCTGGATGGGAAGCTGCACTTGGTACAGGCGGGGGTAAGGTTTTAGTACTGTTTTCATTCATAATTACTGCCTGTGCCCTTATAGGATTAACCTTGTATTACAAGGACTTGCTGGATAAATTCTGGGGGATATCACCACAGGAGGATGGATACGATAAGTTCTATAATTATGCCATCGTACTACTTTTTACACCATTGTTGTTGTTGTTATCCACTGCAGCTTCTTCTGCACTTATCTTGTCCACAGATATTACCCAGTTTTCTCAATTTTTAAAATTTGCAGGAACTTTTATTGGCCAATTGGCCTTATCCTTTCTTGCATTTTCTGTCTTGTATAAAGTCTTTTCAAAAGATTTATCTTTGATGTGTTTTACTACTGGAGCATTCTGGGCAGCGTTAGTTTTTGAAGTCTCAAAAGCAGTGCTGACCACATTTATAGACCTTGCTTTTGCACAGGATATAATAACTACTACATTGGTTTTATCTTTTTCGATTGTACTTTGGAGCTTCATTATTTCTGTGGGGGTAAATCTTGGTGTAAGAATAACTTTTTTAACTTCGAATCCTGAGGCTACATCATTAGACCCATATGAGAAAAGTTCAAAAGAATTAAGAGCAACGAAAGAGATTGCATTAGTAGGCATTATTGAAATTGCTAGAAGATTTATGGATCCAGATCAATCACATATAGGCCTAGGTATAACTGCTGATGAGTTGGCCAAAATTTCTAAAGTTTCTCCACAAAGGGCGTCTGAGGTTTTAGAATTGTTAGATGATGCATCTATTGTTAAACTAGTAAATGATGGCAACAACGATATTGGAGTGTTAGTAAGTTCACCAGATCATATTTTGCTACTAGATTTCATAGAAAAAATTGAAATTAAGGCCGGAAAAGATGGTCTTAACACCCTTTTAAACAATGAGGCAAATAATTGGTTTTGGAATGAATACTACAAAACGCTCAACAAACGTTTTAGAAACCTTACATTGAAAGATTTAATCGAATTTTCCAAGAATGGTCAGTTGGGAGAGGAGGTTGAATCAGATATCAATTCTCCACTTGGAATAGAAAGGCGCGCTAAAAGCCGAACCTAATAATAACTTTTACTTACATCAAATAGACTTTCTCATTAAATACACTTTATAATATCCTAACATGTTATGACTTAAAGGAAGAGTCGATCTTTTTGAATTTTTGATTCATAAAGTAAGATTGTCTGGGTATTTCAAGGAGGAATTATGAGGAAAGTTTCATTTTTTATCTGTTTAATTTTTTGTTTGTTTAATTATGTGACATTAGTAAATGCTTGTACCAAGGACGGGAAACGGGGGATTGTAGAGGAAAATAATTTATATATTGGACCACATGAAAAAAATGTTTCAGCTGTTACCAAAGAAAAATTTAATGATATTTTGGATAAAGTTGGGGCAATTTATTCACCCATAATCTCAGCTAAAGGTAAAACTTTGAAAATTGAGAGAAAATGGGACGACGGTACCGTCAACGCTTATGCCCAGCAAGCCGGAAATATATGGTCCATTACAATGTTTGGTGGTCTTGCCAGGCATGAAACAATTACACCTGATGCATTTGCCTTGGTTGCATGTCATGAATTGGGCCATCACCTAGGTGGAATCCCCAAGAAAAAAATATGGATTATCACACTTTGGGCGTCCAATGAAGGACAGTCTGACTATTTTGGAACAATGAAGTGTTTGCGCAAATATTTTGAAAATGATGACAATTTACGAATTGTCGAAGAGATGGAAGTCGATGAGTATGTAACTAAAACTTGTAATGAGACCTTCGCTAGTGCTGATGAGATTGCAATATGCCAAAGATCGGCCATGGCCGGTCATTCATTGGGCAGTTTATTTAATGCTCTAGGAAATGCTCCCAAGGAGTTGTCTTTTACTACTCCAGATCCAAAAGTTGTAACCGCTACGGATCACAACCACCCTGCTGCTCAATGTCGCCTAGATACCTATTTTGCAGCAGCTATTTGTGATAAAGATGCCTATACTGATGTAAGTGATACTGATGCAAGCACAGGGCTTTGTGCTCGCTCAAATGGTTACCAAACAGGTGTCAGACCTCTTTGTTGGTATAAACCATAGGTAAATCTTTCTTATATAAATATCCTCTAAACTAGCATAAAATTATCCATAGAGGCAGGGCACAAGGAAGTGCCCTGTATTTTTAATGAAGGAGTGTATAATTACCAGATTATTAACGATCAAATTATTATCCCTTTTTTGCCTAATCGTTTTATCGTTCAATGCATATGGTGGCATTTACTTTCAATATCAGATAAATTACACCAGTGATACTGATGATAATACAACTGAGACCTTTGCATACTCTAAAATGAATAATACTGTCTTTATAGGAGCTGCTTTTGATAAAGATGGCAAGTTTCTAATTGGCCAAAATGTTACGATTTGGAATAAATCTCAGCAAAAAGGTGCCAGTGATACTGCAGATACCATTTCTTTGATGGAACTTGGACCTAGATTGCAGTGGTTTATTAATGCAGAAAGGAATTTTTATCTTGCAGCAGTATGGAATCCATATGTATCTGGAACTAGGGTGCTTGGAGGTACTTCTGAAACAGTAACAGGTTCAAGCATGCTGTTTTCTTTTGGTTATCATCTTCCTCTAAGTAAGATGTTTTTTGTAGGTGGATCTCTAAACTATCATATGGTATCCATTACAGAGGCCACAGTAGGCACTACCACTACTACGGTAGCTGATAGTTATACTAGTATTGTCCCTATGTTAGAGATGAGTATTCGTTTCTAGCTAACTAATCGTACAAATTCTTTACAGGTGTCACGGTTTGTACATAAGCAAACACCTCCAACGCTTTGAAATTTGAAGTAACAAGATTGGCATGTTTTATGCAACTTATAAAGCATAACTATTAAAGACACGAAAGTCTGGAGGACATTATGAAAAAACTAATAATTGTATTCATTGCTTCACTACTTTTTTCATCGGCGCTGCTGGCCTCAAGTGATGAGAGTGGGCAAAGAGCAATAGGACAAGATGTAGAACTAACTCACTGTGGAGAAATGTTTGATACGTTGGCAAGACCACCAGTATCACTAAATAAGAGACCAGTTAAGGCTGAGGCAGTAGAAGAGAATGCTCCAAACGCAGCAATACTATAGGAAGTGGCAGGCTTCTGACTAATATTTTAGATGCGAGCCCCACTAGATCATAGAGTCTACTGAGTCTTGTTAAATATTCTTCGAAGTAACGCCTCCTCTTCCACGGTATAATTATCTTGAGGTGATTTGGACGTATCTTTTTGTTGTATTATCTTTTTTTGAAACCCATTAAAATTCTTTGATAACTTTTTGATAACTTTAGTTGAAGAGTAAGCAGAATGTACTGAGTCGTGATGCCTGGGAGTTGAGTTAGAAAACAGATTTTCGCTAAAACTCTGACTCACAGTAATTCCATCAATAATTTTTTCTTTTGCCGTCGTGTATAATTTATGGGTTATGGGGGCTACAAGTTTGTTGATATGGTTAAACATGAGGTCATTGGATACGGGAATGGCCAAAATTATGTAGCTTATGCAAAAATAGATCAAAAATTTAAAGATAAACATGCGTCTTAATCCTTTTGTTGCAATCTTTCTGTGACTTTTTCAACAGACCTGATAAGGGTATTTTTATCAAACGGCTTTTTTATAAAATCGATTGCTCCTGCTGATATTGAATCAATAATGATGTTATCTAAGTCTAGTGACGAGACCATGATGATAAATACTTCCTCACGACTGTTTTCATTGAGGTGGTTAGCTAGCTCAATACCACTGGTCTCAGGCATCACGACGTCAATAATAAAGACATTACAAGATATTTTTTGAGAGATATGTAGAGCAGAGACTGCTGAATTGGCCTCACCCGCAATGTTGTAACCAGAATCAACTAAAATATCTCTGATATTTTTTCTTGAAAAGTCTGAGTCATCAATAATCAAAATTCTAGCTTCATTACTGGACTTTTCATTATCTGCCATAGGATCCTCCGGACAAGGTATCTACACATCTATCTACTATATATTAATAGACTAACTAAAAAATACGATTACATAAAGTATTATTTGTTAATTTATGCAGCGATGGGTTGAGGAGGCTTCTTAATGGGGGGGACATCTTCATCTTTATCAACTAGCTTTAGTCGATCTTTCCAACCTACTAGGGCCACATCCAACACCTCATCAAGAGTTTTCACGGGTATAAAGTTAATTTTTTCTTGATATTGTTTGGGAATATCTTGGAGGTCTTTTTCATTTTTTGCAGGTATAATAATTGTTTTGATATTCATCCGCATTGCCGCTAAGGCCTTCTCTTTTAAGCCCCCAATGGGAAGAACCTTGCCAGTTAAAGTCATCTCTCCTGTCATTGCAACACGATGGTTTATTGGAGTATTTGTTAATAGTGAAATAATAGTTGTCGCCAAGGTAATGCCTGCGCTTGGTCCATCTTTAGGTACTGCTCCAGCAGGAAGGTGGATGTGAATTTCATGTTCTTTAAAAAATTCATCACTAATCCCCAACTCTTGTGCATTGCTTCTAATGTAACCAATGGCCGTTTGGGCCGATTCCTTCATTATTTCTCCGAGCCGACCAGTTAAAGTGAGACCAGTTCCTTTCATTTTTGTAGCTTCAACAAATAAAACTTCTCCACCCGCTGCAGTCCAAGCAAGTCCATTGGCCACCCCGATTTCATCGAGATATCTTTCATCTTCTTTGGTGTACAGTGGTGGTCCAAGAAACTTTATAACTGTTTCTTGCAATATATGTGTTTTAGATTCATCTCCACCGGCAATTTTGATGGCCACCTTTCGGCAGAGAGCACCAATTTTCTTTTCTAGGCCCCTCAGTCCAGATTCAGCGGTAAAGTGTTTGATAACATCACTTACACCTTCATCTGTAAACTCTATGTGTTGGGTAGAAATGCCATTTTCATCCATTTGCTTCGGTATCAGAAATTTCTTACTAATTTCAACCTTTTCCTCTTGAGTATAGCCGGAAAGATTAATGATTTCCATACGATCTCGAAGTGGTGCAGGTATGCCCTCTAAATCATTGGCAGTAGCAATGAAGATAACTTTCGATAGATCAAAAGCAACATTTACATAATGGTCTCTAAATGTATTATTTTGCTCGGGATCTAATACTTCTAACAATGCATGAGATGGATCACCCCTAAAGTCGCCACCAATTTTGTCGACTTCATCTAGTAAAATCACTGGGTTATTCACAGCTACTTGCTTTAGACCTTGAATAAAGCGTCCAGGCATTGCTCCAACATAAGTTCGGCGATGTCCTCTGATTTCTGCTTCGTCTTTGACGCCACCCAAGCTTATTCTTGTAAACTTTCTACCAGTTGCTCTTGCAATAGATTTTCCAAGCGAAGTTTTACCTACTCCTGGAGGACCAGAAAAACAAATTATCGGCCCCTTCATATTGTCACCTTTTAACTTTCTAACTGCGAGGTATTCCAAAATCCTTTCTTTGGCCTTTGTTAATTCAAAATGATCCTCATCGAGTACTTTTTTAGCAGCATCGAGATCAATAATTTCTTCATCGGCCTTAGACCATGGAATATCTACCATCCACTCAAGGTAACTTCTAACAATTCCCGACTCTGAGGAATCTGGATGCATTTTTTCAAGTCTTGCAAGCTGTTTTAAAGATTCTTCCTCAGCTTCTTTGCTCATTTTACAGGCAAGAATTTTATTTTTTATCTCTACAAACTCGTCGAGACCATCTTGTGTTTCGGGCTCTCCCAACTCACTCTTGATGGCCTTGATTTGCTCTCTTAAAAAATACTCCTTCTGGTCTTTTGCAATATCTTCATTGGCATTACCACGTATCTTTGACTGCATCGCAATAATCTTAAGTTCTCTGGTCAATATATCATTAATTTTATGAAGGCGTTCAATGGGATCTAGTATCTCCAATATAATTTGGGCCTCATCTACATGTAGATTAAGGTTTGAAGCGATGAGGTCTGCTAGCCTTCCTGGGGATTGAATATCCTCCAAAACCATAAGTAAATCGGGGGATAAAATTTTGCCAGCGTTGATCACTCGCTCTAACTGCTCAGTGATGGATCTCATTAAGGCCTTGACCGCTATATCGTCATCACTTGGTATAATGTCGTCAATTTTGGAAATTTTGGTGATAAAAAATGGGTCAGATTGAGAAAAATCAACAATTCGGGCCTTGGAAAGACCCTGAATGAGAATCTTTATTCTACCATCTGGCAGTTTTCTCATTCTCATGATCATTGCTACAGTACCGACATCATATATTTCTGTGGGAGCGGGAAGTTCAGCTGTGATATCTTTCTGGCTAGATAGAAAGATGAAGCGGTTAGTTTTATTTAAAGCATGCTCTACTGCTTTAATGGATGATTCTCTACCTACAAATAGGGGCAAGATTATAAAAGGATAAACGACTATGTCGCGTATCGGAAGAAGAGGCAGCGTGTCTTTAAACTCGATACTGTCTCCCTCATAATTAGTGGCCATATGATCTCCTAAAACGGAAACTTCAAAGGTACAATCCTTTCATTGCCATAATCGGTCATTCAGCATAACTCTTTAAATTTTTTATTCAGTTTCGAAAAAAAAATAAGATAATGCCTAATGGTTCGATTAAGTCGTTGCTTGGAAAGTAGACTAATGTAATAAGAAATGGTTAAAATGGTCGGTAAGCTAAATTTTTACCAGGGATTTATATGATACAGAATATTGGTGTTGCAATTTTAGCGGCTGGGGAAGGAAAGAGATTAAAGATCGGTAAGGCAAAGCCTTTAGCACCAATACTGGGAAAGAGGTTAATTGATTTTTCACTAGAAGCTATTTCAAATTTTGGACAATCGTATGCAGGGCAAGTAGAGTGCTTGGTAAGTGTTATTACAGGACATAAAAGAGAAGAAGTTGAAAACTATATAACTCAAAATTATGACCCGCAGAATAGAAAAATTAGCTTTGCCTATCAAAAAGAGCAGCTGGGCACAGCAAATGCACTTTCTGCATATTTTGACTCAAGTGAAGATACCAAAAAGTACGATTACACCCTAGTAATGTGTGCTGACACTCCTTTGATTCAGGCAAGTGAAATTCAAAAACTGTATGAAAAGCTTGTAGATGATAACTTAGACGGAGTCGCTGCAACTTTTCAGGCAGAAAACCCAACAGGTTATGGCCGAATTGTTAGAAATGAAGGAATTGGTTTTCATATAGTTGAGGAAAAAGATGCGGATTTTGATACTAAAAAAATTCTTGAAGTAAATTCTGGGCTTTACCTCCTTAGGACCTCATTTGTACTTGAGCATTTAGGTGGAATAAGTTGTGAAAATAAGGCTTCTGAGTTTTACCTGACAGACTTATTTAAGAGTAATCACAGGGTTAAGCCATTGATGTTTTCTGATGCAAAAAAGTTTATGGGAGTCAATACACTCTCCCAACTTGAGACTTGTGCCCACCATTTAAGAAGAGAAAAAATAACTAGCTTAAACGAACAGGGAGTTTACTTCATAGATTCAGCAACAAATTATATAGATTGGGATGTAGAAATTGGAGAAAAAACAGTGGTTTACCCCAATGTAATCCTAGAAGGTGATACTGTTGTTGGTGAAGATGTATTGCTAGGGCCAGGTGCAATTGTCAAAGATTCAATAATTGAATCAGATGTAGAGGTCAAAGCCTATTGCCACCTAGAGCAAGTAACACTCAAAAAAGAAGCAGTTGTGGGGCCATTTGCACGTCTTAGACCAGGAGCTGTAATAGGTGAAAAGTCCAAAGTGGGCAATTTTGTAGAAATTAAAAAAGCAGTGCTAGATAAGGGCGCAAAAGTATCACACTTAAGTTACATTGGTGATGCTCACATTGGAGAAGATAGCAATATTGGATGTGGATTTATAACTTGTAATTATGACGGGGCAAATAAACACAAAACTACAATTGGCAAAAAGACGTTTATAGGGTCTGACACTCAGATGGTTGCGCCTATTACAATTGGTGATGAGTGCTTTGTAGGTAGTGGCTCAACAATCACCCAGTCGATGCCGGATGGTTCGTTTGCAATAGCACGCTCTAAGCAAGTTACCAAAGAAGGTATGGCAAAGCGGTTTTTAAAAAATAAAAAAAAATAGGAGTTGGTAATGTGTGGAATTATGGGTCATATTGGGCCAGATAACTCAATTGATGTGGTATTAGAGGGACTTAAACGCTTGGAATATAGGGGATATGACTCAGCTGGAATTTGTTTTAAAAACCCTAAAGGACAATTGAGTTTGCATAAAAAAAAGGGTGCTTTAGATAATTTAAAAGCAACTTTGCATAACAAAAACTACATTTCACATTCTTGTATAGGACATACTCGTTGGGCGACTCATGGAAAAGTTAATGATGTAAATGCTCATCCCCACTTGAGTGACTCAATTGCCATAGATCACGATAACTCGATTGCCATAGTTCACAATGGCATTATAGAAAACGCAAGCGAGCTGCGAGTTGAAATGCAAAATAAGGGTTATAAATTTAATACAGATACTGACTCAGAAGTATTTCTGGCATTACTTGAGGACCTACTTAATAGAGGAGAAAAATTTAAAGATGCAGTAGTTAAGGGTTTTAAGCGAATTGAAGGCAATTCTGCGTTTGTTATGCAAATGAAGGGTAATGAAAAAATATTGGCCATAAAAAAAGGGGCACCACTAGTTTGTGGGAAAAACTTAGAAACTTCTGAAGTGTTTGTCTCTTCTGATCCTTATGCTCTTGCTGGCTTTGTAGATTCTATATATTTTCCAGATGATGATGTGCTTTGCTCTTTGAGCCCTTTAATCAATAAAGAGGTGAATGCTTCTGAACTGTCAGGTCTTTCCTTTTTTGAACTAGATGGTACAAATTCAAAACGTTTTAAAATGAAGCAGCAGGAGATGAAAGTAGAAGTATCTCAAAAAGGTCATTTTGAACACTATATGTTAAAAGAAATTCATGAACAGCCCAATTTGATTAGATCCCTGGGGCAATATTACTACAAAGGAGATGGAAAAAAACTTCTTGAAAAAGTGATTGAAGGTGGTGAGCTACCTAGCAGAATTCAAATAACTGCTTGCGGAACAGCTTGGCATGCTGGTTTAGTAGTTCGGGATTTTATCGAAAAATTTGCCAAGATACCTTGCAATGTTGAGTTGGCCAGTGAATTTCGCTATCGACAGCCTATTTTGTATGAAACGGATTTGGCCATTTTTATAAGTCAATCAGGAGAAACCGCAGATACTTTAGCAGCTCAAGCTCTTTGTAAAGAAAACGGGGTTAGGACTCTTTCGATTGTTAATGTGGAGGAGTCCAGTTTGTATCGCGCTTGTGATAAAAATATTTTAATTCGGGCCGGTGTGGAAATTGGGGTGGCATCTACAAAAGCATTTACTCAAATGGCACTATCGGGAAGGCTTTTGGCAGAAGTTCTAAGGCGTGAGCACCAGAGTGGTTATGAAGGTAAAAGAGAGTATGAGCTATTTAACTTACTTGCAGAAAGAATCGAGTTGTTGTTGTCAGACACAAGCCATATTGAACATATTGCTCAAGAGATTTACATGCACAAAGGATTTATCTTTACTGGCAGAGGTAAAGATTTTCCCATTGCACTTGAGGGAGCATTAAAGCTTAAAGAAATTGCATATGTGCACGCCGAAGGCTATGCCTCTGGAGAGTTAAAGCATGGCCCAATTGCCTTGATAGATGAGCAAATGGTAAATATTGCAATTGTTAGTTTTGATTTATACAACAAAACTTTTTCTAACATTCAAGAAGTGATGGCCAGACACGGCATTATAGTTGCCATTGGGCCTCAAGATGATAAAAAGCTGCAAGAGGTGAGTGAATACTTTATCCCACTAAACTTTGAGGGGCTAGAAGAGTTGACTCCAATATATGTAAATGTTGCAACTCAACTACTTGCCTATAATATGGCCAAATTTAAAGGAACTGATATTGATAAGCCTCGTAATTTGGCAAAATCAGTTACAGTAGAGTAAATAATTTATGAGCACATATAGCGATCTCAATAGGGATCAAAAAGAAGCAGTTTTAAAAACTGAAGGTCCTGTTATGATTCTAGCAGGGGCAGGCTCTGGCAAAACGAGAACCTTAGTTACAAGAATTAGTTATTTAATTGAGAAAAAAAGAATTAGCCCCTTTCAAGTCTTAGCACTTACCTTTTCAAATAAAGCCGCACGGGAGATGCGTGAGAGGGTTTCTACGGAGATAAGTGTAGATGTTGGTGCTTTGAAAATTACAACCTTTCATGCATTTTGTGCAAATATTTTAAGAAGTGAGGCAACTCACCTTGGCTTGGGACGAAACTTTACAATTTATGATGATAGTGAGTCAAAATCGATTATTAAAACACTGTTGAAAAAAAGAGGTATCAGCACTAAAACCATTTCACCTTATGAAGTTCGAGCATTTATTGAATATTTAAAAAATTTAGGGCATTACCGCGGTAGATCGGGCAAATTGGATTATGAAGTAGATGAGAAAGACTACTTTTATCCTTTTTTTGAAGAATATGAAGATGAACTAAGTAGGGCCAATGCTTTAGATTTTGGTGGGTTGATTACTGGTGTTATACAATTGTTTGAAACCTTCCCCGAAGTTTTAAGAATGTATCAACAGAGATTCAAGTACGTGTTGATTGACGAATATCAAGATACCAATCGCGCTCAATTTACTTTAATGAGTTTGCTTTGTGGACAACATCGAAATATATGTGTGGTAGGAGATGAAGATCAATCGATTTATTCATGGAGAGGAGCGGATATTAGAAATATTTTAGAATTTGAAAAAGTATACCCTGATGTTCAAATTTTAAAGCTGGAGCAAAACTACCGCTCATCAAAGAATATTATTGAGGCAGCATCATTTGTTATTGCAAGAAACACTCAGCGCAAGGGTAAAAAGATGTGGACCAATAATGAGCACGGGGAAGTCCTAGAAATTATTGAATGTCCAGATGATCGCAAAGAAGCAGAGTTTATGTCGGAGACGATTTGCTCTTTAAAAAAACAAAAAAAAATTAAATACAAGGAGATGGCAGTATTTTATCGTACCAACTCTCAATCCAGAGTGATTGAGGACTATCTAAGAAGCTATAAGATACCATATCGGATTGTTGGTGGAATTAAATTTTATGAAAGAAAAGAGATCAAAGACCTTCTTAGTTATTTACGTTTAGTAATAAACAGTAAAGATTCCCTGGCCTTAAGCAGAATAATTAACGTTCCTGCAAGGGGAATTGGTGCTGTTACCATGAGAAAGCTTGAGCAGGAGGCTGAAAATAAAGGGTGCTCCCTGTGGGAAATTGTTGATGATATTGTGGATAACTTAGGTAATTATTCACATATCAAGCTGAGTGCAAAAGTTAAATCATCACTACGGGAGTTTTGTTTACTTATAAATGATGTAAAAGTGATGAATCAAGAAAAAGTAATTCCCAGTACAATTTTTGAAAAAATTCTTTGCGAATCGAATTATCTTACCAGTTTGAAGGCCAATAAAGATCCAGAATCGCTAATAAGAGTAGAAAACTTAGAAGAGATGAAAAATGGTATAAAACAATTTGAAGAGGGGCTGTCGCATCCAACATTGGCCGGTTACTTAGAATCAATTACATTAGATACTACTGTTGAAGATGAGGATAGTGGAGAGGGCTTGCGTGATTTAACCAGCGGAGAAGTCTCTTTAATGACAGTACACGGGGCAAAGGGCCTTGAATATCCATATGTCTTTTTAGGGGGAGCAGAAGAGGATCTATTTCCATCTTTTCAATCATTAAGCACAGGTGGCACTGCAATTGAGGAGGAAAGAAGGCTTTTTTATGTGGCCATGACTAGGGCGATGGAGAGGTTATATATTACTTTTGCACGGGGAAGAATGATTCACGGTCAGATTAGATTTAATGGACCAAGTCGCTTTATACATGAAATACCTGAAGATTATTATAAATGGCAAATTATCCAAAAAGATCAAAGGCAGTACGATAAAAAACAAGAAGTTTGGGATGACTTTGAGTTTTCTCAAGAAAATCACTATGACTATGATTAATTTAAATTTAATTGCTTCCTTTGATTAAGTGAGGCCAAAACACCCATAATCTTACTTTGGGCCCTTTGAATGTCTTTAAATTCATTCTTAATTGGAGAAATTAATATTGAATAAGCAGATTCTGCGTAATCTCTTGGTGCTAAAGACAGAATTTTTCTCTGAAGAGCTTGTTCAATATTTTTTAAAGCAATTCCTAGAATTTGTGGGTTTATATGTTGAAAGACAAGTTTTAGTTCATGGTTAGAGAGTGCTGAAATGCTTGAAAAAGTGAGGCTTTTAGCAGTGAGTTCTTCAGCTAACTGAGGATTTCGAAGCCTTATGTTTCTTAGAAGTTTTTTTCTTTCGGCATTATTCATGAACTTCAACATTTCGATAACTTGAGCTTTTCCATTTAGGAAAACTCCTGTTCCTGATGTTGGTGCTTTATCCATTTATGGCTCCTTCAATGTAAATTTTAATAAGCTCTATAGCAACTTTTAAGAAGTTTTCCACTTAAGCTGTTCTTTCATATACTTCTGTTGCATGGCCTCTATAGATTCTTCATGAGATCTACTCATGTTATTTATTTGCTTTCTTTGACTTTCTTTTAGCTCAAGTAATTGCCCCTCATGTGCTGCCTTTAAATCATGTAATTCACTTTTTAAACGTTCATTTTCACTTTTAACCCGTGAATCTTGACGTAGTCTCATTTCGGAAAGCTTTTGTTCTAATTCATTGTTTAGATTTGTGACCTTTGCTTTATACCGGCTTTTGAGACCTTCAAGCTCAGTTTCGTTACGAGTAACAACCTTTTTGTACCTCTTCATGTGTTTTGCTTTGGTTTTTTTTAACTCCAATGCTTGTCGTTTATCTTGACTATCTTTTAGCATTTGAGTTCTCATTTCGGTTACTCTTGACATTTCACACCCTATTATGCGGACACGGCGCACAATGTCAGCCGTTTATCCCTATCTAAATGATACAGAATAACTAGTGCAAGGAACAAGGTGGAAAAATTAACCGTATTTTGCTAACATTGTTTTCATGAAAGCATCACAGATGAGATTTGATCAATCCGATTTTCAACAATTTAGAGATTGGATAAATTTAGATTTAGAGAGTATTACCTGGCAGGGTCGCTATTGCAAAGAGTTTGAAGAGTTCTGGGATACGTTTTTTACCGGTAATATTACTCTTGTCCAGTTAATGGATCGCTTTCAATATGCCATGAAGGGGGTGAGAATTGGACCTCTAATATCCTGGTTTAGTTGGTTAAAGGAGAAATTATTAGTTTTTGTATTTTTAAACAAAAATATTTCCATATATGCTCTTGCTAAAGCATCAAAAGTATCAATTTCCTGGTTGTCAGGAGTGCTTCGGATATACTTTCTAGAGAAGTTCCCATATTTGGATGAGTACTTTAGTGCTCAGTTTCAGATCGGAAATGTTGCAAGCCAAAATCTATCAGTTACATTTGAGCAAATATCGTCAAAGCTTGAAATTAAAGAAAATTTAAACGGCCGCCATGAAGATGAGGTCATGTCTTCTTTAGAAGTGACGTTATACAGTGAATGGGAACTATTTTTAAAGAATATGAAAAAAGACTTTAGGTTTAGCAATATAACCCATAGACAGATTGTAAGAGGCGGAACTGTTTTTAAAAAACAGCTTAAGGTCCTAAAAGAAGTGATTTTGCTGACAGCAGCGGGTTTTTTGCTGATTTACAGCGTGAAAGTTGGCAATGAATGGTATCAAAAGAACCTAGCAAACAAAATTAGAATTTATGAGCCACAGTTTACCTGGTTAGACAGCACTTTAAAATTTAAAGAAACTACCAAAAGCAAAGAGGCCAGCGATTTCCATGCCAAACTACCTAACCTTGATTCGTTAAAAGATAAAGGCGTTTTGTTTGAAGAAATTGATGAAGCACAACAGTGGCGGTCTGAATCAGAGGTGGTTTTGACTTCATGGGATTCTCTACCTAAAGATTTTGATGTTTCTGGGTTGGAGCAATCTGAGTATGAGGAGCTAAGAAAGGGCGGTTATCGCGATACAAGGCTTGGAAACAAAAAGGCCTACAGAGTTATGATCAAGTCTATTGATGCTCTCGATACTCGGAGCAAGTTGACAAGATTAGTTCAAGACTATGAAGCTGCTCAGGTAGACAAAGTGAAGCCTGGCAAATTAGTTCCCGGCGGAGTCTATTACAACCTCTATGTTCCAGTAGAAAATTTGAAAGAATTTATAGCTCAAGTGATGGAAGTTGATGAAGCCATTTTGTATGAAAGCCGCACCAGAAGAAGAAATCCTCCCGGGAAAACCAGAGTTTTTATCTGGATTAAAACTATTTGAGCAAAAAAAACCGTAAGCTGTAAACAGGCCCAGACCACAGTAACTGGGCCTGTTTACTGTTTACTGGCCAGTATGATCGGTGAGAAATCATATATTATTTACAGACAGCGTTGACTCGGTGCACTGTTGTGGTAGCATGGCTCCAATTATAAAAATTTATGATCAGGAGCTATTCAATGGTGAAATATCTTTTAAAAATCAGTGTGTTGTCCACTTGTTTAGTTTTTTCTAGTACAATTTGGTCAAAAAATAGCAAATTGTCACTTCAAACATCTGATATAGAAATTGCCACAAACATAGATACCAATTCTTCAGGTGATCAGTCTGGGAGACTAGAAATTGCAAATAAAACAATAGTTTATCTCAAAGGTCTGGGAACTAAGAAATTGTCTTTACTTGAAAGTCCAAATTATTATGACGGAACAGGCAGCCCTACAATAATTGAAGACAATAATTACCAGGTAGGTCTTTGGGCCTCATACCATTTCTAACTTATGGTTAATTCGTAATTTTCATCGGGATTATCAACTACAATTGAATCACCCTCATCACTTTCAACTCTTCTAAGCTCATTAAAACGCAAGGTAGTTTGATTTTTATCTTTCAGTCTAAGGTCAACCGAGTGCACTTTAATCGTGAAATTGCCATTTACATTTTGCTTGAAGCATTTAATTGTAAAGTGCTCATTAACGACAGGATCAGTTAAGATTTGGTGAGTTGTTGACCCTTTATCTAGTATCGGAGCAAATGGGTTTTGTCCCCTCATGGAAAGATAAGAATTAAATCGAGGTGAGGCCTTTAGGTATGTTCCTATAACGACTCCTACAATCATAAGTAGTGCATACTCAAATCCGTACATACAAATCACTCCTGTTGTCGAGCAGTCACTATATCGAAAGGATTTAGGCACGACAATAATTGAAGGCTTGAATTTTTTTGCTTTTCCTCGTTGTGCAGCAAGTAATGAATAAGCTATTGTTCCTTAGGTTTTATCTTGCGGTAAAAATCTAATCCATTGGAAATGATGGAGCAAAGCACGGCTACTACAAAACTAGTAAAGACTAGGTTGTCAACAAGGTTAGCGTCGGAATTCATTCCAGTTATCTCATCGATCAAAAATTTTATATAGGAATTGGGCATGTCATATATGCCAAGTTTCACTCTTACTTGCCAGTGCCAATCGGTTAGTGGGCAATAACCAATTCCATACCATATCCCAAGAATAAACCATGAAAATGCAGTTATTAGTAAAGTGGCGAGGTGTAATAGTCTTGTCTTTTTAAAGATCCAGCCAAACAGGTTAAACAAACTAAACAGTAAGTGAAAGTAGATGAAAAATTGATCTAGAACTTTATATATGATCATAGTGTGATTATATTGTAGCAGTTGTAGTGTTTTGGTTTGCTCTTGTTGCAATGTTAGACTGTTGCACCGGTGACCCTACATTGCCCTCAACAATTTTTAAATATGCTTCGGGAGACAAGGGTACCATTTTTACAGTTGGTTTCATGGATTTTGCCAAAATTATCTCGGCGTCTTCAAAATAACGCCAGTAGGGATAGTTGTTGGCAAATACTTTAAGCCCTGCAAATAAGGAGTTTCCACTTGTTTGAGGTACCAATATCCCAATGTGTTCAACACCCATAGAAATGATTTGAAAATCAATAGTGTATTGAGCAATAAATTTGCCAAAAAATTCTTTGAAAAACTTGCCCCAATAGAAGCGCATGGGAAATTTGCTTCTGGCCAAATCTATTAAGTTGGAAAAATCAATATCGATTAAATAAACTTCATCTGCAGTATGATCATCTGATTTAGTAGATTGGTATTTGAAGTCTTTTACTGAGGATTCATCGAGAATGTCCATCAATTTCCAGGGGCTGATGTATCGCTCAATTTCGTCTGGAGCACTAATGTTTTTCAATTCAAAATATGCATTTTGTCCGCTTAGAAAATTTTCAAGGGAATGCCAGTCGAAGCAGTTTAAAAAATCTTCATCGATAACCTTTAAAAAGATAATTTTTTCAGGAAGTTCAGTTCGACCTTTAATCATGAGTGACATCAGCTCTCCACCCATAATGTCCAGCCCTACTTGAGAGGCCATATTTTGAGCAAATGGCTCAATTCCCTGTAAACAAGTTTTCCCCAGCCAAAGAGAAGGGATTCTTCTAAATTTTTTGTTAGATGATCTTTGTGAAATGAGCTTTTGTCCATTTTCACTAAGCTCTAAAAAAGAGTATTCTGCAATGACGTTTAAAGAAGTAAATACTTTTGAGCAAGCTTCAAAAAAATCACTTGCTGAGCGGGCACTAGCAAATGCCTTCATCAGCTCTTTGAGAGCATCGTTGTAATACTCACGTTGTTTAAATACCTCCATTGTTTCAGTATATTTTAATGCCTGATGCTCAGTCTGCCTTTTAAAGGCCTGACCTTTTTCAATTTCATTTTGGAGATCCATTGTGCTGTTAATTCTTTTTAAAATTGGCTTGAGCTGTCCTCCAATATTGGATGATTTGTTGATAAGCCCAAGGTGAGCTATTTCAAAAGTAGAGTATAAAAGGGGCAGCGTTTGCTGAGAATATAAAAAGACAACAGGCATCTTATCTGTTTTGATATGTGGATGATTTTTAAAAAGTAACTCTTTGGCGCTCATCTTGGTAACATCAACTAAGCACAGAGATGGAATATTTTCTATCGTACCATACCAGAATGATTTAAGATCTTCGTAAAAATGGGGGATTACGCCTGTTTTGCGAAAAATATCGCTAATTTCTTTGGTCTCATTTAAGTCTTTTGTAAGTAAAGCTACTGATAATTGTTGCCCTTTATTATTCACAATTTGCCTCACTCTTTAAAACCATCATTGGTCGGCCGTAAATATTGTAGCAGATCGTTGACAGAATTTATAGCACTCTGGTCATTTATGCCCAATTTTACTTCACATTGGGAGTAATTCTTTTGCCTATCATCGAATAATTTTTTTAAATACTCTCTTCCTTTTTTGATTAATGGGCGGGTTTTGTCGTCCTCAAGCCTATTTAAACACTCATTAAACGGAGTATTTACCCATACTAAATAGCTGTTATCAAAAGCTTTTGTGGCTTCTATAATATTAGAAGTTAATGCCCCTCCTCCCAAGGAGACGATGGACGATTGCTTGTGACTATTGTTTATTAAGTCTAATAACAATTCACGTTCTCGATCTCTAAAGAATTCCCAACCGGCCTTTTGAACCATTTTTTCAATTGAGTTAGTAAATTCACCTTTGAACTGGGTAGTTTTAATAATTTCGTCGTCTAGGTCGAGGAATTTGTAGGTAGCGGAATTTATGTTGTTTTGAGATAACTTTTTTAACAAAGTTGTTTTTCCTGCACCCATGAATCCACATAATAAAATAATCATCTGTAAGCCTCCGGCACAAACAGTGTAAGTCATCTGACGCGCATTGTAAACAGGTGGGAACTTATGGCCGGGTAAAAAGCATTTGAGCTGGCCTTACTAATAAAATAGATATATAGATTTTTTTATGAAGAATCCAATAGTTAACATATTTATTCCACATGGAAGCCTTAAGGTTAATGGGCTGGTACAAAACCAAGAGGCAGCGCTTACCTTTTCAAACAGCGATGTATCTTGGGTCCAAGAAATTCTGCAAATTTTAAGAGCAAATGTTGAAGATGAGGATATTTCGTCTCCACAAACAGAGCACCTTAGTATAGATTTAAGGGCCTTAAAAAAAGAAAATAAGGAATTTAGAGAACACGTTATTATTCAGGGCGATATTACTGCGAGTTTCTATGTTCCATGTGTACGCTGTTTAATGCCAACATTTACAAAGGTGCACAGTATCTTTCAAGCATGCTTTCTTCATGGGGCACTTGAAAATTATCCCGAGTATCGCGATACGACCCATATATTTTGCAATAACCAAGAAATGGAGCTTTATTTTTTTAATAAAGGCAGCATTGAGCTCAAAGAGTTAATTAGTGAACAGCTCCATTTGGTAACAGATCCCCTTCCTTTACACTCCGAAGACTGCAAAGGTCTGTGCCAAGTTTGTGGACAAAATTTAAACATCAAAACTTGTGTTCATAATCATTAAATGATAGAAAAGTCTTGCATAGTAGTATCAAATATCGTATTGCTTTCTAACTTATCATATAATGGACGGAGTAAGAAATGGCAGTTCCTAAGAAAAAGACAAGTGTATCGCGTAAGGGCCTAAGACGTGCTGGACAGCATCATAAGCTATATCGCAATCACCCAATAGGTTGTCCCAATTGTGGACAAATGACACTTCCACACCATGTATGTGCTGCTTGTGGACAGTACAAAGGTAAAGAAGTAATAAAATTTAAGGATGATAAAGAGGACGGCCAAGAACAGGAATCAGTTTAACACTTTTTAAGAGCTCTTAATCCTTTTAATTTATCATACATGTATTTGAGCTTTGGCGGTCTAAAATCATATTGGGCCTTTTAAAAATGGGATTACTATATATAAAACAGTAACATTACTTTTTCCGGGGCAAGGCGCCCAGTACGTGGGCATGGGTAAATCTGTAGAAGATCACTCTAGCTTCAACCTCCTATCGAAAGCCAATGAAATCTTGGACTACCCAATATCTAAATTAATGCTAGAGGGGCCAGAAGATGAGTTGCGTTTAACTCAAAATACACAACCAGCTATACTAACTTATTCTATTGCTCTATTCCAAAAAGCAAAAGAAATTCTAGATAAAAAAGGTGTAACGGTTGATCGAGTACTAGGGCATTCTGTCGGTGAATATGCTGCTTTGGTTGCAGCAGGAGTTTTAAGCTTTGAGGATGCAGTACTGGCGGTTCATCTACGCGGTAAATATATGCAAGAAGCTACTCCTTCTGGAGTAGGCACGATGTATGCGATTATGAAAGTACCTCAAGAAATGGTTATAAAGGCTTGTCAAGAAGCATCTCAGGAGAATTCTGAGGTAATGCCAGCTAACTTCAATGAACCAAACCAAATTGTTATTTCAGGAGAGTTGCAGGCATGCAAAAGGGCCGTAAATTGGTTGGAGCAAAATGTTGAGGGTAGATTTAGAGCTATTGAATTAAAAGTTTCGGCTCCTTTTCACTCATCTTTGATGAAACCTGCAACTGATAAATTATCACAAGCGTTTACACGTTTTACTTTTTCGGAGCCTAAGGTTTCCTATATTGCCAATATAGACGCTAAAGAATATGGCGCGGGGACACCTGTGGAATCAATTAAGGAGAACCTTCTTAAGCAAGTTTGTGGAAGTGTTTTGTGGACTCAAAGCATTGAGAAGCTTCCATCCTCGACGCTTTGCTTGGAGGTAGGTCCTGGAAAAGTCCAGATGGGACTTGTGAGGAAAATTAATAGGGATATTAAAGTTATCTCCCTGGATGGGGAAGGTGCCTTTTTAGAACTCGAGGAATTATTATCATGATTGTAAATTACCCAGATTTAAAAGATAAAAATATTTTAGTAACAGGTGCTTCCAGAGGAATAGGTAAAGCAATCGCTAGGTCATTGGCGACTCAAGGTGCTCATGTAGTATTTAATTTTCGCCCAGAACGAGAGGGTGCAGATCAGCTTAAAGCAGAGCTAGAAGAGCTTGGTGGCAAGGCGACATGTGTATATTTTGATCTAACAAACAACGAGGACATCAAGTCATCCCTAGATGGCTTTGTTAAAGAATTTGGCCCTATCTCTGGGCTAGTAAACAATGCGGGCATCTCTAAGGATCAACTGGCTTTGCGCCTGAAGAAAGAAGATATTGAACATACGCTTGACGTTAACCTCTTGGGACCGATGCTGGTTACTGCAGCATTATCTCGCAATTTTTTAAAGGCCAGTGACGTATCAATAGTCAACATAAGTTCAATTGTTGGCCTTATGGGGAATGCATCTCAAGCATCATATTCTGCTTCAAAGGCCGGAATTTTAGGGTTTACCAAATCAATTGCCAAGGAACTTGCTAGCAGAAATATCCGTTGTAATGCAATTTGCCCTGGGTTTATTGAGACAGATATGACTGCGGCTTTGCACGAGAAGGCAAAGGAGACCTACTTGGCAGAAATTCCATTAAAAAGAATGGGTAGCGCAGAGGAAATTGCTAATCTTACAAATTTCCTACTTAGCGGCGCTTCCTCATATATTACAGGTGAAATAATTAAGATTGATGGTGGACTTTACATTTAGTCTTCGGTAGGAATACTATAGATTAATTTTTAAAATTATTGAATATAATGTGCAAACTATGGAGAAAAAAATGCGAGAAAAAGTAATCAAGTTAATAACTGAGGCGACAAAAGTAGAAGCATCAAAAATTACTTTAGACACAAGTTTTGTAGATGATCTAAACTTAGATTCTCTTGATATCGTAGAGCTTATGATGAAAATGGAAGATGAGTTTGGAGTTGAAATTCCAGAAGAAGAAGCTGAAGGCCTCAAAACAGTTAGAGATGTAGTTACTTACCTAACAAATAAACAGAGCTAATAAATGTCACAAGATAAACGAATTGTCATTACAGGTATGGGGACGATCAACGGGCTTGGTCACGATCTATCTTCGGTTTGGGGTAATGTTGTAGAGGGGAAACCTGGAGTTTCTACAATTGAAAGTTTTGACACATCGATTATTCCAGTAAAGATTGCTGGAGAAATAAAAAATTTCACAATTGCAGAAGACCTTCTTACATACAAAGAAGCACCGAGATTTGATAAATTTATTCACTATGCTTTACATGCTGCTAAAGAAGCCTATGTTCATTCTGGTTTATCTGAAGATAAATCAGTTTATAAGCCAGAAAGAATCGGGACTATCTTGGGAGTAGGGATGGGTGGCTTTCCCAACATACAAGAGACCCACAGCATTTTGCTAGAAAAGGGAGTGCGAAGAGTAAGCCCCTTTTTTGTTCCAGCAGTTGTACCAAACCTTAGTGCAGGTATGATAGCAATAAAGCTAGGCTTTAAGGGAGCAAACTTTAGTGTCTCAAGTGCTTGCGCTTCAGCGGGGCATGCCATGTCCACAGCAGTGGCAGAGATTTTATCTGGTCGCCACGATGTAGTTATTACCGGCGGGGCAGAGTGTACTATGTGTACTTTGGCCATGAGCGGTTTTATTAGCATGAAAGCTCTTTCAAGACGAAATGATGAACCTAAAAAGGCTTCCAGGCCCTTCGATATAGATAGAGATGGGTTTGTTATGGGAGAGGGCGCTGGCATAATAGTTATAGAAACTTTAGAAAAAGCCAAGGCCCGTGGAGCAACAATTTATGCAGAATTAGTCGGTATAGGTGCCAGTGATGATGCTTATCATATCACAGCTCCGCACCCTGAAGGCGATGGGGCTTATCAATGCATGATGCAAGCGATTGAGTCTGCTGGAATTTCTCCTGAAGATGTTGGTTATATTAATGCTCATGGTACAGCAACTCCTCTAGGAGATATTGCCGAAACAAAAGCGATTAAAAAAACTTTTGGGGATCATGCATATAACTTACAGGTAAGTTCCACAAAGTCGATGACGGGCCACCTACTTGGAGCAGCTGGCGGGATTGAATCAATCTTTTCCATCATGGCGCTGCACACAGGTATTATTCCTCCAACTATAAACTTAGACAATCAAGATCCACAGTGTGATCTACAATATGTTCCCAATAAAGCTTTAAAGCATCAAGCAGAGTATTCTTTGAACAACTCTTTTGGTTTTGGGGGCACAAACTCATCGCTTATTTTTAAACGCTATAGTTAAAGGAGTCATCAATGGTTGATCCCAAATTAACTTCGCTGCATGACAGGGATGCGGAGATTTATGATCTCATCTTATCTGAAAAGCAAAGGCAGGAAGAAGGATTAGAGCTTATTGCTTCAGAGAATTATACAAGTCGTGCAGTAATGGAAGCACAAGGTTCAGTGTTAACTAATAAGTATGCTGAAGGGTACCCAAACAAACGATATTATGGTGGTTGCCAATTTGTCGACCAAGTAGAAAGCATTGCCATTGAACGCGCCAAAAAACTCTTTGGAGCAAACTACGCAAACGTACAACCTCACTCTGGCTCTCAAGCAAATATGGGGAGTTACTTTGCAGTCCTAGATCCTGGCGATAAGGTTTTAGGAATGAATTTAGCAGAAGGAGGGCACCTAACTCACGGCTCTTCGGTCAATTTTTCTGGACGCATGTATAAGGTTGTTTCATATGGCCTTAATATGGAAACCGAGACTATTGATTATAATGTGCTTTCAGATATTGCTCTAAAGGAAAAGCCTAAGATGATTGTGGCAGGTGCATCTGCTTACCCACGCATTATTGATTTTTTAAAATTTAGAGAAATTGCAGACAGTGTTGGTGCTTACCTGTTGGCAGACATTGCTCACATTGCCGGGTTAGTAGCAGCTAAGTTACACCCCAGTCCAGTTGGTATTGCAGACTTTGTGACAAGTACTACCCATAAGACTTTAAGAGGACCAAGAGGTGGATTAATCTTGTGGAACAATGAGGACTTAACCAAAAAGATAAACTTTAATATTTTTCCCGGTATTCAAGGTGGGCCTTTAGAGCACGTTATTGCAGCTAAGGCAGTAGCTTTTTCTGAGGCACTTGATCCAAAGTTTACAGAGTATCAGTCTCAAGTCTTGGCAAATGCTAGAGCGCTTTCTTCTGGACTAAAAAATCTTGGCATCGATATTGTGTCTGGTGGCACAGACAATCATTTAATTTTAGTAAAAACAGATTCAGTTAACTTGTCGGGAAAACAGTCCGAACATGCTCTAGAAGCTGCAGGCATTACTTGTAATAAAAATATGATTCCTGGTGATAAGCGTTCACCTTTTGTAACATCAGGTATTCGTTTGGGTACACCAGCAATTACAACCAGAGGTTTGCGCTCAGAACACATGGATCTTATTGCAAATTGGATTCATAAGGCACTTTCAAACCACCAGAATGAACAAGTGTTAGAGTCAATTAAAAAGGAAGTAGGTGCGCTCTGCAAAGAATTTCCTGTTTACTAAAAAAACCTGCTAAAACGCATGGCTTTGTGCGCAGCACTAGATGTGTGTTTTCTACAAAAATGTGAATAAATATAGGATAAAATGGGCTAAAGTTGACCTTGTACCATAACTAAAACTAAGAATACAACCAAAACCAATTGAACAATAAAGGCCATTTCTACCTCCGCGAGAATTGCCTAGGCGAAATTAGCAAAATCAAAAATGTAAGTCAATATCTATTAAATGGATTGTACAATATTTTCTTTTTGCAATTCTTCTTGCCATAACAATGTGAACAAAGTAAAAATTCTTATCAACGAATACAGAGGTTTTATGCATTGTTTGAATTGCGGTACACCCGATACCAAAGTCATTGATTCAAGGCCCATAACCGATGGCCTGACTATCAGAAGGCGCAGGAAATGTGATGCCTGTCTTAAGCGGTTTACAACTTATGAAAAGTTCGAAATACAAATGCCAGTAGTTGTAAAAAACGATGGGCGTCGCGAAGGTTATAATCGGGAAAAGATTTTAGATGGCATAACCAAGGCGTGTCAAAAAAGACAGATACCAATGTCAGAGATTGACAAATTTATTGAGTCTATCGAGAAGTATATTGTTGAAAATTTTGATGTTGAGCTTTCTTCAAATCAAATAGGTGAGTTGGTGATGCAAAGACTTGCTTTGCTGGATCCTGTGGCCTATGTACGCTTTGCCTCCTTTTATTGGAACTATAATGACATTGATGGTTTTATACAAGGTCTCAAACATAATGTACCGTTAACTGATCAATTATCACTATAGTGGAGGCTGCCTTTTGAAAACACCTTTAAATAAAAAAACAATTAGTAGGGAGTTTGCTTTTAAGTTTCTATATAACTTGGAGTTGAAATCGCAACTAGATAATACTTCTGAAGATATTTCCCTGTTAGTTGAAGAGTTTGAAGCAAGCTATCTTGAAAGTGACCATGAACATGCTCAAAACTATAGTTTAGATCCAAAGAGTAAGCAGTTTGCCATGAAACTCATCTTAGGTGTTTTACAATATAAAGATGTGCTGGAAGAAAAAATTAAGGAATCTTTAATTAATAAAAAGTTTCAAAACCTTGAAAAAATTGTGATTACAATTTTATACTTAGGTGCATATGAGTTACTTTACATCAAGGAGACTTCAGCAAAAATTGTTATCAATGAGGCAATTAATATGGGAAGAAAGTACGGAGATAAAGATTCCTTCTCATTTATAAATGGTGTTTTAAATTATATTTCAAAGGTGTAAAGACTAACTTTTTAAAAACAAAGGATTATTTTGAAAGATACTTTCCAAAAACTACAGGACCAGACCCTTACTGTATCGGGAATTATTTGGTTTACAAAAACTCCTCTTGCAGAGAAACCTCTACCCTTTTTACCTCTAGACTACTTAGTCGATGGAATTATTACAAAGTTTGTTCATAGAAGGGCCAATGCCTCAGAGGCAGAACTTGAAAGTAACCTTTTTTTTTCTAAGGCATTTGGGAAGAATTTTTTTATAGCTCATATCTTTAGTGGAGCTGAGCAGTTAAATAAACACATCTCAAGCACTATGGATTTGCTTGACAAATACACCAAGGATAAGAAAAAAATATTGGTTATAGAGCAATTTTCTGATGATTGCTATCAATCACTTAGAAGTAAGTATTCTAGTTTTGAATTTAATAAATTTCAGTTTGATTAAGGTAGCCCCACTATATATGTGACCCAAGATTCACAGTTTTCTGCTTCATCTGTGCGATAGAAGTTTCCGTCACCTGTTCCGTCTTCCCCCTCACCTTCCCAAAAAGTAACTGTTTTAGAAAAACCAGCATCTTCCATTATTTCGCGAATCTCTGTAATTCCCCACATTCTCCAGTCATACACAAAAACATCTCGATGTTTTTTATTGTCAGCAGTTTTAAAATGTATTTTATAAAGACACTCATTTGTTATGGGGTTGTATTTATCACAATCCCAAAAGTAAGAAAATTCATCATGAACTGTCTCTTCAACTAGCTCTTGCCTGGCTTCTATTCCGCCAAAAATATCGACAAAAAAGGCACCATCTGAATTTAAGCCGGCCCTAACTTTTTTAAAGTATTCTAAAAGTTCATTTCGTTTTTTAAAAATGAAGTAGGAAAAATTAAAAGCAACTATAACATCAGATTTGAAGCTATAATCTGCCATTACATCGCCTTCTATATAATTCATTCGAGCTTTTTGTTCTTCGGATAACTTAACGTAGTGGTGTTTTTGGCCATATATTATAGGACCCTGATCTATGTCTATGCCATAAGATGTGTGATTGGGACCTTGCTTAACCCATTCACAAGCAAGCATACCAGTTCCTCCAAAGTCTTCTCTTAGTGAAAGTGGTTTTTTATTATAGATGGCTTCGTACTGAAAGTTTATAAAGCTGATATCACCTTCGTTACATTGCACTGCAGACTCATACAATCGGTGTTTGTCATCCTCACTTAAGGTATTATTGTTCATCTCGTCTAACATGTCTATTCTCCTACATTCTATAATCGAGTATTGAGTAATGTAGCATACTTCACCAAGGATAATCAAAAAAAGAAAGACTTAACTTCTTGCAATTGTGATCCATAAAATTCATTTATTTCACGCTTTAACTTAAACCTTTCGTCATTTGTTAAGTAGACAGCTCTTGCCAGTTTGATAAAGGTATCATCAAATTCACCAAGTGACTCTTTGGCACGGATATCATCCTCAATTTTCCACAGCTTAGTGTTTATTGCAAGTAAAGCATCTAACTTTGGTTCAACATTTTTAAGATTCAATCCATCTAAGGTCTCTTTTAATTCTTTAAATTCAGCATTTACTAAATCAAGTTTTAGACGATCCTTAATAAACTTTTGCTTGATCATTAGAATTGAAAGTTTATCTATTAGCTCTCCTGTCGAAATTGTACATTGAACTTTCAATTGAGCACCTCATTGTTAGTTTGTTTAATTTTTTTAAATACTCTAAATAGGATTGGCGAATAGTTGCCGATTGCTGGAGGAAGAGCCTGACGAAAAAATTGTGAAAATTTTGAAAACTTAACTTTGCCTCCCTGAGGTCTTATTGCCTTATGAAATACTCGTGTTATATAAAAATGGGTTGAAAGAAATGTGGCAGGAATAGTTGATTTAAGTTCGATCATTCCATACTTTTGTAAGTTTTTAACTACACATTCGTTGAGGTATTTATTTTGGTAAGATTGCTCAACATTTGCCAAACACATCTCTCTTCGGGCACTATCTAAAAGGGCCAAGGGCTCAGAGAAACTCTCGACCATAATGTAGTGACCACCCATGTTTAGCATACTAAATATATTGCGAAGTGCCTTATATTGATCTTTCCGATTTAGAATATTAATGATTACCCTTTCAGTAATAACAATATCTACCTGTTTCTTAAAACTTTCCATTTTTTTTATATCGCCACAAATTATCTCACAATTTGAAATATTGCGAGCTTTGGCGAGTTCAAATAGCTCAGGTGTAAATTCTATCCCATGAAGTTCCAGCTCTGGAAAATTCTCCCTAATAACGCTTAATAGATAAGCATTCCCAAAACCTACATCTAATATGACAGGATGCTTTTTTTCCTCTCTAATAAAGCGGCCAATTTCTTCTAAAATAAAATTTGTTTCACTTTCTCTGACAAAGAGATCATCCATAGAAGACGATGGCCTTAAGCCGTTGTGTTTTGCTACTTTTTGATAGTGATCAAGGATGAGCTGTTCATACTTCATCAATTTTCCATGTTCTTTGGTGTAAAAACGAAAAGTACTCTTTCTTTAGAAAAAGTCTAAAGAAGAAGCGAGGAATTTTATCCAAAAAACAGATTATTATTTTGATTGGCAACGGAAAGATATATAGATTCTTTTTTTTGGCGATGGCCTTTTTTATCTTTACTGCAGCCTTTGATGGGGTAACCATAAAAGGTAGCTTGGGACTTTTTTGTTTTGAAAGTGCAGTGTTGATGTGCCCTGGGGCGATAGCAGTCACATCTATTCCCCATTGCTTTAAATCATGTGAAAAAGATTCACATAGTTTTATAACAGCTGCCTTGGAAGCACTATGAGGTGCCATGCCAGGTAGCCCTACAATGCCTGCAACAGATGCAATGGCAACTAAGTGGCCTCTTTTTTTGTGTATCATTAAATTGATTGCCGCTTCGAAGGTATTTAATACTCCAATAACGTTGAGGTCAATAATCTGGCGAAATGAATCAAAATCAAACATTTTGGGGTTTTTGTTTACTGGACATCCTGCATTGGCAATTAACACATCAAGCTCCCCTTGAGAAAAATTGTTAATTGCAGCACCCAATTCATCCTTTTTTAAAACGTCAACTTGATAGGTTTTAAGTCTTGGATAAACTTGATGAATGCCTGTTGGCAGTTTACTCAGGTCTCTTCCGCATACACCTACTTTGTGGCCATCTTGTAAATAGGTTTCGGCCAGTGCTAAACCGATACCCGTTGTCCCCCCCGTAATGAATATTTTCATGTTTGACCCTCACTTTCAACTGTGTTATCCCACTAAACATTATATTATAATAATATTGATTTTTAAGCATTTTTTATTTTTTACTAAAGGTTTCTAAGTGTTATTTTTGCTGCTTTTTGTAATTGGCCTATCTGTAGGTTTTGTTTCAGCATTTTTTGGCATAGGTGGAGGGGCCGTCGCCGTACCACTACTTTATTGGATTTTCCCTGATATTGGTCCCCAGGTAATTATTGGTTCTTCACTAGGCATGATCTTTGTGAACTCATTAGTGAATACATATAATTTTAGAAAAATGGGGCGCATTGCTGATAAAAAGCTCTATCTCCCAATTGGTGTGTTTATAATTGTCGGTGTTCTCTTAGGTGAAAAATTGGCACTGGTTTTAACTCCAAAATCCATTAAAATTATTTTTGGGGTTTCCCTAATTGTAATGGCCTTAAAGTCGATGTTTGCAAAAGTTGTCAAAGATGATTCAACTGAGTGGAAGTTTGAAGTCAGTTTTATGTTAATTTTAAAGGCAGGAATTGCGTCCTTGTTGGGTGGTGTTATAGCTGGAGTTACGGGTCTTGGAGGGGGAGTTGTGCTGGTTCCGCTATTTATTACGGTGCTGCACATGCCATTTTTTTGGGTTCCGGTTTACTCAAATATTGCTATGGCCATGGGCACATGTGCTGGAGTGACAGGTTATATGTTGGTTTCAATGCCTAAGCCCCCTTTTGCTCCTGATAGCTTTTTTGGATATTTGCAGGTTGGATCAGTAAATTGGGGAATAATCGTCTCACTTCTTGCTGGGGCCCTAATCTCTTCAAAGCTAGGTGCCCATTCGAGCCAAAAAATTCCCCAAAAATACGCCAAATGGCTATTTGTAACATTGCTATCCCTACTTGCTATAAAAATGTTACTCACTGCTTAAGTTTACAATTGTTTTCACTTGACGATATTTAAGATTCACCATATATTGGAAACAATTTTATCTCGAGGTTCGGGGGCGTAGTTAAGTTGGTTATAACGCTTGCCTGTCACGCAAGAGGCCGAGGGTTCGAGTCCCTTCGCTCCCGCCATTGATTTTAGAAAACAAAAATTGTCGTCCACCTTGACGGTTTTTTTTGCAGCTTTATTACCATTCAGCCAACACTTACTCTCATAACCTACTGAAAATATTCGTGCAAGCAGTTTAGGTGTCATTTTATAGAGGATTTTTTGTTGGCTAATTTTTATCGACAAATCGACACTTTGTCATTTTATCGAGTAATTTAGTGTGATAAAATTATATCTATAAAATGAATCGAATCAATTATATAGAGGTAAATATGTTTTGGGGAAGAGAAGACCAATTACAAGCATTACAATTGGAAAAGAAGAAAAAAATTGCTAGCCTTGTAGTCTTGAGTGGCCGAAGACGAATCGGAAAAAGCTCACTGATTTCCGAGTTTGGAAAAACATTCAAACATGTGTTTGAAATTGTCGGAATTGCTCCAGAAAAAAATATTACAAATCAAGATCAATTAGACAATTTTGCCAATCAATTATCAATAGTAACTGGTTTTCCTGGTCTACGATTTACAAACTGGTTAGAGGCATTTACGGCACTTGCTAAAGCCTGTGAAAAAAAAGAAGCACTAATCTTTTTAGATGAAATTTCATGGATGGCAAGCAAAGATAAAAAGTTCGTAGGTACATTAAAAATAGCATGGGACACATTATTTAAAAAAAATAACAGATTAGTTGTAGCACTTTGTGGAAGTGTCTCTTCATGGATAGAAGACAATATTTTAAATGATGCTGGCTTTTATGGACGAGTGTCCTGGGACCATAAATTAGAAGAACTGCCAATTAATTTATTAAAAAAATTCTGGGGAAAAAACCAGTCCAAAATAAGCCCAAAAGAGAAGATGCAATTACTCGCAATAACTGGAGGTATTCCAAAGTATTTAGAAGAAATCTTACCCTCTCAAACTGCTACTCAAAACATTGAAAGACTATGCTTTACTAAAAGTGGATATTTATTTAAGGATTTTCAAAAGATCTTTAATGATATTTTTAACAAAAAAGCTAAAATCTATAAATTAATTATTGAAGCCCTTATTTTAGGCAAGTTATCTCCTAAAAATCTTGCAGACAAATTGAAAATGGATTTCAATGGTGACTTTTCAAAATACATCTTTGATCTAGAATCAGCAGGCTTTATAAGTCGAGAATATACTTGGGACTTATGTGGCCAAGAGTCAAAGTTAAGCCAATTAAGGGTAAGTGATAATTATATAAGGTTTTATCTTAAATACATAGAACCAAATTCAAACAAAATACATAAAGGTATCTTCAAATTTAACTCATTGGATGGGCTACTTAACTGGGATACAATTTCTGGATTACAATTCGAAAATGTAGTTTTAAACAATAGCCATGTTATATTTGAGAACCTTGGTATTTCTAGAAAAAATATAATTCAATATGGATCATATTTTCAAACAAAAACCAAAAGAAGAGAGGGGTGCCAGGTCGACCTTCTTGTTCTTTGTAAAAGAAACTGTCTTTACGTAATTGAATTAAAATATAAAAAGAAGATTGGTATTGGGGTTATTGATGAAGTACAAGAAAAGATTAGAAAATTAAATCTTTCCAAAGAGTATTCAGTTCGCACCTGTCTTGTTTATATGGGTGAAAAATCTAAGGAACTAATTGATGACGACTATTTTGATGAAACCTATGATCTTTCAAACCTATTAAGTTAATACTAACTACCGAGGATTTCCGTCAAGTAAAAGCATGGATATTAAGGAAGTTGAAGAAAATGACTATTAATTCAGGATTTGAAAGCGCCAAAAAAACGAAGATGTACTTGTTTCTTCTAATCTTGTCATTATCGTCAGTTATGGGTTTTCAGGCTTGGAGATCGTTGTTTAACAATTTTGCCGTAGAAAATGCCATGATAGATGGATTTCAAATGGGGGCCATCCAATCAGTTAGAGAGATTCCTGGCTTTTTGGCCCTTCTTGTTATCTATGTGCTATTGATCATAAAAGAGCACAAATTAGCAGCACTTTCTATCCTTTTTCTGGGAGTTGGTATTGCCTTAACGGGCCAGCTACCTTCGTTTCATGGAATCATCCTTACAACAATTATACTTTCACTAGGATTTCACTATTTTGAAACGGTAAAGCAGTCGCTATGCTTACAATATTTTGATGTGAAAACTGCTCCACTGGTTATGACACGACTGAAGTCACTTGGCTCTTTGGCAAGTGTAGTGACCGGCGGGATCGTTCTAATTATGTTAAAGTTTGCAAGCTATCAAATGATATATTTGAGTGCTGGGTTTATGGTTGTCCTTTGTGGACTATGGGCATTTTCTATGAATCCAACTCATACTGACATTCCTGTACAACATAAAAAAATGATTTTTAAAAAGAAGTACTTCCTGTACTACTGGTTAACACTTCTAGCAGGGGCCCGCCGCCAAGTGTTTGTGGCCTTTGCAATTTTTTTAATGGTAGAAAAATTTAACTTCAGTGCTTTTGAGATTTCTTTGTTGTTTATTATAAATAATATTATTAATTATTTTGTTAATCCATATATAGGAAAAGCGATTAACCGTTTTGGAGAAAGAAAGGTCTTGAGTTTGGAGTATTTTGGTAAGCGGTGCACCCCTGTGACCCTGGGGGCAACTTTTCTCTTGATTTACAGTTTTTTATCTGGCCAGGAACTGACCTTTTAAGGGAAGAAGATTCTCAAAATCCTCTAGAGTTTGAGCTTGGGGTAATTTATCTAACA
>JADHTQ010000069.1 GCA_016784965.1 Bacteriovoracaceae bacterium | reverse complement strand
AAGCATTTACTGGTCGAGGCTTCAGTTGGTTTTAATCAAATGATAAAAAGGTCACAAGAAGATCTTTTAAGAAAGAGTAGATGTAAGGTAAAAAAATATTGCTGATTTTTTCATAATATGGTTTTATTATTCTGCACTACGTATTGTTTAGCAAATAAGGAAAAGCAGAATTAGATGGCATTTTGAACATTCTTACATTTTCAAGTGTCAAACGACCGCCATTACTGCGTTATCGCCCGCAAGAGTTAGAGACGTCCTCTATTTGTAATATATAAGAGATACAATAAAAAATTATTAACAATAAATTTAAATTACAATATATATCCTTAAGTTAAAACTCTCTTAATCTTTTATACACATTTGTAATATAATAATTCTCCAAGAGAATAAAAGTTTAACTAGGGGGAGTAAGATGTATAATTTGATTAATCAACCAACACCAACGTTTACAGTTATTGATGCCTCATCAAATGTTTTAAGTAGAAGTAGCTACAATGATATAAATAATTTATTGCTATTTTTTTACCCACTAGATTTCGATGATAAATCCAATAGTTTGATTCAAGATAAAACACGTAATGTTTATAAAAACAATCAAGTGAATACTGCGGCCAAACCTGCACTTGAGGCATTTGGAGAGGCGATTTGCCTTGCACTACGACAATGTGACCAAAATATATCCTTAACAACATTAATTCTCTCTACTTTTAATGAGCTACAGCAAATCATTAATAAATACTTTAAGGCCTCAATAATTTTTTTCCAAGATGTATTATATGTGGGTATGGCAGTAATAAAACGTAAAAATATTTTAGTCGCTTCTAGAGATTTTTATCTAAGCTAGAGGTTATTTTAACTAAAGTGAAGCCAAGTATTAGGCCTTCCAAGAATTATGCTGCCCTCAGGAAAGGAACTACTCCCATCGGTAGAAAAATTTAAATATTTATTATTTGATGCGTGAATTTTGAAAGAAATGGTTAATAGCATTACACTAAACGTGATTAAACATAGATTCTTCATAGAAGCCCCAATTGATTTACAAATAAAGATGCACGGCACCATATACCTTAATTACTTAGAACGTATTTGAAAAAATTACAAACTACCACTATGGACATGGGTAACTTGTACACTTTTTAATATTATAAATATTAACAAATCAAAACACTTTCACAACGCTCACTTAAAGCAATTTTTATATAACCTCTAAAATGGCAACAATTTATATACTAACCTTTTTACAGTGGAGTTGAATATGTGCAATTACAAATTCAAGGCAAAGATTTCAGTAATCCTCATGCTAATTATTTCTAGCTTGAATATAGTTTTAGCTACCGAGTTTACAGGTAACCTGGTCGGTGCAAAAGACTTAAGTGCTATCGCCTGTGATAAGTCGGGAAACTGCTTGTTGGGAAGTGATGAGGGAGTGCAAGTCATGGCCTTAAAAAAAGTGGGCACAAACTATAAGATGACTCAACTTATTTCACTCTCAACTAGTGTGAAGGAGATGGATATTGAATCCATTGCCTACTCGGGCAATAGTTATTACGTTATGGGTTCACACTCTATGAGCAAAAAAGGTTGCAACAAACAAGAGAGTCGCTTTTTGTTGTATAAGTTAGATATTAATGAAGTAAGTGGTCTTGCAAAGTATCCTCTAGATGCTAGAACCAAGATTCCAACAGGTGGCTTGAGTAAAGTTAGCTTGCAAGAATTTTTAAGAACCGATGCTGATGTCGGCCCATATTTTGAAAAATGTTTACAAGATAGTGGATTAAACATTGAAGGATCAACCATTAAAAAAGGATACTTATATCTCGGTCTACGCGCCCCTAATGTCGATGGAAAGTCCCCAATTATCAAGATAGCTTTAAACAGCATATTTGGGAGTAAGGCCAAAGAAGACGATGATCAAAGAGTTATTGATCGCACAGTCACCTGGGTGGATGTTGGTGCGAATAACGTTGGGGTAAGAGAGATTAAAGCAATAAAAGATGGATTCGCTCTAATCACAGGATCATCCGTACCAAAACAAAAGGCCCCATACCAATTGCGCTTTTGGGATGGCAAATCCACCTCTTCAATTCTTTGGATATCTGATTTAAAATCGTTGAAACAAGGCAGCAGCAAAGCCTTAATTGCTAGTAAATTAACCAAAAAAGCAAAACCTGAAGGACTTGCCATTTTGTCTGAAAATGACAAGACTGTTGAAGTTTTGCTGGTATCAGATAAAGTAAGAGGAGGTGCTCCTCGCGTTTTTTCAATCACCAAAAAGCTTGAAGGTGCAACCAGCTCCTCAGAGGGGTCGTGGTTATCTAGAGGTCTTGGTGGAATCGGTAAGTATTTTTCTAAGGAATAGTCAATTTTAATATATCTCTCACATTTTTTTTCTTCTTAAATATTAAAACATCTTAATTTTTTAAACATGTTTACATCATAAATGTTCATTATAGATTTAGTTATATAAACAACATAAGATGCAATAGCTAAAATCCATTGAGGTATATATGCACACACATCGATTATATTTTTTTGTTTTAATCATTATTGTTTTAAATCTTGCCTCATGTGGTTATAAAGAAGTTAAAAAGAAAAAAGATAAAGTTGATATTCCAGAGGCCAACACCAGCGAATCAATGAGTAAAAGTCAACTCAAGTCACTAGTTACAGGCATGGAACTCGCCTTTTCCCATAACCCATTAAATACTGACTATATCTTCCACTTAAACACAGAAGTATTACCTGGAGCCTTTCACACCTTAAGTTTAGCAGAGGGAAAACTCGACACAAAGACATTAGCCACACAGTTTAAAAAGGCCGAATTGTACTTAACAATGGCAGAGGGCTTTGAATACCTTATTAGAAAAAGACCAATGGTGAAGTCTTTTTTTGATGGCCTAGGACGTGGTCTTCAAAATGTACCATCAATAAAGTACTTTGACCGCCTAAACGACATTGATGAATATATGACAGGCAAATATCAGCAAGAAATTACGACACTACTGGCGGCAAGTATTATTTCTGAATTAAACAGTATTAAACAATTGGTCCAAGAGCTATATGCCCAATATATTGACAACAACTCTAAATTATCAATATTTAAAACTTCTATCAATAAGGCCCAAGCAGAGTTGACAGAGGCGATGGATGCTGTCAGCAATGCCTATAACGATGAAGCTTCAGAACATCAAGTGTTAGCTCTTTACACAACTTATTATAGAAAACACTTGCAGTTTTTAGAAGACCCAAGCATCCGCTTAATATGTTTAGACTCAAAGCTAGCAGAAAAATTTGGACGCATAATTTCGAAGGAAAATGCACATACAAATGCCTTTGATTATCCTGTCACACTAGATGACTTAAGGGATGCCATAACCAAAAATATCACAACAAACCTTGATAAAATGATCCAAGAAGTTCAAAACAAAAGTAGTGCTGAACTGGTGGCAGATATAATCTTTTATCCAGCTAGTGTGGCAGATATTCTAGCAAGCAATCCAAGACTCATTGGTCCAATAACTAATATGTTAAATGTTAGGTTTAAAGAGGTATATGATGATAATATTTTTGCAAAAAAATTAACAACCTACTTAGATTATGCCAGTTCTGCTTCTGTCGTGTTGAGTCTGTCAACTTTTGGTATTGCCTCTACTGTAACCTGGGGCGCCAAGTGGGCAATCAAGCGCACGGTAAATGCTGCCTTAGTTAAAAAAGTGGCAGGCACACTTATGGCCTCTTCGGCTATTGCTCTAGGGGGTGCAACTGGTGCAACAGCATACAATACCTATAGGCACAATTATAACCAGGAGCATTTTGAAAAATCTTTTATGGCCGGTTTAAGTCCATCTGCGCTCAAAGATACTCAAAGGGAGCTCGACCAATTTAGAGAAAATTTAACTCGATTAATTATAACCTCGGCGTTTACAGCAGTCCCAATTGGCTCAATAATGAGCTTTAGCAAGCGTTTATATAAGCAATTTCCATATTTAAAGCAATTTGAACTTGATAATGTTGGCCTTCTTCGAAGTATGTTCAATTCTATATTGAAAGCATTCAATAAAAACGTAGCATTGAAAGAGTTTAATAGTGCAGCAACAACAAACCCTGTATTATCTGCTTTTGCTAGAAAAAATATTGCCATGACTCCTACGGCAAGCTTACCTAAGTTGACAAAGGCACAAGAGATGACTCTCAAAATGAGAATAAATTTGGCAAGAGTCAATGCCGACATTGCAAGCCAAAGGTCTACTAGTAGTGCTGTTACCAAAGACCTGTTTGCCAACAATCATGGCCCAACAACTATCTATAATCAAACAGCATCTGGCAGTCGACTCGAAGCTCTTATGACCAGTGTTCCAAAATCTAATCCATTTGTTTACAACCACATTTATGGCACATCTGTAGAACCAGCGTCGGAGCTTAGTGCACGCTTAATGTCTTTAAAAAATGCCGCTGCATTCAAGAAGGCCAATCGCTTTGTCGGCCAAAGAGCAAAGACCCAAGCAAGACGTGCAAAACAGGCAATGCGAAGACGCACCCGTAGATTTCTCAATCTGCCTCGCCCTGATGCACCAAAGGCCCTGTCGTGGCAACCTAGGTTGCTACTAGAGCATAAACCTACAGTGGCAACTACTGATAGATGGACAGTTATCTCACTACCGGATAAAACTCTAAAGCAAGTTAAATCCAAGGCGCGGAAAAAAACTAAGGCAAAGAGGACAAGTAAACCTAAATCAAAATCTAAATCTAAAGAAAAAGCTAAGGCCAAACCTGCTCAGGAACAAAGCTAAGCTTGATCTTTGTAACCTGGTTTAATTGAAATAAAATTTTTATTTTGCAAAACCAAGGGCACTAAAACAACAAAAAAGATCACCAGATAGATACTTGCTAAGTTTCTTGCTGTAAAGTAAATCCCTTCTTGATCTATCAACCTTCCAACTAGTGGACCAAACAACATAAAAATGATCCTGCCGCCCATTTGCGCTACAGAGTTTGCAGTTGCCCGAAAATCCCCTGTAACCCTTTTGTTTAAGGCATCCTTAAAGATCACTTGGTACAGCCCACGACATATTTGAAACAACAGGCAAAAGAATATACCCACTACACCTTCGGTCAAACCAACTCCCATATAGGCAACTACGGGCAAAATACCAATGATCAAAAGAATGAAAACACTACCCACTGCCTTTTCAACTTTATGGGCATACTTTGCTGCTGCTGCGACTACAAAATTACTAATTGCCCATAAGTATCCAAAATAAAGAATCGGAATTCCTATATCTCCCCAGTACTTTTGATACATCCAAACTGCAAACAAGGTAGAAACGGAGTAAAAGATAATATTTAAAATAATGAGATTTAAAATAATGGATTGTTTAAAAAGACCTTCGAAAATGTATCTAAAATTTCCCCAGTGATCGGTTTTACTCATGGTAGCTCTTGGAGGTTCAACAAACCTAAGTGCAATAAAAAAGGGTATCCAAGAAAAAGCAGCTGAAATCCAGGCCAAATTATTCACTGAAACAAAGTAAATACACAAGCTAGCAAGTAGTGCCGCAGTCCCCTCCCCAAGTGCCATATAGAACAAGCTTTTACCTAATATTTTGATTTGGGCCTGCTTGCTACCTGTGGCATTTAAAGTGTCATAAATCAAAGAGGTGTCAGTTCCCGAAAATAAAGAGACACACACTCCCAATATAACTTCTGCCACCGCTAAAGTATAAAAACCAGAGGCAAGCGGAAACAAAGAAAAGCCAATTGCCGAAAAAAATGATGACACCAAGATCGTATTTTTTCTACCAAGCAGGTCTGCAATATATCCAGAGGGTACTTCACAGACAAATACTGAAAAAGCAAAGATTGCCTGTAGCAGGTATACTTGGTTCATATCTAGGTTTTTACTTTCAAAAAACGGCACAATAACCGGCATTAAAACTAAAAACATCCGAAAAAATTTAAAGCTGTAAATTCTGGAAATATTTTTTTCTAAATCTGTATGCACCTTCTGCCCCCTGACTCAAAGAATGCTAGCACTACTTTAGGGCGATTGCAATTGCTCAATAGCTATTTCATAGTACTTTCTGCTTTGACCTTCCTCTTGAAAAGTTTTAGAAACCACGCTTTGAACTTTGAACTTTGATTTTGGTAGAAATAGAACTTCTTCTTCCCAGGGTCTTGTCGTAAAATAGTACAGTGGTCTACCAGAGATCGACTTTATTGTAAAAATAACACTACACTTGCTCGGATTCATATAGCTATTTCTGGCATCAACACCCGATCCAATGGTTGTGCTCATAAATCCTTGGTAATCAAAAATGGTCTGTGCTCCTGAAATTAAATGTTCCCAATACTTTGCTTGATCACAGCGATATACAGTCCCAGCAAACACCGGAAGCTTATTTAATCCAGAAATCATCGCAGATATTTCGGCCTCCACCCTCTCTTTGGCCTCACCTGCATAGTCAAAAATATCTGGTGACCATAAAAAACTATTAATTCCTTGATATGACCACTCCGAGTATGAAACCATCGCTACAATTTCTGCATTGGAGATATCAACTGTATGCAAAATATGTGTGGGGTCTTCTTCTTTATATCTTTTAATAGACCTCATGCCACTATAGAGGTCACCTCGGTGATCTTCTCCAAAGCTATCAACAAAATACTGCTTTGACTCTTGCAGCTTGACATCAAAGTAGTCGCTCCACTTTGCTGCCAGCTGGGTGGATTGTAAATCTACGACTTCCCCACTAGGTAACTCTAGCTCAGTTGCAAAACCAAAGTTTATCGTTAGTAGCAGTACACTTAGTAGTATAAAATAATGCTTCAAAAGATGTTCTCCGTTAAAAATTACTATAGAATGCAATTTTTTAAAAAAAGACGTACCATTGCAGCTTAGTACTTACAAGTTGATTGTAAAAAAGTAAGGAATGTCACCTATGATCCTGGTTGTAAACAAGGTCCAGATCACAGAAACAGGGCCTACAACAAATTACATAGTAGCAGGCCCAGCAAAAGATGTTTCTATGTGAACTTTATGAATTAAGGTACAGGTACATACCAAGATGGTGCAGTAGGCGGTGCTGTCAAAAGAGAGTGCCCCTGAATAGTTTTATAAGCATCAAAGTTTTTGACCTCAACTATTTTAAAGTCGTAACGCTGTTCTTTTTCAGAAGTTACACCAGACTTATTTGCTTTGGCCTTATTATCGAAAAAGGCAGTATGTACAAAACCTGCGGCAATAGCACCTTCTGTTGCCATTAACATTTCGAAACGAAAGTCATTTACATCAGCACTCGCATAGTAGTGTGTCTTACCAGTTACAGTACCTTTTTTGGCCACACTGGCAGAAAGACTTGGTGTCGCTGACATTCTTAACATTACTTTTGGAAATATATCTCTTGCTATAAGCTCTTTGCTTGGAGGAATATTCATCCCGCAGTTGCTATTGAAAGATTTTTGATCTTCTAGGACGACAAGGTCGTTACCATTTGGTTGAACCTTTATGATTGTGTTGATTGAAACAACTGTCACAGTGCAAGCCTGGCCACGCTCAAAACTTTCTGTCTTTATTGCAGAAGTCCACTGTTGTCCAGCTTTTGGTTCTGTAAATGGGACTGCATCCATAGCTGTTTCATAGTCATTGGTGCTGATATTTTGAACACCTTTCATCACCAATTTTGACTTAGCTGAATCGATAATTAGATTATTATTAGCACCATTTTTGTCGCCACATGAGGCAAACAGCAGTGTAAGTAGAAGCAAAATGACTTTAACATGAGCATGCAATTTCATCAGAGATCTCCTCTTTTGTTACAGAACTGATATGTTAGTAAGTGCATTTAGAAGCGATTGTCTAACAATTGTTCATTTAGTTGATTCGTAATGAACAGCATTGTTACACAAATAACGCGGCAAGTCAACCATTTTTACAAATTTTGTTTATTTACTATATAAGTATTGGAAATATGGCCTATATTCTCCTTAAAAAACGACGAGACTAGATAGTATACTGTATTTTTTACAACGCTGTGCACAATTTGTGAATTTTTTAATTGACATATTGCGAAATTATTATATTATGATTTTGTAATATGTTTCTGATTCGAAACAAAAAAATACTAACAAACTATCTTACCGGAGAACCAAATGAAAAAAATCATTATCGTACCAATTATCCTCTTAAACTCACTTATCGCGTTTGGCGCAAATTCAGCAGATACTTATCAATCGCCAAAACTTAAGCTGAATGTAACCTCAAAACAAAAACCAATTAATATTAAAAACGATGAATTAAAGTCGGCACTTACCTATATGGTCCATGAAAACAACAGATCCAACAAACTTCCTTTGTGGTATTGGTCACAGCTTAAATGATCTTTGATCATTTAAGCTTTTTCCTCATGACCATGCTACCTTTACCACTTTTAATTTCAGCATATCCAATCTTTTTATACAGAGCACACGCCACTTCATTATCATAAAAAACATGTAAACCAAGTGTGTCTAGCTTTAACTCACGCGCTTTGGCCTCAAATAGCTCCATAGCTTTTTTGCCTAATCCCTGCCCCCTATACTCAGCTTCAATTTCAATATCGTATAAAAACTCCTCATTGCAACCATCACTACTGACTTGGGCAAACCACATAATTCCAATAGGCAGTTTATCATCTTTTATAATTGCATAGAGATGTTGATTTTGAGTTTGTAAACCATCCGGCAACAATTCTTCAAATTGAGCATTTGCTTTCTGCCGTGCAATCTCTATGGAAATTCCAACTGCCCGGGCACCAGCTTGGGCATACCTATTTTGTGAGCACATAGCGTACTCTTGATACTCCAGCTTGGTCATCCTCGCTAACTTTATCATAAAATAATCTCTCTCACGGTTTAAATTGAATTAAAAAAATGTTTTCTCCAGGAGTACTTTTTAGCAGTGATAGACTTGCATTGTGGTTTGCAATAATTTCATGTGAGATACTTAGGCCCAGTCCTGTACCTTTTTGTACGTCCTTTGTGGTAAAGAAAGGTTCAAAAATCAAAGAGGCCTCCTGCTCTTTGATACCTGGGCCATTATCTTTTATTTCAATGCTTGGGCCTTTACTTAAATCCTTTTTGATTGTAATGGAGATATTGCCATCACTGTGGCCAATGGCATCAATTGCATTTTGGATTAAATTGACGATCACTTGAATAAACTGCACTTTATTTAGTACCCAGACAAGTTGTACTTCTTCTACTACTTGTATTTGAATATTGCGTTGGCGTAATTTTTTTGAAGAAAATAGTGCCAATGCATCTTTTACACATTGATTTACAGAAACTTCAACCTTTTGTTCACTTTTACTTTGATGAGAAAAAATGTTCAGCTGGGCAACAACATTGTTAATTTGATTTAGCAAGGTTGTGGTGGTGGAGTAGATATACTCTTTATCCCGGATAAATTTCTCCAACCGGCACTTTGTTTCAACCTCATTTATATGCACCTCACTTCCAGGCCCCAACTCCCTATAGGCCGATCTGATCTCTAAAAGTGCATCAATGGTTTTAAATATTTTTGTTTGGATTGGAAGCAAAAAATTGAGTGGATTTTTGAGTTCATGAGATACTCCAGATACCAACCTACCGATGGATGCCATCTTGGCACTATTAATAACCGATTGCTGCTGCTGTTTTATTTTTTTTATGGCCTTATCAATTTCACTTTGCAAATTTTGATTTTGTTGCATAATAATCTTTTTATCAAATAATTTTTCTTCGGCTTCTTTACGGGTAATGTATCCTCCTTGGGCGCGATATATCCATGATAATAAACAATACACTGTCACAAAGCTTACTTGAATTGCTGCAATTGTAAACTGTTGCTTATTTGAATAAATAAGCAAATAGGCAATCAAGGGGACAAATGAATAAAAATTGGCCCAAAAGGCATGAGTCTTGTTGAGTTTAAAGATTTCAATTCCTGCTGCAGAAACAATGATAAGCCCTGTTAGATACAGTGCTGGGATTTCATTTGCTTGAATAATCATCAAGGTAACAATATTATTTGCAATGGCCATCGTGCTTATTGCCACAACAAACGTGTACTTTTTTTTAAAAGACTCATTTTGTAAAAGAAAGTGAAAAAAAATCACTGATCCAGCAAACAAAAGGCGATAACCCATCCAGTAGACAATAAGCTTTGGTCGATAATAATAATCAACAATACCAAAGACAACAAACAGGGGTACCATTTGATACATTAGAATTTTTTTATAGCTTTGAGCAATATGGTTAATAGAGTATTCTCTAATTGCTAAATCTAGTTCTGTCTGTTCAATCATAACTTGTTTAATGTGGCTTGCAGAGATTGATCAAACAAGTCAGAGGGTAACTGATTTAAAATTAAACTAAACTCACTGACAAACAAAGATATTAGCTGACTAAGAGGACCTAAATACTCTGTATTTTGCCAACCGCTATTGTCTTTTATATTAAGTCTCCAGAGATCTTTTGCAATTCGTTCTAATTGTAAAATTTCAAAATTATTATTCTGTGATATCAGAGATATTGCAATACTTGTCACCTCAAGGGAAAATTTGAATTGATGGTAGTGGGATTTTAGTTCACTCTGACAAAAACTTTGAGTATTTATTAAATCTTCTGGCGTGGCGGGGTACTGGCAAATTTGATTGGTGGCCTCACTATAGTTATGCTCACTATACTCTGCAAAAAAAAGCTCAAAACAAGATGCAATCAACTGTTCAATATCTTTTTTCCCTTTATTAAAATCGATTGGTTTTGAGAGAAAGTCATAAAAGTGATGATGCTTGATACTTTTATACAATAGATCTTCTTCGTGTTCAGGATTGCCTGATATCATAATAAATTTAATATACGGTTTTAGACTTCTGACTCTACACTCAAGCTCCAATCCTTTTATATCAGGCATTGATTGATCACAGAAGATAACCCCAACGGCCTTCGACTCTAGAATATAACAAAGGGCCTCTTTGGCATCATTAAAGGTTTTAATATTAAAGTCTTGCTCAAATTCATCTTGAAACATATAGGTGTTGTAGTCTTCATCATCGATGTATACAATTTCAAAAACATCACGTAGTTTTTTAATAACTTGTCTGGGCGTAATATTTTCCATTAATCCTCTAGCAGCTTAGGTTTATGGTAACATTATATATTTTGGCATAATTCTGTAGTTTAGGGAATCAATATTCAACAAAGGCCATGGGATAAAAACAGATTGCTTAGAATAAGCAATATCAGGGCCAATCAATCTAAATTTTAAAATCTACTTTTGTAGCTAAAAGCTAGTAAAAATCGTGAAAAATATTTATGTTGCATTTATTTTGCCACACTTGGGTCCAAGCTGTGTTGACAATTTGCAATTATCAGCTAGAAGAGCTTTACAAAAAAGCATTATTTTACCTGTTCAACATATTTGTCAAAAAGGAGAACACTATGAAAAACACATTTAAGGCACTTATTATTCTACTAATATCCATCACATTTTCTAATCAAATTTATGCCAAATCAATTAGTCTACAAGCACCCGCGGTTAATGGAACCACCACTTCTGAGTCTTATGAGATTCAAGATATACAACTTTCTTATGTTGTAAGTGCTAGCTGGTATAATGTTAATATCTTTGGTAGTGGATCTTCTGATGGGGCCGACTTTTATAACAAACAAATATCTACTCGCAGTGGAGATGAGTTTAGCTTTAAAACAAAGCTGACCTATGCTCCTTTTAGATGTACTTTCAAGTCATGCACCTATAATGTCAGAATTCATGCCGCATTTAAAGTTGAAGGAGATCATCAGTTATATTGTTTTATTAGTCCTTGTGGATCAATAAGCAACGGTAGCGACTTTAAAGCGGACCTAAATAAGTGCAAACAAAAGCTGCAAAACGGCATAAATATAACACTAAACTATACCAAAAAAGAATCTCCTGACGGAAATGTAAATCTCACCCAGTATAGAGGTGTATGCAAGTTAGATTAGTAAAGGCCTATTGCTACATTCTTGGTACAATTTCTGTCAGAATAAATCTTCCCTGATCATTATAGTGAAACGATACCAAAACGGGATACTCAGCTTCTAATTCACTCATGTATCGCTTCCAAGTATCTAAGATCTCTTCTGTCACACGATAAGAACCGTGAAGGATTGCTCTTGATTTTGGGTTACTTTTGTCTAAAACCCTAATAACTTCACGGAAAAAAAACTTCGCTTCTTCAGTTGTGGCGCAAAATCCTGCACATGCCTTCCCCGCATTACAAACACACATCCCACGCCTAAGCACAATGGTATCAAAATGATCACTCTCAAATGGAAACCTCTTGGTGTTATCCATCTGCAGTTTTAAATAATTTGCAGCTGCTACACTACCCTCATATCCATAATCTGTACCCGTAATCTCCTTTTGGGGAAACTTCTGTGCCAATATATCTCCTACAGAAATATCAAACGGCCTATCAGATAAGAGTAGAATTTTATTAGATTCACTATAAAGATCTGCTTGAACATTTACTCCGTGTCCTAGCAATTTCCCCTGGTTGCCTCCTAACATATTTACCAAAAAATTGTTTAGATGATCAGAACAATGGATATCTGCGGCATTAGTGCTGAGGGAGAAAAAGATGAGAATGAAATAGATAAAAAGAACACAATTTCTGTATTTACAACGAGTTACAGTAAACCCCAAGGGGGGATACCCAGTATTTTTAATTTGAAAACGTGCACTTTTCAATTATAACTCCGGTCAAAATGAGCGAAAAGTTTGTGCATAATATTACACAACAACGCGTCGCGCAACACAAAAGAAGATGTATAGAAAATTTTATCGTCCCCTTTACCATAATTGTAGTTCTTACCTATTTTGTGCAGGGCATATCCATTATCGATGTATAGTCTGCTATAGATTTTGGTCATGGAAAGTCTAACTAGAACATTCAAAGTACAAATTATTTTATTCTTACTCACAACATCAGCATTTTTGCAGGCCCAAGCAGATGAGAGCTTGCCCCAATTGATAAGGGCCTCACAACAGTTTGATGCAAATACAACTTTAGAAGATCTTCTAACTCTGCCCCAAGAGCAACTTGCGCAGAATTTTTTAAATCTTCAAATGCAACTTATGTCTCGCTCTGAAGACTCTGGTGGTGGTTGGGCCAGTAATGGAGGTGAACATCATCTCCAAAAAGATAATGCATGGTTTTTGGGTGCTTCTAGCATCTCCTATTGTATAGAGCGCTCCAGTGATTTTTTCTTTTCTAAGTCGCAGCTGCAAGAGATGGTGCGGGAAGGATTCAACGAGTGGAGAGCATTTTTTTCTAACTACAAGTTGACCCGCAAGCTTGATATGGAAGGACCAAAGCGCAAAGTGAGCTTCAAAGATGGCATCTCGCGGACTGTTTCGACAAACTTTGTTGAAGTGCCCTGCCAGTATGATCAACAAGGACAGGTCAAAGAGATTGACGGAGGAGTTGTTTTTTTATTTGGCAAAAAAAATAGTACTATCACCAACTATCATCGAGTAGGTAATGTAGAGCAATTGGGTGTGGCCATTAGAAAAAGTTATGATCATGTAAACTTTCAAAGTACAGGATTTATTTGGATTGATAATTTCTCGGCACAAAGAGCTCGCATGAAACACATGGTTGTTCATGAACAAGGTCACGTATTTGGTATGAAACATGATTCTGTCTTTGTTATGGATGAAGATGTTGCCTACAAAGTAAGTGATGATAATAATTTTGCCGATGACTTTTTTGGAAAAATTGAGTCAAAGGCCTGGAAGTACCGCCTACTTGAAAATGTTGAGTATGTTGTCACAGCTAACTTTGGAAGAAAGTTTTTAGAGCGTGCCCGTGAAGTAGTCGCTCCCAGAAATCAAAGACCAGCTCGGACGATCGCAAAATGTTTAAACCAAGATTTTATGCCAAACATCACAATTCCCAAAGAGGCCCGCCTTTTATTTAGACTAAGACCTCGTGGGTGTCACAAATTCACCTTAAAGTTCACACAAGGTCCAAGAGCTACTAAAGTAAAAATATACACATTAAAAATGGAAACCCTAAGAGGTACCAGCATAGTTTTAAAGGGCAAAATGTTTGCACCCAAAATCCCTCCCAGAGAAAGCTTTGCTCCGGGTGTGTTTTCTGAATTTAAAGTACAAACTCATGAGAGAACATTTTTAAAATGGCTTCGACTGCTTGCAGATCACAGATCTCCTGAGCTGCCAATAAGAGGACATTTCCAGCATGGCAACCTGCCGTTGGCCACAAGAATTACAAATCGCAAAGGGATTTTTCTAGAAGTATTTTTACCCAATTCAAAGAAATGGTGGGTATTAAATAATATTCACAACAGGTTTTTAACAAAATCTTTATAAGTTAAAGGCCCCTAAACTTTGTTAGGGGCCCTTAAAATCTAAATAACTTTTTTTTAATCCATACCACAGTCTCTAAGATCGATATCAACCAAGTCATGGGTTGATGCCCACCAGTCAAATGCTCCATCATCTATGTCTTCAACACTACCATGGCCTCTTAAACAAGTGTGTCCAAACTCATGAGCGGCCAGAGCAAAGTAGCACCCTCTTCTGTTAACTTTCTTTGAAAGTCGCCCCACACGATTTAAAAATGATGGACAAAAGTGTGCCTTCTTGCTGAGATAGTAAGCATATCCATTTACGCCTGAACTACAGCTATTTTCGCAAACTATTTTTCCATTCTTTTTAAATCTGTTTTTGATGCAACTTTTTAAGTTAATACCGTAATGCCTGTCGATGTAGTTTTCAAATGCATTCCAATGGTTGTTGACATAATCTGCCATCTCCTGCAAATCATTTCGTTGAGTAGAATTACACCCTTGAGTTGTTAAAGCACTTGCAGTACTTAAAGTAATCGCTCCTATAAAAATTGCCAAAATTACGTTTTTCATGACCTTACCTCCGTTTGTTGTTTGTTATTAGTTTTTTGTTTTTGCCCGGTCATCATGGGTTAATTTCAATGTACAAAAACAAGTTCCATCAATCCACTAAATATAAATTAATTAACCTCTCAGTAATTGACTTTTAATCAATTTAGTGTGTTAATGTATTGTAATTTGGAGCAGTTAGATGAAAAATGACTTATTTCAATCACTTGATTATCGAGAAATCATTAAGTTTTACTCCAGGGATTTGAGTTTTTCCCAAAAAGAGTTATCAAATTGGGCAAGAGTTCATACTTCCTATTTTAGTCGTGTCATGAAAAATGAGGCCGATTTTTCTAGCTCCCAACTATACAACATAGCCCAAGCTTTACACATTGAAGGAAGTAAACTGGAGTATTTTTTAATCCTTGGTGAAATCGCTCATTCGACAGATATTGGGCATAAAAAATTTCTTCAAGAAAAGCTCAGTGAAGCAAGAAAAAAAATAAAACAACTTTCTTCTAGAATCAAAAATCTATCCAAGGAGTTAAGCTCAGAGGAGATTACAAGTTATTTTCAAGAAGTCATAACCACCAAAGTGCACATGCTACTTACTATGACTCGCTTTAGAAAAAACCTTGATACAATTGTAAAAGAGCTATCTATTGACAAAGAAACTTTAAAGCTTGAGCTACGAAAGCTTCAAAGTCTTGGGCTTATCACTTACCAAGACAATAAAGTTAAAGAAGTAAAAAAAATGGTGCATTTGCCAGAGGAGCACCCCATATCTAGAAAGAATCATCTTCTATGGAGACTAGAAACAGTTCATAAACTTGGTCATAAAATTAAAAAAAATTCAGATTACCACTTTAGTGCTTCTTTTAGTGCCACAGAAGTTGAAAAAGAGTACATTAAAAATCGTTTTAAAGACTTTATTGTGGAAGCGCAACAATCTGTCTCAAAAGCAACTGGCATATTTAATGTCTACCACATCGGTTTTGATCTATACTAACCTTGATAGTTCATGAAATTAACTTAATAATTTATAAATATTTTTCCTTTCTTGATAGTTCCTTGATAGTTGCTAAACATTTTCTTGATAATTTGTATATTTGCTTATTTATAGCTACATCTAAATAGGAGGAATAATGAACTGGTTAGTTATTGTAACTGTTTTTTTCTCATTTAACTCAACTTGGTCCTTTGCAAAATCTTTGAATTTGGGCTCTATAGGTGAAGATCCTATTGAAGAAATTCAAATCTTTTTGCCATTTGCTAATTATCTCGCAAAGAATGTGAAAATTGCTGGTATTACTAGTGGTAATGTTGTTGTCGCCAAAGATGTATTTGAAATGGCCAGACTTCTTAGATCTGGTGAAGTTGATATTTTTATCGATAGCTCTTTTTCTGCCCTAGCAGTCAGTACAATGACAAAAACAAAATTTCTACTTCGCCGCTTTAAAAAAGGTATAGGCCTTTATCATGGGGTAGTGTTTTCAAAAATTGGTAGTGGGATAAGCAGCTTAAAGGATCTAAGGGGAAAGGTGGTGGCCTTTGAAGAGCCATTTTCTACTTCTGGGTACCTCTTGCCAAAAGCCAGCTTAGTGCAACATGGCCTCAGTTTGAAGCAAACACAAGCACCACCAAGAAATCCTGGTACCAAACATGCTGGCTACATCTTTAGTGGGGGTGAGCAAAACACAATGCTGTGGGTACTAAAAGGCCGCGTGGCAGCTGGAGCAATGTCTAATGTTACATATTCTAAAATTGCCAAGACAGGAGTTGGAAATCTTAAGAATCTAAAAATTATTCATCAAACATTCACCACTCCTTCTCACCTAGTTGTCTCTCGAAGCGATTTGAGTTTACCTCTTGTTGAAAAAATTAAAGAAGTACTACTTAACATGGGCAAGACAGATGAGGGCACAAAGGTCCTTAATAAGTTTGAAAAAACAACTAAATTTGATGCAATTTCAAACAATTCGCTAAAGCAACTATTTAAAAATACAAATTTTATAAAAAAAGAGCTTGGGATTAAATGAAACTGACTATTCGCTTAAAGATGTTAACTTTTACAATGGGAATTATTCTGCTTGTTGGTGGTGCAATTTCCCTCTTTGGCATATCTCTAAGTGCAAAAAATATTCTCACAAGTTTCATTGACCAATCAATAAAGATAACTTCTTTAATCTCAAAAGATATTAGCAAAAATCTCTACTCTCTTGATATTAAAAACCTCAATTATAAAGTTGAACAACTAAAAGTTAATCCTGATATTGGTCACGTTTACATTATGGATCAAACCGGAATGTTACTAGCAGACGGTACTGAAGGCAGTGCCTTTAGTAACCATAAATTTAGTGATCCATTTAGCAAAGATATATTAAAGGCCAAACATTGGATAACTGCATCAGATAGTAAAATCCTCAGAGTTGGCGGACCTGTCTTAGTTGCTCAAACAAAGTTGTTAGGATTCATTCAAATAGAATTCTCGCTGGAAAAAATTAATCAATTTGTGGCAGAAACCTCAAAAAAAGTCATAACCATCACTATCGTTTCTCTGTCAATTGGTATGATCCTGGCAATTTTGTTTTCTTTGAGCATTACCAAACCAATTACTAATTTGGTTTCTGCCTCTGAGTTAATAGGAAGTGGTAATTATAACACCGTTATTAAAGCAGACAGAAATGATGAGTTGGGGATGCTGTCAAAAACGTTTAATCAAATGAACTTGAATTTACAGGCCAACACCGTTTCGAGAATATATGTAGAAAATATAATTCAATCTCTATCTGATATGCTTTTGGTGCTCGATAAAAAAGGAATTATTAAAACAGTTAATTCCAGTGCTATAAATTTACTTGGTCATCAGCAACAAGAACTTCTGGGTCTTAGTATTGAGGAGATACTGGCACCTGATCAAGACGACCCTAGTAGAGATTCGGACAAAAGCGATATAGAAGAAAACAAACCTTTATTTCATGATTATAAAAAATTAAACCAATCTATCCAGGCGGGAAAAGTAAAAGAGATAACGGGCCACTTTTTAACCAAGCAAAAAGAAAAAATTCCTGTAATCATTTCAGGAAGTGTACTAAAGCAAAAGGGCGAAATTAATGCCATTATTTTATCTGCCAAAGATGCCCGTGACTCTCGCTTATTAGAAAAATTAAAAAGTACTCAACAGCAATTAATACAATCGGCAAAACTTGCATCGCTGGGCGAAATGAGTGCGGGGCTGGCCCATGAGCTCAACAATCCACTCCAGTTCATTATGGGCTTTAATCAATCTCTAAGGACACTTTTTAAGCACCAAAAAGATGTAAGTTATAACGATGTTAAAGACTACTTCCACGAAATCAACTCTGCTTGCCAAAGAATGAGAGAGATCATCCAGCACTTTAGATTATTTTCACGGCAGAAGGATCTATCTTTTTCTAATATCAATCGTAACTCCTCACACCCTATGAGGGAATTTGACCTTGAAGTGCCAGCATAATAGCCTCTAAAGATGAATATCCCTTGTAGCGCATGGTTTTTATATAGCTAGAGATGCGACAAAAGCACCTAGCATACCTCTCAGTCC
>JADHTQ010000068.1 GCA_016784965.1 Bacteriovoracaceae bacterium | reverse complement strand
ACGGCCCACAGTCTCCCTGTTTACACTTCACATGTTTTGTTACCTGACATGCGCAAAACTCGGTACATGGTGTTATTCCTAACTTCCATGGTTGGACTTTCACCAACTAGTAAACGCCAGCTTCGCTTGGCATACATGCTCTATATTGTAGTAAAGATGTATTGGAATGTACAATTGTTCCAACACACTTTTACGTAAATGGTGCATTTAACACAGCATTTACGTAAAAGTGTGTTGGAACGAAGACAGGTACCCAGGTACCGCACTTAATGGTATGCGCTCTTGCTCTAAACGTATATTGTTACCCCATTTTTGGTTTAATAAACCTTGGTATACCACCATCTCTGAATCTGTTAAATTGCTGAGTTCTCCTTCAAATTTTTTTTCAGCAATTTCTTGGACCCAATAGTTTCGATAGGTAATTAGGGTTTTCTCATCCATCAATAAGCTTCGGGTGGCCGGAAAGTATTTACGAAATAGAGAAAGAATTGAAAAACCATGAGAATCAATATCCCCCCAGTAATAAATTTCTTTATCTTTCATCCATTTAACGTCTCTTAGTCCATAAACCCCATAACCCATACCAAAAATAACAATAGAATCCGCGACCATAGGAAATGAAAGCCCAGTAATTTTGTTTTCAGTAATAAAAATCTTTTTGCAGGCAAAGTTTAGAGATTCAAATTGCTGTATAGTGATTTCTAAATCATCTATACCAAAAAAATAAGTTAACATATTTTTATCTAAAATACGAAAGCGAACTCGGGGAAGATCAAACTTAAGGCCAAAGCGCTTTTCAAAACCAAAGTTTGATAGTGAAGAAAAACTTTCGTTATAAAAGTTTGCAGGAAGAGTAAAGTCCAATATAATTTTTAATGCCTTTTTATGACCTTCAATGAATTTGGTGTCGATCCCTTCAATTTCTAGCTCTCTTATATAAACCCTAGGCATTGGATGAGTTAAAAAGTAGTTACATATTTTTTCAAATGCATCCCAATTATTTATGTTTTCCATAAAAAACAATGGGCGCAGGCAAATTAATTGGAACATTTTTTGATGGCGTTTTTGAATCTTTTGGCCCACCTTTGTTGCAAGTAGGAATTCTTTTTTCTTTCCCACAAACATCGCCAGATCCAAAGGAGTATCGAAAAAAATTTTATGTGGTATGATTTGGCGACCAATTTTGCTATGGTTAATCTCTTTAAATTCTATGCGATGGCCAAATCCGATACGCTCTTTACTGTGAGTAATCAGAGAGGAGAACTCGCTGCGCAAAGAGATGAATTTCTCACCCAATGCCTTGCCTGTTGGGAAAGCTAGTGGTACTGCCCAAGGAAAGTTAGACTCCCCTTTAAGTTCTTGGGTTAAAAACTGGTACTTAAAATAGTAATTTTTGGCCTTCTTTCTCAGTTGGCCTAATAGGTTCATTAATATTTTCCTCTTTATCTGAAACGCTATAATCGTCTTTCATTTGATAATCCTTTTTCTCCTGACGGAACTCCTTAATCTTTAAGTTTCTAATCTGAGAATTTTTGCCTTCAATATTGTGGACAAAATGGACACCGTGAACATAATCTTCAATAACATTAATTTTTTGTAAAGGAGTCACGACTAATAGCTGAAGATCCAACTTTTTAAAAAGCTCAAGGCCAAAGCGTGTACTCTCATCTGATCCTCGCCCAAAGGCCTCATCAATGGCCACAAAACGAAATGATTGAGTTCGCACTTCTCCCCACTCTAGACCAAACTGATAAGCAAGGGCCGAGGCCAAGATGGTATAGGCCAATTTTTCTTTTTGGCCTCCTGATTTACCAGATGAATCTGAATAAAATTCCTTTTCAACATCATCTTCTCTCCATCTTTCAGAAGCAGCAAAAGAGAACCAGTTTCGCACATCGGTCACCTTTTTTGTCCATCTGCGATCCATTTCAGCCAGATCTACTCTTCCATTAAAGCGATCAATAATTTCTTTTACTTGTAAAAACTTGGCCTCAGAATAAAGATCAAATTCATCTAGAGAATATGATAGACATTGTTTTAGCGATGCTTGGAATTCCTTTATTTCGTGATCATAGGATTTTTCTAAGATCAGTTTAATATAGCTTGAGTCATTGTAATCGATTTGCAATAGCGATTTATTGATGCTTGTGATTTTGTCTTCAATCTCTCGTTTTTGCTGTTCCAAATAATTTTGAAACATGGCAATTCCATTAACTGTGTCTTGATTTAATTTCTCCTTAAAACGCTGTTGATGGCGAGGTAGGTCTTCTTGCTTGAGTTTATCTAGAAATTGTGTGAAGTCATGTAAAGACTCCATCGCAGCGTCCATATCTACTGTTTCTTCAGGATAGGCATGGCAAAAGTCGCTCATCAACCGTATCGTTTTTTCACTGGCCACCTTTACTTGTCGACCTAGATTATTAATTTTTTCTTTTAATTTTTCTCTAGAGTCTCTTTTTCTTTTTTCGAGGTTGTGCAGATTAAGGCCATCAATGAACTTTAATTGATGCAAAAGCTCTTTTAGTAGAGGAAAGTAGTGTTCTTGAACCTTTTTTTCCACTTGATCTAGGTCTTCTTGGGCGTTTTGGTTTTCTATTTGGATCTGCTCAATTTTGGTTAAGACGCTGCCCTTTTTTTCTGTAATTTCTTTGATCTTACATTCATAGTTTTTAATTTGTTCAATAGTTTTTGCCAACACTCTCTTTAAATCAGATAGTAGCGTTGAGCTTTTTTCTATCGCCTGTATCTCGCGCTTATACTCTTGAATCTTTGCTACACAGCTGGCCCAATCGATCTCTTCAAAACTATCAATTTTTAAAAGGTCATGGCAAATTTGCCAATTTAGCTCATTTTGCTCTTTTGTTTTTTCAATAATTTTAAGCTCGTTTATAAGTTTTTGGCCATGTGTTTGCAGCTCCTTTAAATTGTAGGCCAAAGCAAGAATTTTTTCCTTGTTAGTCCATCCTAAAACGTAGCGACTGCGATCGGCCAAGCTGTATCGGTCATCTTTTTCATGCTTTACACCAGAACTTTTAATCTGCCCATTGAGGGTGATGGCCTTGGTATTTCTTCTAAAATCATCTAGACTATCACAACAATTAAAATCAAAACGCTTTTTGATCTCTGCTTCAATCCAGTCAAAAAAGATGGTATCAAATTTAATACTAACTTTATGAAAAATAGACTGAGGATCAACATCAAAAGTGTTTCTATCCTTTTGTTTTACTCTGAAATAGACTAAACGCCCTTTTAAGTGAGTTTTATCCACAAAATTACTTACTTGTTCATAATACTTATCTGGAACTAAGATGCCTTGGGCAAAGTTATGCAATAATTTTTCAATAGCGCCTTCCCACTTCAAACTATCATCTTTAACTTTAATAAGTTCTCCTACAAAAGGAATTTCGTCTTCTTGAAGGCCCAAATTTTCACTTAACTGCGCTCTAAGGCGCAATGATTTATATGGGATATTACTTTTTCTAGACTTCAAGGATTCAATTTCAGACTTAATATCTTTTTCTTGATCATGCAGTTTACGAATTTTTATCCCTTTTTCCAAAATACCTTTTTCCGTCATTTTTTTCTTTGCCAGAAGTTTTTCTTGCTTAGTTTCTAAAAATTGTTGGTTTTCTACAAATTCATCTCCACCACCCGGGATGGTCAAGGAAATGGCCTCTGCCCCTTTTTGATATTCTTGAAAGAGCTTTTGCTTTCGAGTGCGCTCTTTTGCTAATTGACGGATTTGTGATTCAAAAAACTCAATTCGTCCCCCTCCATTTTGCTCAATGCCCTGGCGAGTTTGAATTTCTTTTTCTCTTTGATCCTTTAAAGAATTCTCATGAGTGTTCAGTGAAACCACTAACTTATTTTTTTCAAGCTCAAGGTTTTCTAATCTCTTTTGGTTTAGATTAATTCTAAAAGAAGAAAAATAGGGGTCTAAGAGATCTCTACATGTTCGCCCTTGAGCTAGTTCTTGATTTGCTTTGTTGTATTTGTCTCCATTTTCTTCAATAGGCCCTAAGGCCTTGATTTGACTTTTCGCTTTTAAAACAGCTTCATGCAATCGATTGAGATCATCAAAATTTTTGCACAAATTGTTAATCTTCTCCTCTATATTTCCCTTATCTAGCATGTGTTGGCGAACAAAGTCTGTTAAGTTTCCTACAGACTTCATCGAAACAGTTTGAAAAAAAAGATCTAGGGCCTTAATGTTTTGAATTCCAAACAATTGGCAAAAGCGACTGCTATAGGATTTAAAGGAATCAAAAAGTTCAATATTTTTATGCTTTTTGAATCTTTTTTTAAGTCCAGCAAGATCAAAAATGTTTGAAAAATCTTCTTTAATCGTCATAGACATTTGGCCGACAATATAAAAGCGTTCAATCTGAGTGGCGCCTTTAATGCGAAAAACTTGTGCTAAAGTGATCTCTCGGGCCATCCCTTCATTATAAAAGTAGGCCAAAAGAACAGAATAGTTTTTATCATTTCTTAAAGTAATTTGCTTGGATCTAAAGCTCTCTGCATCTTTTTCACTCTTATAGGCCCCCAGCACATAAGAGGCCAGACTTCTTTCTTTACTTTCAGCACCTGCTGCTTTGTTAAATAGTATTTTTTTAGGTGGTACCAACAAGGATACTAAAGCATCGATCACCGTTGATTTTCCCGACCCGATGTCTCCCGTCAGTAGTGACGTTTTTCCCAAAGGGGAGATACTCCATATCTTTTGATGAAAGGTTCCCCAATTTAACATTTCAAATCGGTGAAGTCTAAAACCCGATAAATTGTTATCTGCTGTAAAATCAAAGTTCGCTTGTTGCATAATTTTCATATTCCTTTAATAAATCATCTAACTTACTTAACCATTTGGCATCTATCATCGCCTTAATGATTCTTCTGATTTCGAATTTATCCTCGCCCGTTTTAAGAGGCCGCAAAATCCCCATATCTTTTAGTTTATTGATAGATTCATCCACCTGCTTTTTCATCTTAACTTCATTGTTTTGGTAGGGAAGGTAGATGGCCATCATTTGAAATAAATTTTTTCGCTCCAAAATAAATGGTGCTCTATCTCCTTGAATGTCATGCTCTACCATAGCTTTACGCAAAAGGGCCAACAGCAAACTCAACTTAAAACCCAGTGGCCTTTTATTAACAAGAGAGGGCAAAGTTTCTTCATCTTTATCTCCATCACTTAAATTAGCTAAATCAATCTGTCTTAAAAAAGAGTGTCCCTCATCTTCATCCATAAAAAGCTCTAACCCCAACTGCCTCATATAATCACGAACTTGGGCCTTAAGTAGCAAAAGGTCATTCCATAGGTTTGGATGGGTATCTGCATATAGAGGTCCCTTTAATAATTGAATAAAAAGAGTTGATCGTTTTCGTTCACTTAATTCCATTACCTTGTCCTCACTTTGAACTTACTTAGTCCTTACTTAGTCTCTACTATGTGGTTAATGAATCCTGCTAAAGATAAGTTCTGGCAACTCAATTAACTTTGTAGTTGCTCTTTTTTCATCGATATAGGCCAATTGATCCATGTTATTGGTAAAAGTTGACAGCCATTTGTTTTTTTGGGTGGCCAATTTAAAGTATGTGATAACTTCTGCCAGACCCTGCCGGGGAGGATTTGCTTCTAGCAGATCCTTTAACGATACCTGTTCATTTTTGGCCAACATCTCAAAAATATTATTTTCTATTCTTTGGGCATCAACAAAGTCTTTTTCATAAATTGATTCCAAAGTTGCACAAGAGCTACCATTTTCAAAGTCGACATTATCTAAAGCACTAACTTTAGGCACTTCAAAGAGGTCGCGAGAAAGTTGCAGGTTAATTGCAGGTTTAAGCTCATCTAACTCCATCAATGTTTGGGATGGAGGATTTGAGACAATCTTGAGTGATTTTTGCTCGATACTTCTTACCAATTCTATAATGCGCTTATTTTCGACAATGACAGTATCATCTATAAACTTTCTTAACTGCTCAGAGATCATATTATTAGTGCTATAGACCTTTGATCCAGCTTCAAGTAGATAATCTTTAAAACGAGAAAAAAAAGTGTTGTTAGGAAGCTCTTGAATAGTCTCTAAATTCATGAGGTGATCAAGTAACTTTTCAAACTCCTCTTGCCGGGGAGCTTGAATAAGAAACTCCCAGAAGGCCTTAAAACTTTTTCCCTGATCCGAATTGTAGATGGCATCATACTCTGAAAATATTTCATCCAAAACATCGCCTTTTAATTGATCTGTTACTGTAATTTTTTGTCTGATCTGTCGATCTAATTGCCGAAAATTATCTTCAACCTGCCTGAAATCTGAAAGAAGCTCTCTTGCCTCATCAATAAGGTGAAAAAAACGCTCTTTGATCTGTGTTTTGTTGTGTTTACTAATAATGCCAGCTTTGACATTTTCAATTTCTTTGTCAATTTCTTCTTTTTGCTTATTAAGCTCGCTCAAAATGAGACTATGATCCTCTTGCGTCCCCTTGGCCAATTGTTTGAGGTGTAAAAAAATGGAAAGTAAACGAGATTCAGTTCCAATAAATGATCGTCCTGACAAATTAGAAATCCAAATAATGGCCTTTTCAACCGAAGGAGTTAAATCCAACTCAGGCTCATCACTCCCATAGCGATAACGTTGAGTTAAAAGTCCAAGCTGCTCTTGCGACCAATCTTTAATATATTCCTTCGCTGACCTAGATGGGGCCTTTTTGTCATTGCGGTTACTATTGCTGTTGCTATTGCTATTTTGTAAGTTAAAAAGATAACTATCTAAAAGTGAGTGAAATTCATTATAAGCAATGGAGCGCTTATTAGGCTTAATAAAAGCAATATACAGGAAATGAATAATAAATGGTGCATTATCAGCGCACAAAAGTCTCCAAGCAACATTCTTGGCCCTTAATCGACTCAGGTAGTGAAAATCGAGATCGATATCTATATTTTGATTTGGGGGAACCATCTCCTCAACCTTTGTAAACCTTGGTAAAATTTGGCACAACATATTACATTTAATTCATAATGTTAATTGAAATCAACTCAGGTATGGTGAATATTTCATAATAGAATCGATAGTTCCAACACACTTTCACGTAAACAGTGCATTTAACACAGCATTTACGTAAAAGTGTGTTGGAACGAATGACGCGAGTGGTCTCGAAAGTCTGCTGGCACGCTATAACACTTAATACTTTTCACCAGTGGGAATATTTACGTCATGGGTATCAAAAAAGTGCCGGTTACCATTGTAAAAACTATTTTGTAGAGGATTGTTTTGTGGTATAATTTCCTCTGCAAATCATAAAAAAGCGTTTTTGCAGAGGAGGGAATGGATATATGTTTTGGGGAAGAAGTCCGGAATTACAGGAGCTTAAGGGGATCGGCAATAAGAAAACGGCTAGTTTGATAGTGTTGCAAGGAAGAAGAAGAATTGGAAAAAGTTCACTGTTGGAAAAATTTGGAAACTCATATGGAACACTGATTGAAATATCCGGCTTGGCACCAGGGAAGGGTAATTCGGCCCAGGCACAGTTAGATAATTTTGCTGAGCAGCTCTCAGCGGTTGTTAAAATTCCAGGATTAAAATTTGTAAATTGGACGCAGGCCTTTATCGCCCTGGCGAAATTCACCGAAAAGGGCAGATATTTTATTTTACTCGATGAGATATCTTGGATGTCTTATGGTGATAAGAGCTTCTCAGGTAAATTAAAAATTGCATGGGATAAACAGCTGAAAAAAAACCCTAAATTGATATTATCCCTATGTGGATCTGTATCCTCATGGATTGAAAAAAATATTCTAAGAGATACTGACTTTGTGGGAAGAATCTCATGGCAAAAAAATTTAGGGGAACTAGATGTTAGAAGTTGCTTAAATTTTTGGGGTAAGGCAAAAGTTTCAAGTAAGGAAATACTGAAAGTTTTGGCGATTACGGGGGGAGTCCCTAAATATTTAGAAGAAATAAGGCCTAGTGAAACGGCCGAACAAAATATTCAACGCTTATGTTTTAGTGCGACTGGATACTTATTTATAGATTTTGACAAGATATTTAATGAGATTTTTGACTCGAGATCTTCTATTTATAAAAAGATTTTGGAAAAACTCAGTATCAAAAAACTCTCAATTGCCCAGCTAGCTGTTGAGCTTGGCATGGAACAAAATGGTGATTTTAGCGAGTACCTATCAGATATGGAAGCATCAGGTTTTCTTTCAAGGGATTATACATGGGATTTAGAGGGAAAAAGAGGTAAGTTGAGTCAGTTTCGAATCAAGGATAATTATCTTAGATTTTATTTAAATTATATCACTTCAAATGAAGATAAGATTAGGAAAAAAATTTTTGATTTTTCTACCTTCGATAGTCTGTTTAATTGGGACACAATAGCGGGATTGCAGTTTGAAAATTTAGTGTTAAATAATATTGATATGGTTTTGAATGAATTGCGTGTTCCGATAACTCAAATAATTCAATATGGGCCATATTTCCAAACCAAAACCAAGACCAGAAAAGGTTGTCAGGTTGATTTGATGGTTCTTTGTAAAAGGAAGTATATTTATTTATGTGAGTTAAAATATAAAAATAAAATTGGTATGGAGGTAATTGATGAGGTTGAAGAAAAGATCAAACGGTTAAATCTATACAAGAAGTTTTCAATTCGGCCGGTTCTTATTTATTCAGGGGAGTTGACCAAGAATTTGAGTGAGGCGGATTATTTTAGTAAAATGCTTTCTTTTGAAGACCTGTTCTAGAAAAAATTGTTCCAAAATTGTTTGAACACAATTTGGCCACAGTGATATAATTATGCAATTGAGATTGTATTAAGTAATAGTGAGAAGTCCCATAAGTCTTGCATGTCTTATATTAACCAAAAAGGCCAATACAGCACCCTTTTTGCTTCACTCCAAAATGGAAGACCTCCATATAAAATGATGCCAAAAGGGACCTTGGAGTCTTGAATAAATGTTTCCAGCAAGGGAGCTTTGATATTATTTATAGAAAAAGAGGCCTTTACTTCAATAGGGATAATTGTTTTTCCATATTGAAAAATAAAATCAATCTCACCTTGTTTGAATTTTACATTGTTATTGCTTTGGATAATATAAGGTTTATAGTAGCTGAGTTTTGACTTTAATGGGAACAGCTTTGTAAAGCTATGTATTCGAGCGTGAACCAGCCCTTCTATTTTGTATCCTCTATCTACATCTAGCTGCAAATTGCCGGTGAGGTATGTGACAATCCCTGGATCAATGTAAGAATAGACAGATAGATATGATCTCCTTTTTTCAAAAAAAAAGGGAGTCTTTTTAATCAGGTAGCCGTGATTGATTAATTCATCAATTGTTTTGTTAATAGTGTCTCTTTTGCGAATGCCAGATTGCTGGAAAATTCCTTGATAAGAAAATTCTTTACAGTGCAGATCTGCTAGTTCTACACGTACTTGATCCGCTAAATCGATGTTATCAACTGAAAGAGGTTCAAATCCTCTTTCGACAACTTTAACGATCTCACCTAGTTTTTCATCACTAGTCTTTGCTAGATAGGCAAGAGGGAGTCCTCCGTATTTGAGATATTGATCGATCACAGCTTTTAACTGCTGGTTGACTACACTATCAAACTGAAATTTCTTAACAATTTGCCCTACCTTAGAAGGAGAGACAAGCACCTCATAAAAGGTGTCTATATGGCCCATCGAGATGATTAATTTGTCGGCCAATATTTCACTTAGAGAAAGTGGTTGTAGATAATAAAAGTCTGCTCGACGTTGTAATCTCTTTTTTGCAACAGTACTAAGGTAGTTAGGCTTTGAACCTGAAACGATAAACGAAATTTTCCCTTGGTCAAAAGCATACTTTAAAGCATCAAAAACTTCCTCGCATTTTTGGACTTCATCAATGAAAACCATAGCTTTTTTGGTAGTATGTGAGATGACTTCATTAAAGATATACGTCGTTTCTTTTCGAATCTGGTTTCTAAAGCTGATATCATCACCGGTAAATCTAAAAATGGTGTAATCATTTTTAAAGTGTTCAAGTACGTGCTCAATGATAGTAGTTTTTCCACAACCGACAATTCCTGAAAGGATTAAGGCCTTCGGATTCTTTGAAGAGAAGAGATTTATTATTTTTGTTTGCAGTATTCTTTGAATGTACATTAGGATATTTTAACAGGAAATATGTACTTTATCCAGAGAAAGTTGCTGTGAAACGTAACTTTCGTCGATTGTTCCACATTTACATTCGTTCCAACACACTTTCAACATTCGTTCCAACACACTTTCACGTAAACAGTGCATTTAACACAGCATTAATTTGCGCCATCTCTAACATTTGTTATGGCACATCCAAGTAGCATGCCTGCCCAAGATCTTAGCAATATGGATGGGAAAAAAATTGATAAATTTGATCTCGTTATCACTACCTATGGTCTTTCTAAGCGATATGATTGGATACAGTCGCACCAATGGAACTACGTTATTTTAGATGAGGCTCAGGCCATAAAAAATCCAGAAACAGCGCAAACTAAAGCGGTAAAAAAATTAAAAAGTAGCAACCGTCTGATTTTAACCGGGACACCCATCGAAAACCGTCTAAGTGATTTATGGTCTCTTTTTGATTTTTTAAATCCGGGTCTATTGGGTAATAGAAAAGAGTTCTCTGATTTAAATAAAGAACTTGATAAGGGCCACAAAGATTTTGGAAAATTGCGAAAAATTATCGGCCCCTATATTTTGCGGAGATTAAAAACAGATCGATCTATCATTTCAGATTTACCAGATAAAATCGAATTTAATACCTATGCGGCCTTGAGCAAAAAACAAGTAGTTTTATATAAAGAGCTAGTTGAAAAGCTTAAGCATGCGCTTGAAAATGCCGATGGTATCGGGCGAAAAGGCCTGGTGTTGTCATCTTTGATGAAATTCAAACAGATATGCAATCATCCAGATCAGTATTTGGGACAATTGTCGTATGCAGAAGTTGAGAGTGGAAAATTTCAAAGACTAAGGGAGCTTTGTGAAACTATTTATGACAAGAGGGAGAAGGTTTTAATTTTCACCCAATTTAAAGAGATTGCAGAACCACTTTCTAGATTTTTAAGTACAATCTTTAAAAGAGATGGACTTATTATCCACGGAGGTACCCCGGTAAAAAAGAGAAAAGAATTAGTGGAATATTTTCAAAGTGACGAGTACATTCCATACTTTATTCTATCTGTGAAGGCCGGCGGAGTAGGGCTTAATTTGACTGCTGCCAACCATGTTATCCATTTTGACCGGTGGTGGAATCCAGCTGTAGAAAATCAGGCGACTGACAGGGCATTTCGCATAGGACAAAAAAATAGCGTGGTGGTACATAAGTTTATAACCCAAGGATCAGTAGAAGAAAAAATTGCGACCATGATAGAAGACAAAAAGAAACTTGCCACAGAAGTTATTGGTGGAAAAGCACAAGAGTGGATCACTGAGATGAATAATGAAGATCTTATTAATCTATTTAAAATACAAACGCACACTTTATAGTTTACCTTAGGTACCTAAAGTCGGAGGAGCAAAGATTATGTTTTGGGGACACAGACCATATGTGCCGGTAGCTCAAAAGAGAGAAAATGCCGAAAAAAAATTGAAGCAACTTTTAAAGAAGAATCCCAACATGAAACCGGTTTTTATTAAGGGGAAATCTATTGCTGAGACTTGGTGGGGGAGAGCATGGAACAGTAATCTTGAAAAATATGCCGAATTTAGTAATCGCATTGGGAGAGGGCGAAGTTATGTCAGACATGGATCTGTATTAGACCTACAAATTTCAAAGGGAAAAATTGATGGGTTGGTACTAGGGTCATCAACCAGACCTTACAAAATAAAGATTCAGATAAGGAGTTTAGGCAAAAGCAAATGGGATGGTATTAAGCAAGCGTCAAAGGATAAAATTGATTCTTTACAGGAGCTGCTTGATGGAAAGTTTCCAAAAAGTTTGGCAGAGATATTTACTACCAAAAATGAAGGCCTATTCCCCACACCTCAAGAAATTAAATTAAGCTGCTCTTGTCCGGATTGGGCAGTAATGTGTAAACATGTTGCTGCAACCCTTTATGGTGTAGGGGCCAGATTGGATGAGGACCCTGAGCTGTTTTTTACACTTCGTGGAGTTAAAATAGATAACCTCATTGAGTTTGCAGTCAATAAACAAAAAGAAAATCTTAAAAAATCGGCAGCTAAAAGGCAAGGCAGAGGACGTATGGCCATGAAAGAGGATACAAAATTGGCAGCTTTGTTTGATATCGATTTGGATTTAGATGTGAATTTAGATGTTGGGTCAGATGTTGGGTCAGATGTGGATGCCAAGGAGGTGTCGCCACCCAAAACTAAAGTTAGGCGTAAGAAAAAAACAGCGGTCAAGAAGAAGGTAACTAAGAAAAAAATAGAGGTCAAAAAGAGGGTGACTAAGAAAAAAGTGAGCAAGAAGGTCACCAAGAAGAAAGTTATTAAAAAGGTGGCCAAGAAAAAGTAGCTAAGATTGTTTGATTCTATACCTCTTATGCTTCTATACTTTAAAAAAAAGTGCCAGTTACCATTGTAAAAACTATTTTGATATGTCCTGGGGCGAGATGTTGGTAATTACAAGATGTTAGGTGGGTTGGTAATAAGAAAATGGCCAGTTTGATAGTTTTGCTAATTTGAGCAAAGCAGATTTTTTTAACAAAATACTTTCTTTTGATGATCCATTCTAGGTTCACTTTGGTTCTTACATGAATTATTCTGGGCAGACAGATACTATGTGTTTTCAGGGCATGCAAGTAATCGATTGTAGCAAGTAATGCTGCTGGTAGTCCCACAAGTCTGCTGGCACCACCATATAGGCCCGAAAAACGTGAAGAAGTGGCAAAATAACGACCGAATAATGGTGTTATTTGGCAATATATGTTATAATTGGTGATATTAGCATGGGGTCTAAAATGAAAAGAGATATTTATAAAGAATTGTTAAAATGGAAAAAATCACCTCGCAGAAAACCTCTAATATTACGAGGTGCTCGCCAAACTGGTAAAACATATATTTTAAAAGAGTTTGGAGCAAAAGAGTATGAATCGTGTCATTACTTTAATTTTGAGGAAACTCCTGAAGTAAACAGTTTATTTGAGGAGAGTTTAAAACCCAATCGAATCATTGAAATGCTTTCAATTTATTCAAAAAAGAAAATATTACCAAAGAAACACCTTATAATTCTAGACGAAATTCAAGAATCAAATGAGGCCTTGATAGCTTTAAAATATTTTAACGAACACGCAAGTGAATATCATATTGTTAGTGCAGGATCTCTGTTGGGAGTTAAGTTGTCGAGACCTAAATCTTTTCCAGTCGGAAAAGTTAACTTTTTAGACCTATATCCCATGACGTTTCCAGAGTTTTTAGATGCCTGTCAAGAGTCTGGCCTGCGAGAGTTTTTAGGAAACTACAACTCGCTTAATCCAATTCCTAAGGCCCTGCATCTTGAATTGATTGGATTATTACGGAAGTACTATTTTATTGGAGGAATGCCAGAGGCCATAAAGTATTACATTGAACAAAATGATTTTTTTGAAATTAGAAAAATACATGATGAAATACTGACTTCCTATCAATTGGATTTTGCCAAACATGCCAATCGAAGTGATATTCCTCGCCTTTCATTAATCTGGGACAATGTACCAGTACAACTTGCAAGAGAAAATAAAAAATTTATTTTTTCAGCTATCAAAAAAAGTGCGAGATCCCGAGATTACGAAGGTGCTCTGCAGTGGCTCAAAGATGCAGGACTAATCTATCAAGCCTATGAAACCAGTAAAGCAGAATTACCACAACTTGGCCTTGCAAAAAGTTCCTCTTTTAAAGTATACATGGCCGATATAGGGCTACTGGGTGCAAAGGTAAATTTAACTCAGAGTATTTTAACTCAAAAAAATGAATTGTTTCAAACATACCATGGAGCATTTGTAGAAAACTATTGCGCCACTCATCTGTTAATATCCCCAGGAACAGGATTATATTACTGGAAAAGTGAAGGAAAAAAGGCCGAGCTAGATTTTATTCTAGAGATCAATGGAACACTCTTACCTTTAGAAGTAAAAGCTGGAATTAATCCAAAAAGTAAAAGTCTTGCTTCATATAAATTACAGTTTAACCCGCCAATCCTACTTAGAACAACATTGTTAAATTTGAAAAGAAATGGAGATATTTTAAATATTCCCCTGTATATGTTGCCATTTATTGAACGTATTCAAAACTTGATCTAATTTCAAGTGTCACCGGGAACCACCGGGTAACCACCACCGGGTAACCGGCACTTTTTTGATACACACTGTTTCGCAAAAACATGACGGTTACCCAAATAAAGTCGTTTAAAATATATGAATCACCTTATAAAAAGGTGACAGTCAATTCTATGAAAACTTAGGCCTTTCGTAAAAATTATATGTTCCCACAACCCTGAATACACATTAACGCAACTATGCAAACAATGAATTGCTAAAAATTTTATTTATGCTATTTTGCTTTCACAGAAACGTAAATGTTCGCAAATGGGCTATATGCGGTTATTTAACGAAAGTGACTTCAAGTATTTATTTTTTAACTTTGCTTTAACTTTTGCTTTAACTTTAACTTTGATTAACTAATTTAATCAACTAACTAGGAGAGAAGAAATGAAAAAAACACTTTTGGTACTATCAACAACTTTACTAATTTCAAGCGCTCAAGCCGGACTGGGAACAGATTTTATCCAAGTAGGTAAGGGTATTTTAAGCATTCCAGTTCATATTGCTGAAGGTCTTATTGACATGAGCAAATGGGCCGGTAAAAAAGCTAAAAATGCAACTATGTTTGTCTATGACGGAACTAAGTTTTTTGTTGCTGAGATGAGTGAAGATTTGCTTGTTATTGGCAAGTATGCTGAAAAATCAGCGACAGCTTTATTAACTTGTTCACCCAATGGTGTCTACAATGTAGTTGAAGGTGCTTGGGATGTTGCTCGCAATAAAGAAGTAGACATTCAAGGTTTTGAGAATAGATTATGTGATTGGGCAGCAGAAAGATTTGAAGAGGCCAATGCACAAACTAGTGCTTCATCAGAGTGTAGTCCTTTAGGTGGCTTTGGTGCGTGTGCTTCATCAGATGATGAATAAAAGTATATTCGAAAAAACCGTTTAACGATCTATGCTATGAAAACGATGCTCTAGTCAAGGATGCTGGGGCATCGGCTAATTACCTTATTGCAACTCACTTCCATTTACTTCCATTCACCTCAATTTATCATTAGTGGTATTACCTTTTTTCTGGCCATTTTATTAATGTGTAATAAAATTAAATTCGTGAGAGATCATATGAAAATTAGAGAAAAAATCAAATCCCTTGAAATGCAGAACCGATCCTTTAGAGATTGGGTCAAGGTGCAAAGAAAACTGGACTCAAGTTATGTAAAACAATTTGATCCAGGCCACTGCACTCCAAAACCTGTTGAATTACTTAAAGATGAATTCTATAAAATAACAGACCAAGACCCAGACTACTCCCTTAGATCTTTTGCAAAACAGCTAGGCCTGACTTGTGGCAGGTTGAGCGAATACTTTAATGGCAAAAGAAAACTTACACAGGAAGTGGTCTTAAAATTGTCAGAAAAATTACAATTTACAGAGCAACAAACATCTGACTTTGTAAATTTGGTTAAGCTGGAAGATCGTGTTCATGGAGATGATAAAAAAGAGTTCAAAGGGGTACTCGAGCATATATTAAATTTGCCAGAAACTAAAAAGAGGGAAAGGAAAAGGGAAGGGACGGGAGCCAGAACCTTTCGACACACAAACAAAGAGGTTAATTGGTGTCACCTTGCTATTTTATGTATATTGAGTGACAAAACAAGAGACATTGCCTTTGTAAGCAAAGTCCTTGGGGCCGACCTCTTAGTTATCGACAAGGCCATAGAATTTCTAAGGGATCAAAAATATATTTTGGTTGATGATAAAAATGCGATAACATCGATTTACAAAAACAAAGGTGCTGAACTTTTACTAAAAAATTGTGATCAAAAAACTGTAGTAGCAATATCACATGGACTTTTTAAAAAACTAACCTCAAACTTTACTTTGATTGATCATACAAAACCTTACAGTATGATTTCAAACAAATCCATGGCCATGTCTTCTGGCAAAATGCCAATTTTTACGGCATTGATCGATTACTATATGGACAAAATGTGTGACCTTTTATATGTCGATGAAGGTGATAAATACTGGATTATATCGATGAACCTGCTGCCCGTTAATCCTCAAAGGTGTAGTACAGGTGAAGCGCTTGCCATGAAAAACCAGAAGACAAAAGAAGAAATTGATGAAACACATTACCTCAATTTTTTAGAAGATGAAAACCTGCTGTTAAAAGAATTGATAGTTAGAAGTTCAAAAGATAGCAATAAACCGGATGTTGAAAGTGCCGTATCAAACAAGCAATCCAATGAACTTTTAAGAAATGAATATGCCGCCATAAAGAAAAAAAATGCTATGTTTTCAGTTAGAGCATTTGCAAAAAAACTTGGGATATCAAATGGACATTTTAATAATATATTCCAGGATACAAAATCTATAAATATGGAGATCGCGGAAAAAATAAATAGCAACCATGACTTTTCGACAATATCAAATGATACTTTTTTGGAAATTGTCAGGCTTGAAGAGTTTATCAAAAATGAGTTGTCTGCAGAGTTTAAGCTTTTTGCCAAGGCCCTAAACCGTGATCAAAAGATAGTATCAGATAATGCCGCCGAAAAAATTGATCACTGGGCACAATTTGTGCTTACATCTGCCAGTCTTTTGAGGGACTATACCCCAGAGCTTGATTGGCTGTGTGAAAAACTGGGATTGACTCCCAAAGAGGCAAAAAAAAATATTGGGATTCTTACAGAACTTGGCATGTTTCAACAAACGGCCCAAAAATCTGTAAATAAAAAAAGAAATTGGAAGGCTCTGCCGCTTAACCATGTAGAAGTTGCAAAAAGCATTATGGACAAAACCACTGACACACTATCAAAAATCCAGCAATTGGACGAACATGGTCATCACTTCTTCAAGTTCATTCCAACAAGCGCCCAAAAAGTTCAAGAACACTACAAAACTCTTTACCGCTATCATCGTCTAATCGCAGGGTATCTGACAGAAGACGAAGGCCCTGAGGAGATGTATTTTTTTAATTGTGAGCTTCTGCCTCTTAATATGGAAAATATCTGACAGAGTTAAGGGGAAAAGTTCATTGGAAATGCTGCTGGTAGTCCCACAAGGCTGCTGGCACTTCGAACCTTACAAAAACATTCTGTAGTCCGTTTTAAATACTTTTGCCAACCTTGTTGCCATCTTTTTACCAATGGGGCGTTTTCCATTTTCCATCTCAGAAATGACATGTTGAGGAGTCCCAAGCTTTTTAGCTAATTCAACTTGGGTCATTTTGGCCATTGTCCTTTCAGCTTTAACAACTGCTCCACCCTCAGAGTATTTCTTCAAAATGCCATCAAAAGATTCACGCCAATCCACACTATCTTTAATTTCATATTTTTGAAGCATTTGCATAAGCCCTTTGGCCTCATTTTTGGGCATAATAAACACTCTAGGTCTTGTATCTCCTACTTGTATTTTAACCCCATCAGTATGGAGCTTTTTCATGGCTTCCGACATAGTATAACTCCACTAAAATAATGTTTGAATGAATCTCCCAGCAAGCAACATAAGTTGGGCATCCTTTTTTTAAATGGCAATGGTATTTATTACCATGGCCTTCAAGCTTTCCATAATTTTTAAATTTTAGGCGATCTATCTTAGACCAAGACTTTAAAAACGGTCCATAAATTTCCATCTTCTTTATCAATGCTAAAAGTCTAAGTTGGATTTCCTCTGGAAGTTTTCTTACTCCTTTATTAGCTTTTTTTGTTAACCTTATTTCCCATTTCATGGGTAGCTCTCCATACATTATATCATAAAATGTGTGATATCACAATAAGCATGCAAGGCCCTTTAAATTCAGTAAGATGCAATACTATGCCTCAAGTGAGTCTGAAGCCTCTGGCGCAATCTAAGGCCTGTAAAATCATTGCTTTAGATGCATGCGATATTGTTAAAAAAGTTTGTTATTTTGTTACTTGTTACTGCTTATTTACATACTTTTATGCTTTACCACAATAAGGATATGTAGGGATATTTTAAAAAGTCTCTTAGTGAGAGAAGTTCCAGTATTTTTCACTTTTGAATAAACGCCGAAGCGCCGAGTATAGCATTCGTAGCATTCGTGCCTAGCATTCGTGCCTAGCATTTGACAGGGTAACCGTCACTTTTTTGTTGACAGGGTAACGACAGGGTAACCGTCACTTTTTTGAGACACACTGTTTCGCAAAAACATGACGGTTACCCAAATAATGCTGCTGGTAGTCCCACAAGGCTGCTGGCACTCCGAACTCACCCCGATGATTCTTCTTCAACTCGTTTACCTGCATCTAGACATAGTTCTCTAAGAGTCTCACAATCTAACTTGCTTCGTGCCTTGCAATAAGCGGAGTCGTTCATGGAAACGGGTTTCATATTATTTTTGATTCTGA
>JADHTQ010000020.1 GCA_016784965.1 Bacteriovoracaceae bacterium | reverse complement strand
GTCGATAAGGTTCTTCATTGTAAATACTCCTCACGCCCCAATTAATATGCTAGATGTGTGCCAAAGTGTATTTTTTACTCTTCAGAATAAAGTTTTTATCTCTTGCGTTTATACTGCACGGTTACCTGAGACAGGGGGCTTAGACTGTCTGATCAGTTTAAAGGAGTTAGACAGAACGTCTTGAAACGCTTTTTATCTTTGCATGAGTCTACTAAACTGAAATTTCTAGAGGGTGATGCTCAGCGGGTGCGAAGCGTTCAGGGTAGGGGGATACCTACTTTTCAAAGTACATTTCGCAGTGATGTTACCACATTACCTGCTCATGAATACAAAATGACCATGGAGTTTTTTCGATATTTTAATGAAGCCGATGATGAAGTCGCGGTTAATTTTTTTCGCAAAGAGGGTATCCTAGGTCCAGAGGAAGCTTTAAGAGACAATTCGCTGGTAAGAAAATATTTAAGAATAGAAAAAATAGCCAATATTGTAGAAAGAGGTAATTCAGAAGTTGCACAGGAGCAATTTGGTAGGAGTGTGCTACCTGCACATACTTATTTAGAAAAAGTAATGAACGATCAAAGTTCTGCAAGAATTGCACTTAGGTTGCAACACGAACACTATACTGTTTCAGATATTGAAAATGCAACACCTAGATTCATTAGAAGTTATGATGAATACAGGCTTTATAATTTCACACATATTCTACGGGTAGCGCGCCTAGGTCTTTCATTATGGGCAGAACAAAGTGATAAGTTCTTCCATGACGTAAATCCGCAAATTCTTGAAGAATTTCTTTTGCTACATGATCAATCAAAAATCAATGGTTCTGCAGAGTTTCTATCTAGACATGAACTTGAAGCAGCAGAATCAATTTCTTCGAAGCTGTATCAAAATTACAGTATTGACTTTGCGGCTATTCCAGATGCTTGGAAAAAAGAAACAGGAGACCTTGTCAATCAGCTAAATGCAGTTGACAAGGATGTTGCCATTGCCTTTTTTCGCAAAAAAGGCCTCCTGGGTGCAAGTGAAGATATTGATAGCAATCCTCTTGTACAAAAATATCTCAATATTGAAAAAGTTGCAGATCTAGTAGACAGAGGGACATCTCCTGTTACTAGCGAAGAATTTGGACGTGCTATGTTGCCTGCTCATACCTTCTTTGTAAAAGTGTTAAAAGACTTTGAATCTGCAGCATTTGCAGCGGCACTTGATTATAGGTATGATCAAATCACAAAGGGTGATGACTATATGGAGCATATTCCAATTGTAAGGTTGGCCCTAAAACGTCATCAGTGGGATAGTGGTAAAAGAGTATTTACTGGGCACAGAGGTGAGTGTATGCAGTACATGACAGAGATTATGTTAAATAGCACTAAACCTTCTATATTTCTTCGAGCTAATTTACCACGTCAACTTAACGGCAGATAAATTTAAACTCTATTTACAAAAAATATCAAAAGAGTCATCGCGATCGTGGTGATTATGTAAACTATTTATTTTCCCAAAAAGAACATCAGACTTTGGATATAGTTTTGAAGCAGTAAGATAGTATTTTTGATTTTTACATTTAATAACTGATCTGATCATTTCTCCATAGTACACAAAGTATTCACTATTATCTGCATCATTGATTTTGCAGTTTTCATCACTGTAAAAATTAAAAGCACTGATTGAACCGTAATCATCTGCAATCCAAAACAATTTCTGGCCATTTATATCTTTGTAGCAAGTCAGTTGGTAAGAATAAGCTGTATTTAATGATACAAGTAGCAATATAAGCATAAATTTTTTCATAACTCCTCCATATGGTAGTTAGTTTGTGATTATTCTCAACTGCTTATACCGTCGCTTTATAGATAATTAAAATACATAAATAATACTTCTGTTATAACAAATAGTGACCTCAATATTGACTTTCATAGCTTTTGCGCACTGCGCGATTTGCATCTAATAAAAAATTTTCATAAATTGTAGCTGTGGGTTGGTTTCTGACTCTAATCTGTGTATAGTTCTGACCAATTTTAGACATCTTTTACAACTGAATTAATTATTAATTAGGAACCATATTTTCCATGAAGAATATAAAAATACTCCTCATTGAGGATGAAATGTTAATCCAAAAATCGATTAAGAAATTGCTCGAAAAACGTGGTGCTGTTGTAACTGCTCTGAGTTCTGGTAAAGAAGCAATTATTGAAATGAGTAATAATAACTATGATCGGGTCATTTGCGATCTTATGCTCCAAGATGTCACCGGTTTTGACGTCATTGAGGAGTCAAAAAAGAAGTACACACTTGAGGAAATAAGTAAGCTATTTGTTATAATTACTGCCTACAACTCAACGCAAGTGCTGGATAAGGCATCAAACTATGGCTGCTTAGTACTTAGTAAGCCGTTTGAAAATATAAATGAGGCCATCGATCAGTTTTTTCAATAGAATAGTTTAAGAAGTGACTTATGATGAAAAAAATATCAATCGTATTAAAACCTAAAATTGTCGATGACTTCAAAGAGACTGTTCCATCCCTTATCGCTTGGCTAATCAAGAAGAAAAAAATTGTTCAATTTTTAGAAATCGAAAGAGATCGTTTCAAAAAGTTATATAAAGTTATACCAAAAGAAATTGTATTCATTGATGAAACCACACTCCATCGAGCTTCTGATCTAATTATTAGTCTAGGTGGCGATGGTACTTTAATTGGAGTATCCAGAAATGCTGGTAGCAAAACACCACCCGTCTTTGGCATTAACATGGGTAGGTTGGGATTTATTACTGAGTTTTCAAAAGATAACTATTTCGCTGACCTCGAAAAGTGTTTGAAAGGATCGTATAGTACTTCTAAAGTTAACCTTTTTAATATTGAAATTAGAGGCAGTGGCAAAACTGTACTTAAAAAACTCTTTATGAATGATGCAGTTATTGGAAGAGGCGATATTTCTAGAATGTTTTGTTTAAAAATTTCCTCACAAGATGAGCATATTTATAACTTAATAGGCGATGGGCTGATTATAAGCTCTCCTGTAGGTTCAACGGCCTATTCTTTATCAGCAGGTGGACCCATTATCCATCCACATGTCAACTCAATGGTTCTTACACCCATTTGCCCTCATAGCTTGGCCAGCCGGCCAGTGGTTATACCTGATAAATTTTCTTTAACCATTCAAACTAAAGACAATGATGGGCCTTTAACTCTGACTCTTGATGGACAAGAAGTCGAAATCATCTGCGCTGAAGATACTGTAGTGATAACTAGAAGTACACGTGCAGTCAAGTTGATTAAAAACCCTGCAAGAAGATACTTTAATACTTTACAAGAAAAGTTTACACTGGGAACTCGAGAAGCATGAGGTGCAAGTGAAAAACAAAAAAGGATTATTCCTTAAAACATTGACGCTTCAAAATTTTGCCACATTTGAAAATCAAACGATAACATTTAACGATCACTTTAATGCCATAATAGGGGAAACGGGCTCCGGTAAGAGTTTAATTCTAGATGCACTTCAGCTCATCTTAGGCCAGCGAGCAGATAAAAAGCTGATCCGCAAACATGCAGAATTTGCAATTATTGAAGCCATTTTCACTACCCAAGACAAACAAATTAAAGAGTATTTTAATAACATTGGACACCCTTTTTCTGACAATGAAGTCGTCATTAAAAGAATTATTTATGCCAATTCAAAAACAAAATCATTTTTAAACCTACAGTCCTGTGCACTTAGTACCCTCTCTCAGTTTTCAAAAAACTTTGTAGATTTGGTCGGACAATTTGAAAACCAAAAGATGCTCAGTGAAGAGTATCAATTAAGCTTACTGGACTCTTATGCTAATTTGAAAATAGATGTGGCCAAGTACCAAAAAGAATATCAAAACCTTCTGCAAGTAAAAAGATCCTTGAATGCTCTATATGAAAATCAATTTCAAAGAGTCCAAAGAGAAGATTATCTTAAATACCAAATTAATGAAATTGAATCATTTAACCCTTCAGTTGAAGATGAACAAAATTTAATCAACAAAAAGAATCAAATCTTAAGTCTGGAAAAAAGAAGGGAAGTCATTACAGAAGTATTAAACAATTTAACAGAAAACCCGACTTCAAATATTCTAAACTTATTAAAAAAGTCGTTTGACCTTTGTCATTTATCAGATGAAGTGATACCCAAAAGTATTACTAACAAGATCTCTGAAGCTTTTCATCTACTTGAAGATGCCTCTTTTGATTTAACAAAGTCACAAGATTCCCAAGAAATAGATACCCAAAGCTTAGATAACATTCTTGAGAGAATTGATTCTTATCAAAAACTAAAAGCAAAATATGCTGGCAATACTGCTTTGATCATTGATCAATATACTAAATTTTCTAAAGAATTAGCTGACCTCGCAAAAGTTGATAGCGAAATTTTGCAGATGGAACAGAGACTAAAAAAGTGTAAAAATGAGGTTTTAAGTCTTGCTCAACTAATTCATAACAAACGTGATGATGCGGCAAAAGGCCTATCTTTAAAATTGACTAAAGCAATCAGAAAATTAAATATGCTTGATGCTACTATTTTTATTAAAACAGAACAAGTTCCTAATCCAAATGAATTTGGAATTACAAAAGTTCACTTTTTTGCTGAAACAAATCTTGGAGAAGGCCTATTTAAGGTTAAAGACTGTGCTTCCGGTGGAGAATTATCTAGAATCCTTTTGGCCGTTCGTCAGCTTGTTTCGGCCAATGACTCAATTTCTGTTTTTTTATTTGATGAAATTGATGCGGGAGTTGGCGGTAAAACAGCACTCTGTGTTGGTCAAGCTTTACAAGAAGTGTCTTCAAAATCTCAGGTTATGGCAATAACCCATCTACCCCAAATTGCCAACTACGCAGATAGATTAATTCATGTTTCCAAATATCTTACCGATAATACTAGTGGTCATAAAAGAACTATTTCTACTATCAACGAGGTTTTCGGTCCTGATCGTAAAAAACAAATCCAGGCCATGACTCCGTTGTAAAAAGGAATTATAAGTTTTATTAGGATTGACTAGATGAAGAAAAAACTTGGAAATGCTCGTTTTAAAGCGGTTCACCCCACTACGGCCCTAGAAACTTATGAAAGCCTTTGTGAACAACACACTCAGATTGAAGTCTGGCAAAAAGGTTCTACTTATCATGAAGACTTCATCTGTACTTCATACGACAGCAATAAAAAACTTCTATCGATGACAGCCGCCAATGAACAATCCATGCTCATAAAAAAACAGGTTTCTATACTATTTAAGTTACAATATAGGCAATATTTAAGTACTGGTATATTAGAGTATTGTTCTACAACAAAAACATACTCCATCAAGCTTGGTGTCGGTCTATTTGTTTATGAACAAAGAGATAGTTTCCGCATGGATGCTTCTACTGTTGTAGTCGCTCAAACTTATATCAATAAAGAATACTTCGACATTGCAGATATCTCCTTGGGGGGCATGAGTGTAAAGATAGGATATAAACACAAGGATTATTTTACGCCAAAAAAAATACTCAAAGAGATTTCTATAAGCTTAGACAATCAAACTTTTAATATCCATGAAGCACAGGTCATTCGTGTAAGAAAAAAAATAGACTGCGAAGTGGTTGGTATAAAGTTTATGGAATTACCATCTGATTTAGAGTCATTACTCTTTCGCAATATCAATGATGCACTCTTTAAAGCACTAAAACCAAGTAGAGATTATTGATACTATAGTAGTTTGTCCAAAAGCCTTATAAATTTATTTTCATCTAGGGATTCTTCAAACTTAACTCCCAATAGACTTTGGGGTCCTAAGTTTCTAATTTGAGTACCAAAGGATTGGTATAACACAACGATATTAACTGGTTTATTAAATGTTATATTATTAATACCAAGCCATAAAAGAGTTTCATCAGGATCAAATTTGGGACAAATTTTTCTCTTGTCCATTATTGCCATACCCCCTCGAGAAATATTAACTAAAGTTAATTTTAACTCTGGGGACATAATACCTTCTTGATCTAGTTTCTTTATAGTTATTGAAACTTTTTTATCTAAAGCATCTATTCTTGCTTTATCTCGATTTTCAAGTAGCTTTACGTTTTTACCTCTAGGATATGCTACTTTTATCGTGTGTGCTTGAAAATTAACGTCGAGTATTTTGGTCTTAATAAAAAGACCAAGCTACTCACAATATAAAAAAATGGGTTGATCCTTATCAAATTCTAAATTAGATTCCTCTTCAATCGGAACGAGTGTAATGTCACTTGTAACCTTGGCAAATGCCCTTATGGTTGCACCTCTAATATTGTCACCTTGCCAAATTGTTAATACAGTTTTGTCAGCTTGGCCTTTGGTAATGCTTTTTCTTACCTCATCATGGTAAGTTGACATTTTCCTAAATTTATTATCTGGCTGATCCATAAACTCTCTGGTCTCTAGCTGTTGTACTCTAAGTCACACATGTTTTTTTTTATATATTATACTTCATCATATCTGCCACATCAAGACCGTCACTTAACAATTGGGACGGAATCTATTTGACCATCATTAATAAAAATAAAGCAGTTGGTTTGTGATGGATCACCAATATTAATATAGCGAATATCGTCCATTATAAAATCCACTTGGACATGAGTATGTCCACATATAACTGTGTTGCACGGTGTTGTTTGTAAAAGTAACTTATGAAATGCTTCATAGTAAATTTGTTCACTAGCGGCAGATTTATATTTACTATTTTTTGATTTGTACTCAAGCTTGGAGCCGATCCATTTGATAAAGGCAAATGGTGAGTAGTTTGCTATAAATTTAAAAATAGGTGATCTGATTAATTTTTTATACCTTAGATAGGTATAATTTTTTTGATCAATTTCATCACCGTGAGTAAAGCATATCTTTTTATCCTCAATATCTACTATCAACTCTTGCTTGTGCACTAAAAGACATGATTGGTTTAAGTCATTTTTTTTTAGAAAGTTATTAAAAAGTTTTTTTATATGAAAATCGTGATTGCCCTCTATATAGTGAACTGTCACCCCTTTTTTAAGAAGGCCTAAAAGTATTTCAAAAAACTCAAAGTATAGCTCAAAATATAATTCATGATTTCCAATTAAAAAATCGAATACGTCACCTAGTAAATAGATTTCGGAGCTACTTTGAACCAACTCATTTTTTAAAAAAGATAACAATGTTTGATATGATTTATTTCCCGCTTTGGCATGGACATCTGAAATTACAGAAACCGTCATTTATGCGACTCCCTAGCGCAAGCAACTTGAATATAGTCTGTCAAAAGCTTCAACTGTGCTCCCAAATCATCAACATCTACAAATTGAAAGGATATTCTAAAAGCACCGTAAGGATTATCCTCTACCATAAAAGGTTTAAGTTTTAAAATATTTTTAATCTTCGCACTCAATGTTATTTGCTGGCTCCCAAAGTAAACGTTAACAACATCAAATAACTGATCTTCTTTAAAAAGTAGCTTCTCACTTTTTGATAGTATAATGGAAAAACCACCGCTACTAATATCAAAACACTTTTTTTTAGTTTTTTTATTTTTATAGGTTAACTCAATTAGAAGATCGTCAGATAAACTAAACCGCTGCCCCCCCCTTCTATCAACCACGGATGACTCGTCTGGAAATTCTATCGTTAACTCTCCTAAATCATCAAGGGAGCAAATTTTTGTAGTAAAAAAAAACTGATATTCGGGAATATAGATATTAATTTCACCAGATCCTGAAATCATCTCTTTTAGATAAATAAAAGATTTTTCTCTTGCTTGTAGTTTAATTTTTTTTCTTTCACTCAACACTGAAACAATATCAAGCTCGGCCTTGAGCATTTTGCCTACAAAAAAGTACCATGCAATTAAGGGTTTTTTTTTGGTGTGAGCTTCCTTGATGAGAGATTGTATATCCATATTTCAACCTTTAGCGTAATCATTCCTTAGGCGGCCTCCCTGGTACAGGACTACCAAGGAGGTGGGCCTAAGAATAAATTATTGGACATCACCCCAATAATTTACCATTAACTAAAACTTTTACCCAAGTAATCTAAGAGCCGATGTTGGAATATTATTAGCTTGGGTTAATGTGGATATGCCCGCTGACTTCATAACACCTTGAGCAGCTAAATTTGAAGTTGCTTCTGCTACGTCTACATCCTTAATAACTGATCGAGCATTATCCTGGTTAATAATTTGAACACCCAAATTGTTGGATGTCGACATTAATCTACTTTGAGTCGCTCCGAGTTTCGCTCTCTGTCCACTCACCGCATTTATCGCTGAATCAACTTGATCAATAGCAGCCAGAGCAGATTCTTTTCCAGCAACATCGCTGGAAGTAATACCAATATTTTCCGAACTCACATTCGTCGCACCTGCATCAAATTGTATCCTATTATCTGCACCACTAAAAGTACCAACATGAAAATCTAGGATACCACCTTCACCTCCATCTAATAAAGAGGTACCATTAAAAACCGTTGACTTTGCAATTCTGTCAACTTCTTTGGTTAGCTCTTGATATTCATTGTCTAGAAATCCTCTTTCAAGATCGCCAACCGTGTCCGATGCTGACTGAATGGTTAACTCTCGTAGTCTTACGAGAATGTTTGTTACCTCATTTAAACCACCTTCTCCTGTCTGAATCATCGAAATACCATCATTCGCATTTCTGTTTGCCTGCCTCAAACCTAGAGTTTGTGCTTTTAAGTTAGTAGAAATTGCCAATCCGGCGGCATCATCGGCAGACTTTGTAATTCTGCTTCCGGATGACAACTGTTCGAGTGACCTCTGCATCTTTTTCCCAACGGTACTCAGATTCCTCTGGACCGCTTGGGATTCGATGTTAGTTGCAATTCTTAAGCCCATTTCTTTTACTCCTTTTTAGAATACGTTTCCTTTTAATAGTTTCCTGACTATTTTGTTCGGATATTGCATCTATCGTCGATGAGATTCTTTACTTGAGTACTTTTGTCATGTTTTTTTTATTTAATTTGCAATTTTACGTGATTTAAAGGAGTTATCTATTTTAATTGTGCGACAAAAAGTGTGGGAAGGTTCTAAAAATATCTTTTTTTGTCAATTTGAAGGTAATTTTGGGGTTGAATCAAAATTTTTACCTTATAATGACGGGTGATTTTAGCTATCCCACACTTTTAGTCGCACAATTGTTTAAAGGAGCCGCAATACTGCAGCTGGGATATTTTTTGCTTGAGTTAAAGTTGACACACCGACTTCTTTCATAATGCCGAGGGCCGCCATTTTAGAGGTTGCGTGGGCAATATCGGCATCTTCAATAACTGATCGAGCGTGCTCTTGGTTGATTATCTGCGATCCTAGAGAGTTTGTAGTCGACATAAGTCTACTTTGAGTAGCACCAAGTTTGGCCCTTTGCTCACTTACCATGTCAATTGCTTCATCTACTTGTTCAATTGCAAATAGCGCATCATCTTGGAGCAAAACACCACTGTCTTCAATGCCGATATGTTCTCTACTTATGTTGGTTTCATCGGTGAAAAATTGGATAATATTTTCTTCGCTGGCGTAGGTGCCGATTTGAACCTCCATGATAAATCCACCACGCTCTCCACCGCCATCTAATAAAGACCATCCATTAAATACAGTGGATTTGGAGATCCTCTCAACTTCTTCGGTCAGCTCTTGATACTCGTTATCTAGAAACTCTCGCTCTAAATCACTTACTGTGTCTGATGCTGATTGAATTGTGAGTTCTCTGAGTCTGATTAGGATGTTGCTGACTTCGTTTATGCCACCTTCAGCGGTTTGAATCAAAGCAATTGCATCATTTGCATTTCTAGCAGCCTGACGCAATCCTAAATTTTGAGCTCTAAGTTTTGTGGCAATCGCCAAACCTGCAACATCATCTGCGGATTTATTGATTCTGCGACCGGATGACAGCTGTTCTACAGTGTCTTTGATCTCCTCACCAGCTTCACCTAGGTTCTTTTGAACCGCTTGTGATTCAATGTTAGTTGCAATTCTCAACCCCATTTGTTACTCCCTTCGTTTTAATCTTTTAAGTTGCTCAATTAAAACTTCATCGACTAATTTAAGCCGATATTATGTGTATCGACACAAAACATGAAATACTTGAGTGTTTTTATCAGGTATTCGTTATTATTTTCATTTTTTGAATATTTATAGGTATTTAGAGATGGCAAAGAGCAATGTTTTTTACCATTAAACGAGCTAATTTATTATATACAATATTTAACTGAAGGTCGATTGGTAGGAAAGAAGTTTTTGTTGTAGGTGGTTGTTAGCAAAAAGAGGGGGAGAGGTGAGCATCCCCTCCCCTGCCCTGAAGAGAGTAAACGGGCACTAACAACAAAGTAGGGTAATAATTATTAATTGACTCAAAGTGGTCAATAATTACTATTATCCAAGTAACTGTAATGCATTTTGTGATGATGATTTTGCCTGACTTAACACCATTGTCGCCGATTGTGACAAGATATTATCTTTAGCTAGATTTGCACTTTGCACCGCTACGTCAGTATCTCTGATATTTGAATTCGCCGCAGATAGACTTTCTACCTGGACACCTAAGTTTTGAATTGTTGATCTCATTCTGTTTTGAACCGCACCAAGTTCTGCACGATGGGAGCTCACTCTTCCTATTGCCTCATCGATCAGGTCTAAATTGTTTCTAGAACTTTCTTTGGTTGAAACATCAACTTCTGTTATACCTAGATCTGTAAGTGTTGATGAAATAATTGGTCGGTTATAGAATAAGCGGTCACTAACTGGATCATTGCTGATACCAATTTGAAAATCAAGTTTTTCGCCCTCTCCATTGATCAGTGCCATCCCGTTAAATTTTGTGGATTGAGCAATTCTTTCAATTTCAAGGTTTAATTGCTGTGTTTCTTTATTACTATAAGTACGCTCTTTTTCACTTAGCGTATCGTTGGCAGCTTGGATTGAGAGCTCTCTCATCCTAAGCAAAATTTCTGAAACTTCGTTTAACCCACCTTCTGCAGTTTGGATTAAAGCAATTCCATCATTAGCATTTCTGGATGCTTGCCTTGAACTTCTAATACTTGATCTTAAGTTTTCACTAATCGCCAAACCAGCAGCATCATCTGCAGCACTGTTAATACGTGACCCAGATGATAATTTTTCTAATGTCCTGCTTTGTGCATTGTGAACGTTTTGTAAGTTTCTTGTCGCCGAAATGGCCTGAACATTTGTGTTGATTGTTAATCCACCCATGATTACTCTCCTCTAGAAAATTCTTACCTCCTTGTTGAATGTTTAAAAAGTCAAACCGTGACCTTTTTAGCTCTTTAGCAAGTATCTTTCTTGCTACAGTGCATAAGTCGGAGAAATAGAAATTTACTTAAGTACTTTTTTCAAGAAAAAGTCCCTTTTTTCAACTATTTAGACTGACTTTTTTACTCGGGTATTAAAGTATTTTTATTGAATACCCGTGTTTCCAAGTACTTGATTTTATTAGTTGAGCTTTTTACTAGGTTTTACCTTGAAGGCCTTGTATAAATTTTGTTGTTGAAAGGCCCTGCTTAAAGGATAAGCTAAAAACTTCTCCCCCATAAGAGGTAACATGGTCATGACCTACTATCTGATGGACTTTCCAATCCCCGCCTTTAACTAAAACGCTGGGATTTACTTTCTTTATGAGCTCTAGAGGTGTTTCTTCATTAAAGATTTCGACAAAATCAACTGCTTTTAAGTTTTCTAAAAAAAACTTTCGCTCTTTCTCTTGATTAATAGGTCTATTTGGGCCTTTTATCTTTTTTATGCTACTGTCAGAATTTAAACCAATAAAAAGCAAGTCTCCTTGTTTTTTTGCTTCATTTAAATAAGTAAGGTGACCCGTATGCAAAATGTCAAAACACCCATTAGTAAAGACTATTCTCTTATTTTTGCGACTGCTTTGTTCTAGAAAATTTTTTGCCTGGTCTGAAAGGTTAAACATCTTAACTTCTTTTTGATATTTTTGTGTCGGATAACTTCCCTTGAAAGTCGATTATTAGGGGCAAAAACAAGGCCATAAAGGAAAATAAAACTACTGTTGCTCGAATAAAACACTGGCCAATGCTGGCCTTTTTCCCCTTGCTGTTGGTGAGTTCTATCTTAAAGAGGGTTTTTCCAGGAGTTGATGATACATCCAGTATTGTAAAATAGGTTGTATAGTAAACAAGAAATAAGATTGATAGTTCAATTAGTAAATTATTTTTATAAAATATTGTTTTAAGCTGCGCTATCTCTACGTCAAGAGATACTGCAAACAAAACACATGTAACGGCCACAAGTAGAGTAACAATGATAAAATCAACGAACCATGCGGCAAATTGGAGATGAAAAATAAGATTAGATGCACTTTTGGTTTTTGACTTATTTTTACTCTTTGCTTTATTTGAAAATTTTTCTTTTATTTTATTTGTATCGGTTGAATTAGAAGTCCGATCGAGAGTAGTTCCAGCTTCATAAAAAGACTTAAGGGAGTCTCTTCTCACCTGCTTGTTAGCATAAGTTTTTCCTGGAGGAAGTGTGCTTTTTTTCACCTTTGCTGGATGGTTAATGCTGTTAAATTTGGGCATTGGTTCACTTTTTCGAATTATAATTGGCTTTTTCTTTTTTTCTTGATGAAAACCAAGACCTCTGTTTATTGGCCTAAAATCAAAATTATCTACATCTAATTCAGCATCTTGCTGGTCCATTAATGCACCTCCGACACAGGTAAATTTAAAAAGATTTGTCTATCTATGTCATACATTCTCATAAAAAGCAAAGTCACTCAATCATTAAATTGAGCTATTCCCATTAAAAAACCGCTGGCCACACAGACTGCTGTAGGAGTTTTTAAGATGTTGGATGGTAGGTGAAAAACTTTAATATTGTTTAGGGTTTTTATAAGGTTTTCTTCTTGTAATGAAAGTCCCCCTTCTGGACCAATTATCATCAGACATTTTGCATCGTCAGCAATTTTGTTGTGTAAGTCATCGTAATTATTTAGTGCATACTGTGATGTAAAATAGAATACTCTTTTGTAATTTTTTGCCATCTCCTCAATACTCTCAAATTTATTTATTTCTTCAATTTTGATATCGTATGGGTTATTAGATTGGATTATGGCGCTTTCTATGACCTTACTATGTCTACTAGTAACTTTAAAATTACGCGCTGAAAATTTTGAATAAAGTGGAATGATTTTTTGTATTCCAATTTCTACTGCAAATCTTAAAACTTCTTCAAAGGCGTCGCGTTTGGGCATACATAAGGCCAAATCTAGTGATGAATTTGGAGGGCAAAACTTTATGTCTTCAATTTCAACTTCGACTAAATATTTGCTAACAGACTTGACGGTACAAAATATTTTATGGCCTTTTCCACTTAATAATAGAATCTTCTCGCCAATATTTATCCTTACAACTTTGATTAAGTGATGCGCTCGCTCCTTCTCAATCTTAATAAGCGACCCAATTTGCAGATCATCAAGTGTTGGCACATCATAAAATATTGCCCTCATAATTATACCTTTTTAAATAAAATGGCGCTCCACTCACCTTTTTCCAGCTTTTGCTCAACTGTAAATTCATTATTTTTTGTGTAACTGTCTATGAGACTTGTGACTTGGTTGTTTAAAATTCCAGATGTTACTAAATAACCGTCTGGAATTACCAAATCAGTGAGGATCTTTTTTTCTTCTAATAAAATATGTTCTAAAATATTTGCAAATACAATTTGAAATTTCTTCTCTACAACAAACCTCTCTCTACTAACTAGCCTTTGTCCATCGAGATCCTCTTTCTCAAAATTTAATAGCAGATTTTGCTTGCAGTTATCGAGAGCTTTTTTATCGATGTCACAAAACTCTACTGGTCCTTTAAATAGTTTTAAAAAAGTAATACCTAAAATACCAGAGCCACAACCAAAATCTAGACAGCTTTTGTGCATTAAATCTGATTCATCGATTGAATCAATTAGTTTTAGGCATAAAAAAGTAGTCTCATGACCGCCAGTACCAAAGGCCATTCCTGGATTTATATAAATATCATCTTCAGATTGGTTCCCATCAAATTTGTACCACGATGGCACAATTTTAATTTTATTTGTAACAGTGATTGGTTTGTACTCTTTCATCCACTCTTCATTCCAATCCTTCCAAGGCTCTTGTGCAGTAGTTATATTGATTTTAGGGAATGATTCTATGACATAACTTTTGAAGTTATCCACAATACAGTCATAGAAATAGAACTTGTACTTATATAAATTTTTATATTTTATAGAGTTTTCCACATCGTCCAAGACTTCAAGAGGGACGTCACCTCCACCATACGCCCGCTCCCCTAGTAATTCATCTACATCCGCTTCATCTAAAGAAAACTCTTCCATACCCTGACAATCAAATTGCTCAAATGCTGCTTTTTTAATTTTGGTCATATCATCACTTTGGTCGTTGGATAATGGCCTTACAAGGGCTATATAGTAATTTGTTTGTTCACTCATCAAAATTTCCTTACCGTGTACACATCAATTTACACATTTCTTTTTAATATTAAGCAGCGGATAGAAGGACCCATTGGGATGCAATTTTATGTCCGTTAAGCACTTCCTGCCTATCCATACCACATTTGGATGCCATAGATTTATGTATGCATAGTCTTTAAATGCCAAATTTTGGGCCAATTTATAATAATTATTTCTTTTAACTTTTTCTAACACAGTAGTTGCTGAGTCAATGAGGTCATCTAATTCTTTGTTGATATAGTAGCCACGATTTAATCCTTTTGGCGGAATACTGGCACTATGAAATACACTCTTAAGCATTTCAGGACCCGTAAAGCCGATCCATTGGGCCAAAACAATATCATATTTTCCACTTTTAAAGCTTCTCATGTAAGTTCCCCATTCTTGGCCTGTAACAACGACTTGTACTCCTGCTTTTTTAAAGTAGCCACTAATAGTCTCAATCATCTCTCTGGCGGCTTTGTTATTGGATACTTTCCAATCTAGGGTCAATGGTTTGTTATCTTTTTCAAAAATGTTTTTTTCGTTTAATTTAAATCCCGCAGAAAGTAATAAATTTTTTGCCTTCTTTGGATTATACTTATCAAGTGGAAGTTCTTGGTACATACCGGCAAATGCTGGTGAGAACATACTAGTTGCAAGTACAGCGGTTTTTTTTAGTTTATATTTTAAAATATCTGCCCTGGGTATAAGCATCGATAGAGCCTTCCTAACTCTCACATCCTTTAAATACTCTTTTTTATGATTAATTCCGATGTATTTATAATTAGTACTGGCCCTTTCCCAAAATTTTAAATCCTTTTTGCCCTCTTTTTTAAGCCATAAATACTTTCTTGGAGAAATGTTGGCCAAAGATAGATCAATTTCTTTATTGATCAATTTTAAAGCCAGGGTTGTTTCATCTTTTACAACCTTAAACTGAAGTGTTGGCATTAAATTATCTCTTGTTGGCACTAAACTAACTGCCAGTGGTTTTATGGATAAAAAGCGGTACGCCCCTGCACCTATTATGTCTTCAAAGACTGCCTTTTTTTTAACTTGCTTTAGTTTTACAATTTTAAGCAGCGTTAAGTTCGATATATTTTCCATCGTAAAGTGGTCATATACAAATTCAACTTCATATTTACTGTGTACAACTACCTTTTTAATCTTTCTGAATGCAAATCTGAAAATTGATTTTATAATCTTTTCTTCTGTAAAATATTTTACGGACTTTTCCACATCATAAGCAGTAACTGGCCCATTATCCCAAAACTTAACATCTTGCCTTAATTTGAAGTAAATGTGATGCTTTCCATCAATAATCTTCTCACTAAAGGTTTGACATAGGTGACAGGTAAAATCCATAGATTCATTAAAATCTGTTAGGGATATGTGTACTAATCTATTTATATTTTGGGAGTTAGAATCAGTGGAAAAGAAGGGGTTAAGCGCTGAAGGATTGGACGATAGTGCAATATTTATACTTGCTTTGCTATATACAGTCTGTAAGCAGCTAAAAAGCATTATAATAATCAATACTGGCATCTTTATGACAAACATGTAATTCTCCTGATCTGAAGCATTATAATGAAAAATTACCAGTAAATTCTAAGCATGGGAAGTCAAAAGTAAAATTTGGGAATTTGTGAAGCTGTATCTATCTTGTACTTTATAGCTAGTTATATCGTTTGAAAATTGTATCTGCTAGCTTATTAATTGGATTAGAAAATTGGAGTTTAAAAACAACTTTCCTATCACTTATTACGTCGCGTGTAGTTGAAGAGAGCATATTACCTCTTCCGGCAACACGCAGAAGTTTGTTAAAGCGCTGATAGGACGGTATTTTGTTGCTTTTTTGTACTTGTTTCCAGACGGCCAGAGAGCGATTCACACTTAACTCCATCATCTTTTGAATAAAGGCGGCACTTTTTATATTTTGTGAAGTGTGTCCCTCTATATCTATTGAAATTATCTCTTTTTCTGCACCCTCGACTTCAAAAATGACTTTAGCAAGAATTGGAATGAACTTACCAATCTGCTCTGCACCGGCCTTACTTAAAAAGTATTTATTGACTTGAAAAAAGATTTTATCACTAAATTCAATCGTTCCATCTTTTGGATTAATTTTAGGCGCAATTCCAGCTTTTTTGAGCTCTATTGCCAACATTTTAAATATTTCTTCTTGGATCGATCTTGTTTTATTAAGCTTTTGGATGTAGATCAAGGCCAACAGTGCAAAAATGAGCATCGTTCCGGCCATTAAATCACTAACACTGACCCAAAAAGTATTCCCTTCTTCGTTTTCTATTTCTGTTGCTGTTTCCATTTAACTTGCCAATTTTTTCACGTTTTGTGTATCTGCCAATGATTGTGCTATAAATAGTATCTCGCTTAAAATGACTGCATTATGCTTATCTATCTCTACCTTGTATTTTTCTAATGCTTCTCTCATGGTTCCAGTTAACAGCTCAATTGATACTTTAGTATCAGTACCAATAACTTGTGAGATCTGCTTGAGTTGAACTTCGCACTCTCTAAGGCCTAGTGAGGTGTCATTGCTGGTTTTTACTACTGTGTCAGCTAATAATTCGAGGTTTGATTTCACGTACTCTTCTTCAACTTTAGCCAGGGCAAAGACTTGATCAATTTTTACAATTAGCTGGTTTTGCTCGTCCACAATCTTTTTCGAATTTTTAAGAGTGCTTGAAAATACTTTATCTAAATTAAAGACTGTTTCATATAACCTGTCAGCATTTTGTCCAAGGTACTTATATAAGTGATCTGCTTGCTTTGATAAGTATACATCTAAACATTTGGTATATGTGTCTTTGAAGACTTCTAACTCTCCTACTATAAAGTTACTTGTCTGCTTAAACTCATCTGAAACACAATTTAGAGAACTTGTCATAGTAACATTTGCACTGGTGATAGTAGCTGCTACTTCTGTTCCTACATTCTCTAGTAGGTGTTTTGAACTGGTAGTTAGCTGCTCAATGTTCTCTTCAACTGTTTTATGGATAGTGTCTTTGACATCTATTAGTGTTCTTTTTAGCTCATCTGAAAAGCTAAATAATGTTCCTTCAAGTGTCTGAAAGTTTTTAAGTTGTCCTGATATACTATCATTAGTTGTTTGAAGCCCTTTATTTACTTCTGTTATTAGTTCTTGAGTTTGAGTCATAGTTTTTTCTGATCTACTAAAGATACTACCAAGGTCTTTTGTAATAAATGTATGAAGTGAATCACTTGTTTCTTTTAGTGATTTAGTTGAACTCCTCATATCTTCTAGAACATCAAATTTCTTTGATAGTCCATCAAAGGTGGGTTTTAGTTCATTAACCATAACACTAGAGACAGCTTCTGATAGCAGCTCTGCTGTTTTTTTAGGGTCAACAAACTCTCCAAACTGAGTAAGTGTGGTTTTTAGATCACCAACAACATTAGACATTACTGAAGATGCTTCTGAGAAATTTTTGAACATCTCTTCTTTTGCTAGATGATCTTCTCGTTGTTGGCGCATATAATATATTGGGTCTTCTTTAACAAATATTGGAGATAGCTCATCAATATATTTTTGCTTCATCTTATTGTTTATAACGTTTAGAGATCTCTGCCAAGCAGTAAGCATCAGACTAAACACAAGACCAAATACCGATGTACCAAAGGCATACTTCATGCCTGACAATACACTCTCTAGCTGGTCATTATTTAAACTATCTGTGATCCCCTTAAATGAAGCGGATATACCAATAAACGTACCTAAAATCCCAAGGCCTGTCAGCAGATGAGGAACTTTTGTGTACATAATGGTAGCATCTTTAAAGAACTCTTGAGGTGAAACCTTAACAATGCATTTTTTGCCATCGTCAAACACTTTGTGTTCTTTTTCTAGGACAAAACGTGCTGTCACGTACTTTAAATAGTTTTGATAAAATCTCTTAGCAGTCAAAACTACAAATACTACAAACACAACTACAATTAATGCACAAATTAATTTTCCTGATGCACTGTTGATTTCGATTTTGTTCAACGGACCAAAAGCAGTAGCGACATCAAAGATTAAACTTGCTAGACCATTTAATAAGTTACTCATTTGAACAATTCTCCATTAGTTCTTCTGCCAACAATTCATCCATTAATTCTTTCGAAACTTTACGTTCAGCTAAAATTTCATCGACTAATCGAGCAGAAATACAACACGCGTCCATGTCTAATAGGGGGAATGTAATACGATACTCTTCATCATAATCTTTATTTTTTTCAAGCTTGTAGACAAATTTATAATTTAGAAGTAAATCAACTTGTAAAATTGTCTTAGTCTCTATGAAATAATTCATTGCTTTTGAATGCTGGGTGAGTCTAGAAAGATTGATGAGCTCATCAATCTTACGAATCTTTGAAATTTTATACTCTAATTTTTTACTCATTTGTTTTGTCTCTTTTAACGTATGCCAGCACACACGTTGTATAGGCGTATCGGAGGTGTATATGATATCTTTATAAAAATTATTCTTGTGTCGTACCGGCAATTTTTGCTATTTTTTCAAACTAAATCGCTCAACTAATAGCACGTATACTCGCCTGACACTCGGCGTCTTAGGCTTCTTTAGAAAATTTTTGAATTGACTGTTATTGTAGTGAATTTTTTAATAAAATTACCCCAGATACATTTACAATCTGTTGCCAGGAATCATCTAAATTGAAAGAAAAGATACGGGGACCAAATAAAGAGCAGATAGCAGCAATTGAGCATAACGGTGGAGTATTGCTAAATGCTGGAGCCGGCTCTGGTAAAACATTTGTTCTTGTTGAGCACATAATTTATTTAATTGAGCAATTTAATAAAGAAAATTGTCAACTCTTAGAAGTTGATTACACTAAAAAACTAAAAAGTTTCTTATCATCTATTGTAGTGATGACTTTTACAAAAAAAGCTGCCGGTGAATTAGAAGTTAGACTTTTTAAAAGGATTAATCAACACGCCCAACTTAAAGCAGAAAACAACTGGGAGATTATTAAAAAAAATTATTTGTTAATTAACGTCGGTACAATACACAGTTTCTGCCATAAGCTCTTATCAGGTGGCCTTATTGCACAATATAATCCAAATATTGAAATTGTGTCGGACAACGTTTACAAAAAAAAAATAGAAACCCTTTTTACAAATTGGTTTGAGAAAAACTCAACCAAGTCTAATGAATTTGGAAACATTTTTGATACATTTTTATCGAACAAGGATTCTGTCTTAGAGGCCCTATACCATGTGTTTTTAAACCCAGGTCTTAGGCAGATGTGGGACGACTATGATAAAAATAGTACATATAATGATAATCTTGCAATTTATTTCAAAGAATATCTTAGTATCTTAGGTCTTTGGTCTCTTTTCACTGACGATATAGAACACTTGTTAAATAACTTTGCTACAGACAACAAAAAAAAATGGTTCCAATATCTTCAACAGTTTAACAGCAATGTTAGAAACATCACCTTATCTGATGAGTCATCTTATCAACAATACTTAGATTTCTTTGACTCCTTTAAGGGCGCAAGAACCCCCAAACTAACTGAGTTTAATATAGAAATTGTAAATTTAATGGGTAAGTTAAAAATACTTAAGAAATTTTTAAACGACAATACTGAAAATTTCATGGCATTTTTTCGTCACAAAAATGAATTTCAATCATGGTCAAAGTTATTTCATGAAATTTTTTGTTATATTGATGATCACTATTTGGATATAACGGGGTTTACTTTTTCTGATTTAGAGTATTATGTTTTACAAGCTTTAAAAGATGAACATACGTCCGCTAGAGTAGCAAACAACTATAAATACTATATTGTCGATGAGTTTCAAGATACATCCAACATCCAGTTTGAAATTATCAAACGCCTAATAAATAACGATTTTAAAAACCTTTTTTGCGTTGGTGATGTACAGCAAGCGATTTATGGATTTAGAGGAGGAGAGCTAGGTGTCTTTAAAAAATGTCAAAAAGCTGTCCCCTTAAACTTATCACTAAAAAATAATTACAGATCTGGAAGTAGCATCATTACATTTAACAACTCCTTATTTAAAAACATCTTTAATAAAGGTAACGGCTTTAAGGGAGTTGATGAGTACGCTGTAGATGCTGTTATTCAAAATTCTCCTACTAGTCACGATCCTGATATAAATTGTGTGGTGCAAAAAGTTGCAGCTGATATTGTAGATGATCAAGCAAAAGGCATTGATAAATTGTCAACTGCTGAAATTAACACCCTTGAAGCAGTGGCCATTGTTGATCAGATAAAGGCAAAACAAGTTATAATAGGTGACAATGGGGAAGTAATTTGTATTCTCTATAAAAAACTAAATCCCACTCAATACCTAATTCCACTTCTGCTTGAAAATAAAATTGATTTTTCGGCACAAATCAAAATTCCATTTTCACACGATCCCATTATTGGTATTTTTAAGCTGTTAATCGACGCTCAACTAGAACAAAGCAATTCTTTAAAATTCACCCAAGTTGCAATTAAGTGTTACTTAGAGTTTTTAAAAATAGAAGTAGACCAGATAAACTTAGAGGGCTTAATTTCACAATATATTAACGATATCTTACTAATTGGTATGAAGACAGCTTTTAGAAGATTTCTATACGCTTTAAATATTAGTAACTCCAACTATTCAAATAATATGGAGATTGTGGAATCAATTTGTGATCTTGCAATGGATGATCCATGTGAAGTTTATGCTATCTTAGCAAAAAATAGTGATAGTCAGTATACTGTTGATTTTCAAAATGGCACAAATGCCTCAAAAGTTTTAATCATGACTACCCATGCGTCTAAAGGCCTGGAGTTTGATCACGTAATTATTGGAGGAATTCATACTAATGGTAGTGCTTTAACCTCGGGCAGCTATTTTGGAAAAATTCCACAAAGTTATAAGTGGAAGGTAAATGCTGGCCAAAAAAAACCATATAAATCGCCCCAGTATCTACTAGAAGGCCTAATAAGCAAGAAAAAGGATTTTTCTGAAACAAAAAGACTCTTTTATGTCGCATGTACAAGAGCAAAAAAATGCCTAACATGGATTGATATGTCTTATTTAAATAAACCAGTGGTTTTTGGAGAAAACAGCTGGATTAATGGTCTGCGCTCGTTTGAAAATAGTATTACCTCTGACAAAATCTTTAAAGTCACATCTGTTCAGATTTGTCGAGACCATGACAATAGCTCCACTGTTAATATGAAAAACAGTATCCCACTATTTCACAAAGATAACTTAGGGATTGAATCTAAAACTTGTAGAAATGGAGCAAATCCGTCCCTGGCGATTATGTCTGAATTGTCAGTTACAAGGTTGGCCAGCATTTGTGATTGTATGAGGAAATTTTATCTGCAGAATATCTGTAAAATTGATTTTGATGAAATTGAATTGCTAGAGGAGTTAAGCCAGAAGCAAAATAATCAAAATAAGCAAATTGAGCATGAAAGTGTTGAAGTCGCTACAGGTGGGGGAGTCCATTCGAGTGCAAATCGCGGCACAAAACTTCACAAGGTAATATCTGAGTTAATAACTTCTAATTGGAAAATACCTCCATACATCACAGATCCTCAAGATATTAATGCCCTTTATTGGGTGCTTAATAAGCTTAAAATGTATAGAGAAGATTACGATCTCATTTCAGAACAACAAGTTAAATTTCCACTTTTTGGACATATGGTCTCCGGCACTCCAGACCTCCTTTTAAGGCCTAAAAATTGCCAAGAAAAAAAACTAGTAATATATGATTTTAAAACTGGTCAAAGAGATGAGCAACACGAAGACTCTTATTGGTTTCAGGTCTTTTGTTATGGACATTATTGTTATGAATCAGGTCTTGTTAAAGAGTCTGATCCCATCGACGTTGTTTTGGCCTACATAGACGAGTCGAAACTCTGCCATAAAGAAATTGACTTTGGTAAATTATCTACATTTTTTAAAGACCACTGGAGTAAACTTATCGATTTATCTTCGGTGAACAAAACTCATTGTCCCAAATGTCAGTTTGCAATTATCTGCAATAGCTGATCCTGTGCGTTATTTATAACTAGGGCCGATATTGCTGCTTTGCCTATGCGCTTGCACCGCGCTTCCATTATGTTAAAATATAAAGGGATAACCACTTTTTGCAGGATGCGACTATGACAAAAACACACCAATATTTCTTCGCTTTTTTTATTCTTTTTTTTGGGCTTATAATGCTAAAAAATTCTCATGCAGGTACAAGCTCCACTTATGATTTTTCGTGGCTTGATCCCGACAAAGAAGTTTATGTACTACAAAATCGCAAATTTAAAAAAAGTGGTACATTTCATGCTGCCGTTGGGGGTGGACTAACTCTATCTGGCCCTTTCATGGATGGACAGGCAATTCAGGCAAAAGCCGGCTACTTTTTCCATGAGGAATGGGGTGTCCAATTTGTTTATTCAAAAAATTTTGGAGAGGAAAATGATACGTTTGACTCTGTTAGAAACATTGGCGGACCCGGGTCTACCCCTTTTATAAGGGATGTTAAAAGCTATATGGGGGGAATGGTCTTTTGGTCACCTTTTTATGCCAAGATAAATACATTCAACAAAATACTTTATGTTGATTGGATAATAGGGCTTGGTGCTGCAAAACTTGACGATTCTAATAATAAAGAGATTGTAAATAACGGTGGTAATTCAGGGGAATGGGCAGATGAATCTCATACAGGACTCATGTGGGGTATGGGATTAAAATTCTATCTAACAAGCATGTTTCATATTCGCTTAGACTTAATTACCATTCACTACAAAGCTACAAAAGGTCTAACAGACGAGGAGGGATTCTATTCAAATTATGACTTAGGATTACTTTTTGGAATGAATATTTAAAAAATAGACTCTAACTAAGGGTAAAAGAATGTCTTTAGTATATAAACTTAAGATCTCCTCAATGGCAATAATGTTATTGGTCAGTATAACAGGTGTACAAGCTTCGCTACTTAGAACAAAAAAGAAAAACTTTGGAATTAGAAGACGTAACATACATAAATATCCTCAAATTGCTGCAAAACTGATCAAAGATAAACTTCATTTTTCTGCTGTACCGCTCATTAAAGAATATCTAAGCTCTAATCGTGCAACTAATTATGCGGCCATTGATCATCTTATTGAGCAAGTGATTACAACAGTAGGGGTGAAGCAATTTGAAATTTTACCTGAGAGAATTTTGTCGAGATCAAAGGCGCCCACAATTAGATATATCCTTGCAAAAAAATATTTTCGTTTGGGCAAATATAGTAAGGCCCTTCGCGAACTAAATAGAACTATTCCAAGAAATCACTCGGTCAAACCCTTTGCTCTGCTACTAGAAGGTAGTATTTCCTCTATTAAAAAAAACTATGGCAATGCTATTTCAGCCTTTAAAGAATGTATTACTGCTTCAAATCAGGTTATAGGAAATACAAAAAGTGAAGTCAAAATAAAGCAACTAGAAATCAACCGCGATTATTGTATATTGGGTGTCCCCCGTACTGAATTTGCCCTTGGCAATTATGACAAAGCTAATTTTTCATATTTGGATCTACCAAAAAGTTCTTACATTTGGCCTGAAATATTATTTGAGGAGGCCTGGAATAGTTTCTATATGAAAAACTACAACAGAACTCTAGGAAAATTAGTTACATATAAAGCGCCAATTTTTACACACATTTTCAACCCTGAGATTGATGTCTTAATGGCGATGGCCTATTTAAAATTATGTCTTTGGTCTGATAGTAAGGCAATTATAGATTCGTTCTATGCCAAATATCAAAAAGCCAATGTCCAGCTTGGAAAGTTTATAAAACGCTCTGGTCGAGATTATAAATATTATTATCTACTGGGCAAGGCCAAAACAGATGGACGCTCGAGAGGAAGTTCTTTATTGAATCAAATATTGTCTGCAATAGTAAGAGATGCGACATATTTAGATCTTACTGATGCTTTAAAAATTGGCAGACAGGAAGCCAATAGAGTTGGTAAGCTAGAACACAGCAGCATTAAGGTGGAAATTATAAGGGGTTTAAGAGAATCTTTATCAACCCAGAAAAAATTAATCGGTCTATACGTACTTAAGGAATTGAAAAATTATAAATACCAACTAGACAAGGTATTCGAAGGTCTAAGCTATATTAAGCTAGAAATTTTAGCTCAAAAAAAGTCCGTCTTATACAAGCTTCCCGAAGCACTTAATAGAGGGCGAGGTGATATTGCCAACCTACAACGAACCTCAAAACAGTATTTTTGGGCCTTCAACGGTGAATTTTGGGCCGATGAATTGGGCGATTATGTATTCTCTTTAAAACCAGAGTGTGGAAAATGAATAAGCTTTTACCTGTCTTACTTGCCTTTTTTATATTCTATGCAATATCTTCATCGGCAAATGAATTTAATAGAAAGCAAGAACTGCTTAACGTTATTGATGAAGAGTTAACGGAAGTCTTAAGGTTAAATAAACAGGTAAGAGGTCGAAGACCAAAACTTCTACTGCGTGTGACAGAGTTGATGTTAGAGAAGGCCCGCATTATTAAAGAAATTGAATCAGATAAATACTTGACCTTAAGTCCCGCAAAACGCAGAAAATTAAGTCCCAGTAAGGCATTTAGGGAATCTAATAAGTGGTTTAAAAAAGTAGATCGTCTTAGTTCTACCATATTAAAGCGTTTTGGTAGGTTTAAGGGTATCTCAGAGGTTTATTACAACCTTGCCTATAACGCCAAAGAATTTAATAACATGAAAAAGGCCAGAAGCTATTTTACCAAAGCAATTAGACACTCCAGGCCAGGGTCTCTGACTAGAACCAAATCCAGTGTTGCCTTAGCAGAAATCTACTATAATAAAAAACAATATAAAAAATCAATTCCCCTATACAAAACTGCTTTGAAGTTACACAAAGATAAATGGTGGACAAAGGATGCCTATAATTTGGCGTGGTGCTACTTTAGAACTAAAAGATATAGTAGTGCGATCACTTTAATGCATAAGATAACCACACTAAGCAAAAATCCAAAGTTTGTAGATATGTCGCAAAAGGTTGAAAATGATCTCGGTCACTTCTATGCCGAAGCTGGACGTTATAACGATATTGTTTCACTCTACAAAAAAAGAGGGAAGGATATTACCGCGAATTTGATAAAAGTATCACTGCATTTAATTGATAAGAAGAATTTAAAAGCCGCTGAAAAAACACTACTTAAGGCAATAAAATATAAAGAAAATGATCAGCAGTTACTTAAAATAAATATTTTGCTTTTAGGCCTATACGAAAGACACAGGCGCTATCACAAGCATCTAACAATCTGTGAATCTCTATTGTCGATTTATAAAAGTGGACAAATGAGTGGTGATGACGTCAAGGTATATAAATACAACGTTGAAAAAATGTCGTCAATCTTACAAAGACAGGTTGTAGGGAAGACTTATGTTCATCAAAAAAAGATTCGTAACCAAAAAACCCGTCAAGCTGTAGCATACTTTATGATATTGGCCGAGCTTGATCCAAATAATCGTTACAAATCACATTTTCATGCCGGTGAAACCCTTTATGCCTCTAGAAAGTTTAGTGACTCTATAGAACAATACAATATATCCTTAAAAGGTGCTCAAGCCAAAATGGATAATAAAATTGCAAAATTATCACTAAACGGATTAATGGCCGCCCTTGGACAAAAAAATACTAGACAGTCGACCAAAGACAAGTATCTTTTTATCATATACGAAGAATATTTGAGAACGAATCCAAGGTCTAAAAAAGCTTATAAGATCTATCAAAGGTTGTTTAGTATCTACTATGACAAAAAAGATATGCTAAATTCAGAAAGCACACTAATGAACTTTAAAAAACATTTCCCAAGGGCCTTAAAAACTCAAGAAGCGATGCTTGCTAGAATTATGGATTATTATAAAAATAAAAGTGACAAAGCAGCTGTTCAAAAATGGGCAACAAGGATAAAAAAGGGTGAATTCTTAGTAAGCAAAAAATATGGTAAAAAACTCAATTTGCTTCTTATAACCATGCAATTTGAAAACGTTGAAAATGCCACCAGCAAGGGTGATAAAAAGGGTGCTTTAGCTGGTTATTTACAACTATACAAATCTCCACAAAGTGACAAAAGCATTAAAAAAAATGCTGCCTACAATATAGCTATATTGTTTCATGAACTAGGAGATAGCAAACGTACATTCGGTTGGGCAATGAGAGCACTGGATCACATGTTGGTCAAAGATGTCAAAAAATTTCAGGATTCATTTTTAAAAATGGCTTCAGAGCTATTTAATCGCAGACAGTTTAAAATGTCTGCTCAACTTAATAATCGACTTTTAAAGACACTTTGTAAAACTCGATCAAAAAATAAGAAAATATTCTTTAAAAACGCTAATGTAATCTACTTAGCAAATAATTTGACTGATCAATCTTCTATTCTTATAAAAAATGCAGCAGGATGCAAAATCCCTCACAAATATTTAAAAGAGGCAAAATTTGATCTACTTAAAAGCTTGAGCGATGCTAAAAAATGGCATGAGGTTAAAGAGCTGCTAACTGCATTTGAATCTTCTAAGGGAAACTGGCCAAATCTGATATACCCCACTTTCAGATTGTATGAGGCTTACAACAGAATTGCTCAACCCAAGCTGGCACAAATCATGAAAAAAAGAATCATGAAATACTACCGATTATCACTTAGAAGAAAATACCCCGTTCCTACTGAAGCTTTGAATATAATTGCACAACTTAAGATGCCAATTCTTCAGCAAAAAATAGATAAGTTAAATAGCATTAAACTATCCTTTCCTGAAAAGCGATATAACAGGCAGCTGCAAGCAAAATTTAAACAGCTAGAACGAGTAACTGCTACATCACTTGAGATCTTACACATCGGCTCAGGTAAGGGACAAATTAAAACATATCGTCATCTGGCAAGTAGTTACCAGAATTTTGTAGATCAAATAAGAAGTTTTACCCCGCCTAAAAAGTCAAAAGAATATATTTCCTCTTTTAAAAAGAGTATGGTCAACATCACTGCACCCCTTTTGCAAAAAGTAAAAGAATATATAAAAACGGCAAGGAGAAAGATAAAGAATAAAAACATTCTATCCGAGGACAATGCCTGGTTTTTCAGTGGCGCTAACAAGGCATTTGACATTGAATATAATTTTCCGACCGGGTCAGTAATCATGGATAGGGGAGGCGCACAATGAAGTTATCTATCTATTTAGTTGCCTTAGTTTTCTTATTTGGTTGTGCATCTTCAGATTCTGATCAAGCGATTGATGACGATCTATCATGGATAGAAAATGAAGATTTTAAACCAGTAAGGCAAATCCCATTCAAGCGCAGCAAAGACATTCACAATGAAATTGTTAGTAACACTGACTCCCTTCAAAAGGAAACAATCAATCGAGTACCTGTTACTAAACTCGACGATGTCAGCGATTCAGACAATGTTATTAGTAAAGGTGTAGCCTTATGCTATCAAGGAAATATAGACAATGGTCTGAAGGTTTTAGACGATGGATATGAGCTTTATCGAAGTCATCCAAGCTTTTGGAATCAAGTCGGCACATGCTACTTTTTAAAAAATGAACTGCGTAAGGCACATTTATATTATAGTAAGGCCCGTGATATCGATAAAAAGTACTCACCACCTGTAAACAATTTAGGAGTTATTTTTCAGAGACAAGGAAGAGATCAAAAGGCGATGGCCGCCTTTTTAAAAGCATCAAAGATTAACCCCTTCTCACTTACACCCATCTTTAATATGGCCCAAATGTATTTAAAATATGGGATTTACGATAAAGCATACCAAAAATTTTCTGCTCTTAAAAAACATAATGATAAAGATATCGACGTGCTTAACGGGATAGCGAATGTACATGTCCAAAAGGGCGAAATTGATAAAGCAATAACAATCTATGAATCTATGGAATTTGATGCAATGGACTTTCCACACATTGCCCTAAATTATGTCGTCGCTTTAAAATTGAAAGGTCGACTTGAGGTAGCACAATCAATCTTTGACAATATTAACAAAGATTATTTAGGCAATATGAAAAATTATTACTTAAAAGTAGAAAAAATGCTGAGGAAGTAAAAATGAAAACCTTTAATATAATATTGATTTTTATGTACATGTTAGTCTTACCTTCAAGTGCAGAAGAACGAGTTAAGTATAAGTATAAAGAGTATGAAAAATTTAATCTTGATACTATTATTGTCGAAGGTGATACAGGCTCCCCAGGTGATATTTCTATTAAACCACGTTTTGGTAGAAAGTATAGAAACAAGCTGCCTTATAGAAGAAATTTCAATCCGGAAATTAGAAAAGCAATTGAAAGAATTAGATAAAAACGTATAACTTTAGGATTTAAAAGTGAATGGGCAAGACCAAGAAAGAAGAAAAGCAAACACCGAAATATTTGAGCTATGTTCCACGTCCAAGAGCACCGATAAGAAGGGATTCATTCTAAAGAACAAACGCATGCTTGTAGGTAATTCTGAAGTTTGTGATATTGTTTTGCCTTTTCTTGGAATTTCTGGCATTCATGCAGTTTTAGAGATCAAAACTAGTGATTCAATGGCACTCTATGACATGAACAGTAAGTTTGGTACTTATATCAACGGCAAACAAGTTGTCAGTCAAGATTTCAAAGTTGGAGATAAATTAAAATTTGGAAACCATGAATTTATTTTTAAAAAATTTGACAGAAGAGATGTACTGCCTCCAGTTTTAGAAATGCTAGATCCAATGGTTCCAGATAAAATAGAAGTCGCTCCACCTGTTGATCTACCAAAACCACCTACTAAAAAGTTACCAAAGCTTGAGTCTTTAAAAAGAAAGAATGTTTTTTCAAAAAAGGAAGTTCCAAGAATAGAATACCCTCTAGCTAAAGACCCCAAAGCTGAATTCAGTGAATATATCTTTGAAGATACAGATACACTCTATCCCATCTTTCACTATGAAGTTGATTCAAAGGCCATTGAAGTAATTATTATCTTCAAAGATAAAATTTTTTCTGTCGACTATCTCCCAGTTAAAAAAAGCGGACAATACACATTGGTCGGTAAATTTCCCAAGAAGGCTGATATCGAATATCCATATCTTGGAACAAGTGAAAAAGTCCCATTTATTAACGTCGAAAGCCACAACATTACTGTAGAGAAATTACATGGTTATGAAACTATGCTTTTGGGTGAGCAAGGAGCTACTGACACCAGCTCAATGCGATCCATACATTTAGAGCAAAATGATATCATCAGATTTTATAAGGATAACCTCCAAATATTTGTACGTGGCACAGAATCTCCTCCGAGTACTGATTTTGCTCCAATCATCAGTAGAGATAAAGATTTGCGCAAATACATAATACTTATGATGATTTTTATGACTGTGTTTATCTTTAGCATGGAGATGTTTGAAGTAGACACTGAATTAGACAAAGAAAAAGCACCCGAGAGAATCGCAACAATTTTATACAAAAAGCACCTCTACAGAAAACCCAAAAAGAAAACTATTATCAAAACAAAAAAGGCCCGTAAGGTAGTACAAAAAGCTCCAGTGAAAAAAGTAAAAAAGAAGGTTACTAAGGCAACAGTTCCTAAAGTCGTTCAAAAAGCTACTGTAAAGAAAGCCACTGTAAAGACAGTACAACCCAAAAAACGTGTAACCAAGGTAAAAAAGGCAACTCCCAAAAAGGCACCGACAGTTACTCGTAAAAAGACCGTTACAACTAGTACCAAAAGGGGAGGAAGTAAAAAGCCAACTAAAGCAAGGGCCCCACAACGCTCAAGGGCCCGGGCAGCTTCAAAAGGACATGTTGATACATATAAAAGTTTTGACTTTAAAAGTTCAGTAAGTGCACTGTTATCTAAAGGTGGCCAACTAAATAAGGCCAAAATAAAAGTGGCCAAAGCATATGATCCAGGCGAAACCTCTATTGCTACTGGAGGGCAATCTGCAACCATCAAACGTGCAAAAATCAGCCACAATATTGGCAGCTTAACAGGAGCGGCCAGTGGTAAACTTGATACTAGTAAAGGAATGACTGGTATCGTCAATAAAAAGAGTATCTATACTGTAGGCTTACCAAGCAGTGAAGTAATTCTCGGCTCCATGGACCCAGATGTGATTCGTGCAATTTTAATGGACAACATTCACCATTTTAGAAACTGTTACCAAAGAGTTTTAAGAAATTCATCCACTGCTTTTAATGGCATACTTCCTTTAAATTTTGTGATTGGAGCCTCAGGGCACATTACTAGAGCAGGAGTCAGTGGATCTACAAGAAAAATACCTCGCAAGGTCCAAAGATGTGTCATCAACGTTCTAAGAGGAATTAAATTTCCAGCACCTCTTGGAGGAGGCGTTGTTGAAGTAAATCAACCTATGAACTTATACACAAAATAGACTATCACTTGTTAAAGCATTCAATATATTTTATGCTCTGGGGTAGTACCATTTTCAAACTAATTTAAAGGTTACATCTATGATATATGTTACACAAGGCCATCAAAGCTCAATAGGGATGGAAGTCTTTTTTAAAAGTTTCAAAACATTGCCTATTGAAAGCCAAAGACAGTTTACTTTGATTTGTTCAAAGCAAACTCTACTTGAAAATTTAAATTTTCTTTCATTTACTTTAGCAATGTTTCAAGAGTTAAAAATTGTATATATAGATGAACATCACTTGCCAGAAACAACTTTAGCACTTCAAAAGGCCTTAGAACTGATCAAGGCACCTAATGATATACTTCTAACTCTCCCTTCATCCAAAGATCAACTAATCCTGGGTGACCGCAATATGGCCGGTTACACAGAGTATTTACGCAACCATTTCGACAACAATGAAATCTCTATGATGTTTGCATCACAGAATGATAAATTACTATTGATCACAGATCACATCCCCTTAAATGAAGTAACAGATAAGCTCACTACAGATCTTATATACAAAAAAAGTAAGCTCACCATTAAATCTTATCAACGTTACTTTGAACCATTTGACGAAATAATCTTTGCAGGAATTAATCCTCATGCTGGAGAAAATGGAATTTTAGGTAAAGAGGAGAAAAATATTGAAGATGCTATCTCTAAGCTAAAAGCAGATTTTCCTCGGAAAAATTTTATAGGGCCAATTTCTGCTGATACTATTCATTTCTATCAAAAAGCGCATTGTAGTCAACTTCTGGTGTTCATGTACCACGATCAGGGACTATGCTGGTTTAAGGCAAGAAATGGTTTAATAGGCCTTAATATCTCTCTAGGCCTTCCGTTTCTTAGGATGAGTGTAGACCACGGTACTGCATTTGAACTCTTTGGGAAAAATACTGCAGACCCTAGTGGATGTTTATTTTTACTAGAGTCTGCAATTTTAGCACATAGACGTTCATTAGATGCGTCTTAAAACTCCGCCACCAACTCTACCTGGTATTCTTCCAATGGTACGACTTGATCTTTTATCTGAGGTTTCTTCATTTTGATACTGAGCTTTTTCTCTGTTTAAATCAACATAAAATAGCTCTCCGGCTTCACCGTTTGTTGGCATTATCCCTACTTTTAATGCAGGAACAAAGACAACTTTGCGTTCTACTTTTACAGGTTTTAGTACAACAGCCATTTTGATACTAACTTCATTACCTCTAGTTGCCATTTTAACTTTTTGTAAGATACTCTTCATCAACGCTTGCTTTGACTGTAATGCAAAACTTCTAAGTCGTGGATGAAATTTAAATGTTGGCCACACAGTATCAAGTGTTCCCACGGACTTTTGATTTTTAGAAAATAGTTTCACATGACTCTCTTCAACCATAATTCCTTCAATCTGTCGTAGTCCATAAGAAAATGTCGAGTCAACGACTACAGGGGTTTCCTTGTTTTGATTGCTAAGCTTTGGATTTGTTCTTCCTTGCATTAACATAAAATCTGTCTGAAAAAATAAAAGTTGCTGAGGATTGATACCAATTTTTTTCATTGTATCAATATGTAGTCGACGTACGTTAGGTAACTCTCTTTTTGCAGCAGTCATGCTCATTGCACCAAGGTTATCTTGGTTTTTGTGCATATACATTTTACCAAGGTTTGAAATTGCCTCTAAAGTATTTTGTTTATCTTCAAAATATTCTCCTCTAGAATCTCTAAGCCTAATTTTGAATGTCGCTGCAAGTTCTTTAAGATTGCTAACTTTTAGACGACTACTACCTCGGCTATGCCTGGCAGCAATAACTTTAAGCTTGGCCTGAAGCCTCTGAGTTTGATATCTAGGAAATGCAATTTCAACTCCCTTAGAGTAATCTTTTGTAAAAAAGCTATGGGCCTCTTTTGGTGATCCCAAATCATTTTCAGCAAAACTTGTACTAACAAATCCAACTAAAAAAACAATTCCTATAAAATATTTTCTTTTGATCATTTTGTACTCCAATTTTTAAAATTATAAAATTCACTTTTTTACCAATACTATTGACATTACTTTGGCAATTTTGGTCCACCATTTGGATTACATTTACTTTTCCACCTATAATTCATCCAATATGGTGTTTTGTTTGACCAACGACTAGTGTACCTTTCATTTTGTGCATTACTTGCAGCTGATGCAGTATTTCCAAATCCCAAAGAGATTGGGCAAACTGTTTTCCAAGCATTGTACCAATGATCAACATGATGCATTTTATCCATCCATACTTTACCTACGCCTTTACTTGTATATCCATATTTAGCCAAGTCGCGGTATTCGCCAACATATTTGCGACCAATATACATATAACCATGAAAACCTGTTATCACATGTACTTTACCAGATGCTGGACCAAACCACTTTGTTTTTAGATTCCACCTGACACTATTGCAAGATGACATGTGATAAAAACGCATTCTTCCACCAGATGCTGGCCCTATTTTCATTTGATTTACGTTAAGATTACATTCTCCATTTTCTTGAGTATGCATAACTCCATACCAACCATTACTATTATGACCCCCATGAGTACAAATGAGTGAAGCATGTCCTTTATCAATACCGGACCAACCGTTGTCTTTGCCCCAAGCTGCATAAACTGGATCTGTAAATTTTGAAATTTTGACCAGGTGAAAGTTGTTCCACCAGACATTCCAGCCTTTTGAATCCATCCTTTTACGCCAGGCCATACACATATCATCCCACCAAACTCGAGTACTTCCTCCACAGTTACCCCAATGGGTAATTGCATAGGACCTAGCCTGATCAGCTGCTTTTGCCTGATAGTTAATCGATCCAAAAAGAACTAAACAAAGTAACAATACATTAAGATACTTCTTTTCCATAACTACTCCTTTGAACATTATATTAATAAAAACTTTGCACATGTGCACAGTTGTCTGCATAATTTGTGCCAGTAAATTTCTATAAATAAAGGGCCAAAAAGCTTCTTATAAACTTTTTGACCCTAATGAGAAGTGCCATAAAGCATCTTGCGGTGCATTTGGTTGTGAAGTCTATTTGTCTTGTTTTTTACTTTTAGAAATTGTTCGGGGTTTACCATTTTTATCAACAGCAACATATGTATAAACACCTTCGGTTACTTTTACCCACTCTAGGTCATATGCGCGATTGGCCCAAGCTTCAACTTTTACGCGGATTGATGTATTACCAATTTTAATTACACTTACATAACAGCAAAGAAGATCTCCCACAAATACTGGCAAATGAAAAGTCATAGCATCAACTGCAACAGTGACAGTTCTGCCTTTAACTAAGCGTTTGGTAATCACTCCGCCTGCAATATCCATCTGTGATAGTACCCAACCTCCAAAGATATCTCCATCGGGATTTGCATCAGAGGGCATCGCTAAAGTTCTTATGGCGAGATCTCCCGAAGCATTTGGATTATAGTCTGTATCTGCTGTCATAATATTTCCTTAAAGATTGTACGGTTCATAATATTTAAAACCTTGCATCAATAATATCAATGCAAAGTATTTATGTCATATTTTTTTGTGTCTTTTGCAAATGTGCAAATTGTCCAATACTAAATTGGAAGCAATTTATCTAAAAGGATCTATCTGACTGAAAATGTAGGAATATGACTGTTTAAAAAGTGTTCTGTCATTATTTGTAAACACTCTCCTCGATATTTTTTAAAACTACTAGTTGCGCGATCCCAGTTATATCTTTTCATGGCCAACCTCAAAAGTGGGACATTATGAATGTATGTATCTCCTCCAACAATTTGTTCATAATTATGCTCTAAGATGGCAGCTAAAGATGCTGATTCAGAGTCATTTAGAATTCTTGCAAAAAAAGCATGAGCAGGAAGGATTTTACGTCCAAATTCTTCTTCACTAACAGGAGAACCTCCTTTATCCACAAGGTCTGCAATCTGTTGGATATGTAGATATGTTTTAACTAGAGCATTGTCTTCAATACGCTCTTTTTTACCTAGTAAACCTTTTTTGCGAAAAAAAGCAATCACTACCTCGCGATCAATTCGAGCAAGCTGTTCAATAAGTGTTTTGTTTTCTCTTGTTAAACCACTTGATAAGTTTTGAAAATCAATACTATAATTTTGGTACAATTTTGAAGACAATGATTCCCTTTGGCCAATACCGTGTCTATTTATAAATTCTTGTGAAGTATTTACACGAGATTGAGAATGTAGTAATAGAAATTCCTCTAATATCCTTGGATCAACATTTTCAAACTTATCTCTTTGTTCTTTCAATAACCTTCTACCCAAACGGGCAACTCTTAAAACATGTGTAAAGTTTGCTAACCGATATTCCATGTAATTTCTAACCAATTTTTTGGTATTACCATTTTCTTCTATATTATAATACTCATATTGAAGTCTCAGTGCTAACCTGGCCGAATCGAGATCATTTTTTGCTTCATCAAAATAGATGTGAGCAGGGAGTACCTTTTTATTAAATAAATTTTTATCAATACTTGACTTCCCTCTTTCCACAATGTTTGCAATGTGTTCTATTCTTAAATATTTCTGGACAAGCGCATTATCTTCTAATGCTTCATTTGGACCAAGCAGTCCCTCTTGTCTAAAAAAATCTGCCGCAATAGCTTTATCCGCTTGTCTAAAAGATTCTAATAAACGTGTATACTGCTTGTCTGAACCTTTAGTAGAAGATTGGTGAACCGTACTGCTTAAGTTATGCTTTAACCCGTTTTGCAGACCTCCTATGCGAAAGGTATTTCCGTTTAGAAATTGTCTTTTGCTTGTTTCGTGCAGGTAGAGAAATCTGTCCAACGTATCCCGGTCTACACCTTTAAACTGGTCTGATAAGTCCAAAAGAGCAAGTCCCAAGTATCTTACATGGACTGCATGCCTATCTTGATCTCGAAGCATTTGCATAGAAGCACTAGTATCACCAGATATAGAATATATCATTCCAGATAAGGTAAAAAATGTAAAAATTGTGGCCAAAATGTTAACTTTTCTCACAGCTCAACCTAGCAATTATTAATAAATTAAGACACTATTAACACAAAAGTGTGTATTGATGATGAAATTTCGTGGAAAAAGCGTAAAGGTATGTTAACAATGTAGACATACTATGAAGATAAAAAGTCCCATAAGTTATTGGAGAAAGATTTGATATTTCAAACTACCCTAATTGAAGGAACCATCCAAAAAAGATACAAACGTTTTTTGGTGGATGTGAAGCTTAAAAATGGCGAACTTATAACGGCCCACATTGCAAATACAGGAAGTATGAAATCTTGTTGGGCCCCTGGATGGAAGACCTTACTCAGTTATCACGATAACCCCAAAAGAAAACTAAAGTACTCAGTTGAACTAATTCACAACGGAAAATCATGGATTGGAGTAAATACCTCCAGAACCAATCAGCTTGCTATAGATGGTATCAAAAATGGGATTATCTCAGAATTAAGTGGATATAAGTTTATTAAGCCTGAAGTAAAAATTGGAGATAACAGCCGCTTGGATATCCTCTTATATAACAATGATGAGGATAGATGTTTCGTGGAAGTAAAAAATGTTACCTTGAAAGTAGGTGATAACATTGCATCTTTTCCTGATGCAGTAACCACTAGAGGGCAGAAACATTTATTGGAACTTGAAAAAATTGTAAAAAACAAAGATCGGGCCTGTATGCTCTATATCATTCAAAGAGAAGATATCTCTTGTTTTACACCGGCAATCGAAATTGATCCAGAATATGTTTTGCTACTTCAAAAAGCACATCTTGCAGGCGTTGAGATTTTAGTTTATCAATGCAGTATCACACCATCTGAAATAAAGGTAGCCAAAAAAATCATTTCTGCCATCTAAATTAATCATTTACTTTTATCACTTTTCCAATTTTTAGGTTTGATGTGTTTTTGAAAAAATTCTCAGCTGCGACTGTAACAACACCTTCATATTCCTCAAATGAATTTTTCCTTGTAGCAATCATAATGTTAAATACAATCTGCTCTTTATGGACTTTTATATCAATTCCTATCCCAAATTTATTAAGTAAAGTTGCTCCCATCACTTTAGTTGTAAAATCTCTGATACTTTTTTCCAACTCTTCTCCCATAACCAGTAGAGAAGATTGATAACGGCTTGGAATAGTTACTTCCTCATCTTCGAATTTTTTTGGAAGAAATACTAGGCGGTATTCACTTGGATTTGAACTATGTTGCAGTAAACGTAAAAGTGCCACTTTATCTTTATCACGAAGCTTACTTTTAGGAAACCAAACCAGGTCATCACCAGAGGCGATTATTCTTTGAGAATCATAATCCACTTCTGAGTGAGTGTTAAGTTCACCGATACTATGCATGAGATATTTCTGAGAATTTTCAAGCTCTGTTTTTACGATTTCATAACCTAATCTTGCCTCTTGAACAGCTATATCTGGATCTACTATCCCAACAAGGTGTGACATCGTCTGGTGTAATCCCTTAGCCCCAACCTTTGCAATATCAACAGATACAACACCAAACTTTGATCTACTAAAGTCAAAAAAGATCGTTTCCTCTTGGTATACTGCTGGTGAAAAGGTATCTACCAGTCGATAATAATCAATTATTTTTGCTAACATGTGCTTTTGCACTTCAATGCGATAAGTGACACGTATTTCGTCTTGGAAAATTTCTAGATATTTTGGATTATCAAAATCAATCTTTCTTACCATAGCATTTAGCTCGATAGATGGTACATACTCACCATTAACTTTGCTTTCATGAAGCAAACTTGGATAATTTATGTAGTTATTTTGAATCTCTTTTCTCAATGATTCAATAGTGACAAGGCGCTCATGTAACATCTTTTTAAAGTCTGCGTATCTTATTATTGGATTTGCCAGTGATTTTTCAAAACTTTTTGCAACTCTGGCTACTGTTGCGGCCTGTGCGTCTGTATTTCCTATACCCGCTATAAACCAACGATCCGTATCTTGTAACAATTTTGGATATAATGATAATAATTGATTAAACTCACTTCCCTGCATAAGTTGTTTTAGCTCGTTATTAACCTGTACCTGAATCCTAGCAAGTGCATTCCAGATTTTTACTTCGTCTGCTGCATCTTTATAGTCAAATCCCATACGTAAGCTTTTGTAATCTGAATACTCTAGCTTAACCTTACTCTTTAAATATGCATCATTTTCTATTAGACTATATAGCAACTCAAAGTAATGAACATTTATGGCATAAGTTAAGTTTTTATCTTTTACGATTTTATCATTTAAAATCTTTAAGAAAGAATTCTCAACATGAAAATAAATAAGTCGATTCACGCTCTTGTTACTATTTGCTACTTTAATAAATTTCTTATTACTTCTTTTTCCAAAAAGTGTGAAGGTTCTAAAATCTTTTTTATAACGTACTAAAGTAATATGATGACTTTTATTAATAATTTGAATCATAGATTCCATGCAGTCAAACACTGCTTTTCGTGTGGATGCTCTAGATAATGTTGGGAATAATGATATTAAATAAAAAGCAGTTATCATTATAAATGATATATAATATTTATTTATACTCTTTCTATAAATATAAATTTTCAACACAACTCCCTTCTTGCGACAGACATACTATGCTTAGATTATTAATAAATTGACTTTAAAAAGATTAAATTTACTTCATTTATGGAATTTTAAAGTAGTATTTCATCTCACCAAACTGAATTAGTAACGACAACTGTTCCTGTTCCTATTCCTGCTCCTGCTCCTGCTCCTGCTCCTGCTCCTGCTCCTGCTCCTGTTAAACAGTTAAATCTTAAAACATATCAAGGATTTCTTGAAAATATTTTTTCTCAAACTGTAGATTTTCTAGGTTAAAATCCTTTTTATATCCACTACCTTCTGTACAGTCTAGCAACATACTAAAATACTCTTTGCTCTCAGATGACAATTCGCTATTTGCTAGTGTTTCTTTTATACTAATATGTGTATGTTCTGGAGTATCTTTATCTTCAAGAAACGTTAACACTGTGTATAACTTAGAGTAGGTAATACCATCTTTTTGGAGCTGATCACATAGACTTTTCAACTTCTTTATATCTTCATCAACTTCCGTTTTTGTTATAAATAATCCTGCTACAATTATGATTAATACAAATATCAAAACGATATTGATCTTGTGAAAATAGTTATTAGCAAATGGTTGTAAAGTGAAATCAGGTGCAATTATTTTTATTTCTTTTGCTTTTTTGCTTACAGACTTTTTACCAGTGGGATTTTTAACAGGGATTGGTCCATCACTAACAATTAGCTGGGGTAATTTCACACTTACCTTCTCATATGTTTCGGTTTCTGGATCAAAGTAGGAAAATGTTTTAAGCTTTTGCCTCAGGGCCACAGGCCCCCGTCCTAAGTAGGTGTATAGGAAAACTTTTTTTACTGGGTCACTTATAGCTCCTTTGGTCTTAATTTCTGCTGAAGTTTCAAATTCTTCTAAATTGTTATGTGTATACAGTTTTGGAGGAGCATATTTTTCAAGGGCACCTGGTCCACTTACTACTAATTTTATTTCTATGGGTGTATTCATGCGAAAATTATGCCGTTTCATTATAGTTTTAATTCTGTGTTTTCCAACCAATCCTGTAAAATCATTGGGTACCTCTTCTGCAGGCAGAGGTAGTACGTTTATATACGCTGGTTTTGATCTAATCACCTTACTTCTTTGATACATTCTCACTAGATGTGTGTATTTTGCATTTATAACCATTGAATCAATTTTGTTCTTACCTGGATTTATTGGGTAAATGGTTTTTACATATAATGGCGTCTTTTTATATATTGTCCCTTGTAGCTCCACTGTTGTTTCTTGATTAGCTAGTGTATCAAGCTCATAATCTCTTTTTACAAACTTAGCTAATTTTGGAAATTCTTTTACATCAGGTGGCTGATTGTTAACCCTAGAGTATAAGTAATATGTTAAATCTACTCGTTCTCCAACATAATACGTCTTCTTTTTATATTCTACTTGTAAAAAGAGATTGCTTGGAGGTGGTCTGGTTTTTAAAATATTGTACTCTACGTCTTTGACTTTATATTTTTGTCCTTCAAGCTCCACTACAATTTTACGAATAGCAAACCGCCCTGATCTTCTACTTATAATCTTATAAGCGTATTCTTTATGATAAAACTTATCACCTCTTTTCATTTTCTGAAATTTTTTAACCTCCTTACCTAATACCTCAAGTGATCCCGGAGAAAATGAAATAAATGGATCACTTTCTATTTTGGATGATACATTTATTTTAAAGTAAAATGGAATACCAGCTATTGGTTTTTCCTCAAGTATTGGAGTTTCAATATCAAATGCCAAAGCACAATTTAGTAGGATTAAATATATAGATATGATTGTAAATTTAATCATCACCAATCCTTTTTAGTTGCTGTTCTTTGAAATCGCCTAAGTGAAGTACTTATTTTTTTTCTTTGAATCATTTTATCATCATCTAAAATTTGTTTTAATACCGCAGGTATTTTTACCAATTTCTTCCTTAAACGCATCATACTTTCTTTCATCTCAAGAGTTTGTGCTTTTTTCTCTTTTGGTTTTTGGGCATTATTTTGACCTTTGCCTGCTGTCCCCTTGCTTTGTTTCTTTTTATCCTTTTTGCCTTTTCCTTTGCCTTTTTTCTTACCTTTGTCACTCTTGTCTTTTTCTTTCTTCTTACCCTTTTTCTTTTTGTCTTTTTTGTTAAGTTTGGATTTTAATGTAAGCAGTACATTTTTTCTAATTGAATCTATAAGTGCCAAATCCTTTTTGTCTTTTGTCTTAGGCAACTTATCTAATATGCTCTGATACAAATCTTTTGCTTTTTTGATCTCTCCAGAAGCAAGTAGTGCTGTACCATAATTAAATAATGTTTGTTTTGTATGCTTACCTTTTTTTGAAATATTTTCTTCATATATTTCAAGGGCCTCTTTTTCTTTTTTATTTCTGAGTAAGTACTCTGCAAGCTTTAGTCTGCCACTTCTATCTAACATACCATTTCTCATCTTCTGTTTGTAGTCTTCAATCTTTTTGGTGAGATATTTATCTTTGGCTGCTAGTGGAGTTGAGTAAATCAGGTTTGACAAAATGTAAATTGTAACGATCACTGTACTAGTGAAAGTATTGCTCATCTTAAATATCAGCGAAATAATTATTAACAACAATGCTGGCACCACTAAATATTTTGCATACACAGGTCTTATTTTGTATTCACTATTTCTCAATTTCTTTTTAAACTTACTTCTAAAGAAATTAATTACCTCCTCTGTAGGCAATGTTAGAGACTGTGACACCCAGTATTTAAAATTTTTAATATTCCCACCTAGTCTCTTTAAGGCTTTTTCATCAAGTTTAGATACTACGTTTTTCCCCTTATATCTTTTATGACGTTCTAAAACCCCAGTTTGTGACCTCAGGGGGATTAGTCCTCCATTTAAAGTCCCAATACCTACTACCGCTACATTTAATGAATTTGGTATTTCACCCCTGCGCAATCCTCTTGTACTACTGGTATCTTCAAAATCGGTAAAAATTAGCAAATTGCCATTTATGTTTCTTGTTTCTTGTACATTAAAATAAATTAGTGATTCTTTTATAGCATTAAAAATATTTGACCCATTCCTTCTGATATCTACTTTTTCTAAGGCCTGTATCCTAGAGTTTAATAGATCGATATCATCTGTAAATGGAATTACTCTCTTTTGAATATTAGAAAATACAACGATTGCAATCTTATGTCCTACAGCCCTTTTTACAAAATGTTTTGCAAGTAGTAGTGCCTTATTATATCTATTAGGTGATACATCTTCAGTTAGCATACTTGCAGAGGCATCTATTAGTATTATAGTTTTTTGATCTGGGATTTCACCTTTAATACTCTGCTCCTCACCTCTAAAATCCAAGCATGCAAGAAGTAATATAAAAAATGCAAGGTAATATAATATTGATGATATTTTGTTTTTGATGGATCTGACCAAAAACCAATATTTATAGATCCACTTTGAATAAAGTCTATCCCTTCTCATTTGAAAAAAGATAAATAGCAAAAATATCAATAAAAATATCGGAAAATACTTCCAATATAAAAAGCTCATATTCCTTCTTTTGTTATAAATCTTCTGGCCAATTCTGTGGCCATTAATAATAAAACTCCAAATATTAGAAACTTTAGATAAATCTCATCATAAACTACTTGCCCATGAACTTTTATTTTACTCCTTTCTATTTTGTTAATTTCTGCAAATACTTTCTTTAGAGCATTAGCACTTTTTGCTAAGTACCATTTGCCATTGGTAATTGCCGCAATTTTTTGTAAAACTCCAACATCTGTGCTTCCTCCTGGAATGAGTCTTCCACCTGGTAATCTCGCATTGGGGTCTTTTCCTACACCTATTGCATATATTTTCATTTTGTTGTCTCGTGCTACTTTGGCAGCTTCTATTGGTGTCAAGCTTCCCCACTGGCTTACACCATCTGTCAAAAGAACAATCACTTTGTTTTTGGCAAGCGACCTTGCACCTCTAGCTACAGCAAGTGCCAAAGCATCACCAATATTTGTTCCAGATCCTAAAAATCTATCTATATTAATTTTTTTTACCATTTTCTTTATAAGTTTTAAATCTGTTGACAAAGGCAGAAGGGTATATACTTTTTGAGAGAATAAAATTATTCCTATTCTATCTTTTGGCCTTAAATCTATAAATTCTCTAATCTTATTTTTAGAAACCTCTAAACGATTTGGTTTAAAATCCTTTGCAGTCATCGATGCAGACACATCTACCACAAAAAATATATCATTGACCTCAATTGTATTATTAGCGTACCCAAGAGGAGCTCTTGGCTCCATAACTGATATACTAATTAAACTCCAGGCAATTACACCAATAATGACCACAACTGCTCTTCTCCACTTGAAGGATTTTTTTTGAAAACGTTTCGGTATAAAAAACTGTGGTTTTTTGAATAGTTTAAAGTAGTTTATTAGCCATAAGAGTAAACAACATACTCCAAACAAACCGTATAGTGGATTACTAAATTCAAGCATCTTGACACTCAATACTTTCTGTTATTTTCTTTAGTGACTCTTTGACTTCATACATTTCGTACTCTGTCCATTGTTGCTTATATTGTTTTTCGTTTATGCAGACAAAAAAATTATCAACTTTTTCATTGTCGATTTTTAACTCTCTCCAACTTTTTCTTATGCGATAGATCTCCTCTAGCTGCTCTCTGGTTTGAGCTGATTCAAATTTATTCTTCCAATAATTTGAATTTTCTAATTTGTCTTTCAAAATTTTATTTTCTTTTTTAATTTTCAAATACTCATTAACCTTATATCCACCGACTGAGACAGCTATTACAAAGATCAACAGTTTATACCACCAGGTGTTAGCTTCCTTTTTAACCACTTGATCTAATATTATATATTTCTTAGTAGGTTGAATCTTTTTTTCAGCAAAAAGCAAACCCTCTAACTCAACTCTTATTCTGTGTTTGCCTATATTCCATCTATATGATTTCAATCTCCTCATGTTATCAATCAACGCAAGAGATAAATTGAATTCCAATACATCAACGTTTGTCTCATTTCTAGAAACGTCGCTAATGTCAATAACATATATTGATTTTAAGATTTTGTTTCCAACTAATTTTGAAATCTCTTGTTCTACATCTGAGACAAAAGACGAATCACCCTCTTTCGTGCTCCAGATAATCATATGTGCTGAAAATATATCTCCGGGAAATAGTAGTAACTTTTTTGTATCCTGCAATGATAACTTTGCTCTAAGCTCATAGCTATATGATATATTTATCATAAGCATCACGAATATAGGTAGCAAAAACCTATAAACCACTACATCATCTCCTTAACAAATTCTTCTAAGTAACGACCATGAACTTTAAGTTTTTTAAATCTCTTACCTAATACTTTGATTAACTGTTGTTCGGTACTAAAATTTACAGTACACATTTTTCCTTTTGAATAAGATGTATCTTCACTTACATGCAACGCAAATGGTGCCCACTGGGCTTCATCTAGTGGTGAAAGAATCTGAAAGCAGTGGACATGACTTCTAAATAAAATTCTCTTTAGTGAATCAACATCAAAAAAGTCATAAAAATCTGACAACAAGACAAGCTCTCTTCTTTTTGCAAGATGCTTTAAAATAGACTTCATCCTCGTTTCTTCATCAACGCTCCGTCTATCTTGATATAGTAAATTTATATTGCCATGTTCATCAATAATTTTTTGTCTTTCCAATATTGATATAAATTGGATGATTCCCCGCTCACCAGAGCCTTTTGGGACATGGGTTATATCTTTACTTACAATTGTTGTATAAACATAATCTCCAGTCTCCTGTGAGAGCAAATACAGTAAACAGCAAATCTCAATACTGGCCTGAAGTTTAGATATTCCCTCAAATCCAGATAGCATCGATGGACCGACATCTAGCACCACTGCAATTTCGACATTTCTCTCCTCTTCAAAAGTTTTGATATAGGGCACGTTTGTTCTGGCCAAAACCTTCCAGTCAATGAAGCGGATATCATCTCCGTGTCTATAAACTTGATGTTCTTTAAACTGAAGGCCAGTACCTCTAAAATGTGATCTAAGCATACCTATTGAATACGAATTTGAATTCTTAAATAAGTTGGACTTTAATTTTCCAACTACCTTTTTTACAGATTGAATATCCATATCAAATCATCGTTTTTGCGATTTTTAAAGCTACGTCTCTAGTGCTAATATTATCGATCGAAGCCTCATAGGATAATATGATTCTATGTCCAAGAACCGACGGAATAACTTTTAAAACATGTTCTGGAGAAACAAAATCTTTATCATCCATAAAGGCAATAAATTTTCCTATTCGATATAGCCAAATACATGCTCGAGGAGATGCACCTGCTAAAATTGCACCATCATACTCTTTCAGAAATCTTTCGTTTCCAGGTCTTGTTGCCTGTACGATCTTAACTATAAGGTCTTTTATTTTTTCATCAACATAAATATTTTCAACCACTTCTTGTGCTTCTAAAATATCGTCCGTTGATAGAAGCTGACTTAAACTATTAACTGAATCTTTTTTTAGATCTAGAATACTTTTTTCTGCGTCAAATGACGGATAATCTACGTAGATCTTCATCATAAATCTATCTAATTGTGCCTCCGGAAGTTGATACGTCCCCTCTTGATCGATGGGATTTTGAGTAGCTAAAACTACAAAAGGGCTTGATAAAATATGAGTTTTTTCACCAATAGTAACTTGTTTTTCGGCCATCGCCTCAAGTAGTGCGGCCTGTACCTTAGCTGGAGATCTATTTATTTCATCTGCCAGTAAAAGCTGAGTAAAAAGTGGACCAAACTTAGTTATAAATGACTCTTTTTGTTGATTATAGATCATTGTGCCAATTAAATCTGATGGAAGCAGGTCTGGGGTAAATTGAATTCTTTTAAAAGACAGATCTGCCAGTTTGCTGATGGTGGAGACACTAAGTGTTTTACCAAGTCCTGGCATCCCTTCAATTAACAGATGACCATCACACACCAGCGCGGCCACAATTGCATCTAACATATCGTCTTGTCCAAAAATAATACTTTTGGCCTGTTCTAGTGTCTGACTGATGCGCTCTCTGATGCTTGTATCCATTTTTATACCTTTATCTCACTCTGAAACTGTTAAAAAGCTTATTTGCCTCACCGGTATTTACTTTGTATTTACTGAAAGTAATCACTCTTTGAGATTCTATGGTTTTACTTTTTTTATTTCCCGTAAATACTTGCTTGGTGACATTTACTACTTGTTCAGGTAATCCAATTTTTTCAACAACTTTATAGGTTATACTATTTGTGGTTATAACAGTATTCCCTCCTGGGTAACTTCTTACCTCATTTTCATCCAGTACAAATTTATTTTTACTCCATGGTTTTTTTGATGAAGTGAAAGTCGTATCTGTTGTCCCATGTGGACTTAACATTTTAAGTAGTTCTAAGGCCCCATTTTCTTGAAAATGCATATGTATTTGATTCACATTTTTTTTGTAAGTTTTATCCACGCCCTTTACAAATATTCCTTGCTCCTTTTTCTTTGAAGTTAATTCATATCCGTGCAGAGTATCAAGTAACTTTTTTGGCATTATATAATCCATGTTGCCCACAACCATTTTTATCAGTTCAACTTTCAAATGCATTAAGCCACTTGGTATACCAATTACCTCAACTTTTAACTTTTTGGGATAATTCCAGTAAACTTTAAAAAAGACTTTATCTATCTTTCCAAATGATTTTTTCTTATTAATCATTTCTGCCAAGTTTGAAAATCTAAGCTCAAACACTAAGTCCCTCAAGCCTTCATCAACGGGATTATATAGATTGGTATCAAATTTTTGTACGACTTTGATACCAACTGATGCATGCATATTATTTGCCAATACAACCATCATCACCAGCAAGATATATTTAAGCATTTGCATTTTTACACCTCCATCTACTAATAATACCTTCAAAGCTAATCAAATGAAATATAATCACGCCAAATTTTTAGATATTTGACTTTAATAAATTTTGCTTTTTTGTATGTTACGCTACCAGCAGAACCCTTTAGGCCCTTGATATTTTTTACCTGAGTATATATCAAGGGTATCATATCTATTTCAAGTCCTGCGTAATCTTTTAAGATTGAGCCAAGCACCATAAAGTCATTTTCACTAAACCAAGTAATATCATCGGTTTTAACAATGAGATGACCACTTTTATAACCTTCAATGTGGAACCAGTAATGGGATTTTTTACTCCAGACATTTCTTAAATAGTCATTTGCATGTACATTTTTCCCGACTGCAGCTGTCGTACCCTCCGAAAAAGTAAACTCCACGATATCTTTTTTAACATCAATTCCATTCATTTTTTTTAGCTTAGGAGTATGCCAAACTGGAGAGATATATTTTATCTTCGTGGTCTCTCCACCTATATTTTGTTCCTTAATTGCTCTTTCACATATCTTTTTATGCTCCTGTATCCTTTTTGTTAGAAGCTCCTCTGCCATCTTTAATCTCTTTATTTTTTTATAAACTAAATCTAACTTTTTGTAATGATTCCACTCCTTATCAAACTTAAATTTATACCCACAAAATGTATCACTGATAAACTCAAAATTTTGCTCCTCAATCAACTGTTTAAGCTCCTTCCATTTTTTTACTTTTTTTAAATCCTGTGCAATACGTACTTCTTTTCTTTGTAGATATTTCATTTTTCGCTTGGGTAATTTATTGGTTTGATACCTCTTTTTTTCCTTTGCAAAATAGTCGTCTATTGACATACAAGGTTCGGACTTTTGTTCTTTATCTTTTACATCACGTCTTCCAAGCTGATCGAAGTAACCATAGATGATTTTATATACACTATCTTCAATTTCGCCCTCAATAACAATTGAGTCTTTTTTAAGTAACTGCCATGATAGGAAAATTTTCCAACCTTTTTTATAATAAATATTCAAAAAATATAGAGAGCGACCTTTATAAAAAAAAGAGATGTATTGTTGCCGACCATCTTTAAAATATGGGATCGTCACAATTCGGTCTAATTCATCTAATATAATCTTACCGGTTGTTGCACCCTTTAAATATTTCCGGAAATATTCTAAAAATCTTTCACGAATTCTGATTTCAGATGGCGGAATTTTACTTCCCTCCCATATACCCTCATAGTGGTTTCCCCTACCTAAGTATAAATATCTGGTATTACCTGGAAACCTTACAGTTAGACAAATCAAGTGAGGTGAACTGTAAATCTTTTGGATCTTTCCAAATATGTTTTCTTTTCCAGACAAAAATATACTATTATAATTATATATGTTAGCTTTTAACGTGTTATAGTTTTGTATCATGGCGTTTAATCTTCTTAATATAAATAATCAATCTGAGTTGGATCTCCTTGATTGGGGATACATTGTTAATAGAATAATTATACTCGCACATTTCGATGAGACAAAAGAAATTCTAAACCGCCCTATTACCTCCAAGAATATCTCCCAAATTGAGCATGAATTTGACTCAATTGAATTCTTCTTTAATGAGCTTGGCTGTGATGCAAGCCATATCTATCAATATATAGAACAGATTCCCTCAGATAAAGCAATGTTTTCAAATATAGAGCGTATTAAAATAGGTCATTTTGCAACTATTGCAGAACTTAATTTTATTTGCCTCACTCTTGAAGCTTACAAATCACTTTATAAAAAATTCAAAAACTGGGTGAAAGCTTCTGAATTTGAAATTGACCAAACTGCATTCAATCAAATAAACAGAAACTTTATAGTCAAAATTCGCTCATTTGTCAGTCCAAATGGAACCATAAACTACCAACGGCACCCCGAACTATCAAAAATATTTACAAAAATTCAAGAGATAGAAAAAGAACTTAGACATGAAATTAACCAAATAGCAAAAAATCCTTTTTACACTGATGCATTACAGTTTAGTGAACATGATATAGTTAATGATCACTACGTCTTGGCCATTCGTTCCGATTCATATAAAAGCGACCATGGCTCAATAATGGCACGTTCTGCAAGTGGATTAACCTTGTTTGTCACACCTTTGAGCATAAAAATCAAGTCTAACAAACGTCAGCATTTAATGGCAGAGTTGGAGGAAATACTTAGTAGAATTTGCTCTGATTTTAGTAAATTTCTATTTAATCACTACGATCAGATTAAAAAGGCACAAACTTTTCTCATCGAGATAGATCTATTGCTTGCAAAAGGTAAGTACTGTCACTCTCTCAATCTAAAACGTCCAAGGATTAACTCTAATTTTCAAACTCATTTACAGGATCTTTTTCATCCTTTGATAGAAGATCCTGTGAAAAATACTATTTCTATTTCCTCAAAGCAGTTAGGACTTATCGTTTCTGGTCCCAACACTGGGGGTAAAACTGTTGCAATCAAGGCCATCACCCTAAGTCACCTTTTTTTACACTATGGACTATTTCTTCCCATCTCAGATGGTGATATCACACCTTGCGAGAATATATTTTATTTTGGTAACGATCAGCAAGGCCTCATAGATGGTCTTAGTTCTTTCGCCTCAGAGTCACGAAATTATTTATCTTTACTGAGCGAGCTTTCAGGCCAAAATCTAATCGTCATAGATGAAATCTTTAACTCAACTTCTTCAGAAGAGGCATCATCTCTTGCCATCGCCTTTTTAGAGGAGATTCATAAAAAATCAGATTCTAAAATTATCATCTCTAGCCATCATCAATTTTTTAAAACATTCATGCATTCAAATAATGATTACATTTCATGCCATGTTGGATTTGATCGCGATGGAAATAGGCCTACATATAAACTAAATATCGGGGAGCCTGGAAGTTCTATGGCCTTTTTGATCTTTGAAATTATTGCCGGACAACTTGGCATAAAAAGTCCAATACCTGAACGTGCTAAAGAGATGTTTGATAAAAAACATCTCTCTTACGAGGCATTACTACAAGAGTTAACCTTTAAGAAGTCAAAGCTAGACCGTGAGCTTAATAAAAACAGACAACTCAATACTCAACTTAAAAACCAAAAAAAATCCATGGAGGGGTTAATTCATTTAGAAAAACAGAAAATATTAAATGAATTTCAAGAAAAAATTGATAAAACATTCAGTGAAGCAAAAAAAATCTTAAATGATGTTAAATCACAGAAATTGGGAAACCAGAAAACCTTTTTTTCAAAAGTAAAAAATGTTCAATCACAGCTTAATCAATTGGGAGATGATTCATCTAAGCTGCAAGCAGATAATCCACTCTATGATAAATATACAAGTGTGCCATCTTCTGAAGATATTAAAGTAAATAGTAACTATTTTTCTACAATCTTAGGAAGAGTTGTAAGGGTAACCAGCTTCAATCAGCGCAAAAATGAAGTGTCTGTTTCAGATAAAAAAATTAATCTCAGATGCAAGATCGATACATTAAGGTTGATATCAAGTAACCAACAATCTGTTTCATCAAGCAAAGTAACGATCAACTTAGATAAACCAGATGTTTCTCCACTTGAAATTAATTGTATCGGTATGCGCCTTGAACAATTTCAATCAACCGTTGAGAAGTCACTTGTTGATCTAGATATGGGCAATATACCATTTCTAAGTATAATCCACGGTCATGGTGATGGCATTTTAAAAAGTTGGCTACGTCAAAAATTATCAAAGTCAGATAATTATAAATGGGAAGCTGATGAATACAATGATGGATGTACTAAAATCTATTGTAAATGATCGTGATTTTCAATATTCTTAGAACCTTTTTTATCCTTTAAACTAACAAGTATAGAATCGTCTATAGAAATATCAATTTTTTCGTCTTGAATGTCCTTGCTTTTAATATCTTCAACAGTTATGTTTTCATTATATTCAATATTTGGTTGAACTAATATTTTGCGAAATAGAATGCTGTCACTACTTATTGGCTTAGGAACTGACAATACTTTGTTTTTAAAGTGAGCATACAAAAAGGCAGCAATAGCTATGATAATTGCTAAATATAAAAAGGCCTTTCCTTGACTTTTAACTCTAGAAATTTTTGAATCAATCTGCTTCTTAGACGGCACACTGTAAGTGTAATCTTTTTTTACAGCTATGTTATACCCCCTACTGCTTTTAACCTGTTGTTTTTTATAATTTAATAGATATGGTGTACTCCAATTTAGAATACTTAGTACGACTGTCAAAAAAATAAACACCATACCGAAGAAAAAATAGTAATTATGCCTGGTAACCATCTGTAATTCCTTGTTACAAGATATTCTTACATAATTTACTTCAAGATCCGTGCCACTATACTAACTAAACCTTAAGTAACTCTAATGTAATTTCTACCAATTCCGATTATACACTTTAGAATCATCTAAAAAGAGACTAACAACGGAGCAAAAATGTCTGAGAAAAAATATAACATAGGCAAAGCACTACATAGAATGACTGCAAAGGCAACTGATACCGTTTCTAGTAAGATTACACTGATTAATAACAAGACCCTTGAAGGTAAGTTAAAATCAATATCTGACTATATGGTTGAAATACAAATACTTGATAAAAAGTCACGCTCAACTAACTATGTCGTACCACTTAATTCAATACTATATATCTCAGACTGTGACTTAGTGAAATAATCTATTTAAGAAATTGCATTATCTCTTTTATCTGTCGTTTTTTGGGGGCATCAGGTCTTAATTCAAGATATACTTTATAAGCATTATGGGCAAGATCTCCTTGCCCCATTTCCTTATATACATTACCTAAATGAAGATAAATACCAGGATTTGCGGGGTCCTCTTTCTTTGCACGTGCATAGTACTCACGGGCTTCATCATATAGAAGTTTATGGTGATATTTAATGTATGCAAGAGATAGTAGTGCTTCAACATATTTTCCATTTATGGAAAGTGCTCTTTCATATTGCCCAATTGACAAATTTATCTTTCCTTGTTCTTTTAAAATTTCACCCTTTATGAAGTAGCCATACTCTAAGTTTTTATTCGCAGCAATCTCCTTTTCTGCATATTCCATGGCCTTTTCATAATTCTTTTTCATAATGTACAACTTTGCGATAAAATAATATGTTCGCGGAAAAGATTTTAACCTAGATTCAATGCTTAAAAAGGCTTTTAAAGACCTATCAAAATCATTTTTAAACAAGTAATTCTCACCTAAAATCATACGTGTCTTTAAGTCTCCAGGCTCTACTTTTAACAACTCTTCACAGTACTTAATAACTTCATCAGTTTGTTCATCTTGCATAAATACCTTGATTAGAAATCTAAAAAACTCCGGATCTCTATCTGGTAACAACTCAATTTTTCTTTTATATACTTCGAAGTTTTTTATCTGCCCACTTCTATAGTAATAAGTTGCTATCCCTGCCAAAAGTTTCGGGTGATCTGGGTATTTTTTCAGAAGACCTCTTAAATAACCAATGGCCACCTCTGCACTATCTAGTTCATAAAGAGTACGCGCATATAGCGCTTGATAATTTACATTTTGGGGATCGAGGTCAATTGCCTTCATCAAAGTCATCTTTCCCTTTTTATATTTTCTAAGATCTAAATATATCTTTGCCAATAAAAAATAATCTTCGTCATTCACTGGATTTCTTGACACACTTTCATGCATCCATTTTAAGGTTAAAAGCACATCCCCTCTTTCAAGGTAATATCTTCCCAGTACCGATGCATATTCATAAGTTGTTACAAATTTGGATGTAGACACTAGATGGATCTGCTTGCGAGCATCCTCCATACGATAAGATCCTATATATGCATTTATCAATGCAAAATTTATCTTTTCGTTAGTTGGAAATTCCTCAATTAGCTTTTCAAGTGTTTCAAGTGCAGATTCATAAAACCCTCTTACAATTTGAACTTGCGCCAAAAGAAGTAATGCAGGAATGTAAGTGTCGTATAGATCTTCAGCTTCAACGGCATATATAAAGGCCTTATCCCAATTTTTCCTCTTCATTTCAACTTTAGCTTTTCTCATTATTTTTACTACCTGACTTTCGAGAATCCAACGATTGATCTTTTTTTCTCCGCCTCTTTCAAAAGCAGCCAATTTAGATCTTAACTCATCCGTTTCATGGATTTTTAGAGATTTCCTGTAGTATTTTGCTGCAGCAACTTTGTCATCAGTCATTCCTTTTAGATCACCTTGATATTCTAGAAATTTTGCGTAAAAAACTGGAGATCTTTCAGCTCTCAAGATTTTAATTGCCCTCATCACTTTCTTATATTCTTTTATATTTTTTGTTTTACCCAAGTAATCTGCATAATCAAACCAGCTACTAACGTGTTTTGGATATATTTTTCTTTCTTTTTTTACAATAGCTAACACCTCTTCTTGGTTACCAGTTACTTCCAAGTATCTGGCCAAAGCATTATATCCCTCTATGGGAAGGATTTTAACATCTTTTAACTTTTCAAAAACCTTTTCTGCTTCTATAAAATCTCCAATTTCAATAAGAATTCTTAAGTACACCGATAAGAGTTTCAATGATGGTTTATCTGCCTTTTTTCTTAAAGCCAAGGTACGTTCATCTACTTCATCATCATCATCATGTAGTCTTTGTGTAAATCTTAAATAAGTCTCCACCATATTTCTTGCAGCATCAAACTTTCTAAGCTTTGTATAGAATATAGCAAGGCCCATAACAATATTTATATCAGAAAGGATTAAATTTTTTGAATATCGAATCAAATTAAAAATGGCTGCTCCTGCTTGCCTTTTATCTTTAGCATCATTGTATAATTCCGCATAAATCATAATGAGATATCCTAAAGACGCATTATTTTTCATGCGCAACTCTAATGACCTATGAAACTTTTTTAGGGCCAAAGCTTTATCAGTGTACCTTCCAACCCTATAAGCTTTTACTCCCTGTTTATAATACTCTACAGCTTCTTCTGCCTTTTCAAATTCTTCAGACACAGGAAATGAAATTACCACTTTAAATGGTTTTATTGGAGTTTTGACAGGATTATCTTCATCTAGAAATAGATAGGCACCTACTAGTAAAACAAGAAATAAAATAATTTTCTTTTTTCTCTTCTGTTTTGCATCTTCTTCATCTTCTTCATCGTCGTCATCATCGTCATCATCTGTTGCGTTTGCTCTTTCTAGCTTTTTTCTTTCTATTTCATCTTTTTGTTTTTGGATTTCTACAAGTTTTTTATTAAAGTCTTTTTCAACAACCTTAACGTCCTTTTTTAATTCTGGAAGTAAATTTTTTAGATCAACAAACTCGGTTTTGCCATCGTTAGAAACAACTTCTTCTTCAATTACCTCTTCTTCTGGTTCCTCAATTTCCTCCTCTTCTACAACAATTGGAGCAAAATCAGGGTTTAAAAATGTTTTAGTTTGTCCATGTATTCCACTTTTGGCAGCTCTTATGACTCTAGTCTTCTCAACTTCATTTTTTTGCTCAACCTCTTTTTCCTCTGGCTCTTCAACTACTGATGGGTCAAACTCAATCTTTTTATCTTTTTTTACATATTTAAATTCTTTAAAGTCTCCATCTACTTTTGGTTTATTTTTCACATCATTCTTTTTAGCACTTTTAGGCTTATCTGATGCTTTTTTTGCATTATCATGTTTTATTTTGTCTTTAAATTTGGCCAACGATAAATTAATTATCGTTTCAGATTCAAAGTTCTCTTTTAGATCCTTAGAGGAGATGTCCTTTGAGATTATCTTTAGTATCAGTTGTTCAACTTCCTTAAAATGAGTCAGTCCATGCCATTGTCCACCTGGAAATATTTGAAATTGTTCAGTACCATCAATATGACCCTTTAAATAAAGCTCTCCCAGCTGCTCTTTTGTAAAGGGCCCGACAATTCTTTTGCTTTTGAGTCGTAATTTGTATTTTTTCTTCATTTCATATATTAAAGGGCACCAATCCACCAAAAACCACAAATAATACTAGTATGGTCTTAATGATTTTTAATAAAACACTATCTGCTTTAATGTTATCAAAATTTTTGTGTTTTTGATGATTTTCATCAAGATAATACACTCCATTTATCAATTTTAAGCTATGAACGTAACCAAACATCAGTGGCAGAAACAATAGAAATACATCAAATTCTGGTGTGAATTTAAAATAACTGACAAATAACAACAGTTTTGCCGAAAATCCCGCAGTGAGAGGAAATCCTATCATACTTATTAGAAAAATTGTTACCAACAGCTTATTTCTTACTATCAATCCACCTGTTGCAGCACAAACTACAGCTACTAAATAAAAAATAAGCTCTTTTGAGTTACTCAATTCTTGGTTAAAACTCATTATATAAATAATGGTACTCATGTGTGCTACTAGCAGATAAATGAAAATATTTTTATATTTTTTCTGCACTATTGTCATAAAATATCCATAAAATGTTCCACTTACGGCAAAGATATAAACAATATTTTTGATTAAAAGCTGAGAGTCAGGTTGCAACCTCATTATAAACTTTTGGCCTAAATTGATTAATATATATGCAACAACCAATCTGTTGATTAATAAACCGTTGATAATGGTCCCTTCATTAGCATTAGAACAAAAATTAACTGACCATGAATGAAAAGGAAATGCCCCTAACTTAAAAACTGTGTAAATAACATACATTGATACAAAAATTAAAAAGATCTCCTGATTATAAATTTTATATTGCATAAAGTCCAAAGAGTGTGTGCTTGCGTAGAACAGACCTACACTTATAAGACAAAATAGCAACATTGTAATATGTAAAATAATATGTTTTATAGCTGCATCTTTAGAGTACATTTGATCAGAAAAATACAGTGATGAGTATTCTACAACCGCCATAATTTCCAGCAAAAAGATCCAAGAACAAAAATCATTTGTCATAATTAAGCCATATGATATGGCAACGCTTACTAATATAAAGAAAAATTGTACAAATCTACCCATAAAAATTCTTCATCGAAAAAAAAGTAAAGTTTATCATAAAACACTCACTAGATATTTAATTGGCCACTTAATCAACTCAATTATAGGTGTGGGAAAAACACCAATTAAAACCACTAAAACAAATATGCATACAAAAGAAACTTGTTCAAAAATAGATGCAATTTGTCCCTCATTAGTCACTGTCATATACAAATAGTTGGTAAAACTTGATCTAAGAATTGACCTTATGCAATTAAATCCAAAAATCAATAAACTGATGGAAAAAATTAGACCAATTAATCCACTATAATTTACAATGCCTACAACCGTCATGAAGCTGCCAATAAAACCGACAGTTATAGGTGGTCCTAAAATTAATATTATAAGCATGCTAAGTGTTAAAAGCCTACTTCTATCATTGGTATGTTTAGCAAAATTTTTATGAAACAATTTAACAATCATCAAGGCCCCAGTGATTAATAAAACTGAACTCATCAGATGAATTATTGATCCAACTACTGAAATATCATTCATTGCAAACAAACCGACAGCAACAATACCTAAGTGAGTGGCAGAGCTAAATGAAATTATTTTCAATATTTTAGTCTCACTCATTACTAATATCGATGTAAAAAGAATTGAAAATATCCCGATACAAACAAAATAAAACCCAACATCTGTCACAACTTCTCTAAAACCAGGTATGATAAATCTCAATAATCCATATGCTGCCATCTTTAAAAAAATACCATCGATTAACAATATGGCAGGTAGTGGAACATTTATAAAAATTTTATTTCTTATGTTGTGAAATGGAAAAATCGACATCTTTGCCATGGAAGCAATGGATAACAGAGTAAACACCAAAAATGCTGGAGAAAAAATGCCATTATACTTTAATTTTAAGTCTTTTATCACCGCCAGCGTAAGATCATAATTGCCATATAGCTCATAGGCATTTGCGCACAGATACATTAAGACACTAAGTATCACACCGCTAGACACAGAAATCACAATAAAGAAAAAATTATCTTCCGTTGCATCGTTACTACGAAATAAACTCACTAAAATAAATGTTGGTAGTATCGCCATTTCACCAAACACATAAAACGGCAATACATTTAAAGACAGCAAAGCCGCATTTAGTGACCACGCAAGAGTAAATAATGACGTGAAAAATATCTTGTATCTTTTCAGTTCGAGATTCCAGCATGTAAACGTTGCAATTAACAGCATCAGTGCATTTAAGACAACAAACACATAAGAAAGCCCATCAAGACCGAGTAACAAATTTAAACCATATTGCTCACTGACACTTACTTTAGCTAGAACGCTAACTAGATTTAGATTTTTTACCATCATTGCAAGTCGCAATGAAAAAACTAAAAATATTGAAGCACCCACCATTGAATACATTTTAATAGTTTTGCCATCCAATGGTGCTATAAAAAATCCAATCACCCAAAATAGTAAGATAAAAAATTGTATTAAAAAGTTTATATCCGTCATTAAATTTTTAAATACTCCTAAACTTAACTATGAATGTGGGCCGCAATAACCAACATTATGCTTAACAAACCTACTAATATATACATTAGTGCATGATGAGTCGTCCTGGCATTTATATAGTCCATATAGTTACCGGATTGATACATCAACACTCCAATAAAATTAAATACGCTCCTCACTAAATACTTATCTATGATCCTTACAAGCAGTGTCGAGACTAAATTAATTGTCTTAAATACTGACAAAATCATTTGCTCAATATAGAAGTAATTTTCAACTGCATCCCATATTGAATAGAATTTGTATTTTATTTGCTCTAACTGCTTATTATAGGGACCAATAATATTAAAGTAGTAGGGTACGGCAACAATTACAATATTTGATACTAACGATATTATAGGTAACAGTATGTCACCATCAAATAACCTAATTGCTCCTACATAGCTAAACATTATAATTGTTGATACAACTGCAATTATGGGGACGTATGTCAAATCATTAAATAGATTCTTGCCAAGTTTCATCTTTACCAGTGCATAAAAGAGATAGACCAATAAAATACTTAATATAGTGAGTGGAAATACGAAGATCAAAACACGAGTCATAGATGTATTAATTACACATAAAAAGTATGCAAATAACATTTGGGCAATAATTGTATGAATAAGAATCTTATTCAAATCTTTTTGAATTAGTAGCTTCAGTACATGCATTATAGTAAATAATAGTATCCACCATACCAAAATATTAGATAAATATCCCAAATATTTAAATAGAAACAAGAATCGACATAATATCATTACGCCAAAAAGTCCTCTAAATATTGCATAATGAAAAAAAATAACCATCCATTGTGTAGACAAGTCTTTTAAATCTAAATTGTATGATTTGATACCTAATATTCTTACCATAAATCCAAGTATTAAAAATGTGAGTAAGGTGCTCAAGATTCCTGAACTATTGTTAATGAGTTCTAAAGATGTGTTATTAAAATCAGCAAATACTGTAGTGTTCAAGATCGCACAAAGACCAATAATAGCTACTGTAACAAGTCCATGGCCTACATACTCAGTTGTTAATGTCTCCCTCATTTTAACACCGCCGCCTACTGCAAGCTTAAAAGCATTATGGAAATATACAATATATGTTACAAGAAGAATGATAACTGTCTGTACAATAATAAAGGTAAAAGCATTTTTAGCAAGAAATGAAAATATATGAAACAAGATCATGGTGATAAATGTTATAAACATCCCACTATTAACTTTGATTTTATTTTTATAGAAACTCCACAATATACTAATTAGTAACACAACTGTTGTAACAGAAAAAAATGTTAAAAAGGCTAACGATAATTCATCAACGGCAAAATTAAATGAGTATATTTGAACATCAAACATTTTCTAATCCATCAGTCGATTCGGTCTTTTTATTACTCAAGAAGACAAGGATAAACATTAAAAAAATCAGTAACTGAATTAACACCAACAACATAGTAAACATTGATAATGTCTGCCCCTCATAGTTACCAACAGTTTTTGTCAATAAATTTAAGAATAAACTTACTCCATTTACCATAATTAAAATTGAGAAAAATATTGATATAAGACTTCTTTTAATGAGTATCCCTATCAAGCCAATTGTAAATAGTATAAATGCTGTATAATAAAATAACATCTAAGTATCCTTAGAGTTTAAAATATAATTTCTATAAACGTTCAATATTATAAAAATTGCAATAGTTATTAGAATTAATAATAAAGCACTTGTAAAATAGTGTTTTATTAAAACATGATTACTAATTGCGACTAAATTGAACTTTATATCTACTATTTGTTTGTAATAATTTTTATTAATTGATAAAAAATAAGTAAAAACTGCAAAAAAAGTTGCTGGCAATATCAATATGAGGTACTTCTTAGAATGAGCGAGATGTTTAGCAGTATATGACTTGTTATCAAAAATACTAATTTGAGATAATATCAACAAAGTTGAAAATAAAATCCCTCCCAAATAAAGCAGCAAGTTTGAGATCGCAACAACATACATCCCAAATCTGTAGTATATAGCTGAAATAAAAATTGTAAGTGACATAAGAAATACTATGGACATCAAGCGATCCTTCACCACCACAGCACAAATAGCACAGACAATACATATAGACGAAAAGATTAAATCAATAGCCATAATGAACAATCGTTATTGTAGTAAAAAGATTAATAATAGCAAAAATCAAACTCCTTTTTAAGCTTATCTCTAGTACCATATCAATTTTAAAAGTAGAGATTAAGCCTTTGGGCCAAGTAAAAAGCAGTAATACAATAAACATTTTTAAAATTACTGAGAGAATTTGAAATAGTGTAATTGTATGTGGATACCGCTCTATCACATCTGTAAAAAAAGGTAGTATATTGTATCCCCCCATAAAAAAAGTAACAAAAATTAAAATCAATGAAATCATGTATAAATACCTACTTATTACAGCGATCATAAATGAGTAGGGTGAATAACCCAGATATTTTGAATATATCAATTCTGACGGTGCACTATCTGAATTAAATGGTGCAAGATTGAGCTTGACCATTAAGCATATAAGAAAAACTAAACCTGCAAGTGGTTGGACAAAAATCCCCCATCTTGGAAAGAAGTGCCAAAGAGGCTCATTTTGTATAATTATAATTTCATGCAGATTAAAGGTTTTGTAGATAAAGAGTAGTGCAAGCAAAGAAAGTATAATACATAAATCATTGCCAATATTAAAAATACCAGCTCGAATAGCACCTTTACTAACTTTTCCTTGTATAAGATAGCTAATCAATAATTCAACAATGGATATCAAGCATAAAGTGATAAGTATGTAAAAGAAGCTCCAATGAGGATCAATTAACTCAAAAACAAGTGACTGTCCTCTGTAATTAAAAGAACTAAACAGAGGTATTGCAGCAAGTGGTAACAACGAAGTTGCTAACAAAAGTGTATGATAACCTTGTTTTTTACACCTTTTGTTATCTTTAAACATGGTCTTCATATGATCAAAAAAGAATTGATATAACCTATACCTGCCTAGATTCTTTAATTTTAAAATGAAAAAACGTTGTTCAATATATGCAACTAATGGAACGAGAATTAGTACAACACATAAGATTACAACAACTCGCACAGCATATTGTAACACCCCAGTATCCATTAGTTTTTCCGCCTAATTATTCCAGATTTAAGTATTATTATATAATTTAGGAAGAAAAATATAACACATGCAATAAGCTCTTTATATAAAAAATCCCGGTTGGCGGAGACACTTCCTCCATTGTAAGCAAAGATCCAAAGAAATAGACATAGTACTTGAATATATAATATTAAAAACACAATGATGGTTGCAGCGGTCTTTATTGTATAAGAACCATATTTTTTATTTGTCATGGCGACAATGATAACATAGATATAATATTTGGTTAAACTTTATTAGGACTAAAAATTGATGAATTTGTTTAATCCTTTAATCAATAAAATTGTCGATTGGCAGCAAGATGATAGCCCTGCATTTCAAATAGATGGCTTCTCGCCAGCAATTTGGCCCTTTTTTCTAACTTACTTAACGAGTACGAGCTTTAAAAAGCTTGGCCATAAGGACCATGTAATAATTTGTCCAAGTATCGATATAGCTGAAAATTTATATTCATCCTTGAAAAAAAATATAACAACTCATGAAATTTGCTACTATCCGGGATCTGAGTCATCGCCCTATACTTACATTTTATCATCAGAGAAAAACTTATATACCCGCTTTAAAGCGCTTGATAAAATCGTATACTCTAATCTTCCAAAAATAATCGTCTGTACATTTGAGGGACCAATACTCAATTCAATACCTAAATCGCTGTTTGAAGAGCACAGCATAGACTTAGAAGTAAGCGATATTGTTGCACCACACGAATTAGCCCGCAAGTTGGTTTCTATAGGCTATTCATCCTCTACAACCGTTGAGGAGCCAGGTACATTTGCCCAAAAAGGAGAGATATTCGATATTTTTCCAACTTCAGGTTTTCCTGTAAGAATTCACTACTTCGATGATATGCTCGAAGAGATTTTTGCCATAGACCTTGTTACTCAAAAAACAAATAGATCCACATCATATAAAACACTTCACCTTTGTCCATCTCCAAATATTTTATCAAATTCTGAATTTAGAGGGTGTCTAAGAGAAAATATCCCAATGCCTGGACCTCAATTTAAGGCCAAATTCGAAAAAAGAAAGCATATCTTTTCAACTCTGGCCCAAAATCAATTATTTGAAAATTATCCAGTTTACAGCTCTTTATTTTTTAAAAATGAAGCTAGACTTTTAGATTACCTTGACCCTCAGAACACACTAATAACAGTGCTTGAAAGTAGTAGTACTTATCAAAATACGACAGAGTATTTAGAGCTTTTAAGAAGCGAATTCGAACAGTGTAACAATGACAGCAATAGTGATCAAATTCTACCAAAACCCAACAATCTTTACTCCTGTAGTTTGCTAGATGAATTGAAGTGTTTTAAGCGAATTGAAGTTGACAAACTGCCTATTATCAGCAAGTTAGGCGGTGATTTAAAAAGTAGCATCAGCCTAAAAATTGAAAATGCCAAAATGTTTCTTTTAAGGCATGTTTCTACTACAGGAGATAAATTTCAATTTTTAAAAGATGCCTTGGTTTTTTTAAAAGAATTTTTCAAATACAGTGGTCACATTTTGATTTCAACCAATAGCACCAGTTCAAAAAATGAAATTAAATATCTCTTTGAGCAAAATGAATTCTCAAGTGACCTTTTACATCGAATAGAATTTATTGACTTTGAGCTCAACGAAGGGTTTTTTTACAGCGCTGAAAAACTACTTTTGTTGACTGATGGTGATCTTTTCACCAAAAAACAAAGAAAAATCAAAAAGTCAGCAATCAAAAAAATAGATCTTTTTGCTGAACAACTCTCCACCATGAAAAAAGGTGATTATGTTATCCACAACACACACGGGATAGGGGAGTATCAAGGTCTTGAATCACTTGATATTGGTGATAATAAGACCGATTACATCGTCATCCTGTATGAGGGCAATGATAAGGTTTATCTACCAGTTTACAAGATGAACTTGATCCAAAAGCATGCAGATTCAAACGCTAACCTCAAGGTTGCAAATCTTAGATCCAACAAATTTAAGGCCCTTAAAGAGCGGGCCTATAAATCGGTAAAAAAATTAGCATTTGATCTTTTACGACTTCAAGCCGAACGTCAATCTTCTTCAGCTTATGCCTTTTCACCACCAGACCATCACTTTAATGAGTTCGAATTAGCATTTCCCTTTGAGGAAACACCCGATCAAATGCAAGCAATAGAAAATGTCATTTCTTCTATGCAAAACCACTTACCAATGGATCATTTGGTCTGTGGAGATGTAGGATTTGGAAAAACTGAAGTTGCTATGAGGTGTGCTTTCAAAGCCGTTTTAGATAAAAAACAGAGCGCCATTTTGGTCCCAACAACTATCTTAGCTCTTCAACACTACAATTCCTTTTGTGAGCGATTTAAAGATTTTGCCGTCAACATTGAATTTTTATCGCGCTTTAAAACTCCCAAAGAGACAAAGGCCATTAAAGAAGATCTACTACAAGGAAAAATCGATATCATCATCGGGACTCATAAACTTCTATCAGACACTGTTAAATACAAAGATTTAGGATTAGTAGTTGTGGATGAAGAGCAAAGGTTTGGCGTGGGTCACAAAGAGAAGCTAAAGCTTCTAAAATCCAGTGTAGATTTTTTAACCATGACTGCCACTCCAATCCCTAGGACTCTCCAATTGGCATTTTTGGGCATTAGAGATCTATCATTAATTCAGACAGCACCTCCAAGGCGGCAGTCAATTAAAACTTATATAATCCAGGAAGATCCATATACCATTAAAACGGCAATTGAAAAGGAACTATCAAGAGGAGGCCAGGTTTTTTATGTTCACAACAGAGTCAATGATATGGAAATTTTTCTGGCCAACCTAAGGGAGTTGGTTCCAAAAGCCAAGATTATTATGGCCCATGGACAACTACCAGAGAGGGAGCTAGAAAAAAGAGTTAATGCCTTCTATGCTGGTAGCTACCAAATTTTGTTATCCACTACGATTATTGAGTCTGGGCTCGATATTCCCAATGCCAACACTATGATTATTGATCGGGCCGATACTTTTGGTTTGTCGCAACTTCATCAACTGCGAGGTAGAATCGGTAGATCTGAAAAAAAGGCATACGCTTACTTTGTAATCCCAAAACATAATAAACTAAATGCTCAGGCCGAAGCTCGCTTAAAGGCCTTACATACCTACGCCGATATCGGTTCAGGATTTTCTTTGGCCTCGTGCGATCTAGAAATTCGTGGCGCTGGAGATATCTTGGGAGGTGAGCAGTCTGGACACATTGAAGCCATTGGTCTTGAGCTATACACTGAGCTTTTAAAGGAGACAATACAGGAAATTAAAGGGGAGAAAAAAGTTATCAGTAAAGATATTGAAATTTCCACTCCATTTGCTGCATACATTCCAAATCACTACATTGATGATTCATCTATGAGGCTTAAATATTATAAAAAACTTTCCAATTGTTCCTCTATCGTTGATTTGAATAATTACATGGATGAAATCTCAGATATTTTTGGCATTTATCCACAGGAGCTAAGCAACTTATTCACCTTATTCGAATCCAAGATTTATCTTCAAAATTGTGGTATCAGCACCATCCAGGTTGCTGGAAAAGTTATTTCCATAAAATTTGACCAAAACATTTTGCAAAACAATTTAGAACTTCGAAATAAAGTTGTCGAAACATTTATTTCAAGACCCAAAGTCTATCGTTTCACTCCAGATTACAAGGTAATTTACAGCCATAAGACAATAGTTGAACAACAAGATTTGGTTAAGTTCTCAAAAAATGTGGCAGAACAGATAATGTCGTGCTAACGTTTAATATATATCAATACTTATAGATAAGTTATTTTTTTATAAAAGGGATTTTTGGTATGAAAAATAAATTATTATTGTTGATCACATTTTTGACGCTAATAACTACTGCCCACGCTAGCAAAAAAGACGATATCGTTGCAACTGTTAATGGATCTAAAATCACCAAGTCAGTATTTCTTCAAACCTACAGACAAAATATGATGTTTGTCGGAAGCACTATGGTAACAAGAGATAAGGTGATCAACGATCTAATTAACCGCGAGCTTGGAATCCAAAAGGCAAAAAAAGAAAAACTATCAAGTAATCCATTAGTAAAAAGAAAGATGGAAGATATTCTCTACCATGCGCAAATTTCCAAAGATCTAGAGCACAGTTTAAAGAAAATTAAAGTCAGCGATGATGATGTAAAACAGTACTACAAATCACACCCTGAGTATCGTACTGCTCACATTCTTCTAAGGCTCCCCATTGATCCTAAAGTGAAAGAGGAAAAGTTGGCCCTAGAGCAAGCACTAAAACTGTATGCCATGCTTAAAAACTCCCCTGACAGGTTTGCAGAACTAGCAAATAAATATGCCCAAACTGCTGCTGCCAAAAATGGTGGTGATGTAGGATTTCAACCTGCTGTCAACCTTGCTCCAGAATACTTTAAGGCAATTAGGGGCAAAAAACCTGGATATATCTCTCCGCCTGTTAGAACACAATTTGGTTTCCATATAATAAAACTCATGGCAATCAGAAATTTTAAAGATATTGCCCTTCAACGCTACAAAAAAGTAGTTTATGACCAAAAAAGAGATAAAATCCTAGCAAAATACTTTGCCGATATGAGATCAAAGGCAAAAATCAAAATCCATAGAGATAAGTTGAAATAAAGACTTTACTTTCCTAGTAGAAAAGAAGTTTTACACCTTCGTCAGATTTAAACATGCCCCTACTTGTATGACCGATTCCTTGGGCCTTTTTAAAGCTGTGTTTATGCCCATTATAGAACTTATCCATAAACTTTTTAAAGTTTGCACCTCTTTGATAGCGATTTTTTCCTTGAACCATGGCCGAGCAAGAGATCGCAAGATCCTCATCCCAAACATCATCGTCAGTTCCAAGAAAATAGACCACACTTCTTTTTTTGTATTGAGAACGAGTTGTAGATTTTGAGGATTTATTCATGTAACGGTTTCGCCCATTCATACCATATTTGTATTTATGATAACTGTCGGGACAAAACATATTGCGCTTACTATTATCATCAGATTCATCATCCTCCTTCACTTTAGGAAATTTTGGATGAGGTGCCACAAAGGGGGGAAAGGGGATAACTACAAATGGTAAGGAAAAATTACTTGTACCTGGAACTCTTCTTTTATCATTTAAATACATATAGCTTGAGGGATTGGCGACAATAAACTTGATACCCAAGCTAGATCTAAGTGAAGATGGCTTCTTTGATCCCGCTGCATAACGCTGTACAAACTGTCCTCCGGCCGAATGTCCGACCATTGTAATTTTTTTTAACTTGGGAAATCTATTTCTGTCATTTAACCTACCAAGAATGTGGTCAATAACTTGATAGGAGCTAATTTGTTTATTTTTTGCATCATTTCCTGCTTTCCAGCCATTATCCCAATACAAGCTTTTAGAGGCTTCGGCATTATCCATATCAGATTTAAAACGAAAGTGAGGGGCAACAATAATGGTACTTGAAGTTGCACGAGAACGATACCTGCCTTCGGCAATTCTAGCAGCTTGAACAATAGACTCAAAATAGCTACTTGCAGTTCGACCATTTCCATGAATTACTACAATTGCCTTACTGACCGATACATTTGGACCACTCAAAGGATAATTTCTGTAATATGGTATTTTTTTACCCGACATAGTAATCATGCCCCTACAGCTGCTTGCGTCTAGGCAAGGTGAGGCAATCGCAGAAAAATTAACTAGTTGCGCTAACACAAAAATAATTATTAAATTTGAAAGCTTCATTGCACTGCTCCATTTTGTAAGTTTAAGGGCCTATCCCCCTGCTAAAACTCCTACCAAAGTACATGTATATGTGCAAGCAGTGAATAATGCCTATTGAGTATTGATCGAATTTAAGGGACAATAATTGGGTCTGGTGGCAAACAATTTTAATTTCCTGGAAGGGGAGAAGTCATGAAGATCTATTTACTATTTTTTATATTTTTTATAGCCGTTTCAATAAATCAAGTAATGGCCTGCTCTTACAAACCTTTTGATTTAGTAGTGCAACCTGCAAAAAAGCAATTTAAAACTAGAGGACTCTCTAAGCAAACGCCTGCAGATCAAGAATTATCATTTGCAGCAAAAGTTGTCGGAGATGGTGATAAAGTACTTTCTGACTCTCCATTTATTTTTCATGACAGCTTTGGTGATATGTGGGCATGGGCCATCGACCAAAGAGACACTCTCTTTTCAACAGAAAATTCTATTGCTGAGATCTTTGGATATCTAGATGAGGCCATAACTGATGAAGCTTTAAAAGAAGCCGGATTGACTCGTGAAAAACTAAAAAAAATGTTTCTACGCAAAAAAACGATTGGATTATTACAGGGACTTACAGTATCTGATTTTACTGAATTTCCTACTGGAAAAGCTGAAAAAGGACGCAAAATCAGTGCCGCCTTGGGCTCTATCTATGGAAAGCAACCTGGATTCAAGCTTGAATGGGCAATGACTACCAACAACAACAATCCCAGCCAATATGGAGTACCCCACTTTTCGCGCAATAGCTATTTAAGCTCCAAACAACTTCAGAAAGTTCAAGGACCTTCAGATCTTCTACTTTGTGCCATGTTTGCTTATGGAGTAGATTTTTACCGCAATCCAAACAAAGATATAAATGATTCCTCCAAAGTTTTAGGTGTTGAGGCCATGCGCACATCTATAATGGACTATATCGCATCACAAGCTTTAAAAGAATTTAAAAAAACTGGAGACGTTAAAGAAAATTTTAAAGTGAAAATTGGCAATACTGAGTGCCAGGTATTAAAATCAAAGGGACACACACTTAAACCAAAAGTTACTTATCGTTGCCCTGCAGTTGTACAAAAAAATCCAGTTATTAGATCGGTAAAAAATGCTGATTATGGTGGAATTGTAAAAGAAGATTACAAGTACATTCAGGTAGGAAAAAATCTCTATTATCCAAAATGTAGCTTCACAGGAAGTGCCCTTGAGTTCTACCCTGGAGACCACGTAGACCACAATGCTTTACCCTCATATGATAAAATGATAGGGCATATTGCATCAAACTTAAAAGACCCTGAATTAAAAAGAATTATCGGTCGCGATGCATCGATTATTACCAATCCAACTGTACAATCAAGAAACGATTACGAAAAAGTGGCCTCCAGATGTGATGATATTTATACAAAAAACATAAGTGAAATATCACCGGTACCCACAGAAGCTGCTCCAGGGCCATCAGGCACTTCTGGGACACGAAACTTGTAAAAGGCCTAAGCTGTGCGGTTAACTTCGACCATCTTTTTTTTTATACTTACATTCCAAATCTCTGCAGGTGTTTTAATTCCCATTGAGGGAAAAGTAACAGGATTTAATAAAGTAAGTTATTTTATAAAGAATAAAAAGAGAACAATTCATGTAAACAGAGAGTTTATAGTTAAAATGGGAATCACATTAAAGGTAAATGATACTTTCAAGTATGATGTTCCACTTAAATACATCACAAGAAGGGCAAATCCCTACGGTTTTAAAAGAAAAAAAGTAGTTAATATTATTAGATAAATTCCAAAAAGGCCCCATTTTGACCCAATATTTTGGCACTTTTAATAATGCTTATAATTCACTCATTTATTTGAATTACAGGCAGTTATAAAACCTAGTAACAAAATGCTTGCACTAATTTATGAGAAAGCTTAATGCAGGGATATAATTATAGTAGGTATGTTTTTTGCCTTGGAGGTTGTCGTGCGACACACAATTAATGACCTTTTAGATGAACACTCTTCGATAATTGATTTTTTTAAATCAATCGATTGTGATGATTTTTATGGAGCAGATATGGATCCTAAGATGAGTTCATTAAAAGGCTTATTATTGTTTCACATGGATAAAGAGAGGGACCTATTCTTTAAAAAGGTAAAACATGCAACAAAATTTGACACTTTTAATGTAAGAATGCTGCAGGTGTTCTCAGACGAATACAATATGTTACGCGATAATGTAGTATATTTTTTTGATACTTATCATGAAATCAAAAACCAAAATGAACTAAAGAATAATCTAAAGAATCTTCTGGAACTACTAACACTTAGAATGAAATCCGAAGAACTGATTCTTTTTCCTCATGTTCTAGAAAACCATCATTAATCACACTTTCTTACATTTAAGAGTTCCTGGATAGATAATAATTTCAAGAACATTGACTTTATAGCAAAATAATTCTAATTATTTTGTTTAGCTTACCACTTACTTAAAAAACTTCAGTAAATTGAGGAGTCAAAAATGAATTCGTCTTTCATAAAAATTATAAAAAATATCCTAATTTATCTTGGAATCATTTCCTTAACTGTGTCTAACGCTTATTCAAATAAATCAAAGCCAACCATAGACGTCGGTGCAGTCTTCGCCATGACTGGTCCTACCGCTACTTTTGGTCAAGAAAGTATAAGTGGTATCAAATTAGCTTTAAAAACAATTAATAAAGAAGGAATTGCTGGACGAAAAATCAGGTTGATTCTAGAAGATAACAAAGGTGAGCCACTTGAGTCGGCCAATGCAGTTAGAAAACTTATCGATATGGATAAAGTATCTGTAGTACTTGGCGCAGTTGCTAGTAGTAATACTTTGGCCGGTGCTCCGATAGCCCAAAAAGCTAAAGTGCCTCTTCTTACTCCTTCTTCGACCAACCCAAAAGTCACTATGATGGGTGATTATATCAGTCGTGCCTGTTTTACTGATGATTTTCAGGGTGTGGTAATGGCCAAATTTGCTAAAGAGACATTAAAAAAATCAAGGGCCGCAATTATTGTTGATAACGCTAATGATTACTCAAAAGGTCTAGCAAAGGTTTTTAGGCAAAAATTCCAAGAATTTGGAGGAACTATCGTTTCAAAAGATGATTTTGCTTATCAGCAAAAAGATGTTGATTTTAGAAGCATTTTAAGAAGAGTTAAGAGAAAGAAGCCAGACGTCATCTTTGTTCCTGGATATTACACTGAAGTGGGCCTTATTTTAAAGCAAGCTCATCAGATGAGATTTAATGTACCATTTCTCGGTGGAGATGGATGGGATTCTCCAAAATTACAGCAACTTGCTGGTAAAGAGGCCATCACTGGTCATTATTTAAGTTCTCACTTTTCTCCCGATGATAGCAGCCCTAAAGTGCAAAATTTTGTTAAGGAGTTTAAAAAGGAATATAATGAAAGACCAGGCGCAATGGCAGCTTTGGGTTATGATGCTACTTTCATCTTGGCCAACGCTCTAAAAAATGCTAAAAATCTAAGCCGTGAAGAGATAAAAGTGGCCATTAATAACACTAAAAATTTCTCAGCAATCACTGGAAATATAACAATAAATAAAAACAGAAATGCGGTTAAAAGTGCAGTCGTTTTAAAAACTACACCTGCTGGCAATGTCTTCGTCCAAAAAGTTGATCCATAAGTTATATGCTTGAAGACACTATCTACTTTTTTTATGATCTAGTTCAATATTTTATAAATGGACTGGCCCAGGGAAGCATCTATGCTTTAATTGCCTTGGGCTATACCATGGTCTATGGAATTATAAGACTCATCAATTTTGCTCACGGTGAGTTCTACATGATAGGAGCTTTTCTTGGCTTTTACGTGGTAATAGCTGGCCATTCATTGTGGATAGCATTCCCAGTTGCCATGATTGGATCAGGTATAGTAGCCGTTATAGTGGAGCGATTAGTGTATCGACCTATCAGAAGTGCAGGTCGAATTCCAGCACTAATCACGGCACTTGGTACTTCACTTTTTTTTCAATATCTAGGCCAAGGAGTAATCGGAGCTGAACCCAAGGCGTTTCCTTCAGTCATCAATGATCAAACCTTTATGTTTGGAGAGATCATGTTCACCAGTACCCAAATAATCATCGTGGGTGTCACTTTTGTCTTGATGCTTTTTCTTTGGTGGTTAGTTGGCTACACCAAGGTTGGTAAGGCGATGCGAGCAACTAGTTATAATCGCGAAGCAGCTGAGCTAATGGGAATAAACACAAATCGCATTATCTCTATTACCTTTTTTATAGGTGCATCCCTGGCCGGTGCTGCTGGAGTTTTGGTAGGACTATACTATAGCACCATTGAGCCTATGATGGGGCTTATCCCGGGTCTTAAAGCATTTGTTGCTGCAGTTTTAGGAGGAATTGGAAACATTCCTGGTGCAGTAGTCGGTGGATTAATTTTAGGTATAGCCGAAAATTTAGTAATGGGATTTTGGGCCAGTACCTATCGAGATGCTATAGCTTTTGCCATTTTAATATTTATTCTATTAGTAAAGCCTACTGGTATTTTAGGTAAAAATATAAAAGAGAAAGTGTAATGGATTACATAGCACACCTTACTCTCAACACAGGTATATTCATCATTTTGGCGGTTAGCCTCAATCTTATCAATGGGATTTGTGGGCAATTTTCCTTGGGCCATGCTGGTTTTTGGGCAGTTGGTGCCTATACTGGAGCTGCTTACAGCGTATACATGGCCTTGCCGGTGCCTGACTTTATAAATCTTTTCATCTCTTGCATCGTGGGCTTTATAAGTGCCGCTTTTGCTGGTGTTATTATAGGTGTTCCATGTCTTAGATTAAGAGGTGACTATTTAGCAATTGCCACTTTAGGTTTTAGCGAAATTATCAGAATTGTAATTGTTAACCTCGATGTTGTAGGGGGAGCCAGAGGATTTACTAACATACCAAATTGGAGCAATCTATTTTGGGTATATTCATGGGTAGTTATAACTATAATCATTATTGCAAATATAATTAACAGCACTCATGGACGCGCTATTATTAGTATCAGAGAAGATGAGATTGCAGCAGAAAGTATGGGTATACACACTTTTAAATATAAAACTCTCGCATTCGTTATCGGTGCGGGATTTGCCGGTTTAGCAGGATCTTTGTTTGCCCACGCTCAACAATTTTTACACCCCAACGGTTTTACTTTTTTATGGAGTGTAATTATTTTATTAATGGTAATCCTTGGTGGGCTTGGCTCTATCACTGGCTCTATTATTGGTGCAATCATTTTAACTGTTCTACCAGAGTTGCTTCGTTTTTTTGGTGAAACCATATCTCAGTGGAGGATGGTTGTATATTCACTACTATTAATCATCTTAATGCTTGCTCGTCCCGGTGGAATATTTGGTAAGCATGAACTTGACATAAAGTCATGGTTTAGAAGGTCCAAACTGTGATGCTCGACAACTCAGTTATCCTAGAAACAAAAGAAATAACCATGAGATTTGGTGGTCTAGTTGCAGTAGATAACTTTTGTATACAACTAAAAAAAACTGACCTTATCGGCATAATAGGGCCCAATGGTGCAGGCAAGACAACCATCTTCAACATGATCACCGGTATATACACACCCAGTGCTGGTGACATCATTTTAGACCAAAAAAGCATTAAAAATAGAAGGCCGGCAGTTATAACTCAATTAGGAATTGCTAGAACCTTTCAGAATATAAGATTATTTAAAGACCTAACAGTTTTTGATAACATTCGCATCGCAGGTCACTTCCGCATGAATTATGGTTTATTGTCATCCGTTTTTAGAAATAAAAAATTTCACTCGGAAGAGAAGAGATTAGAAAATGAAACTCTTGAGCTTTTAGAGATCTTTGACTTAAGTGATAAAAAAAATTACCTCGCAAAAAATCTTCCCTATGGTATGCAACGACGCTTAGAAATTGCCAGGGCATTAGCAACAAGACCAAAAGTTCTTCTGCTCGATGAGCCCGCTGCGGGGATGAATCCTAAAGAAACTAAAGAGCTAACTGATCTAATCAGATGGCTTAGAGATAAATTCCAAATTGCTATTTTGCTCATTGAACATGATATGAAATTAGTAATGGAGGTATGTGAAAAAATACATGTTGTTGATTATGGAATGCAAATCGCCCATGGATTGCCTAAAGACATCCAAGGAAATCCAAAAGTGATTGAAGCATATCTTGGTACACAATAAATGAAAGGATATATTTTATGCAATCTTCGCTTTTGTTAGTAGACAATATAAATGTCTACTATGATGCCATTCATGCTATAAAAGGTATTAGCTTAGAGGTTAAGCGTGGAGAAATTGTGGCCATTTTAGGTGCCAATGGAGCTGGCAAAACAACGACTCTAAAGGCCATTAGTGGCATCCTTCCGATATCATCAGGAAAAATTTTATTTAATAATGAGCCAATTTTTAAATACCCAGCTCACAAAATTGTTTCTTTAGGTATAGCTCAATCACCTGAGGGACGTTTAATTTTTCCAGATCTCACGGTCAAGGAAAACCTCGATCTTGGCGCCTATTTAAGAAGTGATAAAGAACAAATTCGCAGCGATGAAGATTATGTATTTAATCTTTTTCCCGTTTTAAAAGAAAGAAGAAAACAAGTAGCCGGCACACTTTCAGGTGGTGAACAGCAGATGTTGGCAATTTCGAGGGCCGTGATGGCACGCCCTCAACTCCTTCTACTTGACGAGCCATCTTTGGGTATTGCTCCCATTTTGGTTAAAACTATATTTAAAGCAATTCAAGAGATCAATCAAAGAGGAACAACTATTTTAATTGTTGAACAAAATGCATACGCAGCACTTAAAATTGCAACACAGGCCTATGTTTTAACTACTGGTACCATCAATATGCAAGGACCAGCGAGTGAATTAATTCAAAATCCAGAAATTCAAAAAGCATACTTGGGTCATTAATCAAAAAATTCCAGAAAAAAAAGAGGGTAAATTGCTTAACTCAACTTACCCTCATTAATATAATTTTTGTGGGGGGAAACAAAAACTAAATAACTTTTTATGAATCGGTTATACACTATTATTAAAGAAAATATAGTTAGTTTCAATTTGGTTCCTTAACCTGAATTTTTCATCCTAAACTTGATCTGATCTTCAAATACCTGTCCTGGTCATTGACATGGTCATTTTTACGATATTTTTCCTTAAGCAGTCTGCAAACAATAAATGTTGGCCTATTATACAAAGAAAAGT
>JADHTQ010000019.1 GCA_016784965.1 Bacteriovoracaceae bacterium | reverse complement strand
TTGATTCGTTCATATTTTTGTCCTGAGATTGTTGATAATCTCAAAACTTTAACCCAACAAATACAAAAGGCCAATTGTGCAGGGCCGTATCTGCCTAGAATCAGGATCTTCATAGATGTAATTAAGTGCGATCACCCTTGTGACGGTTACCCTATTGAGGGGATTATGAATAAAAAAGAGGCAGAAATTATAAAGTGGAGCACTGACTTTGAGTTAGATATTAGGGCTGTTGATATTAGTCATCAAAAAATTATTACTCACATAAATAAATTGTATAATATTTGTTGTAAGGGGCAGCGAGATGAAGTTTCTGAGATATTGAGGAAGCTAAATCAGTATGTTAACCAGCACTTTGGCTATGAAGAGAGGATGTTTGTTAAGTTCAACTATGAGGATACAGAAGCACATAGGGCCAGACATCAAATCTTCAAAGACAAGCTTGCAGAAGTTGGTAAAATGTTCTTATCTCAAGATAGTAAAGATGTTGATAAGCAGCTTATGGTTTTTTTACTAGTTTGGTTTAGAGATCACATTCTAAAAGATGATATCAAGTATATTGACCTCTTTAAAAAGAATTTATAAAAGAGAAAACCTTTAAATGAATTCGATGATTTTATTTTTAATTCTGTTAGTTGTCTGTGTTCATTCTTACGCTGGCCAACATGATTTCGATTCGCCATTTGGGGTGCAGAATTCTTATGTAAGCAGAGGGCTGTTATATAACAGTTTTAGTGACCTTACTGGTTATATCAATTACATAAATCAGATCAATGCAGACCTGGGTATTAAATGGGATCGCAGCATGGGGCTTGTTATCTGGTGGCAAAAAATACAAAAATCTCAAAGTGATATTGATAAGGGGAAATTTGATTTTAATACCGTGGATACTTATATCAAAAACATAGGTGTAAATATTGTTGCAAATGTAGGCTCTGAAAAATTTGATCGCTCAAACTTTAGAAGAAGGCCACGCAATATGGATGAGTATAATAGGTACTTAAAGGCGGTAGTGACTCGTTATAGTTGTGCAACTTCAAAATTTAATAAATGTGTTAACTATTGGCAAATTGGAAATGAGCCCAATATTAGAGGATCTGCTTTTTGGAAAGATACACCTAGAAATTATGCAATTTTACTATACGAAAGCTACAAAACTATTAAGGAGGTTTGTCCCAAGTGTAAAGTTTTAATTGGCGGTTCTGCAGTTTTGCGGGGAAATTGGGATGTGCAGGGCTTTTATCCAAAAGTTTTAAAAAACTTGGGAAGAAAAAGGGCATTTGATATTTTTGATTTTCACATTATGGGAGTTGAGTATCGCAAAGTTAGTAAAATGAAAATTGGAGCACATGGCCTTAAATATCTTGATATCGGTACTGTCCATCGCGAAGCTGTCCAATACTTTACTAAAAACGGTTACCCTGATATTGAGTGTTGGATTTTAGAAATGTCTAATTACAGTGGTAGTCCCACTCAAGGGAACTTTCCCATCAAGTGGCCGATGCAATCTGAACACGAACAGGCCCAGGAGCTAATCAAAAGGTATGTTTACTCCATAGCTGTTGGAGTTAAAAAGATATTTTGGTCACAACTTTTGGCCGAATTTGGTTATGGAAGAGGAAGTGGATACTTTGATAAAGTAGGAGTTATGTATGACGGAGCAATGTCAAAAAAAGACATTGTTGCTGGTAAAAAAAAGCTTGCTTACCATACTTATAAATTAATGACCCAAAAATTGGAAGGGTCCGATTGGAGTAATGTTAAAGATTATGTGAAACTTCATAATATAAATATCAAAGATGTTTATATTTTTGAATTTCCAAAAGGCAATAAGAGTGTTTTGGTCGCATGGAGCGATGCTGTACTCAAAAAGAGTATAAAGATACCTTACAGCAAAACAAAATTTGTGAAAGTAACAGAAGGCATACCCACCGGCAAGATTACTTTTTATGAGAAAAAACTTTCTGTTTTAAAAAATGTGATCAGTCTAGAGCTTGGAGCAACCCCTGTATTCATAGAGGAGGGAGAGGGCACAACTGTTGAAATTAGCAGTCTAAACACTCAAAGAAAAGTTCGAAGAAGATGGTAACCGTCACTTTTTTGTGAAACATCGTTTCACAAAAAAGTGACGGTTACCCTATGCGGTCATCTTTACAAGAAGTTAAGATAATTGTATTGTGATTCAATGGCGAAAAATCTATATATATTGACGACTGAGGCACGGAGCGGTAAATCTGTAGTATGTTTGGGCATAATGGAAATCCTGATGCGGAGCATCGACAATGTGGGTTTTTTTAGGCCAATAATAAATATCGGAGACTCTGAAAAAAAGATCGATCACGTCGATCGAGATATTAATTTTATCAAATCTTTTTATAACCTCGATCTCGAATATAGCGACATGTATGCCTATACTTCACAAGAAGCCAATGAGTTGATTGCTACTGGCAATCAAGAGAAGCTCATTGATGGCATAATGAAAAAATACAAGGATGTTGAAAAGCGGTATGACTTTGTATTGGTTGAGGGGACGGACTTTTTAGGCCTTGCCTCTTCTTATGAGTTTGATCTCAATATTGATATTGCTCGTAACTTAGATTCTCCCATCCTGCCAGTAATTAAGGCCAAGAAAAAAGATGTACCTCAGGTCGTTTTATCTGCTGTTATGGCGGTTAAGGCCATTGAAAAAAAGGGTGGCCAAATCCTTGGAACCATTGTCAACCGTTGTGCAATGAACGTTATCGATGATATCCATAAAAGGCTTGGCAATAGACTTCACAGAGATCAATTGTACTATACCATTCCAGAAATAGCTTCATTGGAGCTTGCTACTATGCAAGAAGTGGTAAAACGCTTGGATGGAGAGATACTTTTAGGCCATGATCAATTACACAGAGAGATTAGTCGCTTTGTAGTTGCAGCTATGCAACTTCCAAACGTGGCACCATATTTTGAAAAAGGTACTTTGATCATTACTCCCGGAGATCGCACCGATATTTTAATGGGTGCCGTGATTTCAATTCTTTCTAGATCAAATACTAATATTTCAGGAATTGTTTTAACTGGCGGTATCAAGCCAGATGAGAATGTTTGGAAGATGATTAAGCATTTGACCAATTTTGCAATTCCAGTATTGTCGGTGAAAGAAAATACTTACGATGTAGCCTTGAAGCTTAATAGCTTGCGATCTGAACTACACATTGATGATCATAGAAAAATTTCGGCTGCACTTGGTACTTTTGAAACCTATGTAAATACATCTTTTTTGTGTGACAAAATTATCGACATAAGATCTACTAGACTTACTCCCAAGATGTTTCAACATAGTATGATTCAAAAATCAAAAGTACTAAAAAAGCGCATTGTGTTTCCAGAAGGGACAGAGCCAAGGATTTTACAGGCGGTTGAGATATTGCGCAATAGAGATATTGTCGACGTGACTTTAATTGGAAAAGTTGAACTTATTAATGAAAAAATTGAGCAGTTGGGATTAAAGATTGATACGCTTGAAATTGTTGATCCAGCAAACAGCTTGCACTATAAAGAATATGTTAAAACTTATCACAGCCTCAGAAAGCACAAAGGCATTACCTTAGAAAGTGCTAAAGATGCAGTGTTAGACGACACAACTTTTGCAACGATGATGGTTCACATGGGCCATGTTGATGGTCTGGTTTCTGGTTCAGCTCATACGACCCAAGATACCTTAAGACCTGCTTTACAGATAATTAAAACCAAGCCTGGCTTTACTTTGGTATCGAGTGTTTTCTTTATGTGCTTAGATGATAAGGTTTTGGTATATGGAGATTGTGCTGTAAATCCAAATCCAACAGCAGAGCAGTTAGCTGAGATTGCCATGTGTTCAGCTGAAACTGCACGACAATTTGGAATTGAGCCTTTGGTGGCGATGCTCTCTTATTCAAGTGGTGAGTCAGGCAAAGGCGAAGATGTAGATAGAGTTCGGCAGGCAACCGATATTGTAAAAAAGATGAAACCTCAGTTAAAGCTTGAGGGACCGATTCAGTATGATGCTGCAGTTGATGCCAATGTAGCGTTGACCAAGCTACCAAATAGTAAAGTTGCCGGTAAGGCCACAGTTTTAATTTTTCCAGACCTAAATACTGGTAACAATACATATAAGGCCGTACAGCGATCAGCACATGCGTTAGCAATTGGCCCAATTATGCAAGGTCTCAACAAGCCTGTTAATGATCTAAGTCGTGGGTGTACTGTCATGGATATTGTTTATACGGCAGTATTTACTTCCATTCAGGCACAAATGGATTAATTTCGCGTTAACGTTTTCTAGTGTATAAATAGCCTTTAAAAAACAATGCAAGCCCAGCAACCCAGAATATCCAAGAGATTGTGGGGACATCCTTCCAAGTGGTGATTTTAGTAGTAGATTGCCAGAAGGTTCCAGAAGCAATAAAAATAGCTGCAAACAATGCAAAGGCCAAAAAAGTTATTGTGTTAGAAACTCGGTTAATCTCTTTTTTATATCCCCGATGGACTACTTCGATGGCATAATTTTTTTTGGCCCAATCTTTTAGGTACCACTTAAAATGTCTGGGAATGACTCTTAGAGAAGATATAACATCTCTGCCGGCCCACACCCCTTCTTCAATCCAGTCTTCTTTGGTCATAGATTGTCGAACTAACTCTTTTATGTCTCTTTGGAGTAGTTCAAATAAATCGACATCAATATCAATTGATTTGGCCACACCATCGAGCATTATGAATGCCCGAAAAATAATGAACCACTCTCCAGGCAAGTATAGTTGATGTCTGTTTAAGGTGCGAATTACAGTATGCATGACTTGTGAAAAATTTGTTTGCCCAACTGTTAGTCCAATAAAAGGCGAAAGACCACTTCTGACATCAGCAATTAACTCTTCTACATCGGGCATTTTTTCGAACTCGGCTACATCCAGCAATTCGTAGACCAAGTTTTCGTAGTTAAAGGACAAAAGAGCATAAATGATGGCGATAAAATTTGAGCGGGTTCTCTTGCTTAAATATCCCATAAGACCAAAATCTACTAAGGCAATCCTATCATTATCTTGCCAAAAGAAATTGCCCCCATGGAGGTCAGCATGAAAAAAACCATCTTGTAGAAATGTTTTTACAAACAAGCCGACACCTTTTTCAATTTTTACTTCAAGCTTAGGTCTTATGGCCTCTATCTCAAGTCGATCTGTAAAGGGAATTCCTTTTATTTGCTCTATGACAAGGACCTCTTCGGAGCTCAATTTTTTGTAAATTTTAGGGATATAGAATATTTGGTCCACATCGTGATTAGTTAAATTAGTTTTAAAGCGCTCCAGGTTTAGGGCCTCTATATTGAAATTTACTTCATGTTGCAAACCATTGGCAAAATCGGCAACAATTTTAGAAATTCCTAAAAATTTAATTTCTTGGCTAATTTTTTCCACGTGTTGAACAAGCAACATAATAATGGCAATGTCGGTTTCAATGGTTTTGATTATTTTAGGTCGTCTTACTTTTAATACAACCTCCTCTCCATCTTTTAAGGTGCCTTTGTGAACAACAGCAATTGAGGCGGTGCCAATTGGGTGTTCATCTATGGAGGAGAAGATATTTCCGAGATTATTTCCAAGAGCTGCCTCAAGCACCGATTTGACTTCGTCAAAAGGTATGCCTTTAACCTTATCGCGCAAAAGCTTCATTTCCTCGATAATTGAAGGATCCAATAAGTCTTCTCTAGTACTTAAGATTTGGCCAAATTTGATAAAGACTGGTCCTAATTCTTCAAAACATTTTCTTAGGCGGTAGCCAATGATTTGGTACCAGTCACTCTCTTTTTTCTCTTTGAGTTCATTTTTTATCTTAATAGTTGCACTGGGAAGGACAAAATTTGGTATTTTGGAGGTTACTCCTCGGGTGATAAATTCAGCAAATCCATTTTTGGCAAATACCAAAACAATCTCTTGTAGCCGGCTGACATTTCTGATGGTTTTAGTAACGGTGATACTTTTACCAATTATGCCCATAGTTTACTCGAATACTTTATGATTATAAGGCCTAAGAGTTGTCATAAAAAAAATCCAACACCCCCCAAACTCCAACAGCTCCCCTTTTTTTGTAGAAGGAGTTAATACTAAAACCAAAAAGGCCAGCAGCAAATAACAAATTATATGAAATCCTCTGGGCAGTGGAATTGCTAACCTATTGATTAACTTCTTGATAGATTCAACTCTTTTGTACAGAATCGGCATAATGAGAAAGTAGATGACAACGATAATGCTAAGCCCAAGTCCAAAAACAATTTTATTAATTTTTTTACCACCTACTACTAAATTGTGAAGGTTGGACTCTTTTTGTGAATTGTGCTCTAAAAAGAACTTATGAGGGGTGATATTAAATATTCTTTGACCCCAAGAGATCTCCTCTCCGGCCCCAAAAAAATAGAGCATACCCAGAAGCAATGTTGCTGCCAAAAAGATCTTAGAGCGTTTGTTTTTAAGCTTATAAACTCGATAAATACATAAAAAAAATCCACACAGTAGGGCAACAACTGTCACCCATTCGATAAAATGGTCTTCTCTTACATAGACACCTTCAAAAAAAGCTTTATTTGTATGAGATAGGATGACTCCTATTGAGACTAGAACTAAGACGAATGACGCTATGCTACGTTCAATGATAACCATTTTCTTTCCATGAATATGTTTATTTTATAAAATTCAAGGATACGTTACCTTTACTCTATTGTAAATTATGCAATTTATTGTTTATATAGGTAAATAATGAATAAACTAATAATTATTATTACGACCTATTTAATATTCTATTTCGGGAATAGCTTTCAACTATATGCTGCGGATGCTTGCAGCAGAACTGCTTTAATAAACTACCAAGAGATCATGATTGATAGTAACTCTAACCAAAAAGGAGACGGGTTGCGCTATCATTTGGCAAAGGATTCCAAGGCACTAAAGTATTTGAGCTTGTATCAAAAAGAGAACAAAACGCGCTGGACAAGCGCGGTGTTTGGTACTATAGGTACGTTATTATTAATTTCTGGAGTCTTTACCAACTCCTCAGAAACTGGGAGGCAGTCTCTGTTAATCAGTGGAGCATCCCTGATTACCTTGAATTTTTTGGTGGCCAAAACCATAGAATTTAGGAATGAAAGGCTTTTACATAAAGCTGTAAATGAATATAATAGGAGAAACCTCCCAAAGATATATTTTCCTGAGTTAGAAAATAGCGGGAGAAAATCTTATAATAATAAATCATTTTTTATAAATTTTATTAAGGAGTTTTAAGAGATGGCCGATTTAGATTATGAAAATCCATCAATATGTTATGCCTGCGGTAAAGATCTAGTTTTTGAAATTGGATATAAAGTTTCAAGACAGGAAGAATGTGAATTCTGCAAAATAGGGTTACACTGTTGTAAAATGTGTGAATTTTACGATACTTCAGTCTACAACGAATGTCGGGAACCTTTGGCAGAACGCATTTTAGATAAAGAAAGAGTTCAATTTTGTGATTACTTCAAAATTGCCAAGAAAAAAGATACGGTTGGCCATGATGTTCTAGTGGACAAGGCAAATTCACTTTTTAAGGATTAACTAACAAAAGAGGTCCAAAATGCAAATCAATAAAGCACCAATTACCAAAGAAGGTAAAGTGGAACTTGAGCGACAGTTGGACCACTTAATCAAGTTTGAAAGAGAGAAACTCAAAAAAACAATTGCAGAAGCAAGGGCCCTTGGTGATTTAAAAGAGAATGCTGAGTATCATGCCGCTAAAGAAAAACAGGCGCTAGTTGAAGGACGCATAAAGCAGCTACAAGGAGTTATCGGAAGCTGTATTGAGATAGACGTTGCTTCTGTTAAGAGTGAAACGATTGTGTTTGGGGCAACGGTTACCCTTTACTGTGAACAAAAAGATGCAACAGTTACTTATAAAATTGTTGGTCAAGAAGAAGCAGATACTAAAAAAGGTAAAATCTCCTTTGCAAGCCCTCTTGGTAAGGCCTTGATAGGAAAGGAAGAAGGAGATACCATCACCGTCAAAGCACCAAAAGGTGACATAGAGTACGAGGTCGAAGGGTTTGAATATATTTAAGCTATGTTAGAACTAAATTTTACCAAATCACCCGATATAGAGATTTGTGGTAAGTATGTTACCCATAAGGCCAAGTTTTCATTGGGGAGCGACTTATCCAACGATATTGTCATTAATGATCCCCAAGTTGCCAAAGCCCACCTATCCATTGAGAGGATTGCCGAAGAAATTAAGGTGTGTACTTTATCTGACTCGCTATTTTACCATGTAAATAGAAAAAAAATATCTGGTCAGCGAGCTATAAAGCTAAATGACGAAATAAAAATTGGAGATACACACTTTGTGATTAGTAATATGGTTGATTTAAAAAAGCCATTCACAGCAGCTATGTTAGAAAAAAATTACGAAAAAATTATCGATGAAAAACCTTATGTCGCGGAGTTGTTGGATAGTTTAAGAGAAGAGTTGTTATATTTAGAAATGAAGCAAAATCAATTGGGCAAAAAATAGATCAAGTTGCAGTAATATTATTAAGCTCCATTAATGGTTTAAAAATCCGATGCATAGCGCTTTTTAACTGGGCCTTTTTATACTCTTGGTATGATGCGTCGCCACCAGTGTTTCTCTTGTGGCTTTCTTGGTCCACAACCTGCACTTCAAAGGGATAAAAGAAGCGAATATCTCGAGAAATTAGTGATATATCTAGGGAAAGAATTTTCTTTGTCAACTCACTCTCTTCAGGTTGGGACTTTGCTAACTTGCGAAGTGAATTGAACTCCCCGTAGAATGGGTTGCGATATTTTATTAGTTGCCTACAGGTAAATTGAATTGTCTTATAACCTTTAGCGGAATGCACATTGCGTTCTGAAGGACCAATTGGTGACCCTGGGCAATCATCAGCCTCACGTTCTAATGCACTAACAAACCTATCCTCTGCGAGATTATTTCGAAGGGCCATTTTAACTAAATTATTATGCTTTGTTCTAAATTTTGAAACATCAACTAAGGTGTTAACAGAGCGGCTAGACTTGACATTATGAGGGATTATTACACTTTCTTCAATTAAAAACTTAACTGCTCGTAACGCACTAAAGCGGTCCTCGGTTACAATTCTAACACCGATTCTATCAAATAGCTCTTCTGCAACATTTTCAGTTTTATGGAGTAATTTAATAATTATGCTGTTTCTGGTTTTTTTGGCCTTAGTCTGAAAGTCAACTAAAGAGATACCGACTCCGGAACTCGTTTTACCCAACACTAGCTTTTGGTTGTTATCTCTAGAAATATATTTATAAAATTTGTCAAAAATTTGGGTTTGGATTACAGAAAAATAATTGGATCTGAGATCTTTGTCAGCATGTAATATCGTGTGCATTACTTTAAATATAACTTCGGCCCAAAGTTGTTCTTCAATGTTAGAAGAATTAACAGACGCCATTAGAAACAAATCGCTGATTTCATTTATCATGTAGAGTGAATTAGGTATTTTTATATCCAGCCCGTCTGGGTTGCCCTCTTTTAAAAAATATCTCTTTATAAATTGAAGTGCTTCTTGAAAGTTACCAAATATTTCAGCTTTGGAAACGGGGTCCTCGGGACTTAGACCATATGTATGTAAAAATGAATATACCTGTTCCTTATCTATTGACGCGCCGACAAAGACCTTCGAATCAAGAGGGGACTTTCCCCCGATGATGACGTCTAATAATTGCCAATCAAAAAGATATTTTGATAAATAGCTTGGTCTTTCCATCAATTGTAAATACACTAAAATTACAATAAAAACTAGGAGAAAAAATTCATAAAACAAATAAATAACTCTAAATCGCCTAAACCGAGCTTGAAGCGACCTCAGATATTGTTTTTAACTTTTTTTGGGATAGGCTTTGCGCCCTTTGCTCCAGGAACTGTTGGTAGTTTTTTTACTTTACCATTTTTGTACTTGTTGGCCCTACTTCATGTGAACATGTACGTCGTTTGGCCGTTAATCGTCATATCAGTGATTGCAGCATGTTTCATCGCAGAGTCTATGCAGCAGCAGTACCAGGTACATGATCCTTCATGGATCGTGATGGACGAAGTTTTGGGCATGGTTTTGACTTGGTCCTTTTTTCCCACTGCTGATTTTGGCTACCTGTTTATTCAATTTTTACTTTTTCGCTTTTTTGATATTTCAAAATTGTGGCCTGCTATTTATTTTGATAAACAGATAAAGCATGGTGCCGGTACCATTCTCGATGATGTCGTAGCAGGACTATATTCAGGAGCGACATTCCTGCTAATCATTTTTCTTTGGGAAAAATATAATTTTTCTTGACTTACGCACAACTTACGCTAACATGTTCTTATGGCTGCAGTAAAAATTTGACTATTGCGAACTCAATTTTTGATCATTGCTGACAGGATGAGCAATAATTTCAAGGTGTTGATAATAATAGTTTTGAACACTTTTAGGCAATAATGGGTTACCAAGGCAGTCAAGGACATGATAAGTTTTTGTCTGCATAAAAGATAACAATTTAGATAGGAGTTAAAAGAAATGGCAACAACGGGACTTTCTTCATCATCGCAGAATGTAAATGCAAATCGAGTCAAGGCATTAGACCTTGCCCTTTCCGGTATTGAAAAGCAGTTTGGTAAGGGTGCAATAATGAAACTTGGCGATAAAAAAAACCAAGAAAAAATTCCCGTTATTTCGACTGGGTGTTTGGGACTAGACCTGGCACTAGGAATTGGAGGGATTCCCAAAGGGAGAATTGTTGAAGTTTATGGCCCTGAATCTTCGGGCAAGACCACACTTACACTACATGTGGCAGCGGAGTGCCAAAAGCAAGGGGGCACTGTTGCCTTCATAGATGCAGAACACGCGCTGGATACCTCCTATGCTTCTGATTTAGGGGTAGATATCCCCAATTTGCTCATCTCTCAACCTGATAGTGGGGAACAGGCCTTAGAAATTACTGACATGCTCGTGCGCTCTGGAGCTGTAGACCTGCTTGTTATTGACTCTGTTGCTGCACTAACTCCTAGAGCAGAGTTAGAGGGAGATATGGGAGATTCGCACATGGGACTTCAGGCCAGGCTAATGTCTCAAGCTTTAAGAAAGCTTACCAGTTCTATTTCGCGCTCTAATACTACTGTTATATTTATCAATCAACTAAGAATGAAAATTGGTGTTATGTTTGGCAATCCAGAGACGACTACTGGTGGTAATGCCCTTAAGTTTTACTCCTCAGTGAGAGTTGATATTCGCAGAATTGGTGCCATTAAAGATGGAGACAATATTATTGGTAACCGTACCAGAGTTAAAATTGCTAAAAATAAAGTGGCCCCACCATTTAAAAGTGTAGAATTTGATATTATGTTTGGCGAAGGTATTTCCAAAACGGGAGATCTCTTAGACCTTGCGGTTACCAATGGGCTAATTGAAAAGGCCGGTTCTTGGTTTTCCTACAACAACTCTAAGGTGGGCCAAGGGCGAGAAAATTCCAAGCGCTTTTTGGCAGAACATACAAACATCATGAATGAGATTCAACACAAAATTCTTGTTAAATACGGAATTATCAACGATCAAAAGAATGCTGCTGCCACGCAAAAAGTAAACGAAGTAGTCCAACACAAAGCCGGTAAAAATAATACGGCGAGCAAAAATACACAAACAACACTACAGTAGAAGAATATGGGCCCTCTTTTTGGTATTTGCTGGAATCAATAGATGCTTTAGAAGAGGTCCCCTACAAGTGGATGACATAAGATGTCTGCATACAGTTGTGCCTTAAAATTGATTACCAAAAGAGATTATTCAAAAGCAAAATTAATGCAGTTATTGCAAAAACACGGGTTTTTGCAATATGATGCTGAAGATGCAATTACAAAACTAGAGGCTAAAAAATATTTTTGTGAAAGCAGATATGTATACGCAAGAATCAAGGGACTAATGCGCAAAAATTGCTCGATATATTTCATTCAACAAAAGCTACAGCAAGAAGATGTTCAAGTATCTAGGCAAGCGATTGAGGATGTTTTTAGTGAGTTCGGTGTGACCCAGGCCAGTCAAATGCAGGAACTTGTGGTGAAAAAACTACAAAAATATGCAAACCTAGAAGCCATGAGTATTCCAGAAATAACAAAAATTAAAAGTAAGCTCTTACTGTTTTTGGCCAGTAAGGGACATGATTGCTCTGTTGCTTTTGATTTAGTTTCGTCAATATTAAGCAGTACACACAATAGATGACTAAAGTTTTTTGGGCACCTATTTCAATCCGTGGTGAAATTTGATAACTTTTTTGAATCTGATATAATCCTTCTATTAACTTACTTAATAAATTTAACCGGGAGTTTTAAAAATGGAGAACATCAAGCATATACAGACCTTTAAATTTGACAAGACAACATCAACTGTAGGCGGTTGGATATTTGATATGCTAATTCCTGGTAAAGATCAAATAGATGTTACATATGATGAGGGGCGCGATCTGTTCATGTATAGTTATCGAGGACAATACGACTTTGATGTTGCCTCTATAAGGGTAGAAAACAAAAGCGAGCTTGCCCTAGAAGCCGGGCAGATAGATTTTGTATCTGCTCTCGAAGATAGGCCACTGCTCGGTGAGTCGCTACTTTGTAATATTGTTGATAAAAACAGGGGTGTGGTAATTACAGTCTTAAAAGGTGTTTCATCTGGAGGCATATCCGTTTCTAAGTTATAGCACATAGCTCACTTTTTCCCACTTAAGATTACTTTCACTAATTCAAAAAGTTAGAATGAATAATTTTTGTTTTAGTAAAACCTATGTTAGCTATTAGCTTGAGATATAAGTTAATACTTATATAAAAATAAGCACACCAATTGGGGGAAACCATGAAACACTTACTGACCGCTTTACTATTTATTTCCTTTTTTTCAAACTCGCTTTTTGCCAATCAAGATGTAGACTTCATCCCTGCACAAGTAATTAAGGTAGAAAGTAATCAAATGTTTCCTGTAGAAACAATTCGTCTAACAGTAAAAGTGCCTTGTGGGCTTCAAGCTGAAAAATTTGAAGAGGAAGATTTTGCAAGCTCGACAGCTACAATTGGTGTGCTTCTGCCAAATACTCCTGTTTATTGTTTAGCCATGCCTCATGATGAAACATTTATGTTTTCAGTTACTACATTTACTCCGATTGATCTAACTATCTTAGGTGTTAGTGAAGATACAAAATATGAGTGGGTAGTTGATTTCAGCGACCTTTAAAATCTTTGCGTTTGATTTTAAAGTATTCTTGAACTCCTAGATAAAAAAAGTATCACAAATTATCATGAGATGCTGTAGGCACATAGTGTTTGCTGTAACACAGCGGTGGTGCCATAATCAGATTATTAAGTTTTTTCCAAGAAAAATCATCATTAATACATAGTTGTATGATAAACACCACAGTGTTGTAAGAATCGGTAAGGGTCAAATTTAGTCAGACATAAAAAAGTATAGAAACTTTTCTTGTGAGTAGTTATTTAAGATGAAGATTCAAAAAAATGGTCTCTTGTTTATAGTTATTGTCTACTGTCTGATCTTTTTAAGCTTAATATTCACTTCGGCGATTAGTTTTTCTGAAGAAGATGCAGAAAGAGAACTACTTTTAAAATTTCATACTGAACATGCTTTTCATGTTAGAAAGCTTGGGATGGCCTTGGTAAAGCTTTCTGACCAATTTGGTGAGGTTGATCCAGAGGTACTAAATAGGTTTTTATACCTTCATCAAATAAGTAAGAGAAATTTCTTATCGGGTGATCAAAGCGGTATTACAATTAAAAAAGATCATCCATTTTATAACTCCTATAGTATTTTTAAAACAGATGTTACGACACTTTCAAAAGCTGAATATGATGTGGCTATAAACTTTTTGAACTTTTTTGAAGAGTCCGATAGAGATGTTGCAACTGAGTTTTTTAGGGAAGAAGGGATTCTTGGTCCAAACGAAGTACTAGAAAACAATCCGCTAGTACAAAAATATCTTAGAATAGAGAGGATCGCCAATACGGTTGAAAGGGGACGTTCTCGTTTAACAGTAATAGAGTTTGGAAGATCTGTAATGCCTGGTCATAGTTATTTTGATCAAGTTAAAAAAGATCGTGACTCTGCAAAATTGGCCCTTCGGCTCCAGTATGAATACTATACAACTGATGCTGATCAGAGTGAGGCTCCAAGGTTTGTTAGGTCATATGATGAGTATCGACTTTATAATTTCACACATATATTGAGAGTTACACGCCTTGGGATGTCTTTGTGGGAAGGAGAAAAAAATGACAGCTTTGCAGATATAGATCCAAAAATACTTGAAGAATTTTTGCTGCTTCATGATCAATCTAAAATAAATTACTCCCATGAATTTTCAACAAGACATAATATTTTTAAATCAGAAACAGTATCTTCTAGGTTATATCAAAATTATGGAATAGACTTTACTGCAATTCCAGATGATTGGAAAAAAGAGACGAGTGAACTGGTAGATCATTTAAATGCAATTGATCAACAAGTTGCGATTGATTTTTTTCGCAAAAAAGGTCTCCTGGGTGCAAGTGAAAGTATTGAAAACAATGCTTTAGTGCAAAAATATTTACACATAGAAAAGATCGCTGATTTAGTTGATAGAGGAAGTTCCCCGGTAACTAAAGAAGAGTTTGGGCGTGCCATGATTCCGGCTCACACTTTCTTTATCAAAGCCTTAAAGGACTTTGAGTCAGCAACATATGCGGCAGTTTTGGAATACAATTATAAGAAAATTGTTAGTGGTGATGAATATTTAGATAATGTTCCTCTAATGAGACTGGCTTTGAAACGACATAAATGGGATAGTGCCGGCAAGAGGTTTGAAAGACATGTAGGTGAATGTATGCAAATTATGACTGAGCATTTCTTAAGTAATTATTTTCCATCATTTTCAATCAGAGGGACTAGCTTGTAAGAGTTGTTAATCTAGGCAGCTTTTTTGTTATTCTTATCAACAGGGACTTCAGCTTTTGTATTCTTTGACTTTACTAATGTTAGGTGGTTGCGTGCCTTTTTTTCTTTTTTAGTCAATTTTTTTTTGCTTGATTTTGAGTTGTTTTTACTACCCATCCTGTATTCTCCTTTTTATTAGTTTTAACTTAAGGATATAAAAAGTATCGGTACTAATACTATGATACTTATATTATTATTTTTTAATAGATAGAAAAAATGTACAGCGCTATACGACAATCCACTCTAAAGTAATGAAAATCCATTAGAAAATACAGCAGCAAAACTCATTTTCTGTTGGTCAATTAAAACGTTTGTGTAAGAATACCTGAGTCACATACTTAATCTCAATATTACTATTTTAATACAAGGGTCAATGTAAGTATGAGTGAAGATAATGATCAAAACGAATTAGAGCAGCAAAGTAATAAGAGAAAAAGACTCAAGAGAAGAAAAGTTAGGATACGTTTTATTGCAGTTTGGACTATGCCCATAATTGTTTTGTTATTTGGAATTTACCGAATAGGTCGTGTATTGTTTTTAGATGAACAGGTGCTTGCTACATTACTTCTAAAGCAGAAGGTGTGTAAATTTAATTTGATTCCACAGATTACAATAAAACATGCGCCAAAAAGTAGGAACTTGTGTCTTATCAGTAATGTGATCTATCGCCCTGGTTTGTTTGAAGATAAGTATTATAAAATTATTGGTGAGCAGGATATCGTACTGATAAAAGCTCAGTATATAGATTTTTCTAAAATCAAAGATTAAAATTTAAATTGTTGTGTTTGGCTAACTAATGGTTTGCTTGTTGTTTTAATGCTGCATTTTTTTGTTTCTTTAAGTGTGATGCCAGTGCTCTTGGATTAGTAAATTCGATATTTGTATTTGTATTTTTTGCATAAAGCGCTTTTCTCCAATCTAGGCATGCCATACCTGCCACCGCAAAAGTTTTCTCATACTCTAAAGCGCGGTCAATACCGGGCATAATTGATTCAAGCATTGATCTTTTGGCCTGGATGCGTTGTACGGGAGCTTGGAGTGAAATGTTTTCTAGCAGATATGATATTAATTCATCACTGCCTTCATCATATAGTTCAAGCAAAAAACCACTGCCAGTAAGAGAAGACTCCGTGATGGGAATGGATGAGAGTATCCAGTTTTTTGCCATTGCCTTGGGAATCATTTCACCGAGAAAGCCAACTCCTCCACACATAGGAGCGATACCTTCATTTAGGTGATTGAAATGGAGGATTGCCCCCTTTTGTGCAACTCGAATGTCTGCACCGGCTGCCAACTCAAGGGCAACTCCTTTTGCTCCCTCTTTTAAGTCGATGATAATTGTTTGAGGTAAAAAGAACATTGAATAAATTACTTTTTGTAGTTTTGAAAGTGTAGAGACAACTTGCTTTTCAGGGTGTTGCGAAAAGTCCTCATAATCAAGCCCTTCTGAAAATAAGCTTCCTTCACCTGTTAATAGGATTGAGTGAATTTCTAAGTGGTTGCTGGCCCAATTAAAAAGTGTTTCGAGCTCATTAATCATCTCGGTGTCAATCTTATTGCTGGATTCAAAACGATTTAGCGAGACGACTAAAGTCCTTGTTTCTTGTTTTAGAGAGACTTTAAGTGTCTTGTAGTTAAAAAGTGTGGACATTGTACCTTCCTTGGTATTTTGTTGCACAAAATTCTTTTGTGTTTGAGATTTAAAACCAATCCATGTCAAATCTCTGTTACTGACTATTGTTTCAAATTTAAAAAATATCTGTCAAAGAAAAAAAGTAATAATTACTTACATGGCTGAGTGCATCATTGGGGGTGTGGCTAAATTTTCAATCATTTACGTGTAAGAACTTTGATTTATCTTGCTTAAAGGAGGAGTTGTAAGTGTAAGATTTAACAATTCCATCATGATCAAAAGTTATTATTAAGTCCTTGGTTTCAGTTTCTCCGAAAACTCGATACTTATAAAGGCCATATGTCCATCTCATATCGCCATTGTCATGCCCTACTCGAAATGGTTCACCATACATTTTAAAAACATCTTGTTTGGTCGTTTTGTCAATTGTTATGCTAGATGATCCTAAATAGCTAAATTCATTTCCAACAGTTGCGCACGAGCTTAACACCAGCGTTAAAAATACAATTAGTGAGGGCAAATACAATTTTGCTTTCATAAAATATCCTTTTGAAAATTTAAAGTACTAGGTACCACCACAGTAGCAAGGCCAAAATGAATCGGTAAATAGAAAAGTAAATTAGGCCAATTTTTTCCAGTAGTTTTATAAAGAAATGAATTGTAAAAATCCCTACAACAAAAGAGGTCACTCCTCCTACTAAACATGAGGTCAGATCAAAGCTATTGCCATCTTTATAAAAATCAGAAAACTTTAGAATAAATGCTCCAAAGATGACAGGAAGGGACATTAAAAAAGAGTATCTTGCAGCTTCATTTCTGCTTAATCCCATAAAACGGGAAATTGTTAGGGTCACCCCTGAGCGACTTACTCCGGGAAAGACTGCTAAGGTTTGCCAAACGCCAATCCAAAATGCCATTTTAGGTCTAGATGAATTCTCCATAATAGGAAGATTGCTTTGATTTGTTTTTTTTCTATCAGCAAGTAACATTAACAGGCCAAAAATAACTAAGTTGGCACCTATAAATAGATTATTTCGACCATAGTCCTCAGACCAGTTTTTTAAAACATATCCAAAAATGGCAGTAGTGATGGTTGAAATAATCAGGTTGATTACAAAGTATCGTTTATTACTGCCTTTCATGCTAGGTATTACAAGTGCCAAAAGCTCATGTAGCAATGTTATGACATCTCGATAGAAATAGCATAAAACGGCCAAGGCAGTGCCAACATGCATCGTTAAATCAAAGATAAGACCTGGATCTTCTATTTTTAAAAAAGTGGGTAGTAGGGCAAGATGCCCGCTGCTACTGACTGGAAGAAATTCGGTTATTCCTTGTATCGTTCCATAAATTATTGATGAATATATGTCCATGGTCACCTATACTTTTACATCATTTAATTTTTATTTGCCAGTTTTTTTTAACTAGTATTGATTGACGCTCTATGTGTGTTTTGGATTTGTGTTTTAGGTGCCCTATTTATCGACCGGTCAATTGATTTTAGAATTTTTGCTTTATCTGCTGGTTTTAAAAGATAGTCAACAAATAGATCATCTACTTCTGCAAGCAGTTTTGCCTCTACCTTCATGGCAGAAAAAAGGATGCGAGGTATGCAGCGGTATTTGGAGGTTTTATTTAACAATTTGGCAAGATCTATTCCGTCAACCTCAGGCATTCTAAGATCAACAATTATAATATCTATATCTTTTTTTCTGAGCACCTCAATAGTTTCCTTTGCACTTTGGGCCCCGTAAATATTTTGAAAGTGATCTTTTAAAAGGTTTTGCACAACGATTATATTATTTTTAACATCATCGACAATTAGTAGATTTTTATCTGGGTAAGAATTGTGAAATTCTACTTGTTTAACGTTGATGAAAGAATTTTGTGCTCTAACGGTTTTAATATTTCTAAAATCTATTATAAAGCTTGTACCAACCCCTTCTGTTGAGGTCACATTAATTGTACCTGACATTAACTCAACCAGCTTTTTGGTAATTGTCAAACCTATGCCGACACCAGACGATACTTTTTTACCTTGAGCCGTTTGGGTAAATGGTTCAAAGATGGTGGTAAGCTCTTTTTGTGAAATTCCTATACCACTATCAACTACACTTAGTTGTAAATGTACTGAATCAAGCTCTCTCGATAAGATTTTTGCAGATATTGAAATACTACCATCATGTGTAAACTTAATGGCATTTCCCAATAAATTAAGCAATACCTGTCTGATCCTTACTTCGTCTATTATAATCAACAGGTCTTCTGGGACCAGTATATTGTTAATGAATTCTATATTATTTTCTTTGAGCTGGTGATTAAAGATGCACTTTGCTTCTTCACTCAAGGTATGTATTGATGTGGCAACATATTCAAAACTTAGTTTACCTGCATCAATTTTGGATAGATCTAAGATGTCATTTATTAAGCGAAGTAATGTTTTTCCACTTGTGTTTATATGTTGAAGGTATTCCCGGGCCTCCGGGGCGTCAACAATTTCGTCGAGCAGCTCTGAAAAGCCAAGTATGGCATTTAGTGGCGTTCTAAGTTCGTGACTCATATTAGATACAAATTCTTTGTTATGTTTATTGGCTACTTCTAATTGTTTATTAATAGCAAGATACTTTTGTCTGGCCTTTTCTTTTGACTTGTTTTCATTATTTATTTCTTTCATCAAGTTTACAGTTTTGTAAACTGTTGTGGATAAATTTGATAACTCTTTTGAGTTGTTGATGCACTTGAAGGCAAAAGAATAATCACCCTTATTAAGTTTGACCAACTTTTTGTTTAAATACTGAATTGGATTAATTACAATGTAGTTAACAATGATAGTTGTGAGTATGAGCAAAATTGTAAGCAGCATAAATGTGTAAAGAGTTAACTCCAAAGAGTGGTCTTTTAGTTTTGATAAGTTAAATATTATTTTAATAGAGCCAAATTTATCTTTGGCAACAACTATATTCCTATATAAAGTAATGTCTGTAGGGTCGTGAACTTTAGAGAAAGATATTGAGGAGAGAACTTTATTTTTTTCATCTGAGACAGCAATTAGTTTGAGGTCTTTTGTGCTGTTGGCATATTTTTCAATGACCTCATCAATAGCAGCAACGTCTCTAGTGATGACAGCACCTTTTAAAAATTCACTTAACTGTTCAGCTTCATGGTTGACTTGACTTAGTAGTTTATTGTAGAGGTACTGTTTTTCTTGGCGGTATATTATAATATAGGTGAATAAAGAGATTATGATTGTAGAGGATACAAGTAGAACTAACAGTTGCTGCTTGATACTAATTTTTTGTCTGAGTTGGAGTAGATTATAAAAAGAACGCATTGTTGTTCCGAATTGCATATCTGATTTTTTGAAAGTCTTTATCACTACCAGTAAGGAAGCCGTCTTTTTTGAAGTTCTTTTGTAAAATTGGATCATTGAATTCTAAAAGTATCTGTCTCAAGGCATCAGCAATCTTTGGGCTTAAAGAAGTACTGGCAACCCAAGGATTTGTGGCACAAGAAAATTTGCTTAATGTTTTGAGTTTGCGGCCTTTTTTGATCAATTTGTTATAGGTGTTTTCTTTCAATGCTCCAGCATCATATTCACCACTGGCCACAGATATTCCGACTTTATCATGTCTGCCAAGATAACTGTAACTGCTCAAGTTTTTTGCTCTAATCCCATTTTTTAGAAGAATTTGTTGTGATAGATATCGTCCTATTGTTGATAATTTATTGCCAAAAGCGAATCGCTTTCCATTCAAATCTGAAATTTTATAAATTTTTGCATTACTTTTTACAGCGATAATACCGCTGAAGTTTTTTGATCCCTTTTTGCTCTCAACTGCTAAAATTTTTAACTTTGGATTTTTCTTTTTTGCTTTTACATATGAAACTGGCCCAAGTCTTGAAAAATGTATAATTCCATTTACTAAATCATCGATGCCACCCTCGTAACTTTTATTTACGTGAATTTTTATCTTAATGTCTTCTTTGAGCACAGTTTGCAGCTTAGACTCTATGATATCGAGTAGTGGTCTGAACTTCTTGATGATTTCAATAGGGTTATCAAAGGCGTATACGCCAAAAAGTATCTGTTTTTCTGCAAATACACTCGTAGATATTAAAAGGCATATCCAAATGGAAACTATTATTTTCATATGTAATCCTTAAGTACACTTATTGGTATTGGCTATAGTGATTAATATCACAAGAATACATTTAGTAATTATGTTGTAAATGTTAAGAATAATTAATGTTGAGATTATTTATTAAAATACTTCCGATCTTTGTTTTGCAAGGCGGACTTTAAAGTTTTTAAAAGACTTCTAAAGTCACTACTAAAGTGCTTTAACTTGCCTTTATTTAAGAACTTTGTGTAGGTTAAATACCTTTGTAAAGTTTTGTCCAATAACTCTTGTAGCCTTACATCTTTTTTGAAAATGGCATCAGCACAGATATCAAAAAAGTAATGGTAAATATATATTGTTAGGCCCTTGGCCCTGTCCTTACTTAATGTAGCTTTTGGTAAGTAGTCAATAATTGTGAGGGCAGAGAAATCTTGTTTATTTGGGGGAAATCTAAAAACCTCATCATAGTCAAAATACCAGTCGACAGAGCTAAAAAAGGTTTTTACAAAATCATCCAAGACTAATTTATCATTTGCACTTCCCTCAAACGATATCTCAAAGATTGGGGCTTTCATAGTAGCAAGAGGTAACCAGTACTCTTTAGAAGCCTCCTTAAGAACTAAAATAGTCCGAATGCCCATTTGAGTGGTGCTGACCTCCAGTGAATAGTCGCGACCTATGGTGTTTAAAATCTCCTTCTTTAGTGCTAGATAATTTTCTATGTTTAAACTGTCCTGTCTAATATGATCAAACAAAGTGAATAGGTTTATTTTAAATGCAGAGCTAACTAGTGCTGCTAACTGCTCTGTGGTTTTGTTGTTAAGCAGTGGTCTCGACACAAGTGGGCCGGTATATTTTTTTTTATTAAAAGTACTTGGAGCAAGCTTTGTGAGTTTGTTTAATAATTTATATTTAGTAGTAAATATTGAGTGTCCTTGTTTAAATACTCTGATTTGCTCAAGGAAGTCAAAATATTTGGCTTTTTTAAATTTGCCAAGGGCCTTGGTTTTGAGATCATATATTGTAAGTACAGGCACAGCAGTCTTATTTTTGCCTATCATCTGAAAATCAAATGAGGGCAGAAGCAGAAACCTTCCACGGGCAAGAGAGCTAAATGAGGAAAAACCTAGAAAGTCAGAGGTGTAGTGCTTAAATTTTTCAAAGTCTTCATCTTTAGTTAGTTTTTCTTTGCGATTTTTTGTTTTTACAAACTCTACTTGATCAAATAAGTTTAAATTTTGAAGAAGTGGTGAAGCAACTATAAGAATCGATAAAATTGGGATGAATAAGACGCAGAAGATAATGGGTAGAACTCTTCCCTTACTTGATAAAGTTGTGAAACTGATGACCTCCTTTAAAGTTTTTCTACCACCTAAATGTGGAAGGTCAAAAAGTAAGATGGGAGAAAAGATGGACTCAAATACTACCCTAATTCCCCCTCCAACTCTCTTCCAAACAAACTCGCCTTCACTTTTGATACCTATTAGTGCTTGAGACAGGCTCACACTAAATACAAGTGTAAAGTAGAATCGTATAACCATATAAGCTGAGTAAATCATTAAAATTTTTGGCAGTGGTGCTGGAGCATTTAAAGAGCTTTCAAAACTTCTAAACCATTCAAAAGAGAGCAAAAAAAAGTAAACAGCGTATGAAATGGCAACATCGCCTATTACTGCTAATAATCTAATAAGTACTTTCTTTATATTGCCAGAGATGTTTGTTTCCTTTAATTTAGCAAATTGCCAATAATTATTGGCACATTTAAAACCTTGGGCCTTAAGTACAAACGCCTCACAAACAAGCTTTCTATACACATAAAGCCTCAATATTATTGTACAACTTCTTCAAATTATGCCAAAGGCATATCTTTAATTTAATCAATTGTTGCGACTAATATGGTCGGGTATTAAAATCAAAGCATAGTGCATAGTAACTTAATTTTATTAACAAAAGCACCGATAAATTGATGTGTTCACTAAAAAAAGAGAGTAGAGAGAAAATGAGAAATAAAACTGGGCCACTACTGAAGACGATTTTGATTGAAGTTATCTGTATTTCACTAGTTATTCATCCCTTAGCTTACGCCAACGACCAAATGGGAGCTGTTGTGAACCAGCTTGCAACCTCTATAAACCAAACAGGTCAAATGATGCAATCGATGAATGCACAGATGAATGCCATGAATCAGCAACTGAGTCCTGCTGAAATGCAAGCACTTTCACCAAAAGTTATGCCTGCGATGTATTTTCCTCATTGTAAAGTACCACTTAGAAGGTCTGCCTTTAATGAGACAGCTTGTTCTACTTTGGCCCCTGGGGACATGGGGGGCTTGCAAAAAGTATACTCATACATGAAACTAGCAAACACCAACAAAAACTTCTATGAAGATGCAACGAGTTTAGCACAAAATACCCAAACTCCAGTTGGTCTCCAGTGTTTGCATAAAGCCAATGATCGTTTAATGACACAGATCCAGGATAAACTAAATTTTCTAGAAAATAAAATCACTGAAATGAATAAAAAGATGCAGCTTTTTAAAGCGCAAAATCAAGCAATTATTTCAGAGATGGATGATATCAGCGGTGACCTCGATGGAGGTACAACTTCCAACAAGTCTAGAGACGTCAATAAGTACTTTCAGGATGATGCTTGTAAACAGGCACTCTCTTCAGTTTCGTTTCGCGCGCAAGATGGACTTAGGACTGTGGTTAACACCTTAACTGAAGGCAATAAATCACTAGGAAAAAGTGCTCAAAACCTCCTGCATGATAAAAAACACATAGAAAGGGGAATCAATACACAGATCAAGAGGTTGCAAAATAAAATTGCAAAAACTGGAATTGATAGCCTAGACAAGGGTGTCTTGGGGCATCTTACCAGTGGGGGGTTGACCAAGTTTAGATCAATGGGTGAGATCATCAAAAGAAAAAGAGCTGATTTAGAAGAAATAAAAGGTCGGTCGCAAAAGAAGTTTACTCAACTGGGTCTTAATAAATCACTAATTCCTGAATTTGATAAACACTTCAACAGCAATATCAGTAAGTTTGAAAAAAAGGCGACCTATTTTTTTAAGCAAAGTTTTGTCAATAATTGTGTGACTGCTTCCGGAGGGCTTGGACTGACTAATAAGGACGTTTTAGGTGGACTGAGACAAAAAGGAGTAAAGCGGGGAACAACGGTTCGAGCTTATCGCAAGGCCTTGCAAGCAATTTTAGAGTCACAGGCATACATCGATAAAAAGATTCAATCTATAGCGGCTCTAGATAAAAAGTTCAATAATGCTATCATCATCACACTTGACACCTCTACTGGCAATAAGACCATGAATCCCAATACTCTCTATCGCAAAACTATCAAGCGCTGTGAAAAAAAGTATCAAGAGAATAGTTTATTAAGCCCACTGGGCAGATCTGTTAAACAAGAAGTTGCAGAAGCAAAAAAATATATTGCAGAGATCAAAGAAGCCGAGAGAAACTTCTCTACAGATCTCGTCCGTGACATTAAAAATGATATTCTAAACTGTGGAGATCGAGCAGTTGACTCATCAAGCAGCTGTAACGGAAAGGATGCTCTGGAGCCAACCAGCAAAAACTTCTGTCTTAAGGCAGCTGTAACGTGTGCTAACAATATTGAGTCATGTGTGGCTAGGGCCAGATCATTAGTTAAAGATCGCGAGCAAAATATCAAAGTCAGAGCACACGCTTTTAACAAAAATGTTAGAGACCTGATAACGTCTCAAGAGCTCTACCTGAAACAAATTAAAAATCAAGTGTTTGCAGATATGGAGTGGTTCAAAAAATATTTTCCAAACTCCGCATATTCTCTTAAAGAAAACCTCTTTGTGAAAATGCCAGAGCTGGCAAAGTCAGGCAAGCATGGCGTAGAGCTTCTTGGAGCAGGCAACTTAGCAGCACTTTTAAACCAAAGTAGTTCAGGCAGCTTCCCCAAGCAAGTTAAAAAACTTCAAGCAATGCTACAAGCACAAAAGGAAGACATTAACTCAGCAGTTGGCGCCTATATCAAAAAGCAAAAAAAGGTTATGAAAAATAACCGGAAAAAGTGGGTGCGCTTGTTTGAAAAATGTCAAGCTACTGCTACTAAGTTTAATAGTGATATGGCTGCCATGAAACAAGCACAAAATCAGGCAGAGAAAGAGGGGCAAGCAAAAGTACAGGAGTTTTGTTCTAAGTATGGTGGGCTAGGGCCTAGGGGACCTGGACCTGGGTGTGATGGCGATTATTCAGCGAGCACACTAACTGGTGAAGCCATGGCGATTGCAGGACAGCTTAATCCCAGTGTGATGGGGAACTTGCGTGAATATGAAAGTCTTTGTAGAACTATAGGCGAGCAAGAAGATGAGATGGATGGTGATGAGAGTAAAAAGTATCCGCTTTTAAAGATGTGTAAGGATAATGACGATTGGGGTTCAGTTAAAGCAGAGCTTACAAGTTCAGTGGAAGGGATCTCTGATGATGAAGTTAAAGAAAAAGTTGCTAAGCAATTGGAAAAAATTCCAGAGTTTGATGACATTTACAAAAAGAAGTTGATAAAAAAGATTGGTGATAAGGTCAAAGAGTTGGGCGGAGAACTAAATGGGTTTCAGAGAGATGTTGTTGACAAAAAAGAAGCGGCTGAAAGGGAAAAGAAAAATTTGCAAAATGCAATAAAAAGAGCAGAGCAAATATTAAAAGAGGATAACCGGAAGCTAGTTGATCTAAAGAAGCAAAAAAAAGCACTTACACCTCCAAATCCAGAGATTGCTAAACTTGAGATAAGGATAGAAGCACAGGAAAAGGAGATTAGAAAAATTGAGACAGCGCAAATAGAGCGTAATGAAAAGATAGTTGAACAAAACAGCATTATAGCAAGTGCGCAGGCAAGCATTGGTAACCCTACAGGTGACGCAAAGAAAATAAAAGATCAACAAGATGCTTTAGATGATTTGAAGAAAAAGGTTAATGACACAGATGACATTTGTCAGTTTATTAAAGTAGATGAAGAGGTAAGTTCTAAAACGTGTAAAGGTGATTGTGATATTGATCTTGAGGATGAAAAAATTGACTCTAAGGCCAAGAGGTCTCGGATTATAAACAACCATGTAAAAAGGATTTTAGCAAAAACAAAATCAAAACAAGCTATTGATAACCCCTGGTCAAAAGTAGGCGAGGGAAAACAAACTTACTGTAGTGGCAGAGCAGGTTCTGGAAGACAGATGATGATGCCCGGTGGAAGTGGTGATTATATGAATATGTTGAACCAAGGCATGTACAACAACTCTATGGGACGTTAAGCGATGAAGGAATAAATTATTGATGAAAAAAATTGTACGTATGTTGAGCATTTTATTTTTACTATCTGCCTGTGATATGGGGAGCAACCTTAGCCCTCGCACAGACGTCCAGGAGTATTTGAATTCAGGTGATGATATCGGTCTAGGACAAAGCCGTGTCATTCTAGATAATCCTATTATTTTAACAGGCAAAGCGAGCTTGAGTCGCACTTATAATTTGTCTAGGTTGCTTTCGGTTGATCCCTATGACATTACCAAAGGACAATTTCTTGAGGGCGGTTGTGCAATTTTACCAAGTCAGCGGGTATGCATAGAAAATCCAAGTGATACCAACTGTACATATGCCTCAATAAATCGTGAATGTTTTTCAATTCTGCAAAATGAGTATGCCACAAAAATTAGCTCAGTGGGAGGCAGGTGGACTTATGAGCCATCCACGACAGAGTTTTGGCAGGTGAATACCTATTATCATATGGACCGGGTCGTCTCTAAGTTTGTAAATAATATGAATGATCTATATTTAATGGCCCAGCCAACAGCACCTGCAGGTATGAATTATAAAACAGCAATTCCTGCAACTCTAATTAGCGGTGAGAAGAATTGGTGGAGTGACAGCGATAAAAATTTAAGAGTATTTTCTCATTGTGATGCCAAAGATAACGCTTACTTTTCACCGTCGAAGTTTGCGCTTTGTTTTGGTTATGATTCACAATATTCTAATATGTGGTGGGTACAGGATCCATCAGTTATTTATCATGAAGTTGGTCATGCAATTATCCAAACTATGTTAAATTTAAGGAATGTGGCATCAAACTTAGCACAGGATAACAGGGTTGATCTGGGCACTTTGTTTTACGATGAAGCACATGCAATTGGTGAAGGTGTCTCGGATTACTTTAGTTATTTTGTAAATGGGAGGACTCATTTTGGAGAGTGGGCTCTTGGTAGGTTCAATTCTTTATCAAGACCCATGAGTGAAGATGACCCCATTCATGCTACTGGCATATCAACGGCTCCCGATGCGAGGCTTTCATATCCCAGATATGTTAACTATGATGCCAACGATCCTACTAGTAACACAGAAGATGTGCATGCGGCAGGACAGATCGTCTCACATTACTTAGTCGCCCTAACTATGGATTTAGAGAGCACCTGCAATTTTTCTACAGATAGTACAACTAATCACAATTTGGCCGTCACCTATGTTGTAAACCTTTTGGCAGAAACATTTGCTGAACTTGGCGACCTAACCGCCAAGGGAAGTGATTATACTGCAGCTGGTGAGTATCCAGTGAACTTAAATGAGGTGCATGCTAGGGAGTGGATTTTAAAAGTAAACCAGATAACCTACAGAAACTTTTTTCAAAAGTTTGCCAAGTACCTCTTTTTAGTTTTCAATCAAGGCTCAAGGTGTAATGGCACAAGCTACCCAATCGATAATATCGAGAAGTTACTAGACCAGTATGGCCTGCTTTTGTTTAAATCATATAATGAAAATGGCAATGACAAAACCACTGGTCACACGGGAACCAGTACCCCTGTTTTGACTGCAAATCGCCTGCATACTGTTTTGGTTTCCAAGGACTTTATTCAGCTAGCTCAAGGAGCTAGCACTTCTGAAATTTATATTTTTGATAATCGCAAAAACATGAAAGAGGCACTAGGTAGTTTGATTAGAGATGGTGTGATAACAGGTATATCACCACAGATTGAAAATGATTTACCATACAACAACGGCAACTCACAAATTAGCCCCGGGGAGTTTATCGGGATCAGTCTTAACTTGTACAATAGCTCTAACACTACACTGGGAGGTGTGCAGGTTTTGGCCAACGATTGGGATCACTTTAAAAATGGAATGCCTTGTAATACCTTTGCTGATCAATTTCCCCTGGATTCAGCCGGTGCCGCAAATGTAGCGGGCGAGAGTGTACCATCTTTGACTCCGGGTGATTGTAATTATATTGCTCAAAACAATGGGTTAAGTGAAACTGGTGATGTAAATGATGTTAAAGATCCTCTGTATCCCATCTGTATGGTTCAGGTTAATGAAGCCAACTCGACAAGGTGGGCATCACAAGAGGTTTTTAGAGAAAAGATCATGTTGGAGAAAATGAATTGCTTAGGGGGATTAAACCCAGACGGCACTAAAGATACAAAATCATGCTTTATCCGTGCCATCCCCGGAGCTGATCACTCTTTCTTTTCAAAAATTGAGCCTCTTAAAACCTGGGGAGAAACCTTAGCAACATCAACTGGTGCCCCAGACTTTCATCACTCAAACCTAATATTTTTTGAAGTTAGCCCTTGGATACCCCCGGGAACAACATTTAACTGTCGCTTCAGAGTGCGGTTTAGTAACTGCTCTGATTGTTACAGCGACCCAGCAGATACAGATGACTATTTAGACTATGAATATAGTGGACCCAAACCGTTTAAAATTCTCCACCATCAATTTATAGTCATTGATTGAGTAGAATATGAAAAAAAAGACGTTGATTGCGACATTTTTATTTGCTGTAATTGGCAGTGTGCTGTACTGGCAATATTTGAACAAATTTGAAACTCAAAAAGGTCCAACCAAAAGAGAAACGGCATCAATAAGGCCAACACTAAAACCAACACCAAAACAGCAACCGATACCCGATAAAGGATTTAAGATTGCTCCCAAAAAGCAAATCAAGTCACCAGAAATCATATCAAAAGGTATGCCCTTGCCTCCAACAAGGCGTTTAACTGGGGCATTTTATAATTCATATGACGTAGGCTCACTTCAGATGATGAATGAAGAAGATCCAAAATGGAAGGACAAACTTCACAAAGAACTCAAACGGTTTCAAAGAGAAGATACTAAAGTGAAAATTAAAAACATCGAGAGTTTGATTGAAGTTACAAGTAAAAACACTGCTAAATTTGTAGAGGTTGTAGAAGTAAGCTTTTTTGTTAGTGATGGGTATCGCAGCTCATATAATGCGCTTGTAGACTCGGATAGTGGAAAGATTATAAAGATTTGGAATAGAAGTGTTCCAGAAAACAGAAAAAAGTATTCTCTAACTTTTAAAAGGTAGCCAAGTATTTGCGTTTTTAATACTTGTATTGTCGATTTTAATACCCTTTACTAGAGGTGGTTCAGTTCGAATTTGATTAGGCCTTTTCTTAGGGTGCCATCGTTGTAGTGAACTTCTGTGCTACCTGCAAAGCGCACATCAAAATCTCGATGATCTGACATTGCCATGTCGGCATCGATGGTGAAGTTTTCGGTGACAATAGAAAATTCTAATTTGTAAACGTTATTTTCATTTTTGAAAAATACTAAGTTGGCAATTTTACCATTTTGCAAGCTGTACTCTTGGGTGCCAGAGTTTGCTCCTGATAGACCAAAATCTACAAATAGTTTTAACTGGTCAATAGAGTCTCTTTTTTCACTTAGTTTTAAGATTGAGCGCTTTGATTCATCGTCGCCATCTGAAAGGCCAATAACTGGACTAAAGTGGGAGAGGTTGGTGATTTTTCCTAGAGTGTCTAGAATGTCTACTACTAGACCTTTGGCCTTATCTCTAATTTCACTGTACAAGTTATTTTGTTTTTTAATCTGTTCTTTATCGGCCTTTATTTTATTACAGACCTTCAGATCTTCTTTGAAGGTAGTTTTTTGTTCGCTATTAAAGTCAGTGAATGTGAGCTTTTTAAGACTTCGACAACTTTTAGCAATGACTGGCCCAGTGGTTGATTCGACTTCTTTGTATGAACATGTGTAACTGCGTCTTCTGCCAGCTACTGGATTGTAACACACATATTTTTTTAAAATCGGCTCTAATTTTTTATCAAGAAGATCCATCTTTTTATCGTTTTCATGCATTTTTACATAGAGATCATCTCTAACTGATCCTGTTGCAAAGATGATGAATGCCATGGTTTCTATTTTTTTGCCACCGCTTAGGTCTTTTTTTATTAGGCTTGGGATTTTATCCTTATATGAAAGCTGATTTGTAACCAGTTCGAAGTCGCTGGCACCGCCGATTTCACTCTCTTTTGAAATGTAGCTGTATTCTTCGACTTCATCTTCGTTAGGGAAAACCAAGATGGTCGCGCCACGCATCTTAGATTGGATGGGGGCACTTGGATTTTCAGCATTTAGCTCCATAAAGGTAGGAGCTGGAAATATATGTTTATCTGCTTGTAGTAGATCAGCTTGCCGAGAACAAGATGCAAGCAAAAGTATAACAAACAAAAAAGTGGTATTAAATAATTTTATAGTTTTCATTAATACTCCAAATCATTAAAAGAACATTGAAAAATCTAAAGACGTTAGCGGATCATTTACTACATTTTTTCCGGCAACAACCCTAGTATGGTTGAGAGTTACACTTAGAGGAGCAGCAAACTGCTTCTTTTTATAAAGTGTTATGGTGTCGTATCCAAGACTAACTTGAATTGTGTGCATGTTTTGTCTTGTGTCTTTGCTGGACCACTCGTAGCGCTCTTTTTCATATTTATTACCTGCGTATACGTCCCTTTCTTTATATTGAAAACTATAGGCAGTATCAAAATGGAATCCTTGATAGTGAAACTTCGTTGCAAGATGGATCAAGAAGTTATCTCCCAAGTCTCGCCATGTATTATCATCTATGTCGGGTGATAGGCTGCTGGTGCTTTTTGTAGGAATTCTTTTGGCAGTGTGATCTGCAAATTGAAAAGTATAAGCTGCTGCATATGAGAGGGTTAAGATATTTAAAACTTGCAAATCGTGGGCGAGTCCAAATCCAACATCAGTTTGTCCATCTCCACCACTTATGTCAACAACTTTGTTAACATCTGCTTGCTTACCAGTAGGTAGCGATATATCTAAGCTTAGCGTTAGGCGATTCGTTTCGTTTTCAAAAAAATTGTATTTACTAACAAGTTTAATATCGCCAAGCAAGGTTTTATTTTCATTGTTCATTTGGAGGTAATTGTCCTCTTTAACTTTTTCTGAAATGGGATCAATCATTTTTTTGTTAAACTCTACGACTTTATCATCTGCACCCTTGTCTTTAAGGGCCTTTCTAAAGCCGTTGATAAAATTTTGGTTTGCCTGCACATTTCCAACGTCAATATTGGTGCTGGAGTGGACAACAGGAATCGCAATTGCAACTGTCAAACGTTTCCCCAGGCCATAAGCAAATACAGGGATGTGTGCATCGGCCACAATGTTTACCTGGCCTGTAGTTCGAGCAATCATGTCTTGTTCGCTGGCCCCAATTGAGTGCATCATCTGCTTGATGCCAGCTTTGTCGACATAGCTGTCTTTTCCATCGAGTATGTCTTGGAAGGTAATTCGTTTGTTAAATGGATCACCAACAGTAACTCTTTGTCCAGAGTTGTTAAATTTGGTATTTGCATTTATCATCAGTCCCTTATAGCTGAGGTTTCTGACTCCTTTTGGGAGAACCTTGGCAGAGGGGAAAGAAAATGGTGGCTTTAGAGCACCAGCAAAAACCGCTGAATTTAGGGCAATACACAATATGAAAACAGTTTTTAATGTGTTTGGCATAACAACTCCTGCAAAAAGTTACCCCCCCTGAATTCCCAGGGGGGTACTTAAAAAATATTAATTCAATATATTTTATAATTAACAATTTTCGTCAAAGTACTCTAAAACTGTATCGTTACCAACAAAATCATTAACATCTTTTTTAGTTTCTGGAAGACGATCAGGAGCATAAAGCTGTAATAGTTCCTCGCCACCGTCTACTAAGTCAGAAAAGCTTTCAAATACTTCACAAAACGTTTCATCATCGTTACCAAGCTTCATTAATAGGTCTAGGTAGTATACAACAGTTGTGCTGTTTTTACTTAGAGTGATGTCAGAAACTGTAACAAGTGTGTTGTCATAAGCTTTTTTCATGTAATCTAAGCCTTGTTGATTAGACTCAAAAGGTATTTTCATATAAGCACGGCCTAATACGCGATAAACACCATAACTTTCAACTGTCTCATCAAGAGCAATCATGTAGTTTAGATGTTTTTTAAGTGTTGGCCATTGTCCTAAAGAAACGAGGATACCTTTGGTTTCACCCCATTTCCCAAGGTTTGCAGAGAAAAAATAATTGGCCCTAGATAGTGGCGTTTTATATTCTTCAAGCTTTGCAACACCAGGCTCTAGTTCTAAAAGAGCAAATGCTTCTTTGGCTGCGTCCATTCCTCTTTGAAATACTGCAAGTTTTGCTTCTTGAGGCTCATCGGCAGTTCTTGTTCCGACAAAATAAACAGCATCTGACATAGAGATGTATAGGTCTGCCTTTTTAAGTACATCAGTTTCTTGCTGAGCTAATGCTTCATAAATATCAGCAGCTTGGGCAGCAAGCTCCACGCCTTCTCCGCGTCTGCTGAGTAGTTCGTCGGCTTCTTCAACGGTGTTTGCAAATGCAAAGCTAGACGTTAGAAATAACGTAGTGAGTGTAAACAACAATAGTTTCTTCATTAGAGTTCTCCTTCAGGTTAAGTTATGGTCGAAAATGCAATTATGACTTGTGTTTGCATTGGTACTGTTTGTGATGTGCTTAGACAAAATTTGTAGTATTCTGTCAAGTTATTTTTTTTAGGTTTTAAGTCTTAATTGTTACTTTTTTTCAAAATACATTGACAAATTATAATATAGTGATATGTTGGGAATGAATCTATTGTTGCAGCTCAGTGAACTCTGCACTAAAATAAGCGACTATCATAAATAAAGGGGAGAAATATGAAATACTTAATTCTTATCACGATGCTTGCTACAGTAAATGTATCAAGCCTTTTTGCAGGGCCCGCTTATAAATGTGGTTACGGTTATGGGTATAACTACTCTTATACTTACGGCCATGGTTGTGACTACAATAATGGCAGCAGAAATAAAAGACCCACCAAGCTTTCAGACAATACCCCATATTACGGACCCAGAAGTGGTAGTGATGGATATCGCGCAGATAGAGAAGTATTTCTTGAGTCAGGTGATATCAAAGTTGCAGGTAATACCGTTGTTGCCTGTGGTTCTTCAGATCTCGATAATCCCAAAAAAATAAAAGTTGTAAGAGGTGGACAAAAAGTTATTGTTGGCCTTGATCAAGCAGTTGCCCTTAGTGGTAAATATATGGCAGTTGTGTACTGTGACTTAGAAGTGGTATCAAGTAACCGTCCCTGGTAATACCCTATTAAATAGACCGTTAGTTAGTTAGTTAGTTAAACATCAAGCCTTGTTTCCTGGGATGGCAGGGGCAGGGTTTGTTGTTTTTTTAATATTTAAAAATTGACGGGAAAGCTGATGCTGCCGTAGATTTCAGTGATGGTCCAATCTTGAGATGTAAAAATACCGCCACCTGTACCTTCATTAAATTTTGCTGCAAGTAAATCTGCTTTGTCCATTGTGAAGGTTCTGTACTCAAGATTAAAACTAAGGCTTACATAAGGAGCAGGAATGGGAATTGGTTGAAAGCCTATACCTACGCCGTATCCGGAACCTACAGCTTCCTTTCCAGAAAATGCACCGTCAGCACCAAAGGTATAGCTGATGTTAGTATAGTAGGTGCCCCAAATTTTCAGTAACATTGGAAATTGGTATCCTGCAAAAACTCCAAGGTAAGAGGAATCAGCATTGCCTAGAAGATCAAAAGAGCCTGTAACAGAAGAGTTTAGCTCTGTACCCAAAGATGCCACGCCATATTCGATGCCAGCTTGAAGGCCTAGAAAGGTGGCACCGACTCTACCTCCAAATAACACGCCATTTAAAGGGTAGCGAAGGGTTTCAGTAGTTGATGGAACCTCGTAGTTTGTATCGATGGTTCCGATTGCGTAGCCAAAAAACGGCTCTAAGAGGAACCCCGCATTGGTTACTGGGGCGAAGGTTAAAAAAATAAAAAGCCAAAAAATTTTGAGTAAATTGCCTTTAAACATAATTTCTCCAGTCATTTTTTAAATAATTACATTAATTACACGTAAATAATTTACATTTGTTAGGTATTTTATCATAATTGCTAAGTTGTAAACTAGCACTTTTAAAAAAAAAGTGATATGCTACACAGCTGATATGATAGACCACTCATATGACAAGTGGCAGTATACTCGGTTTTACATAAGTAATGGAGGTAGATGTGGAAAGTTACATTGACGATGAAATCAGAATTATGCACGAGCAAGATGCTGATCCAACAGTACTAAGTAGTAATACCTTTAAGTTATCAATTAAAGAATTGGGGTTGGGACCTGTTCTTACTTTAGATATTTCCGCTTCTGTTGCTGAAGCTGTAAAACTGTTACAAGAAAAGAGAGTTGGCTCTGTTTTAATTACCAAGAATGGACAATTAGAAGGGATTGTAACTGAAAGGGATCTTTTATATAAAGTTACGGGTATTATTAGTGATCTATCAAAGGTAAATGTATCTGAAATTATGACTCAAGATCCTGTAAGCTTAATGAAAGAAGATATGATAGCCTACGTAATGAACAATATGCATGTTGGTGGTTATCGTCACGTTCCCATTGTCGATGAAAATAATAAGCCAATACATAATATTTCGATTAAAAACATTCTTAGATTTATTTTAGATCATTTTCCTGCTGCTATAACTAACATTACTGGAAAGCCCTATCGCGGCTTATCTAAGAGAGTTAGTGAATAGTTTAATTTTACTTTAATATAATTTTGGATTTACTGTAATTCACTTGATAATTTTTTTATCAAATCTTCATCAATTTTAGGAACTAGAACTTGAGGCTCTCCTGAGAGTTTAACTAATTCTCTGCTGGTGAAAATTGACTCAATCACATCGAGGTTACCCTTGTAAATATTGCTTTTTAATTCTGGTGTTAGCAAATCGTCAAAATAACTTAAGATTCTTTTACTTAAGGACGGAAGATAGGGGGTCAGCAACACTCCCAATGCTAAAATATATTGAGTGGTGTAGGCAATGGTCGTTGCGGCCTTGTTGCGATCTTCTTTAATTTGTGCCCACGGTTCTCGATCTGAAAAAAATGTATTGGCATTGTTGCCTATTGCCATGACCTTCTCTAGTGCTTTTCTAATTTGGATACTATCTAATAACTCCAAATGTTCAGTAAGTCCTTGCTGTAATTTTAAACCTTCTGAGCTGTCAGCAAAGCCGCTAAATAATTGGCCTTCAATGCCATCTTTCCAATTTTTATCCCAAAACTTCAAACAGCGATTGATAAGGTTTCCAATATTGTTTGCTAACTCATTGTTAACTCTTGCTGCAAAGTGATCCCAGGTAAAGCTTGAGTCTTGATTTTCGGGCATAATTGAAATTAGATAATATCTTAGAGCATCAGCTCCAAAATCAGATATTGCCTTCTGGGCATCGATATACCAACCAGAAGATTTGGAAAATGGCTTTCCTGCAAGATTTAGAAATTGGTTTGCAGGAACATTCGTGACTGGATTTACACGTCCTGAAGCAAGAGACATTACGGGGAAGATGATGGTGTGAAAAATAATATTATCTTTTCCGATGAAGTTTACGATTTGGGTGTCATCATTTTTCCACCAATCTTTAAGATAATCTTCTTTGCTATCTATGCTTTTTAGGTATTCTTTTAAATTGCTTACATAACCAATAGGGGCATCAAACCATACATACAGCTTTTTGCCATCTGCATCTGGTAGCGGAACATCGATTCCCCAATCTAGATCTCTGCTTATTGCTCGGTCGTGGAGTTCTGTTTTGGAGAGAGAGTCGACAAATGGAAACACAGTCTTTCTCCACTTTCCCTCTTTAGTTTCAAGCCAGTTGCGAAACTCACTATGAAATTTTGAAAGAAGCAGGTAGTACTGAGTACTAGTGACCTCTTTGATATTTTGGCTACTACAAATCTTGCAAACTGGTTCAATGAGTTTTGAAGGTTCTACCCATAGGCCACAACTGGGGCACTCATCTCCTCGTGCTGCCTCATAACCACATTTATAACATTTGCCCTCCACAAAGCGATCTGGAAGGTGATTGCTGCAATCGTTGCAATACAGTTGTTGGTCATCTTTTTTACTAATAAGTTCTCGATCATTTAGCAGTTTAAACCAGGCCTCTACCTCTTCCTTGTGGTAGTCGGCCGAAGTTTGTCCGAAAAAATCAAAATCTACTTGGTATTGGTGAAACAGCTCTTTAAAAAAATTATGCCAACGATCGACATAAGCTTTATAATCTTCTTTTTCCTTTTGGGCCCCAAGCATAATCGCTACACCGTGTTCATCGGTTCCGCAGATGTGTACAGCTTTTTCCCCTTTTTGCCTTACGTGTCTGGTATATACATCGGCAGGAAGATAAGCTCCTACAAGGTGTCCAAAATGTAATGGGCCATTTGCGTAGGGTAGAGCAGAAGTTATAAGATGTCTCATCGTTACTTAATCCTTTATTTATCCTTTATTAATTCTTCAAATATATTTCTACTACTATCTAAAACTTCAGCGTGGAGCGAGTTTCCATGGGAATCCATAGTTACAACGACTGGAAAGTCTGTAACTTCAAGCTCCCATATGGCCTCAGGTGCTCCTAATTCTTCGAGGTAAACATTTTTCACTTCATCGATATTCTCAGCAAGAACTTGGGCCGCTCCCCCAACGGCATGTAAATACACACAACCATATTTTTGGCAACCATCAAGTGTCTTTTGTCCCATACCACCTTTGCCAATAACTCCCACGATGCCGTGATCTCTCATTACTTCCCACTGGTAGGGCTCTTCGCGAGCAGAAGTGGTCGGTCCTGCGGCCATAACCTTATATTTGCCAGTCTCTTCATTTTTAACAATAACTGGCCCGCAGTGATAAATTATTTGGTTTTTTAAGTCTACAGGGCATTCATTTTTATCGTGCAAATATTTATGAACAGCGTCTCTTCCTGTATATATCGTCCCGCTAATTAAAACTTGATCTCCAACTTTTAACTCTCTGACGGCTTCATTTGTAAATGGATAATTTAGTCTCTTCATGTTTCTTCCTTTTTAGTAGATCCATTTGGAAATAGTATTATCTTTTGCAAGCTCGACTCCTTGCCTTCGATAGGCCCAGCACATATAAGAGATGGACACATAATAGCTAGCTGGCAACCTATTTAACATTCCAATTTTGCAACCAAGTAGCGTCGTATTGCCACTAAATCCCATAGGTCCTACCCCTAACTTATTTGCAGACTCAAGAATATCTTCTTCTAAGTCTCTAAGCTCTTTATGGCCGTTTACATCATCTAGTCTTCTCAAAAATTGATTTTTTGATTCCATAAAACTAGAGCCGCGATCACCGCCGATACAAACGCCTAAAACACCAGGACTACATCCTTTGCCTTGGGCCTTTAAAACGGCTTCTAAGATTACTTTGCGCACACCACTTAGATCTCGGCCAGCGTTTAGTGTGGTGTAGGGAAGAGCATACTGGGCGCCTACATTTTCACAACCACCACCTTTTAACATCATCTTGATGGTGACGGTATCTTTGTCGTGCTCGTGGAAATGAATGGCCGGATGCCCCGGACCGATGTTCATGCCTTTGTTTTGTCCAGTAATTGGGTCCACCGAATTTTGACGTAAAAAACCTGCTTGTGTCGCTTTTACGATTTCTTTTTCCGCAATTTGGGTGAATTTTTTCTGAGAAAAACCCACTGGGTGATCGACATAAATCAATACTGTTCCGGTATCCTGGCAGATTGGTCGCTGGTTCCTAGAGGCCAGATCAAGGTTTTTTTGAATGATATCCATCGCATATTGAGCAGTAGATCCATCGTTTTCCCGAGCCTTGGTCTCCTTTATTACCTTGGTGACATCACTTGGTAATTCTGAAGTTGTCTTTTTCAATAATTCGAAGGTCGACTTACTGAGATTTTCCTCATTTGTCATACACTTATCCTCATCTGTTATGTTTGGATTATTAATATTTTGTACACGAATAATATAGTTGCAAGCGAGTAAAATCAAGTAATTTCATTTGAACAATTACGAGTAATGTGAGTAAGTGGAGGTCTTAATGCAGTTAGTTTTTTATAGAAGCTCAAAACCCTGTAAATAGCGAAAGTACTCTTGAATTAACGCTTTGTTATCTGCATTGCCGGTTTGCGATACTTGGCATTTTCCCCTGCCCAAAAACCCTGAACATTTGTAGTGGTATTGACACTTATTCATATTGCAATTTAACATTTTGCCATTAAAGGGCGAATACACTTCGTTTCCAGTGGTTTCAGCATCAATTAATTCCTGGATACATTTGCTGTTTATGTCATTATGGGCACTGATAGGACATAAAAAATCTCTAACTACTTGCTTGTATTCTTCAAAAGAGCTGTTAAGAGTGAGGGGGACATTTGACATAAAGCCGAACATCGAAAGTGCCATAGCTCTCTTACAGCGCGAAGTGTCGCCATTGTTATTACATAAAAATTTAAAAAATGGCAGTCCTGCACTAAATGTTCCCCAAGATCCAGTATATGGCATATTGTCGGGTTTCATTCTGAGCATAGCTTTTCTTCTGGTATTGCGCCAACCACCATCTGCTGGATATTGACCAGGATTGTTAAAGTACCAATTGCCATTTGCGTGCAACTGTTGAAAGTCAGTGGAAGAAAATGCACCTCTGACTGGAATTTTCCAGATACTAGACAGCTTTGCAGCTTGGTTAAAGCCCATACTACAACCGTTTAAAGTGACATAGGCATCTTTTGTAAAATTATCGGTTAGGTTTTCAACACCACGGGTTTTAGAATTAAATCGGGCCTTGCCCCTAGATCTATCAAATCTAGCACCGGTGTGTGCATTGCTGTGAGTAAACATCTCGATAGCATCAATCTTCTTGAACGTATCGAGTCTTTTAACGAGGCGCTTGCCGTTTAAAGAAGCAGAGTATTCCTTTAATAGTTTTATCTTAAATAGGCGAAAAAAGTACTTTGCATTTTCTTCATCACTTTGAATAAATATGATTTGGCGATTGGGAAATGCCTTATTGATGCGACCAGCCTTACTCGCTGCAGCTTCAAGGAATTGACTTCCAAGTTCCCCGGCATCACCAATTAGTAGTAAGTGAGTGTTTGCGTTATAATCTATTCGATCAACATTGGTGGAGCCCACAAGATATGCCAAGGCTGGGCTTTGACCTAATATGGATAAGGTAGCGATTAGGACCATATTCAAAAGTAATTTGTTCATTTTTCCCCCTTCATCTGTTTGGGCATGTGCCCAAAACTTTTCTTTTTGCAGGTTATGTATATGAAAAAATCAACTTGTGCAAGCACAACGTCAAAGTCCAAATCGATACTTGCACACTTTGCCCATTTTGATGTAGTTTAGCCAAGAAGTAGGAGTAATATTCAAGATGATAATGTTAGATGAGTTGAATGCGCAGCAGCGCCTGGCGGCCAAAAAAATTGATGGCCCATTATTGATACTTGCCGGAGCCGGCAGTGGAAAAACCAAAACAATAATTTATCGCATGGCCCACATGATTAGAAATTTAGGGATACCTGCATCTTCGATTTTGGGAGTGAGCTTTACCAATAAAGCATCCAAAGAGATGAGAGAGCGGATGCATGCTTTGATGGGTAGGCGGGTTGGGCGAGACTTAACACTTTGTACTTTTCATTCTCTTTGTGTCCAAATTTTAAGACAGGATATCGACTCCATTGGGCGCAGAAAAAACTTTACCATTTTTGATACTAGTGATCAGTTGTCAGTACTAAGGCGAGCGCTGAAGCACTTTAATGCAGGTAAGGGCTTTGATCGCAAAACGGTTATTTCTAAAATTGAAAAACTAAAGAACTTAGGAATTGGTGAAAACGAGTTTGCAGACTCTATTTATTTTGACCCCGAAGATCCTTATGACCACGCAACCGAGTATTGTTACCGCTACTATCAAGAGAACTTAGAGTTTTATAATGCTATTGATTTTAATGATATCATTTTGCTTGCGGTTCAAATTTTAAAGAAGAATCCTCAAATTGCCACAAAATATTCAAAGCGCTTTCAATACATCATGATTGATGAATACCAAGATACGAATCCTTTACAGTTTCAACTAGTGCAGTTTTTAACTTCAACTCATAATAATATCTGTGTGGTGGGAGATGATGATCAGTCGATTTATGCATTCAGAGGGGCGGACATTGGTAATATTTTAAGTTTTGAAAGGCAATTTAAGGGGGCAACTATCATTAAGTTGGAGCAAAACTACAGATCGACGGCTCCAATTTTAAATCTGGCAAATGCGGTCATCAAGGAAAATAAAAAGAGGACAAGTAAGACTTTGTGGACCCAAAAAAAATCCAATAAATTACCGATCTTGTGGGCGATGGGAGATACGGAACATGAGGCGGATGTTGTCGCTGAAGAAATTGCTAAGATGCAAATGAGTGGTGTGCATCTGTCCAATGTGGCCATGCTCTATCGCAGTAATACCCAGACACCACCACTAGAAGATGCTTTGCGGCTTTCTTCGATTCCTTATAAAATCATTGGCGGCCAAAAATTTTATGATAAAAAAGAGATCAAAGACTTGATTTCCTATCTATCTTTGATTTTAAATCCCCGAAATGAAGTGGCCTTGCGGCGGATTATCAACGTTCCCAATCGAGGAATCGGCAAGACGACTTTAAATAAATTTTTGGATAAATCCAAAAGTGAGGGAATGACTTTATTTAAAACTATGCAAAATTTCCCTCAGGTTGCGGGTTCTCGGGCCAACTTGATTAGCAGTTTTGTTGAGATTATTAGTGTAAATTCTAAGAATTTTAAAATGATGTCTCTTCGCGAAGCTATCGGGGCACTGATTGAGCAGATTGACTACCTCAAATACATTGAAAAAGAATACAGTGATACGCCCAAACAAATTGAGGGGAGAAAGGGTGATGTTTACAATTTTTTGGAGGCCGCTACTCGTTTTCAAAATTATATGAAGGAGGAGACGTCACTTAAGAACTTTGTGGAAAAGTTGTTGCTGCAGGATTCTCAGGATAGTAATGATGATGGTGATGACGATGGTGCTGGTGATGGTGCTGGAGATGGTGAAGGGGTTAATTCTAAAAATGAAGTTTCGCTGATGACTTTGCATTCTTCTAAGGGGCTGGAGTTTAATACGGTTTTTTTGATTGGTGTTGAAGAGGAGAGTTTGCCCCATAAGAGAACGATTGAGCAAGGGGAAGATATTAGTGAGGAGCGGCGGTTGTGTTATGTCGGTATGACTCGTGCGCGGGAAGAGTTGATTATGACATATTGTAAGGAGAGGACGATGTATGGGAAGAAAGTTCCTCGGCATCGGTCGCGGTTTTTGCATAGTTTGAAGGATAGTAAGTTATTTGTTGAGCAGGATAGGACTACTTTTGGGCATTTGAGTGAGGAAGAGGCTGAGGAGTATAAAGATAATTTTTTTGCTAGTTTGATTGATAGTCTTTAGGGGGGGGCGGTACTGGTTTATGGTACTGGTTTCGGGTACTGGTTTCTTGTAGTGTTTTCTGGTAGTACTTCTTTTTTATTTTTTTGTTTTTTGTTGCATGTTTCTGTTCCTGTTTGAGGTGATCAGGTTTGATGTGATCAGGTTTGGTGTGGTCGGGTTTTGAAAATCATTTTTTTGTTAGAATTTCTCCTTGGCTTGTGTTTTTAACATAATATTTTCCATTAAGTTCATCTAAGTGTTCCAATGAATTGCGGGCCATAATAATTCCAAATTCTGTGTTTTGCTTGATAAACTTGGTTTGACCCTTAGCAACTTCAATATCAATTTCGGCCCAGTTTTCTGCTTTTGAATAAATTTTATGTTTTCCAGGAGTTACTGAAAAATAAATATGTTGCATGGATCGATTCCACCCCTTTTCGGAACTGTCCTTTTTATTATCCAAAAAAACGTTGAAGCGTATCAACCCTCCAAGAGCGCTAGGTCTAACAACATAAATCATGGATTTATTTTTTTTGGGTTTGCTTGGAAGCTTAAAATTAACTAACTGTTTTTCCATTTCTTCTTTGGACGGAAGCATAGAACAAGCAGAGAGAAAAAATAATAAGAATAGTAAAAAATTTGTGTGATATTTATTATTCATTTAGGACCTTCCTCTTTTTAAGTTAAAGTTATTAAATTTAAAAAACTAAAAATTTATCGGAACACTTACAAAGATATATAACTCGCTAACATCCATTGGCCCTTCATCGATATTTAACTGTCCAGAAGAGTAACTTGTTGGCAAATCGCGGCCATCTCTTTCGTCATATTTATGTTCCGAATACTCAATGTTTAATGCGTATCCACTGCTAAATTGGTAACTCACAGATCCTTTAAAACCAGAGCCGTAGTATTTGTTTGAAACGTTCTTGTAAGATAAGTTTAAGTAATCCCAAAAGTTATACCCAACTGAAGCTCTAAATGATTCACTCAGGTTGAATGCAAAATTGATAGCTGTGGCAATAGAAAGGCCATCGATGGTAGAGTCATCCGTATATACAGACATAACTTCGTAATTTGCAGACTCTAACCTTAAATCTAAAAAAACACTATAGCGATCGTATTTTACAGCGAGGTATGTTCCCGCTATTAGTCCTAATACAACCCCCCCTTCGGAGCCAGTTTGCGCAAGTGTTACTCCTTGGTCATTAGTACCTTCAATCGCAAGATCCTGATCAAAAGATCCCAGACCAATACCAAGGTAAGGTTCTGCAAAATATTTGAATTTTTTACTATTTTCGGCTTTGGTTTTCATCTTAGCTTTAGTTTTTGCTTTGACCTTAGTTTTAGTTTTGGTTTTAGTTTTGGCTTTAACCTTTGTTTTGGTTTTAACTTTAGTTTGAGTTTTCGTTTTAGCAGTTGCTTGTAAAGACAACAAAGGAAACAAGGTTATGCATAAGAGCAGTACACGTAAAATTATCTTCATATCGTCTCCGGTAGATTTGGGGTAGAGTTAATGATTATTAGAATATTATATCCCGATTGGAGTATTGCTACACGCATTTTTTTTAAAAAGAGGCATGTTTTTTGCTGCGACTGGTCGGGAAGTCATATCTATATATTAATTAGGAGATTCAACTTTCTTTTGGTTCTGTTTCTGGTGATCAGGTTTGGTGTGATCAGGTTTGGGTGATCATGTTTGGGTGATCAGGTTGAGGTTTTCGGGTTTGAAGTGATCAGGTTTTAGGGGTGGGTTTTAGTTTGTGTGGTTTTTGGTTTCTAGACCGCTCTCCTCGGTTGGCAAGTAATGGGGCCCCATGCGCGCGAATCCCCATTAATTGCCAACCGAGGAGAGCTAGTATGTTGGAGAAATTTAGGACTTATCAACTTTCAGTTAAATTTTATCATCGGGCGCAGAGGTTATCGCTTCCGAGGCATTTGAAGGAGCAGATGAATAGGGCAAGTTCATCCGTGTGTCTGAATTTGGCGGAGGGGTCTGGGAAGATGACTTTGAATGATAAAAGGAAGTTTTATTCTATTAGCTTGGGTTCGTTGCGTGAATGTCAGGCTATCTTGGATCTTTCTAGTAATACCAATCCAGAGTTAATTCAGCTTGCAAGTTATGTTGGTGCTTGCATTTTTAAACTGTGCCGCCCCTGTTAGAGGGGCGGTGTAATATTTTTTTTATGATTTATTTTAATCTCTTAAGAAGGGCCACAAGGCCCGTTGTTGACCTATTTTGAAAAAAATGTTGGGTAGAGCGGACAGGAGGAGATTGAGGGTGTCAGGCAGGGCCCAGGATGGCGATATAGAGGGGGGTTGCATTAGCTTTAGGGTTTTCTTACATTTGATAGTTGCTCTGGGGTATGTTATAAAGCCCCATGATTAAACATATTCGAAGAAATGTATTAAAAGAGACTCCCATTCATTGTATTTTGAAAACGGATATTAAGTTTTCACTGCAAAGTGGCCATTGTGTAAAATTGTTTAAAAAGCTTGTTGGGGTTGTTGAGAAAAAGTATTGTGTAACAGTCGCCCAATACTTCGTGCATAAGTCGCATATACACCTTTTAATTATAACTCCCATTGAGAAAAACCTGTCGCTTTCTATCGGGTATATTTCTTCGATGATGGCACGAGATTTTAATAAAAGATTTAAGAGGAAAGGAAGGTTTTGGGCAGATCGATTTTATAGTAGTGTGAAAATTACTGCTCAAGAAATTAGACGTGCAATTTATTATGTTGCAAACCAGATAAAGGGCATTAATCCCTTTCATTGTCGTTTTTGTTCCTTGAGTGATGGTAAGTCAATCCCTAGGATGATACTCAACAGAATTGGTGTCGGTACTTCATTGAAGAAGTTCGAGGATGTAGTCCTTCTCGGCAAAGCCCCCTATAGCTACAAACGAAAACAGAATTATAAAAAGACAGCTATAAAGGAAGTACAACTTTCTCTCCTATAACCTCAAACACCAAACTGCTAACTTCACACATCAAACCTGATCACCTCTAACATGATCACCTCAAACATGATCACTTCAAACCTGATCACCTGAAACAGGAACAGGAACAGGAACAGGAACAGGAACTGAAAAGAATTCAGTTTATTGTGTGCAACCCGAGACATGGGTTACATTTTATTCTGGAGACATGGGTAACAGTTAAAGTTTGGAGTTTCAGGTTAACAGTTTAAGTAAACGGTTCAAAGTCAGAGGTTCAAAGTTAGGAGTTGCAGGTTAACTGTTGAAAGTGGACTGTTATTGGTGTTGTTTGAGGTTAGTAATTGAAATTTACTTCTAGTCCTCGAGTTACCATCCCATTTTTGATTCGTTGGTAAATGTAATCTTCTTCGCAGGTGGGGTTGGCTTGTACTTCGGTTATAACTTCTGTTATTAGTTCGAAAAAGGAGTCGTAAGCTGTTTCGCCTCCCTCTTCTTCGGTTTCTTCTTCTTCTTCTGTCACTTCTTCTCCTTCTACTTCAATGTATTCTTCTTCCTCTACTTTGGGCTTTTTGCTTTTGGTAGTTTTTTTGGTTTTCTTGGTTGATTCGTTTTCCATCATGGAGCTGTCGTCGAGGGCACGAAGTCCGTAGTTTAGTAGTTTTTGGAATTCTTTTTCGCCGATTGCGTCGCAGTTTAATTCTGCTGTTTGCATTAGTTCTTCAAAAAATAGATCTTCTACTTCCTCAAATTGTAGCCGGTCACTTATGGCCGGAGAGGTTACTGTTTTGTAGCAAAAGCCTCTGATTTTTTGATTGTATGAAATTTTGCTCTTGATGTTTTTGACGACTTGATCGAAAGTATCGGATTCGTGAAGTGGTACATCAGTATCATTCTTGTTCATAAGAATTACTCCTTCCTTTAGGTAGAGCAGTTAGTTTGTAAAAAAAAGGCCGTCCTGGCCTTAATTAACTCATCATGAATTAATTAGACTAGGTACCATCCTTGGAATTAGTCGCTACATCATCCTTGATGGAAAAACCGTATGCATCGATCATGGTTCCAGAAAAAGTTAAACTTTTGGAGGAATAAAATGGAAGCATACTTTCGATGACATTAAGGTTAGTATTTTTCATTTGTACGGTTATAGTTTTCAAAGCTTTACAGGGTATTTTTTGTTCATTAAAAATGGTATGTAATTTTACTTTTGTTTTGAAAAATGAAGTACTGACGACCTCTTTAGTAAAGGAAAATTTTTTGGCGTTACTAGCGGTAGCGGTGGGAGATTCTAAGTGGTCAGGGTTAGACCATTGACCATTGTTTATACAACCAAAAGAAGTTATGGCAATGTGCTGGGCACATGAGCAAAATAGAACTGATGAACATAAAAGTGCAACGTTTGCTTTAATAAGCTGCTCCGATTCCTCTTGCTGAGATTTTATAATTCATTGGCATATAAACACCGAACATTAATATGCTGATTAAAAAATTTTTCATAGATTGATATTCTTCGACAACAATTTGGCTTGCTGACTTTAGGCCATTGGTCAGCAGCTCTTTGTCGATTTTTACAGTGTGTGAGTCAGGTATCATGCCCCATAGGTAGTAATCTAGGGTTCCGTGTACGGTGACCTTTTTAACAAAATCTTTTTTTCCAGAAATATAAACAGGGATTGTATTATTGGATTGATAGTTTACAGTTGTGCATCCGCCCATGAGAAAGATGAATATCATAGCTTTATACACATTGACTCCGGTTGTCGCAACAGAAATACCTAATTTTATTTGATTTTCTTGTTTTTGACAGAAGATGTCAACTATGGAAACTAATAAAAACTTACAGTTGAGAGACAATTACTATAGTGAGAATATAATGTAAGTTATTGACGGGTGGTGCACTGGGTCGAAAGGTGGGAGACTCTGCATATCACTAAGTAATAATTGCTCCCTATATTTTACAAATTTGTTCGTGCTAACATCATTAATGAGGATATGAAGAGATTACTTTGCATAATATTTTATTTTGCTTTTACGGGCCACCTTTATGCCAATTGCATGCCGATGCAGGCGTCATTTAATATGGGTTACAGTGGTATGATGCCACCCGTGCGCTACATAAATCCGGTTACCGTGAGGCCAAATTATTTTAATCCAGTCAACCGCAATCCTTACTATGGTGGTTACAGGCCAACGGGTCCGCAGTTTTCATTTCAAAACTATTCTCCCGGCTTTAGGGCCATGCCAAATTACCAAATGAGACCCATGTCATATATGCCAAGGCCGCAGGCTCCATGTTACCCACAGATGATGAACAATTATTCCTTCAGAGGGAATATGGCGATGCCGATGATGGGTTTAGGTATGGGGGCAGCTGCTTCTATTGCAAGTATGTTTGCATCGAGGGGGCATGGGGGGCATGGCAGAGGTCAGGGTTATCGACGCGGACGTCGTGATTATTATGGCGATTATAGGCGCCATAGAAGAAGACGAGGGCCTAGTAGAAGGCGCAGAAGAAGACGTTATTATCGTGGGAGAGTTGGTGGACACGTAGTATTTAGAGATAACGAATACGTCTCAGATAGACCAGATACTCAGGCGCCAACACTTGGTCCATCGGGAGGATCGGGTTTTAATGTCTGGGAGGAAGATTCAGGAAATAACACTGCACCACCTCCAGTTACTCCGGGACCAGTTATTTCAGTAACACCTACTGCACCAGATATTTTTTCACCGCCAGTCTTAGAACCTGTAGTTGTGGATGAGTGGGATCTTGAGGGTGAGGGATATAATGAGTTTCGGGAACCAGCAGTGTCTGAACCAGATCCTGAACAAATACCTGAACCAGAGCCAGACTTTGAATCGGATGAAGATGAAGAAGGCGTTATAGATGATGATTTTACAGAGTCTAGCGATGTGGTTACTGAACCAGAACAAGTTGCGGAGCCTGAACCAGAACAAGTTGCGGAGCCTGAGCCAGAGCAAGTTGCGGAGCCTGAGCCAGAACAGGTTGCGGAGCCTGAGCCAGAGCAAGTTGCGGAGCCTGAGCCAGAACAGGTTGCGGAGCCTGAACCAGAACAAGTTGCGGAGCCTGAGCCAGAGCAAGTTGCGGAGCCTGAACCAGAAGTCGAGGTTGCAATCACTGCACCTATGGAAGAAGGTAACCGGGCACCTGTTGTAGATGAGGAGCCACAGTGTACTGCAGATACACCAGAAGAAGTTGCTGCGGCATTAGGATGTGTAACAGAACAAGTCGCAGTAGCCACACAACCATTAAAGGAGCCAAGTTCCGACTGCCCTCCTGGAGAGTCAGCACCACCACCTCCCGAAGTTGCACTAGAAATAAAGGAAGATTCGCCTGCGCTTAAAGGGGCCAAAAAACTTATGGCGACCTTATATCAAAGTTGTGCTGTGCTAGATAGAACATTGGATAGGGCGGATATTGATGAGCTGTCATCAGGGGAGAAGAGGTGCTATAAAAAGAGCGATGTGAAAAATAAACAGTACTATGTACCCACAAATGGGAAATGTAATAAAGGTGATGTTACCTCAACAAAACATCCTGGCTTGTATGTCCATGAGGTTGCTCGCAAGGGGCGAGGAGATGCTAGCAAAGTTAAAGTACGCGAGGTGACAGATGTTGCCGCATATATTCAGCACCACCCATATCTTAAAGATAGGCCGGATAATCCTAAAGGACCAAAATGTAATAAGGTCAAAAAGCAGCCCGTCGTTTTTGGTTATGGTTCTAAATTGCAAGTTAGGGGCAATAGGATAAATCCTCAAAGGAGCCAGCAAGGTAGCTATTTGTGTGCTGATAAACATCCTACTGGAAACTCTGGGATTAGTTGTTATTCAAAACCAGTTAGGGCCGTGGATTGTTCTGGAGCCATGTCGAGTGCACTAAAGGCAGCAGGATTGAGGTTGGAAGTTGCGGGTAAGAAAAATAGAGATTTAAGTACTGGACAATTGATTAATGAGGCAGTGGCAGTAAAGGATAAGAGGTGCTTAAATAGTGTGCGATTTTCTGCGGATAAAAGTATAGAACCCGGTGATGTTATCTCAATGCGTGGGCATCACACTTTCATGATTGGTAATATGCCCAAGCATCCTGAGCCAATTGGCTTTGATCCCTTGGGGATAAAAAGATGTAGGGCAATGAGTGATGATCCTAAAAAACGCGTGTTGAATAAAAAAGATATTGAGTTTAATATACTTCAAAGTGGATCGATAAAAGAAATTGGCTTTTCTCAGCTGAAGTTTAACTACAAAAATGGAAGTAGTTATATGTTTAATGCTCTCTATGTTTTAGCATTAGAGGCATGTGCGGCACCAGATGATGAAGGGCAAAACCTTGGGGTTTTATATAATAAGGCCGTAAAACAAATTGGTGAACTAGAAAAACAAAAGAAGTTTAAAGGTCTCAATGTAGGAAACCTTGCTCTTTTGCGAAAAGATGGTGAGTTGCCAACACAGATGCCAGAGGCGGGTAGGGCCTCTACAGTCAAGTTTGCAGTCATGAGACATAATTCAGGTGATAAAGACTGTAGGTATGCCCCGGGCAAGGAACCTAAGTTGTTGGGCGAAGAGTGCATTGAGAACTGTATAGAAGCAAAATTTAAAACGGAATATAAATGAAAATTAAATTAATGGTTTTGATACTTTTTGTCTCATTTAATGTGGCAGCCAAATTTGAGTGTCCAAAAATTAAAAATGTAAAGGATATCAATTTACAAAAAATTGCCAAGGAGCTAATTGTATTTGGATTGTCAGGAGCATCTATAACGCCTAAGTCAAAGTGTTTGACCCAGAGTGATTTCAAATATGTGGTGGCAAGGCCCGATCCTTCTAATGAAAACCCCCGTCCTGTTAATGTAGTGGTGAAAGATGATGTCAAGGTGGAGCTTGTTGGTGATATCGCCTTACTCAGTATAAGGTCACAACTTTATGGGGTGAAATTTAAGTTAGAAGAAGGTAAAAAAGAGCACTTCGATATAATAAATTTTGTAGTCTATAAAGATCCAAAAGATGGTTGTGCAGGTCTTGTATTTCCACCAGAAAAAGTCTATGTTAAAAGAAAGTGTCTCCGGTAAAACGGTAAACTGAAAACGGTAAACTGAAAACGGTAAACTGAAAACTGTTAACGTGAACAGATTACGTGAACAGGTTACGTGAACAGTTAACGTAAACAGTAACAGTAACAGTAAACAGTTTTTTTAAAACAGGCGGTAAACAAAAAATGAAAAAATGTCCCTGCGGTGGAGCAGATTATAACAATTGTTGTGGCCCCTATATCAGTGGAGAACGTTTGGCCCCTTCACCTGAAACTGTGATGCGTGCAAGATATTCAGCTTATGCCAACGGAGAAGTCGATTTCATAAAAAAGAGTTATCACCCCGATAAATTATCTGAATTTGATGAAAAGGGAGTTCGGGAGTGGTCGGCTAATTCTACTTGGCAGGGTCTGGAAATTGTTAAAACTTCTGGTGGCCTGGGCGAAGAGGAAGAGGGGACAGTTGAATTTGTTGCTAGTTATTCTATGGACGGGGCTGATAAACAGCATCACGAGTTGAGTACGTTTAAAAAGACAGATGGAGTTTGGTACTTTTTAGAGGGGCAGAATCTAAACCAGGGGTTTAGGCGTACGACACAAAAGATTGGGCGAAATGATCCTTGCTTGTGTGGTAGCGGTAAAAAGTATAAAAAGTGCTGTTTTTTGAAGAGTTAATTTCTAACAGACATTAAGAAGTAAATTACAGGACACTAAAGGGGCACTCGTTGCCCTTTTGTTTTTCTTCGATACAGTATTTTCTTCTGGCATCGACATATTTTACTGTGCGCCAATCTTCTTCTTGTGCCAAGATCAATTTTGTCAGTTTATGTTCGCCTTTTGGAACACTTGTTTTGTAGAGTACCTTTCCGTTTTCGTAGTGCAAGTAAGTATCACAAGCGATATCAGTTCCTCGCGGTGAGGGCATGACGTTGGGGTCTCTGATGCAGATGTAGTCTTTGTCGCCAATGCTTTTGATGTCGTAAGCGGTGATGGCGTGGTCTGAGATTTCACTGCTTTTGATGGCGATAGAGGGTTCTTGGGAATTTTTAATTCGATGTTTTAGTTCTAAAAAAATATCCAAGTGGTTATTACCGGTTCGTGTTGATAGGTATCCACCGTTGCTGTAGTACGTATGTGGTACAGCTTTTACGTGGTCTTTGAGCATGGGAGCAATGTCTGGGTGTGAGCTAAATTCATATAGGTTTTTAAAGCCCGGGATGGAGGCAACTTTAAATTTAATAATGTCTTTAATTATTTGTTTATAATAGGCCTTACAAATTTTACTCATATTGAGTGGACCACAGTCAGAGGCATGTTTGCCTTCTTTGTCCCAAATGGCCAGGGCATTAAATTGTTGGGTAACAATGCTGTGGCCTCTGCAGCGACCAATTCCCCAGGAGGTCAGGTTAGAAAAGGCCAAGTAATTTTGCTTGGGGGGTGTATTATCTAGTATGCTGGAGTTGCTGGGGCAGTCTTTAGTGCAGCCGAGGGCATCACTCAAGTCGTCCAAGTTGGAAGTTACTTTTAAAGGTGTCATGATGGGCTGATTTATACATTGCATGAACTTATCGGTATTTTCGTCGAGTGGGTAGCGATTGATTCCCTTCATTAAAATGGAAGTTTTTTGATCGTAGACCACTGGCCCCTGTGAATAAGGACACGAGATAAGGATGAAGGTAATAGGTAGAAGCAGTAGGTTAAATATGTGCAGTATCAGATCCTTTGTTAAAGGGTCAATGATTCGGTTAAATAAGCAAAGTATGGTTTTTTATATAGCTCGATTTCGTTGTGAAGTTCGTGGTAGCCGCCCTCGATGACTTTAAAGTTAGTTTGGCGCTCAACTGTTTCAAAGTAGTTTTTGACATAGTTAAATCCTACAATGCCATCTTCGCTACCGATGGCGCAATAGGAGGGGCACTTAAGGTTGAGAGGGTGCAAAAATACTTCTCTTGATGCTTTTAGAAGTTGTAGTACTAATTTGGTATGAAGTTTTAAGATGGTTAGCTCATCTTGATTGTAGTCAATCTTAACGGATTCATTGTGGGATAAATAGTTTATGTCCGCAAGGCCTTTTAGTGCAACTGTTACGGGCATAGATCCCAGAGCATTTACAACACTGGTTGGGAGTACATTATAAACATCTCCTAACAATCCAGGAAGACCTATGGGCGGAGCTGAAAGAAAAACTTTTTTGGGGTAGTATTCACTGTCTACAAACTTTTGTAAATATCCAGAGTTAATGAGAGCTCCCATAGAGTGGGCAAAAAGACAGTACTCTGATCCTTCATAGGTATTTTTAACATGATTTACAACTTCTGATAAATCTTGCATGAAAGTGTAAAAGTCTTCTATGTATGCTCTTTTACCTTCACTTCTGCCATGTCCCCTTAAGTCGTACTGTAAAATATTGTACTTTTGGTCAAAGAGTTCATTGAGGTACTGATGCCGATCACAGTGTTCTCCTACTCCGTGGGTACAAATTAGCCATTTATTTGTTTTTTCTTTTGTGTACCTCTTTTTTACGTAGAGATTGGTACCATCTCGCAGGGTAAGTTGTTCAGAAACATCATTCATTGGGGGACTCCGAAGGGAAAATATATTTATCAGGTTCTGCAAAACATTGTTTGCAGTCTTTGAACATTTGGGCCGCATGTACACCGTCGACAAAGCGATGGTCGTAGGTAATACAGATGGGGAGTATTTTTCTGATCACAATTTGATCGTCGATAATCCAGGGTCTTTTGGAAATTGCGCCAACGGTTAAAAGCAGTGGAACTCTAGAGTATGGCACGATTGGTGCCCAAGCTTTATCAATGCCAAGGCTTCCGATGTTAGTTATCATAACAGAACCAAATGGATCACTGGGAATTCCTAGAAAGCTTAAGTCTAAGTTTAGTCCATAGATTAAAAAGGATGCTAGGTTTAGATAATGCTTTGACATCCACCAAGGCATGAGGGCAAATGCATTCAAGTTTTTGGCCAGTTCGTCGTCTTGCTTGGTTTTTACCCTTTCAACTTTTTCTTTCATCTCATTGGCAATTTCAAGAATCGACTTTCTTTCTGCAAAGTCTATGGAGCAATTTGATAGTGTTGCTTTTTTTACCTTATCATCTTTGCTGCCATCTCCTGGAATGTTGACCAGATAGTTCAGTTTGACGCTCTGGCGAAGATAGATTTTACTACCTCTAATCATGCCGTTTAGCTCTGGCCTTCTATTTAAACAATATGCTGTTGCTTTGCCGATTACATGGTTGAGTGTGATTTTTGTACTGTGTGTTTTGGAATATTGCTCCATGGCGGCCAATGTCGGCTCGACGTCAACTTCTATAATGCCGTACACAGAGGGGTCTTTTGCAGTTGACCATGTACCCATTGCCACCTTTCGAAATGGCGACACCCCCTCTAGTTGCTTCAGTTTAATCTTTCCCACTGCCTCTTCCTTAAGTTAAATTTTTTCTGCTTGAAGTATTGCAGAATCGATTCATATGAATATAATATTCCATTGTTTAAGGTGCGTGAAGTATTTTTTCGCAACAGGCAAGACAGAACAGGTGGCGCAAGGTGTTAGCTAAACAGATAGCGTTTAAAATGATATTTATTACGCTGTTACTTACAGCGTTAACGGTGCGCCTTCACGCCAGTGGGCCACCCATTGAGCTTCTTCGGCAGATGGGATTTTCAGTATTTACCTCCCCAGTTATTAATTTTGAACTAAAAGACCTCGATGGAGCTGACGTATCTTTAGAGAGTTACAGAGGAAAATGGATTTTTATCACTTTCTGGGCCACTTGGTGTGGTCCCTGTCGCACGGAAATGCCGTCTCTGGAGGGGCTATATCAAGAGTTTAAGGATGAAAACTTTGCCGTTTTGGGAGTGTCGATTGATACTAGTGGCAAAGCGGGGGTTAAAAAGTTTGTAAGAAGAGGCGGATTGACATTTCCCATTTTGCTGGACGATCAAAATGTAGTTGCCTCTAAATATAGGGCATCTTCTGTTCCCAGTATGTATGTGATTTCTCCAGATTGGAAGCTTGTTGGACTCTTTCGGGGAGCGGCCAATTGGGAATCTTCTGTGGTTTTAAAAAATCTTAAAAAACTAATTACATATAATGAGGTCAAAGATCTACCCAAGGGGCAGGTAAGTGGCCAAGGCGGTGGTGCCGTTGATATTCCCAAGGACTTGGTGCCGCCCAAAGTGGAGATTCACTTGCAAAAAGATTTGTTTACTGTCGGCGAAGTGGTTCCACTTGAGGTGCTCGTATCCTGGGAGGGAGATGCCAGGCAGTATGTGCTTAAAACCCCCAAGTTGATTTTGCCAGACGGGGTAAGTTTGGGATTAGTATCTTCTTCAACTAGCAGCAATATTTTAAAGGCCACTTTGCGCTATAAGTTTCCATTGACTATTGAAAAAAGTGGTGAATATAGTTTGGGTCCCGTGGAGCTTTCTTATAAATCCAGAAGTGGTGGAGCGGAGCAATTTTCCAGGGCCTCTGTAGTTAAAATTACTGTGGAAAAGGGCCTTGTTTTTGCCTATTTATACACTGTTATTTTGCCTGCTGGGGCCCTAATGGTCCTTTTAATAGTGGGTGGAGCCGTTTTTTACAAAAGGGCAAAAAAAAGGAATAATGCTTTAAAGGAGAATGCAAGTCAAAACCATGACTTTAGCAGTGAAATTCAATGGGTGTTTGCTAGTAAAATGAATTCAAAAGGCAATCAATATGAGGTCAAGTTGCTCGAGTTGTATTTGAAGATTATCAAAGACAAAGAACTTGATGAGCAAGAGCAGGATAAGGTGACAAGAGCAATTGAGCAAACTAGGTATGCAGGTCACCGCATCAGCAGTGAAGAGATTAGTTACTATGAAAAGAATGTGAAAAAACTGGGAATATATGATGATGAAGAAGACGAATTGGAGGATTGAGAAATGAATTTAACTGTACAACAAGTCACTGAAAGGGTTGATAAGGAATTTCCGCTTATGACTCACGTGGTTGAAGAGATAAGCAAGGTGATGGTTGGTCAGCGCAATGTAATTGACAAGTTACTGATTGGAATTTTGTCCGATGGACATGTACTTCTTGAGGGGGTTCCGGGACTAGCTAAAACCACTGCCATAAAAGCGCTGTCTGATGCAATTAGTGCTGATTTTAGTAGAATCCAGTTTACACCAGATCTTCTGCCGGCAGATTTAATTGGTACTCAGATCTACTCGCAAAAAGAGGGAACCTTTAGCGTTAAAAAAGGACCAATTTTTGCCAATGTTATTTTAGCTGATGAGATCAATAGAGCGCCTGCTAAAGTACAAAGTGCCCTGCTTGAGTCTATGCAGGAAAAACAGGTGACAATTGGGCCTGAAACTTTTGAGCTGCCAGCACCTTTTTTGGTTATGGCCACCCAAAATCCCATTGAGCAGGAGGGGACGTATCCTCTGCCAGAGGCACAAATTGATAGATTTATGTTAAAAATCTCAATTGGCTATCCAAATAAAAATGAAGAGATTGAAATAATGAAGCGCATGAGTGGGGCAGTGATTGCGACTATTAATAAAGTCTTGCGACCTGCAAAGATCTTAGAGCTGCGCAAATTAGTCGACCAGATTTTTGTCGATGAAAAACTCTACGATTATGTCGCAAACTTGGTATTTGCCACTAGAGATCCAGAGGCATTTGGAATGAAAGATCTGACTCCTTTTATTGAGTATGGTGCATCTCCCAGGGCCTCAATTAATTTGATCAAAGCAGCTAAGTCCTATGCCTTTTTGCAAGGCCGAGGTTATGTGACCCCTCAAGATATCAAATCCATTGGTGCAGATGTTATGAGACACAGAGTGATTGTTACTTATGAAGCGGAAGCACAAGATCTTACATCTGATGATATTTTGATTAAGATTTTTGATAAAGTTGATGTTCCATAGGTATAGGCAGGAGTAAGAAGTGTCAGATACTACTGATAAAAAAACTGCTAATTTGTTAGACGAAGAGCTGGTTGCCCAGATAAAAGGTATTCAGATCCGCGCAAAACACCTGGTCAATAATACCTTTGCCGGGGAGTATGCCTCTGCCTTTAAGGGGCGAGGTATGGAGTTTGATGAAGTACGGGAGTACACACCGGGAGATGATATAAGAAGCATCGACTGGAACGTAACCGCCAGGGCAAATGCTCCTTATGTAAAAATATTTAAAGATGAGCGTGAATTGACTGTAATGTTTATGGTCGACGTTTCGGCCTCATCTCACTTTGGAACGGTCTCCAAATTTAAAAATGAGATTTCAGCAGAGATCGCCGCCCTACTTGCTTACTTGGCCCTTCGAAATAATGATAAGGTCGGTTTGATTATTTTTTCTGATCACGTCGAGCACTACATACCTCCCAAGAAGGGGCGAGGACATGTTTGGCGTCTGATCAGAGAGATTTTGACCTATAAATCAAAGGCCAGAAATACGGACTTAAATGTGCCCTTAGAATTTTTAAATCGGGTGATAAAACATCGGGCGATTACCTTTTTAATTTCGGACTTCCAAGGCAGCGGCCATGAAAAGCAGATGAAGGTGACATCTAGAAGACATGATGTAACGGCAATTGCAGTCGTTGATCCCCGCGAGCTTAAGCTTCCCAATGTCGGATATATTGAGCTTGAAGATGCCGAAACCGGTGAATTTATTTTAGTCAACACTTCCAATTTGGGACTGCTTAAAAACTACTCCAAGGAGGCAAAAAAAACCATCAAAGATCAAAAGAATTTTTTTCAATCAATAGGGATAGATTACATTTCAGTTAATACTGGAGGAAATTATGTCAGGCCCATTGTGGAATTTTTCAGGGCCCGCGAAAAAAGAAGGTAGTTTAAATCATGGTAGGACAAGTTGTAAAAAAACCATTGTTTGATAAAAGGATGTTTGTGTTATTTGCGACGCAAATAATAACTGCCATAATTATAATGGTTTTTATTTTCATTAAAAGTGGACAGGGACCAAGTGACAGTTTGGTTGAATTTAGTTATTTAAGACAAGCGGGCAATAAATTGCAAGCAGCAGGTCTAACTGAGCAGGCCATTAATCAATACATTGATTACCTACAAAAGGCCCAGGTAGATAGTAGTACCCATTCAAAGGTTGCTTTTAGTATTGCCTCTTTAAGTGAAGAGGCCGGTAAATTGGAGCAAGCACTTTCGTGGTACTATCAGGTGGAGTTAATCGATAGTGCATCTAAATATACAGCAGATGCCAATAAGCGCATTGTGGCCCTTTTGGAGAAGCTGAAAAAATTTAGTGCTGCCAAGTACTCTTTAAAACAGACCACTAGTTTAAACAAAGGCAGTGCCAAGCAAGGTGGTCAAGTCGTTGCCAATATTGAGGGGCGGCCCATTTATTTGCATCAAGTAAATGAAGAATTTGATATGCTTCCCGATGCTTATAAGAAACAATTTGGAGAAAACCAAGAGGCAAAGAAAAACTTCGTCAAAAAATTTGTCGCTGATGAGCTTCTGCTTGCAAAGGCCCATCGGTTGCAATATCAAAAAGACCCAAAAATAATCAAACAGCTGGCCCAAGTAGAAAAGCAGCTGTTAATTGCCAAGATTATAGAAGCCCAGGTGCAAAGCAAGATTACTGCCGATGCATCTGATATTAAAAATTACTTTGATGCCAATAAGCAGCGCTACGTGATCAAAGAGAGGGCCAAAGTATCTTTGATAAAAGTAAAGGGTAAGAAAAAGGCAAATGAGATCAAAAAGCAACTAAAGAACAAAGTTAATTTTGCAAAGCTTGTTAAAAAATACTCATTAGATGAGGCGACAAAAGATCAAGGTGGGAAGGCGCCACAATTTGTATTTAAAGGTGAGCCATTTATGGGTCTTGTCAAAGACGTCACTGATGAAATCTTAAACACCAAACAGGGCAAGTGGGCCGGGCCATTTTTAAGCCAAGGGTACTACTATATTTTTTCTGTAGACGAGCTGTTTCAAAGAGTGGAGCCAAGTTTCAAGCAAGTAAAAAGCAGGGTGGAATCAGATTATAAAACCCTTAAGGCCCAGGATAAGTACAAACAATTGATGGATGATATTGTAAAAACTGAAGATGTAAAACTTTTTTTGGATAAGGTTAAATGAAGCACTATCTATTAATTTTAATAATTCAACTTTTAGTTATTTCACCCTTTGCCTTGAGTGAAGATGAGGCAGAGGCTCCACCAATAATCGCAACTAGTAGTATCGATAAGGCCCAGATTACCACGAGTGACGAGCTAACCTTTACGGTTGAGATTAAAGTTAAAAAAGAAATAAAGTTGGACCTACCCGAGATTGGGGGCGCCATTGAGGGGTTTAGAGTTATTGATTCTGGCGAGGAAGGACCGGTTAGGGATGAAGATTATATTGTCTCCAAAAGATGGTATAAACTTCGTGCTGATATAACGGGATCATATATTTTACCAGCAATTGAAATACGCTATAAAGATCAAGAGGGCGCTGAAAAATCAATTAAGACTTCCGAGATTTTTGTAGAGGTAACAAGTGTTCTACAAAAGGATGGAGAAAAATCAAAAGATATTCGCGATATTAAGGGGTTGATCAAGATCCCCAAAAAATGGAAGACTTGGGAAATTGTAACACTGATAATCTGTCTTTTGATTGTGGTGGCATTTGGAGTGCTTATATATTTTTTAAGAAGACCAAAAAAGACAATAGTACCCCCAAGACCTGTACACGAGGTTGCTTTAGAGAGGCTGACCCAGCTTAAAGAAGACGATCCACTAAGCATCGGAGATGATAAGTATTTTCACTTTACCCTTTCTGATATAATCAGGGAGTATTTTGAAGGAATGTTTAAGGTTACTGCTACCGATATGACCTTTGAAGAGATCAAGTCTGAATTTACCTCTTTTAATGAGATTAATGATGATTTAAAAGCATCCTTTTTAGAAATAATGAAAGACACCGATTTGGTGAAGTTTACCGACATGACCATATCCCAAAAAAGAAGTAATGATATTTTAGATCAAGCTTTTGATTTTGTTGCACTAACAAAGCCAGATGAGCAAGTTGAGGAGGATTCTGTCATATGATGAGGTTTGCAGATCCCTGGTTTTTTTTATTGCTAGGTTTTATAATCCCCATTTTGTTTTTCAGTAGCAGCAGCGGCGGGCGGATACGCTTTTCCAGCTTGGTCATCTTAAAACAAGTGACTAAAGGCCCAGGAATTCACCCCCGCATGATCCTAACCTTTTTAAGAGTCGTAGCACTCATTTTATTTATTATGTCAATAGCCAGACCTCAAAAGGGCAGGGTTTTTTCCGAGGTTTCCTCTGAAGGAATAGATATAGTTTTGGCACTTGATACCTCGGGTAGTATGGAGGCCTTAGATTTTAAAATGGATGGAAAGCGAGTGAACCGCTTAACCATTGTTAAAAAAGTTGTTACCCAATTTGTTAAAAAAAGACCTGCAGACCGCTTGGGACTAGTGGTATTTGGAGAAGAGGCATATACCCAATGTCCGCTAACTTTAGATCATGGAATTGTCGTCGATTTTTTAACTAAATTAGAAATTGGGATGGCCGGAATGGCCACTGCCATTGGTTCGGCGATTGGGGTTAGTGTTAACCGCATCAAAGAGTTAAAAGCAAAGTCTAAAATAATCATTTTACTAACAGATGGAGAAAATACGGCCGGCAGGATTTTGCCCACCAAGGCAGCTGAAATTGCCAAAACCTACGGAATTAAAATCTACACCATTGGTGTTGGCACCTCGGGGCAAGCTCCATTTCTTGAAGACACCATTTTTGGAAGGCGCCTAAATTATCGCCGGGTAATTTTAGATGAAAAAACACTGACGAATGTAGCCACAATCACCGGTGGCAAATATTATCGCGCTAACGATGAAGATGAGCTGGCCCGCATTTATGATGAGATTGATAAGCTTGAAACTAGAGAGGTTAAAGTAAAGCAATATACACAATATAATGAATTGTTTCATTGGTTTTTGATACCAGCATTAATGATACTGCTGTTAGAAATTTTACTGGCCAACACTAGGCTTAGAAAAATTCCTTAAAGCAAAAGAAGCAGGAGAGTTTTTCCATGAAATATGGGAATCTACAATTTATATGGTTATTATGGTTAATCCCAGCTCTTGTGATTTTCTATGTCTGGGCCCATAAGAAAAAACAAGTTTTAATCGACCAGTTCCTGGGAGCTGAGCTTAAAGAGCGTCTGTTGCAACACGTCTCTTTTGCCCGGCAGAAGGTAAAGTCAATTGCCTTAATTCTATGTGTCCTTTTTGCCATCTTATCGTTAATTGGGCCCAAATGGGGATTTCACTGGGAAGAGGTAAAACGGCGCGGGGTTGATGTTTTAGTGGCCTTAGATGTATCTGGCAGTATGTTGGCCCAAGATGTATCCCCGAACCGCCTAGAGCGAGCAAAGCGCGAGATCATGGATCTTTTAAATATTATGCAGGGAGATCGCGTGGGTCTGATCGCCTTTGCAGGAAGCAGTTTTTTACAAAGCCCGCTAACTTTAGACTATGGAGCTGTTCAAATATTTTTAGACGATTTGTCAACTGACCTAATCCCCGTTCCAGGTACGGCCATTGGGGAAGCAATTGAGATGGCGGTTAAAAGCTTCGATCAAAATGACAAAAAATCGCGAGTTTTAATTTTGATTACCGATGGTGAAGATCACGGCCAAAAGCCAGTTGAGGCGGCCAAAGCTGCCGCAGAGGCAGGAGTTAAAATTTACACCATCGGAATTGGAAAAGAGGGTGGGGCCCCAATCCCACTCAAAAAGGGAGGTGGATTTAAAAAAAATAGAGCTGGCGAAGTAATCATTACCCACCTGGACGAAGAGACACTGCAAAAGATAGCTCTAGGCACTGGTGGCAGCTACGTTCGCTCAGTTACCGGAGACTTGGATTTAGAAAAAATTTATGAAGATATCACCAAAAATGTAGAAGACAAGGAACTAAAAAGCGGCAGAAGAAAACGATTTGAGATGCGCTTTCAGTGGCCTTTGTTTATAGCGATTATGCTTTTAATTTTTGAGGCACTCTACGGTGAAAAAAGCAATAGACACAAATTAAAAAGAAGATGGTGGAAGTTTTTATTTAGATCAAAACACACCACTGCCCTACTACTTCTGATTTTAATACTTCCCATTGTAACATTTGCCAAAAATGAGGCAGAGGAGCTGTACGCTAAAGAGAATTATTCAGATGCGCTAAAGGATTTCATCGACGAGCAGATCGAGCAGCCAGGCAACCTGGACCTGCAGTACAATATGGCAAATACCTATTATAAAATGAAGCAATATGATAAGGCCAAAACGGCCTATCAACAAACGGCATTTAAAGGCGACAATGCTCTCGCTCAAAAATCCTACTATAATCTAGGAAATGTGGCATATCGCTTGGGGAAATTACAAGAGGCGGTGGATTTTTATAAGAAGGCCTTGGATCTTGATCCTACCGATGAAGATACCCAGCACAACTTAGAGTTTGTACGCGAAGAGATTAAAAGAAGAATTGAGGAGAATAAAAAGAGGCAGCAAAAACAGAAGCAGCAAAATCAGCAAAACCAACAGCAAGATCCAAATCAACAGCAGCAGCAACAAGATCCAAATCAACAACAACAGCAGCAGCAACAGGGACAAAAGCAGCAGGGGCAAAAGCCAAAACCCGATGATAAACAGGACAAAAAACAAGGGGATAAGGATAAAGAGGGAGATAAAGGCAAACAAAAAGATAAAGACAAAAAACAAGAGGGGGGATCTGCCAAACAGGGTCAGCAAAAAAGCAAAGAGGAAGACAAAGATCAAAAAAAGCAAGGCGAGAAAAAGGCCCATAAAATGAGCAAGGAAGAGGCCCAAAGGTGGCTTGACACCTTGGATGAAGATCGCAAGAAACATCTAAGAAGGCAGATGCAACAAGGGGGAGGACCCCGTAGAGTCGAGAAGGATTGGTAAATAAGGTGACAATGAAAAAGATAATATATTTTACAATAGTGATGCTTTTTATGTCTTCTGCCCGTGCAGTGGGTATTAGTATATCCACAGACTCAACCACTATTACCATGGATGATGAATTGAGATTGGTGATAACTCTGCAGGGGATTAAGGATACCAACCATGCTCCAAAAATTAGTGGTATAGAGAACTTTGAGATGCGTGGAACAAATTCCTCAAGCAGCATCAGTATTGTAAATACTAATATACAAGTAAGTCGTCAGATTACCTACTCTCTTGTGCCCAAAAAAATGGGGAAGTTTGAGCTTGGGCCTGTGACGCTAGATTATCGAGGTAGAAAACTCACAAGTAATAAGCTAAGTATTTCAGTGGGTAAAGGCTACGTAGATAACGGAAGCGGAAACACTGGTACTGTTGATAAAAATAGAAAATATTTCATTATGACCACAGTTAGTAACAAGTCTCCTTATGTGGGTGAGCAAGTTATATATCATTTTCAGTTTTTTACGAGGGTAGATGTTCAAGGAGCTGGCCTTGAAGAGAGTCCTGACTTTAAGGGGTTTTGGAAAGAGGATCTTGGCAATACTAAAGAGCGTACTAAGAGAATCAATGGACAACTCTATGAAGTAACCGAATTTAAAAAAGCACTTTTTCCCAACGCTGCTGGAGAGTTGACTATCGGCAAGGCTTCACTTATTACAAACGTCCCCGTATCAGAAAAAAGAAGAAGAAGGAGGGGCAACTTCTTTTTAGATTCGTTTTTGGGCAATATTGTGCGGACCAAAAGAATCCGCTTAACTTCTCAACCGATTAAGATGACAGTTTTACCCCTACCCACTGAAGGCAAACCACCCAACTTCTCAAACGGAGTTGGCCTTTACAAAATCAAAGGCAGTTTGAGTAAAAATATTGCAACCGTTGGCGAGTCGACCACTTTAACCTTAGAGGTTACCGGCAAAGGAAATGTTAGAGATGTCAAACTACCAAAAATTAACCTAGATGGTTTTAAAGTATATGCCGACAAACCACAATTTACTCTGCATGCCCAAGGTGACAGCATATTTGGTCGCAAGGTCTTCAAAATGGCCCTGGTACCACAAACTCAAGGGCTAAACACCATTGCCCCCATTAAACTTCACTACTTCAATCCACAAACGAAAAAATATGAAGTTGTAAGCACTCAAGCGTTGCAAATTCAAGTCTCCCCCAGTAGTGATGACAAAGATATAGCCCACGTCAAAGGCACTGATGTGAGTGCGAGGAGGAAAAAGAAAAAAATTAAAGTGTTGGGCCAAGACCTGATGCCTATAAAGAGGGATGTCTACAACCTAACCAACGATCGCGTAACGCTAGTTGATAAAATAATCTTTGCAATCGCTGTTTTTTTTATACCAATAATTTATCTAATTACTTTCGTTCTCATGCAAAGACACCAGCGATTCAAAAATGATATCGGACATCAGCGGCGCAGTGTTGCCTATAAAAAATACCTAAAAAACTCCAAAGGATTAAAAACTGATGACCCCAAAGTGTTAGAAAAATACTCCAACACCCTAAGGCAATACGTGGGAGATAAATTAAACATCGATGGTCTGGCCTTAACCCCCATTGATGTCGAAAGACGGCTAAGTTTAAAAAATGTCTCACAGGAGTTAACCGTAGAAGTAAAAAACTTCCTGCGCACCTGCGAGATGGGAACCTATAGTGGGGGAGGAGTTGATGCTGTTACTATCAATGCCTTGAAGGAGCAGTTATCTCTGCTTATTAAAAGAGCTGAAAAGGAGATTAGGTGATGAGATACTTTATATCTTTTTTGGCCTCTGTGACAGTTTTAGTGATCACCGCAAACTATACACATTGTGCAACAAATATCACAGAGCACTTAACAAAGGCCCATGCCCTATACGATAAGAGCAGCTACGAAGAAGCAATCAAGGCTTATAAGCAAGTACTGCCAAAGGGCGGTGAACTTAGCTCCGGTACACTTTACTTTAATCTTGGAAATTTCTATTTTCGCAATGAACAGCTAGGTCACTCCATTTTTTACTACCTACAGGCCCAAAAGCATCTACCGCGCGATCCCGATGTGAAGTTTAATTTAGAATACGCCAGGGGTAAAACCATTGACAAGTTGGAGCCGGTGAAATCCTGGAGCGACTTTATCACCCTATCTACTTTTTTAAATAGCAAGGAGAGCTTGTATTTTGTCTCGGCCTTGTCACTTCTTTTTTGGATTATCACCGTGCTGTTGATACTAATTAGAAGAAGTGAGTGGGGCATATGGGTACAAAAAATAACACTGTTTTGTTTGTTACTTTCGATTGTGGTGGCCGGTAAAGATTATTTACAAGACCACAAAATTGGTGTCATAACCTCCGAACAAGCAAAAGTGTATTCAGCAATCGGTAAAGATAATGTGGTGTTATTTTCTTTAAGTGAAGGTCACGAGTTTTTTGTCACTAGCTCCGTGCAAGATAAATGGTTGCAAATTACTCTTAGAGACGGGAAAAAGGGCTGGATTGAATCCAAGCGGGCAGTCTTTTAGATGATTCAATAAATGAAAGTATTTGTAATCTCCACAAAAGAATTAATTCTTTTTGCAGTCCCCATTATTTTAGGGCAGCTCGGACAGATGCTAATCGGTGCCGGAGATATCCTAATTGCCGGACATCACGGAACTGATACCCTCGCAGCAATTGGTCTGGCAAACGGAGTACTCTCGCCGCTATTTATCTCAGGACTAGCGTTGGCCTTTGGCATGTCTCCCATTTTATCAAATAAAAGAGGTACCGGTGAGGATGTCAGCGTCTACCTCTGGAGCAGTCTAGTTTATGTAACAGTTCTGTCTGTAATGTTCGCTCTTTTGACCTGGGCGATAATTCCGGCCATTGCACTATTTAATTTTGAAGCAAAACTCATCCCCATGATTCAAGACTATATGTTTCTAATTGGCTTTTCCTACCTGGGAAGCTTTATATTCCACGCCATCAAAGAGTACTTGCAGTCATATGAGTTGGTAATTGTCCCCAATACCATCTCAATCATCGCCGTGTTTTTTAACATCGCCCTAAACTACTGCCTAGTTTTCGGCATCGGCCCTTTGCCAAGTTTCGGATTCATAGGACTCGCCTACGCCAGCATCACCACCAGAACCATCATGGCGCTGACCCTAATCCCCTTTGTCTGGAAAGAGTTACGGGGCAAAAAAATCATCGATATGTCATACTTGAGCGAACTAATTAAACTGAGTGTACCGATCTCAATAAGTGTTTTTTTAGAAGTAAGTGCCTTCTTTGTCGGAACACTAGTAGTGGGCCTAATTAGCACCCTCCAAGTCGCTGCCCACAACATAGTTTTAACCCTTACAGGTGTTACCTTCATGGTTCCACTGGCCATCTCCAGCGCCTTATCTGTAAAGGTAGGCTTCGCCTACGGCACCAAAAACATTCACAGAATCATCGAACTTATTAAAAGCGGACACTTCCTCTCCATCTCATTTATGAGCTTCACTGCACTTACCTATCTTTTAATCCCACAACTATATGCCAAACTATTTACCGCAGATGAATCAGTCATAGAAGTGGTCGTTCCTCTTTTGTACATTGTCGCTTTATTTCAACTAAGCGATGGCTTCCAAGTAACCATATCGGGAATTTTGCGAGGAATGAAAATCAGCAAAAGTGTGTCTGTGGTGGCACTAATTTGTTACTGGATTATTGGAGTTCCCTTGGGGGTCTATCTGGCAATTCCGGGTAAGTATGATGCCAAAGGGATTTGGATTGGATTGGCGGTGGCGCTGACTTTGGCGGCGGTTATTTTGGGGGGGATTCTTTATCGGAAAATTAAGCTTGAGCTTGTTGATCTTTGAAATATACGCCTTATAAATGTTTTTAAGTTGACTACACAATCTACTGTGCTAAGTGTAATTTTAATTGATTCAGGTAGATAAAAAACATTGGAGACACTGTGCACAACTTAAAGCAAAACCACAATATCATGATAAGCGCAGTCGCGCTGATTGTTATCAGTTTTATAACTTTAGCAACTAAAGTTAGCGCTGCACCACCGCTTGCAGTTGTTAGGCCAACATTACCCACTCGGCGGATTATTAGCTTTACGCCAAGAAGATTAACTAAAATTCAACATGCCTTTAATAGCTTGAATCTAAGATACAGACCACTACCAAGTCCAACGAGTGCCTTTGTCTTAGATCCGACAAATCTTTTTGCCGGCAGTAGGGGATATGTGCTGAGTATTTCACGGGCAAAGTCATTCAATTTGACGACAGAGACTGGAAAATATGTTGTCAGATACAATGTGCCTGGAAATGATGGGGAACATTTTATTCAATTTAAATTCGTTGCTCAAGCATCAAAAGCATATGTAGTTGAATGTGAAGTAGGCGGTAGTGCTGGGCGACAGTATTCAGCTCATATACAACTTCCAGGTAGCGGAAATATGGATATTACTGCTGATAGTTATACTGATAGCAATCGTGGTTATGTATTGTTTCCTGTTTATGCGCAAAATGCAGGAAGTGTTTATGTAACTTTCTCTAGCCCAATGAGTTCTTGGAAGTGGTTGGGATGCACAATTGTTCCTCAAAAATAATTAAAGACCTTCAAAAAGTTAACATTTTGTAAACAAAATACCAAAAATTAATATCTATTAAATTTACTACATTTGAAATTGTGTGATAATTATTTCCATGTGATCAACTTGTGATTAAATTATTTTTTATAAAATGGGAGAAACAGATGTTAAATCTAAGAACACTTAAAAAGACATTTTTTATTTCAGCGATAGTAACATGTTTGATGTTGTTAAATGTAGGCATTTTGGCCAATGAAACCTATGAGTGCACCAAGTCTGGTGATATGGCAATGCCTGGACCTTTTATTGATATGTTTGTCGATGAAGTGCAAGTGGCCGGTGAAGAGTTGCTCGATGCTTACGAGGACTCAAATGTGGCCGATGAGATTCAGTGGTATTTTTATGACGAAGAAGGGTTTCCTGCCTTTGATGGGTTTTATCCGTATCATAGCTTTGCAATCTTTGATACTTCAATTTGGGTTGGTGAGAAGTTTTCAATTCCATTTGCAGAGTATGATTATGTACAGCGGGGAATGAATCTTTTTGCAAGCTATCATGCTGTTGCAAAAGATACATTTGCAAAGCTCTCTGCTGCCAGAACAAATGGGGACTTGCAAGCTGAAAATGAGATGATGAAAAAACTTGAAACACTTTATGGGGTAGAGCTGTTTTCACCTCTTGGAGCGCCTGTTGATCAAAAACTAGCTATTGATGGACGCTACTTAATTTATTCCACAAAAAAAGAAGATGTAGCTGAAGTAAAGCGCTTAATTTTTTGTAAGGTGGATGTAAATTATCAAAATGAGCTTGGTGAGTCAGCACTTGCAGAAGCAAACAAATTACAAAATGAAGAACTCATCAATATTTTAAAAGATGCAGGAGCTTTAAATGACTAAACAATTAAAAATTTTATTGGTCCTTATAATCTTTATAGTCTTTACATCGGGGTCTTTGTTTGCAGGTGTGACTCCAACGATTAAGTGGGAGCTAAGTCAAGGCGACACCTACACCATAGCGATTAATATGCCTCAACAGATGAACTCGGGTAATGTTGTTGGATTTGATGATGCCAAGATTAGTCCTGAGTGTGGAAATACCGCACTTAGAATTTCAGCTAAAACTATGAAAGTGAATGAGACTTTTGCAGGGGCCTGGAAGTCATTTAAGATAACTTTTAAAGTTGCCAAAGAAGTAGTGAAGCTAGTTTATGGGGTGAAATTTGCAGGAGATATCGCTGATATGTTTATCAGGTATCTAGAGTCAGATAATCCTGGAGATTTTGCCAAAAAAACTGGTGAATTTGTCACGGGCAAGTTATCTGATAAAGCAGTTGGCTTTATCGGGCCAAAGATTGGAAAAACCGGCACGCAGCTAAAAGAGGCAGCAAAGGCGGTTACTGGTTCCTACGTATTTACTAAATCAACTTCAGAGAGCGCCAAGTATGCATTTAGAAAACTGCTAAGTTCGGGGGATGCTCCATTTGCAAAGGGGCGATTTAGTTATCCTGGCTGTGGCGATGTCGAGACTAACTTTTATATTTCTACCAATGAGCAAGGGATCGAACTTCACGCTGTGGCAGTCGGTGATTGTGGCTATCAGGAACAATATGGAGGAGCCACCTTGGGACTTTTTCAAGTTCACGGACGCTTTCAGCTAAATATGGAAAGAAGAACTGTGGGAGACTATCAGGCCATGACCGTTTTTGATATTCCCGACTCAGGCACGTGGGAAGTGGCCGCAAGATGCAATAAAGAAGAAAACGATCCCATTGAACCGCCAAAACCCCAGGATGAGTTTGTTGCTACCGATGCATTTACTGACAGTGATCTCTTTTGTTCAAAGATTGGTTATGACCTTAACTCCCTTGAAGATTCTCGCAGAACAGTTGCCACATTTTATGATCAACAGGCAAAAAAAGATAATGATTCGTATTTATATAGCATTCAAAAAGCAAAAGATTATCAAGCAAAGGCCGAACAAGAAACAAATCCGGCAAGAATTCAAGCCTATCTAAATAGCGCAAAAAAATGGAGGCAAAGCGCGAGTGTTTGGAAGAGCTCATATGATGAAAATAAATCAAAAGCAAATGAGGCAAGATCATTAGCAGATGCCACCAGGCAAGTATATTTAGAAAAGATGAAAATGTGTATCAAAACTGAATGTAGCGCCGGCAAAAAATTTGGAGGCGGAGGTCACGACTCAGATGCTCCTGGGTGGACAGATAGTATCCATGAAGATCTTCGCTCATTAATAACCGAGATGATAGATGAGGGCAAAGTAAACCCAAGCTGCTACTTTGGCACCAAGCTTTGGTTATTAAAACAAAAGTATCTTACTGAAGAAGAAGTTGAAGTTAATTTTTTAATTCCCAAATTAAATGATTCATGGATAGGTCTTTATAAAGCAGATGAATTGATAACAACAGCTTCCTGGCAAGACTCCAACATAATCCAAAAGCAGGGTCTTTTTAAATTCAGTGAAGAGTTTAAATACTACAAGCAAGGAACTTCAAAGTTTAAGGCCCCCACCAAACCAGGCCGGTACAAATTCGTTTTGTTTGAAAAACCTGAGGATGCCAAACCACTCGCAACAACAACTTTTGAGGTGATTAATGTTATTAGTGATGATGTTTGTGGCGACAGACCAACAGTAGCAGGGGACCAGGTTTATGATAGAGTTTTAAAATATGAAAGAACTGTTAAATGGTATACTAGGCACGTAAGAGAAACCTTTAATGGCACAAGTGCATACTCTGAGGCATGGAATCTAACTCGGGCAGATAGGTTTTTTTCTTTGCACGATTGGGCCATAACTTACATTCGCATGCAGCTTTCTTGGATTTTTGATTCAGAAGGCCCGGCCAGTAAGTGGGTACTTAAAAGAAAATTGCTCTCACTTAACTCAATGATTAGAAGGTATGAATCCACTGCTAAAAAAGTCCTAGGCTTTCTTACAACATTGAAAGAGCTAAAAGATAGCGGTGCTGATGATTCAGAAGTTTCAGCATTACAAAACCAGATTGAAGGTTATCACTATAAGAGAGTGTTTAGGGAGTTTCCAATTACGTGTGTGAAATCTTAAGGTAAAATCAATTAGAATCTGAATATTTCACAGGGACAACTGTCAGGTCAGAATAATCCAAGCTTGTTGGGTCAACCTGTTTAAGCGGAGTGATGGAGCTAATTTGTTCAACACCACCCATATTTGCTTTTGAAAGCATGGGATTCATAAGCATGGATCTGTTTAGACTGACCAACACAGTAATTTTGGCCTTTTTCCCCTGGTCTCCAACAACGGACAAATGTGCCTTAATAACTTGCTCGCCCGAGAAAACCCCTTTATAAAACTGAAGGCTTGGAACGTTTGGAAGCTGGTCTAGACCACCTTCAATGTCAGTGTCTATTTCTCTGCTGATCAATTTTTCATATAGGGTTTTTTCGTCCAATTCGTCGTATTTTTTACATGCGGCTTCAACGTTTATGCTGGTTTCTTTTTGCAAATCGAGATACTTGTCACCGTTAACCTCAACAATGGTATGAGTGGTTTTGTAATTATAATTACATTCGATCCGAGTCCTCTGCGCTTCCCCTTGTGCGCGAGAGCTATGAACGCTCATACCACTACCAGTTTTTAAATAACTCATCCCCTCTTGAACCTTTTTTAAGGTTGCACTGTGTGCTCTCATGAGGTTTTTAGCTTCAGCTAATGAGATCTGCTGCTCACCCTCCAAAGGCCAATTGGTTCCATGTAGAGCTCCTGGGGATTTGCCGTCTCCGCATGAAAGTAAAAAAAATAAAAGGCCAGTGATTAATACAAGTGAAGATTGTTTCATAGTATGTGGTCTCCAAATAGTTAAGGTTAAGGTGGATAGCACTGCGGGCGATTATTGCAGTAATAACTTTAGGTGTCAAACGCTGCTATAAGTGGCTGGAATTCAGATATTTACTCACGGGCCGCTTTTTTATATTTGCCACTATTTTGGATAAGGTCCCTCAAAATCTTTTCAGATTGCTTGCGCAATAAATCGGTCTGTTGATTTTTATCGACAAGAACGAGGTGGATGGTCCATTTTTTATGATCGTCAATTTGGGGACTCTTTGAACTCACAGCTGGATGGCGAGTATTTTTTATTAGGTAATACTGTTTACCTTCATAAGTTACTACTGAATAAACGGGAGTGGCCAAAAATGGAGATCCTTCGACGCCATCAAGAAGCACTAAGTATTTGCTCGCTGGGATCTCCTTATACCACGTACCAAACACCCTTTTGTAAATTTCTTGTTCAAATGGCTGAATTAGTTTTATTGGCTTCTGTGGTATTGCCGTTGTTTCATCGTAATATTTACTGATCTCTTGGAAGCTTAAGCAGTCTGCACCTTGTTTGGTAATAACTCCGTTTGTAAAGCGCAGAAGGCAAGTTTGATGGGATATAAAGGTCGCACTTGCACTTTTACTGTCTCTATTACTTTCATTTTTGTTATTTGTTGCTTTTGGGTCTGGGTTAATGGTGTCACTTAGTAGAAGTATTGTGACTGGTTTTTTGCGCTCAACTTGTCTGTGTTTAACTCGTTTTTGTTCAATTTGTCTTTTTTTGACCACTCGCTTTTTATCCCAACTGTCAGTTAAAGCAGTATACATCACAACAAGCGAATTGAGCTGTGTTTCGAATTCATCAAAATCTAGAACATATTCAAGACTTGCCGACATCTGACCATTATGTGGATGGAGGATTCCTCGTAGGTAAACTTTTTTGGCAGGTATCTCTAAGTCACTCAGCGCATCAATAACGTTTTGACTAAAGCAGCGCTCAATTTCAATACCATTGTCAAAATAAGCTCCATACAAAAAAGTTTTCCTCTTATCAAATTCTTGGTTTTGCTTCCAGACGCCACTGGGGCATTGATAGTCTTTAATTCGATCAAAACGATCTCTTCTACCACGCAGAGAAATTTCAATATTGATGTTGGAAAAGAAGGTGCTAGAGCTGCCAGACCTTGAAGCAGAACTTATATAGTACTTAATTTCAATTTTGATATCATCTGTCTGAGCAAGATAGCGGTTAAAGTGTTTTCTTCTACCTTTAGTCGCAAAATAAAACAGCCCATCCATTATAAAGGAGGGTTGATCCTTTCCGGGAACCTTTTTATACCCTGCAGCAGCTAGGGCAGACTCAAAATTGCTCAATTCATAAAAGTCATGCCATATCAGCGCAAAAAATAAAGTGCAAAAAGCGACTACTCCATAAATTATGTTACGTTTTGACTTTGTTATTTGTTAATCCTTGTTAGTTATTGCTGGTTAGTTTGTTTTGCTCCATATTATTATTACATATTTTGATAATTAAGAAATTGGATAATTATATGGATTTTAGGTCTACTGTTGAGAATGGTTTGGTGGGGACTTTTGCGGCGAAAATGCTGCGATCTCAAATATTTTTGTATCTTGGTGGTAGGGTATGGATGTGTGATCTGTACAGCATTTTTTGTTTGAACAGGATTTAGCTTGATTCAGAGGTGCCTTTGGGCAGATCTAGAGAGGATTCTGTGCTTGTGTCTAGTGTGAGTGATCTTCTATTCCAAGGATATTTATTGACAATTTTGGCCAATTCATACAATATTGGTGGGTTGTAAATGCATGGGATTCATTGGATTTAAAGGTGACGTGCCTGAGTGGTCCAAAGGAACGGTTTGCAAAACCGTACAGCCAGCGGTTCAAATCCGCTCGTCACCTCCACATAGAAAAGCCGCATTTTGCCAGAAATGGCCGAATGCGGTTTTTTTTATTTAATTTCAAGAGGTTCAACCAGTAGAGTTCATCGAGGTTAGGACGTTTAAGCGCTTCATCAACATTTCCTGAGATTTCCCGAAATTTCCTGAATTGGCTATTTTTTGGCTACACTTTGGCTACAGTTTCAAAGTGTAGCCAAATTTCTTATTGCTCTTAGTCATATTATGGTCGGTTTTTGGACCACTAATGCACGTTGCCCCTAAAAAGAAAGGGACACGCGTGGTGGTCCAAAGACCACTTTTATGGACCACGCGGCCTGAATTTTAACTATTAGGAGATGAGATTATGCCAAAAAGAAGTAGAATAAAAAAAGTTACAAAAGAGTCAAAGGCCTTAAAAGCAATGAGAGAAGCAAAGGGCCTTTCTCAAAGAACTGCTGCCAATCTGGTAGGTGTTCCTTCCACAACGATTAATCATACCGAGAATGGAAGGGCCTATATTAAGGAAGAGTATGTCAGAAAATTTATTAACGGGCTGGGTTATTCTTGGACAGATTGGAATAATTATTTGGAAGGGAAGGAGATTCAAACGGATCTACGTTCTGCCTGTATAACAATAATTGAGAATATGGATAAGCAGAAGCTGGGTGTTATTTATAATTTGTTGACCAATTTTTAGGGTCCATTCTGGACACATGGGTAACACTTTTTTGCTGGAGTTACCTATGTGTCAGAAAGAACGGCAATTATTCAACCTTCTCTAGGAGGTCATTACCAATTTTAATTTCTGGGATATTTAAAATGATTATTCCAGTTTCAATATAATAATTTTTAATTAAAACCTCATTTGAGAAAGTAGCATCGGCAACGTCGAATTCAGAGTTTTTCTCAAATTTAATCACTGCTCCTTTTGGTAATATATTTTGAAAAACCGTATTTTTTCCACAAATGTCTACATCATGAATTAATTTTACTCTATCACCTTCTTTAAATTTTGAATTCATCTCTACTCCCAAACGGTTCGATGTTAAAATATATGAAATAACTGTGATTATTATACACTGATCTTAGCTATCCAAATATAATTTTCTTTATTAAATAGCTCAACTATGGCAGGGATGAAATTCTAGTTAAATTTGTTTCTATAGAGGAGCTTACGGTCTTTCTTGAGGTGTTTTACAATTTTGATAAGATTTCCCCAATTTTCGTGGTTCTCCATACCAGTTATGATAAATCCAGTTTTAAGTTTAGGTACTAGTATATTTGTATTATCGCTATGGTGTTGACTTGAAATCCTTTCATATCCAAGTTTTTCAATGTACTTAGTAAATTTAGATAAAAATGTAGAATAAATCTTTTGGCCCTGATAATTTTTAACCTGAATTTTTCATCCTAAACTTGATCTGATCTTCAAATACCTGTCCTGGTCATTGACATGGTCATTTTTACGATATTTTTCCTTAAGCAGTCTGCAAACAATAAATGTTGGCCTATTATACAAAGAAAAGT
>JADHTQ010000067.1 GCA_016784965.1 Bacteriovoracaceae bacterium | reverse complement strand
CATATGCTAGAAAATGAATCAGCTCAGATTGTTCTCCAGAATTAACGCAAAAAATTGTATTTTCTGGGCTACAATTGGTTTTGGCAAACGTAAATGCTTAATATTGTAGACATTTAACTTCTTGAGTGCGAAACGTGGGATGTACGTGTAATTGCCAAAGAGTGTGCAGCAACCGATTATCGCGGCTACTTTCCTGCTTGCAGACAGGATCGTGGATATGGTGGGCCATTAATCGATACAACCTGCGGTGCCTGGAAAGGAGTGTCAGGTGGCCCTGTTGGAACAAGAGTATCGGAAAATGAATTTATAATTTATGGTGTGGTTTCGCATACTTTTGATGTTTATGAAGATGGGTCAATCAATAGTAATTTTATAAAAAGAGACCAGTTTGGCAAGTATGGGACCACAAACTTCAGCCCATTTAGCGAGTTAGCTGCTACCCCTAGATGAGAAAAGGGCCTTGTCCCCTACTATTAAGGAATGATCTATTTTATCTCATAAAATACAAGGCCCAGACATACACATAAAACAATACATGAAACGACTAAAATTGCTGTTCCAAACGGCATTATTGGAATCATTCTTGAATCTCCTAGTTAACTGTTAAAGAAGCTGTAGGTGTATTTTGTTTATAGCAAAATATTACCCCTAATACCATTATAAAAATTTTTTTCTGATTTTCCGACACATTTACTCAAGTAAGCCTGGGAACCTTCCGATCAGGATTTTGCCGACCATTTTAAAAAGATAATAGATATGATGAAACTCATTATTTTTGCAACATTTTCAATTTTAACAATAACAGCTCCATATGCCTCTGATTCAAAGTACTTTATGGTAGAAGGCCTAGAGGATGAAAGAGATTTTGCAAGGTCGCAAATTATTTCAGATTCAGAGTCCACCCAAATATTTTTAGACTGTCAAAGTTTTCTCACTGGAGTTAATTTTTATAATGTATCTCAAAACACTAAAGAACAAGTAGGTTTTTTTTATCTTTATGAAGATGAGTGTTATGACTTCCATCATTTTATCAAGAAGTCATTAGATAACTCCAAATCAACTTGCATCGAAGTTATCGGCAACTATGAAAATATGAAAGTTTACAATAAACAGTTAAATTAACATATTGATATTAAGATGTTGTTGGTGACTGCATTGCCAATTGAGTACAAATAATGTAATTATTATTTTTATGACATATTTATCAGGATTTTCGTTTATCAAACACGGTTTAACACTTGGGTATGCAATTAAACAGAGCATTCAAAGTATTGAACCAATTTGTGATGAAATAGTTATTAATGTAGGTTTTGATGATAAAAATCTACAAAAAGATGATGGAACTTGGGAATATCTCAATGACAATTTTAAAGGGCCAAAATATAAATTTTTAAAATCATGGTGGGATCCATCCTTAAAAAAAGATGGCCTTATTTTATCTCAACAAACCAATATTGCTCTCAAGGAATGTAAGGGAAAGTACTGTCAATACATACAAGGCGATGAAGCAATTCACGAGGATGATTTAAAAAGTATTGAGGACGCCATTTTAAAAATGGAAAAAAATGGCAATATTGATGGACTCATTTTCAAGTATATTCATTTTTATGGAAATGTTGATGTATATCTATATACCAGAAGAATTTACAGAAAAGAAGTAAGACTTATTAGGAATAATAAAAATATAATAAGTTGGAAAGATGCTCAAGGCTTTAAGACCGCTGATTTGAAAAAATTAAATTGTATTGAAATTCCAGCAACGATTTACCATTATGGATGGGCCAGAAAAGAGCAAATTATGCACACCAAGGTTAATTCTTTTAATAAACTTTATCATGAGAACCCAGACGAAGAGAAGTTTGCATATCAAAGAATGTGGGGACTTCACTCATTTACTAAATCTCATCCGAAGGTGATGGAAAGCTGGATAGCAGAACACAGAAATGATGTTGATGTTTTGGGATTACCATATAAATTCCAATTTAAAGATGTTGGTCTTATGATTTCTGATTTTGTTGAAAAATACACAAACTATAGAATGGGTGAATATAAGAATTTTAAAATCTTAAAGGGAAATGCATATGATTGATTTTTCCGATGCGCCACTTTATGGAAGAATTGAAGGGCTTAAATTGGTGCTTAATAAGCTTGAAAAAGTAAGGCCTACAAATGTATTCATTATTGAAACAGGCACTACAAGAGGAGATCTTGGTGGTGGCCCAGAAGGAGATGGATGGGCAACTCCTTTATTTGGTTGGTATTGTAAAAAAAATGGGGGAACAACCTGGACTATCGATATTGAAGAAGAGGCCATCTCACAATGCAGAGAAATTACCAAAGAGTATGCAGATCAAATCACCTATTTTGTAGGCGATTCTAGTGAAATCATTCAAAAGGCCAATGTCCATGTTGATCTTTTATATCTCGATAGTGCTAATGACCCACTAATAGCCTTGAATGAGCTTAAGGCGGCAGAAAAAAACATTACTGACAAAACAATTATTTACATTGATGATACTTCTATGAAAACAAAAAGAGTGGGAGGCATTTGCAAGGGAGTCCTAGTTTTTAATTATCTTTTTCAAAAAGGATGGGATGTTACTTTCGATAACGGCCATCAAATTATCATGGAAAAAAGCACTTCTGACCACCGCAACTTTTTTGCAACACTGTTTGCTAATTTCAAAACAAATCGAATTTATAAAAGGGTATTGAGAAAAGGTGCCATTTAATAAAGGCCCTGGATTATCAATTAGTTAGCATGGTTGCGCGCACTAGCAATTGGACAATATATAATACATAGTAGGTGAAAGCTTTTGACTTTTATATATCGCTGTGTATATAAAGCTGTTCAATCATTATCCTACCCATGGAGGTTATATGAAATTTCTTCTTTTTGCTCTACTTTTTACATCTACCCTCATTGTGGCAAGAGAATCACTAAACATTCCTAGCGAGCGCATTATTTCGACTAACCGACCCTTACCAAGAATTATAGAGACTTTAGTTTGTCGCGGACAAGACAAGCTTAATTTTAATTTGCACATCTATGAAAACCAGGCGGTTGTAACAGTCGGTATGAAGCTTTCTAGTGCTTCATCAAATTTCAACCTTCAACTAGGAGAATGCAGGCTTTCATCCAGGGCAAAAAGAAACTCAGATCCACAACTCATTTATCATAGCATTCCACTTGATTCAAATAATGACAACAGTGTGTTAAACGTCCACTGGACAAATAGTTTAGTGAATTTTCCTAGCGAACCACAACCTCAAATGCCTGTTAGATTTGGAGCTGCTCTTGAAGATATGCAATATATTGAGAATTTTCACTACTCACGCAAGCTTATAACCTTTAGAGTTTATTTGGATAAATACCCTAATGAAGAAACCAACGTCTGGAAGGTCCTTAGCACTAATGTGAACTAATCTTGGCAAAAATTTTCTCCTGGGGGCATGTTGAGGTATAGAAAGTAAATCAATTTGTCGGTAAGGTCGTTTTGGTTGTAATAGGTGTCGAGCGTGCAGTAAATTTTCTTTTTGTTTGCCAGTGAAACTTTGTCGTCAATGAGTGCTTCTTCTAGTTTACTTACAGATCTTTTTAAAAGTTCTATTGGCAAAGGTATTGTCTTCCATTTTTGTACGTTACAAAGATCCAGATCTAAACTGGAGTGGTCATTTGCTGCAGTTTTGGTTGGATGAATATGGCCTTTAGTCAAAACTGAGTTTCTTGAAGGTGTTGAATCACTTTCTTGATGAAGGTCATGATGTGGGTCACTACTTGAGGCAAGATTATATGTAACATTTTCTCCATTGAACGCATTTTGATTGATGCCAACAAGGTTTGCTAATCCTTCTCCAGGTTCAAGAGAAGCTTGATCTAAGATAAGATTAATTTGATCATTAATCACAGAGAACATTTCCAGCACATCATCACATTTTTGAATTATCAACTCATCCTCGGCAGTCATACATAGAATCTGAGTTTCTTCACTGGCCTGTTGATAGAGGTCTTCAAAGTCTTTATTTACAATCTCATAAGCAGCTTGTTTAACTTCATCTTTTGATAGAGGAGCTATAAACAAACTTTGGTCTTGGTAGAAATTTAAAAAACTCATGCTTTTAGGCAGTGTTGTTAACTTTTGTTGTTGGGGTAATGTATGCTTTGTGGGAGCTGTAAATCCATGCTGGGCAATATGGTTTAAAATATTGGGGATATCTCCATCTGCATTTGAATTTGCATTTTTTGCAAGGCTTCTTGCTGACAATGAAATTGCAAGAAAAAGGAGTATGTTTATAAAGTATCTATTCATGACCAAAAACATTATAACAATAATGATAATTGTGGTCTAGATGAGATTGTTTCAGCACACTTCTGGGGCCTGTTTAAATAATATTAATGGATAAAATTGCCCTGTTACCCACCTACCCTCATATAACCTCATCGATTTTTTTCTAGGCCAGTGGTGCCTCACCGAGATCCCACGCACGACTTTTTGCATTATTTTTCTCATAGACTTGATTTTTGGTTTAATAAGCATTAAATAGATTAGATGATAAAAATATCCCAAAATGTTGCACATGCAATTAAAACAAAACAACCAATAGTAGCGCTTGAAAGCACAATTATTACTCATGGCCTTCCCTTTCCGCAAAACTATGATATTGCCATCGAGCTAGAAAAAATCGCAGAAAGTAAAAACGTAGTGCCTGCAACCATTGCAATCTTAGATGGTAAAATAAAGATCGGCCTAAGCAAAGAAGAGATAAATTTATTGGCCAAAACGGGAGCTAAGGCACAAAAACTAGGTGTCAGAGACATTCCCCTTGCTATCATGAAAAATGACATTGCTTCAACAACAGTAGCGGCCACTATTTTTTGTGCTGAACAGGCAGATATTTTAGTCTTTGCTACAGGTGGTATAGGAGGAGTACACAAAGTAATTGGCCCAGGCATACAAACTCCAGATAAGCAGATAACCTCTTTTTTATCGGCCGATGTATCTAATGATCTTGAAAAGCTTGCAAGTTCAAACATGATTGTAGTATCTGCCGGAGCCAAGGCCATTTTAGATCTTAATGCAACTTTAGAATATCTAGAGACCAAGGGAGTTTCTGTCATAGGTTATCAAACTAACGATTTTCCTGCATTTTATTCTAGATCAAGTGGTATAGCATTATCTGCCAGACTAGATACTCCAGAAGAAATTGCCACTTTATATAAACTTCAGCAAAAGCTGCAATTAAATAAATCCATCCTAATTGCCAATCCCATTCCACATAAATACGAAATCTCCCACGAAGAGATTGGCCCATTTATACAAACAGCTATCGATTGTGCCTATAAACAAAATATTAGAGGCAAAAACCTTACTCCTTATTTATTAAACAAGTTGGCCTTAATTACTAAAGAAAAAAGTGTAGCTTCTAATCTGTCTTTAATAAAAAATAATGTTACACTAGCTTGTGATATTGCATTAGCACTATAACAATTAAACATTATTGGATGAGTTTTTTATAAATTTAAGTAAAGTTTGAATATCATTAATTGAAATTTTAGAGGTTTTCTTAGATAAAATACGCTTTACTTTATCTAACAACTTTGGTTCACCTGCCAATTGATCACTAGCTAAGCTTCTTGCTTTGAGAGCAAATATTAACAACCATGCTTTCCATTGAGTTAAAACCTTTAGTGCAATTTTATTTTTTTGTGTGTTTGGTTTTTGAGAGTTGTTTAAAAACCTCATTAACTTTGGGTACGTTGATACTAACCATGAATTAAAAAGATCCGATGATGTGAGCAGAAATAATTGCTGGGCGGGGGACAGAGTTGATCCTTTTGTCAGCTTATTAATTTCTTGGCCAAAGATCTCTTCTAACATCGTCTTAACAACAAGTTTTTCACTATCTCCATCTGCGGTATGTTTTAAAATATCTAGGTGGCCTGCTCCTTTAATAATTGATAATTCCACATCCTTATACACAGAACCAAGCTCAACAAGTGCTTCAGGAGTGTTGGTAATATCAGAATCTCCTGAAATTATAAATACTCTTCCATCAAATTGCTGCTTAGATTCAATGGGGTCTATTTGCCTCCACATTCTTAGTACCCATTCATAGCCTGCTTCATTTTTGAGCTGATTGTTAGCGGCCATAAATTGCTCCAACCCTCCATTCATCATCTGGTTGTTAATTTCACTCATCGACCTATTTAAAGGTCCAGTTTGCGCAATTGAAAACACCCCTTTTACACCGCTTCTGGGGTATTTTCTTATATATTCATGTATTAAAGACGAGCCAAGAGAGTGTCCTACTAAGTAAACTGGTAACCCTGATTGCTGATAGTGAACAATTATTTTTTTTAACCATCTACTTAGATAATTAATATCATTAAAAAGAGGATTCGTTGGCCCACTTCCATGAAACGGCAGATCCATGGATAAAAAGGCCACTTTTTTTCCTTCTTCGCTTGTATAATTGGCAAGTGAGTTGGCCAAATTTATATAATTAAGTCCAGAAGACCGTTGTCCCCCTCCACCATGAAGTCCAATGACAATTGCCCGAGAATTTATATCTATCTCTGGAAATTTGGGCATCTTTGTCTCTGGAACTAAATGATAAATGGTCGAATTAAATTTTCGATGTGAAAATAATCTCCCCCTGGAGGAAACTTGTAGGTACTCGCCAATGGGAAAGCTATCTATGGCAGTCTGGCAACCTTTTGATAAAACATTGGCATTGCCCGATAAACACACAAAAAATGTCAAAATAAAAATCAAACGACTGGTAAGACGGTGTAGATTTGATTTTATTACCATTTTTTCCTCGTGCCTTTTTAGCAAACTTTGTATTGGTTATTTAATGGTAATAAATATCATAGAAAGACGCACTGCGTCTACGGGATTGTAATAAATACACACTAGGTTAATGCCAAGAAATGATATTGTTACAAACTGTCTTAGTCTGGACGATAGACGCAACGATACCCGATGTTAGTGTATTGGGCCGCAGGGTCAATGGTCAAATTGAGCGAGAACGCACCAGCATTCACTGTATCGTCAAAATCGCCACCGCGGACCGTACCTCCCGAAGAAATGGCAGAATAGAATTTCCCAAAAGATTGCACAGATGTATAGCCATTAATTGAAGAAACATCATCAGCTCCAACACTTCCCACTAAATCATCTATCTCTCTCCAAACAGCTGATCCTCCATCCGTTGGGCCATTGGTATATCCTACGCTAGTCGCGTCCCAGTCAACCCAGTCATAAGCATTGCCGGCAAAATCCCAGATAACAAATCCGTTTTTAAGATTGAGGGTTCTTTTTTGCTCCCAACCACTCCCGGGAGAATCGCTAGAGCTTTGGCCTGTTCCAAAGTATGGGTCACTGCCATCGCCCGCCTCTTGCACACTGTTTGGAGTACCATCTGAGTGTCCCCTTGGAATTTGACCACTGCCTACACTGCCCCCAGACCAGTTGCTAGCAACAAGCTCTATATCTCTGGCGATGGTCATCCATTCTGGATTTGAGATAAGGGTGAAGGTTCCCAAAAAATCGTCGTCAGTCATTGCCTCACAACTTGTTTGTGCGTCACTTGATCTGATTGTGAGCTCAGGGGCACCTGCGGATGAAGCGCTGGCAACATTTCCTCCGGCATCCCTGGCCTCAAATTGCATAACACAGAAGTCGGATGTGCCAAGGGTTTCATTTCCTCTAACTGCGATAAACCCAGTCGGACAACTGATGTCCTCGTATGGTTCTTCCTGGCATGGTTCATCTCCCGTGGAAGCGATAAACCCTGCCTCACATGTCTTATCTGGTAGTTGGTCTTCCCTACATGATATCAAGGTGAAAAGTATTATAAATAGTATTATCGTTTTTTTCACCCTACTTCTCCATTGTGAGTTTTTATCATGGTGTTGTAAGACTGCTCAAAATTAATAGGTTTTAGTATCAATGTACTTAACTTCTCGGAAGAACTTGAAACGATTAAAGGTATTTTAAACCTCCTTTGTCATAAAATGGACTTTAGAACAGATAGATTTTGATAATACCAGAGCATAATCATCACACATTACTGCCTCTGCAGTATAACCTTTACTTGGTTGCACAACACGCTGCTATTTTGCTAGTATAAATTGCGGATCGCCTTAGTTAAAATCTATAGCTAAATATATGGAAAGATTATCAAAGGTAGCAAAATACAATTTTTATAAAGTTGAATTTAATAGTTGGAATTAAAAATACAATACTTTCTCTAAATAAGGAGTGGACCATGACTTCAGAAAATGACAAAAGCATCTTTACTGATAGGAAATTTTGGCCACTGTTTTGGACACAATTTCTGGGAGCTTTTAATGATAATGTTTTTAAAAATGCTCTAGTAATCCTTATAACCTACCAATCATATAAACTTGGAGTTTTAGGGCCCAAAGAGATGGTTGCACTTTGCGGGGGAATATTTATTCTCCCATTTTTTCTTTTTTCAGCAACTGCAGGACAAATTGCAGATAAGTTTTCAAAGTCTAGGCTAATTGTTTATGTAAAAGTATGGGAAGTGTTTGTAATGATAGTCGCTTCTGTAGGATTTATGTTAGAAAGTGTGCCGACTCTTTTGATTTCTCTATTTTTTATGGGGCTACAGTCAGCTTTTTTTGGACCTATTAAATATAGCATCCTTCCAGATCTTCTAAATGATAGGGAGATTGTCACTGGTAACGCTTATGTAGGGATGGGAACATTTTTGTCAATTCTTCTTGGAACAATTGTGGGAGGAATTGTCATTGGCCTAAGTTCCACTTTAGGATATCTTCCAATTTGTGCCATTATAATTACTTTAGCTTCTATCGGAGTATGGACGAGTACGAAAATGCCTGAAGTCAAGGCGTCTAACCCAGAACTTGATTTCAAATATAATCCAATTACACCTACTTGGAGAATTTTGAAGTTAACTAAAAAAACGAGAAGTGTTTTTCTTTCAATTCTAGGTATCTCTTGGTTTTGGTTTATGGGAGCGGCACTACTTTCATTGATTCCCCCTTATGTAAAAGAGTTTTTAAATGGAGATGAAAATGTTGTCACTCTCTTTTTGGCACTTTTTTCAGTGGGAGTTGGAATGGGATCTATGATATGTGAAAAGTTGAGTTTTAAAAAGTTAGAACTTGGTTTAGTGCCTATTGGCTCCATTGGATTATCTATTTTTTTACTCGATCTGTTTTTTGCCGGCAAGATAGGAGAGTCAACAGGAGTTTTGACTGTTTCGGCCATTTTATCTAACTTGCAAGGAATTAGAGTTGTTGTAGATCTATTTCTTTTTTCAGTTTTTAGCGGATTTTTTATTGTGCCTTTATATACCTTGGTACAATTGAGAACTGAGCCAGAAGTAAGATCGCAAACAGTTGCAGGTAATAATATATTTAATGCATTATTTATGGTTGTGGCTTCGGTATTTCTTATTGTTTTGATCAATCTAAAGGTCACAATCCCTCAGATGTTTCTAATTTTTTCCATAATTAATTTTGCCGTTGCATCGTACATATACACAGTAATTCCAGAGTTTTTATTTAGATTTGGATGCTGGATGGCGGCCCATATCTTTTATAGATATCAGGTCTCTGGAAAAGAGAACATCCCCGATGAAGGACCAGCTGTTATTGTTTGTAATCATATCAGCTTTGTTGACTGGTTACTTATCTCAAGTGGTTGCCATAGGCCTATAAGGTTTGTCATGCACTATAGGTTTTTAAAAATCCCTTTTGCTGGAAGACTATTAAAGGATGCAAAAGTAATCCCCATTGCTGGATATAAAGAAAATCAGAAAATGTTTCATCAGGCCTTTGAGACCATTTCTAATGAGTTAAAAGCTGGAGAATTAGTTTGTATCTTTCCAGAAGGCAAACTTACAAGTGATGGCGAAATTAGTGAATTTAAAAAAGGAGTTGAAAAAATTGTGGAAAAAGATCCCGTAAATGTAATTCCTATAAATATACACGGGATGTGGGGTAGTTTTTTTAGCCGCAAAGATAACCTCGCAATGAAGAAGCCATTTAGACGCTTTTTTTCAAAAGTAAAGCTATCCATTGGAGCTGCGATAGATCCTGGTAGTGCTAAAGTTGATCTGCTCTATGATAAAGTAAAATCTCTCGGAGAAAGTGACAAGGTTGCCTAAAAACTAGTTTAGTATGATGTAGTTCTTTTCAAACTAATATATAAATACTATTATTTATATTCATGGTTATTTTTTAGGAGCTTCTGTGAAAAACCAAGTACTACCCTATCTGTCTATTGTATCTATTATTATTTTAGTTATTCTACTAATTTTATTGCAAGCAGTGCCACAACTGGGGCTTAACTTCATTTGGAACCTTATAATTCCCTTTGCTCCTTTGATTTTTTTATTAATCCCCAACACCTGGGTTGTCCTATGCCCATTGGCCATTGTACAAACTCTTCCTAAACGGTTGCATATAAACAAAGGTGTGTCTCTGTCTAACAAGCAAAGTGAGGGGTTACAGTGGTTTGGATGGCTTCTGCTTTATATCCTTATTCCGTTAAGGCCTACTCTTTTTAATAAAAATGCAGACCTTATGTTTATCACCATTATCGCTTTGGCGATCATTGCATTTTTGACAGGTGTTTTCCTAAAGGGTCTTAGTGGTTTTTGTATGGGTATTTGCCCTATTAGACCTGTTGAAATGTTGTATGCTCAATTTAGTGTTGAAAAATCGCTTCCAGAGCCTTGTGAACCCTGTTCATCCCAATGTCTTGACCAGTGTGCACGCAAATTACTAGATCAACCACAGAAAATACAATTAAGTAATTACCATTTTAAGTTTTTTGTTTTCTCTTTTCCAGGTTTTGTTCTGGGTTATTTTTTATCCTCTGGGGCCATGCCTGTATGGTGGATCTATGTTGTGATTTACTTTTTTGCCTTTTTTAGTTTTGTCATTTTTTACCTTCTGGAGAGGATTTTAGTAGCTAGAAAAACACTCACAATGAACCTTTCTATAATTGTTGCAATTACAACTTACTACAGCTTCACCGTACCTGGAATGAGTGAGGCCTGGAGTGAAGCATATGTTTTTCCTTCCACTTCAAATTATTGGTTCTACATCATTCCATTTTCAATATTGCTTTTAAACTTAGTGCGCTTTGCCCTTGAATCCGATCTTCTACCAAAAGGCCTAAAAAAAGTTGATAAAAACCTTGAAAGTTAAAGTATTACAGAGTGAGCATTTTTAAATTCTACTTCTTTTTTATAAATGAGGTGTTTAATTTTTAAGTCATTTGTTGAAATATAAACAAGACCATCCTGACCATTTACAACATAATATTTATTATCTTTTGTTGCTCTGATAGATCTTGGATGATTTATGTTAAGATTTTTAATGAATTTCTTCAGTTCATAATCCCAAAAAGTTACAATATTGTCATCTGGCGATGTTACGCCTACGATACTTCTATGCTTATCAAGTTCCATGCTCAACATTTCATGTGTGAGCCTTCCTCTTAATTCGAGGGGGATAGCAATTGGATAAAATGTTTTTTGATCTTTTAGTACCAGAACAGATTGGTCTTTTCGTCGATACGTTTTCCGTCTCGACAGGTTGGGCTTTCCAATAATGATAAAGTCGCCATCTTTTGTCCTTTTCATATGAACAGGTCTGATGTGAGGAGTATTTTTAAGTAGTATCTTTTTTATTAGTTTACCCGATTCAAGGTCTATAAAAACTAAGCTAGAGAGATTAAGTTTTGGATCATAGTTGACTATCTTTCTTTCAACCATATACTCCGTTCCAGAATTTAGTACCGCCAATGTTTTTTGATCATCCAACAAGATGCAGTCGTGGGGTATTTTGCCAAAAGTGCTTATCCGCTTTACTGTTTGTAAACTATCTGTGTTTCTGACACTCACAAAACCATTACCAAAAAGTTTGAAATCCAAACTACTATTAAGATTTCGATCATCTACAATTATTTCAGTTGTATAGATAAATTTGTCAGTACCTGCAACTTGACCATGTCCCATTAGGGAAGGGACATATTTGGGACCAGAATGTTTTTCCTCAGTTATATCACGAAATTTCATAGTTCTATTTTTGGTGATATCATAGGAGCAAATCTTACTTCCCCACTTTTCTATCATCAAGACTTTATCAGAGGATCGGTTAAGCCTGATAATATCGTGGGGAAAGAGGTTTATTGGACTTTGCTTTATAATTTTTGAATTTGTTACGTCAAATAATACCAGAGAATACTTTTTAGTGTTAAGTGTGAAGGGATTATCATCTTGCTTCTTTGTAGGGTCTAAAACGACTGAAATTAGCTTATTATAGTATGTCGAAGACATAGGAGTCTTTTTAAGCAAATTTTTTGCAAGTAAAGTTGCAGGAGTAAGTAAAAAAAGAATCTGCCCACTGTGGAGAAGAAGGTCTCTGCGAAAAAACTTCGTTAATGTAAAGTTAGTCATGACACGTTTCAGTGGTACCAGAGGTTAATGTGGCAGCTGTAACAACTCCATTAGAGCATGTGATTTTTATGCGCTTCCATGAACTATCACAATCAGTTGAGCCTTGTTGTATTGTAAGTCCGCCTGTAGTGCTACCATTCACTGAACACGGACTACCAAGTCCTGTACCACTAAAATCACCTGTAAATGTTCCTGTGATATCGACGTTGTTACATTTACCCGTTGTTGTATTGAAGCTACCATTAAGGGCCTCACAAGAAGCTTTTTTTACAGCAGTTCCCAGGCCTGCACCAGATAGTCTACATGTTCCAGCTACAATCGTTCCACCTAGATCTTCAGTGCAAATTTTCAATCTCATTTTAACAGACTCAGTACTGTCGACAGTTTCACAATCTACAACAGTCCCATCAGATTGAATAGAACCAACTACTTTTATATATTTAGGAACAGGACTTTGGTTTTTTCCTGTACGTAAAAAAGTCACAGCTACATTAAAGGGGCTTACCTGGCCAAGCAAAGTAGCGCCATCAATCTTTTTGGCAACAATACTTGTAATTTTCACATGATCAATTTTTGATGGTGCATCGTATCTAGGACCAGATTTATTATAAATAGTTAGCTCATTGGAGCTATCTCCACTGATATTGACTCCAGCTATACTTTTCTTACATGTTTCTTTTGCAGCTAAATATGTTGTTATCTCACTAAGTACTTGGCTGATAGTTTGATCCTGGAATGCACGTTTAGAGATTTTGCCCTGAGTTGTTGCTAGTTTTGCGACTAACATTGCCATACCACCCATCAACCCTGAAGCAATTATAACGTTAATTAATGATGTACCGGCGTTTGACAAAATAAACTTAAAAAAAGGATTCTTTTTTGCACATTTCATATATTTCTCCAATACAAAATGGTATCAGAAAATATCACCATGTAAATTTAATTTACAAATTTATTCATAGTTTACATATTAAATTAATATTTGTTAAATACCCTTATTGCAATTACTTTAATACATGGATGGTTTGTAGCATGTTAAAGGTGAACAGAAGGAAATTTTTAAAATACATCACTCTCACACCTCTACCTTTGTATTTTTTTAAAAGCCCCAAAATTCATTGCTCAACAGATATTAATTTTTCCAAAACTAGTAATCTATTGTTATCATCTTCAAACCTTTTGCCCTCTCAATTTGCAAACTACTCTAATAATTCTACTAAAGAGCAGATCCTTGTTAAGTATGGTTTAAACTCTAAAAAGCATTCCTTTCTTTATGGGCCTTCCAAGGCACATGAAATTCTAGTAATAGAAAATGGGAAGCTATTTTTATCCATTCCAAAGCTAGAAAAAAGATCATTTTTATTTGATAGTAACCTCAAGATTGTGAAGGAGTATGATGCTCTTTCAGGCAACGAATTTTATGGCCATGGAGTTGTTTTAAAAAACAAAACATTCCTGGCAGTTGAAGGGCGAAGTGCTAAATCTGCTGTAGGTGCCAATGGTCATAATGGAATTGTTGTTGAACGCAACTTAATTACGGGCAAAATAATCAACAAGTTTCCTACATATGGTAAAAATCCTCATGAAATAAAGTTCATAGATCAAGGCAAAAAAATTGTAGTTGCAAACGGGGGAAATAATTCTTGTCTATCAATAATTGATAGTAAGAGCTATGAGCTTGTCGATAAAATACTATCCCCCCGATATAGCTGGGGTATCAGGCATTTTGTATATTCAAAGCAGCTTAATAGGTTTATTCTAGCTTTAGCTACTCTAAAGTACCAAACCACAAATATTCCCCTGGTTATTGTTGATCGAAGTAATCTAAAAAAGTTACATAGGGTTAAAACTTTACACAGTAACGATAGTTCCTTTCAATTACTAAGTTTGTGTTTAGTCGGAAATATTGCTAGCTCAACCTGCCCCGAAAGTGGAGCGGTTTTATTGTGGGATGTAAAAAAGATGCAATTTTTAAAAAAAGTAAAGGTGCCTCAAGTAAAAGGTGTAGTTGTTAGTAATGATAAGAAGTATTTTATCGCATCAAGTGCCCTTTCCTCTGTCGGTCTGGTGTATATTAATATTAAAAAACTTGCTATTGAAAAAAGTCTTTCTTTCCAACATGGACAGTTTGTCAACGGATCACATACTTTACTCATCTAAGCTCCTAGAATCTACAAATGATTGTTAAATCTGCACAATTTATTAATAATTTGTTCACAAACTTATGTTTAGCTGTTGCTATAAACGGGTATTGTCAAAGAAATTTAAATCCTTAGTCTGAGCTTAAAACCTTTGTGGAGTTATTAATGAGGTTACCTCTGGTACTAATTGGTCTATTCATCATTTTTATTGAAAATACCCATTGTTCTAGTATAGAACAAGTAATCTACGATACCTGTATGGCAGGGCTTGAAAAACTTACTACACAACAGGCATTATCCGAAATTGATTTACACAAGTACACTACTCCTGCAATCACGTACCTAAAGCATTTGCAGCGAGAAAAGGCCAGTTTATTGCATAAAATTGGGGTTTTAAAAATAGAGCTCTCTAATCTTAGTGTGCTTCATTTCGCAAAAAAAGAAAGACTCTCAATTGAAATAAGCTCTTTGCAGGATCAGTATCAAGCCTGTGTAAAGCAAATTCAAAGCACCAAAAACCACATCACATCTCTTGCTAGTTTATCACTTGCAGGCAAAAAAAGTTATGCTGAAATGTTGCAAAAAGTAAATGAATTATCACAAGTTAACTCAAAAAATATTTTAGATCTATTTGCACTACTTCTTGAACTGCAAAAAAAGGTACAACATTATCTCTTCCAAACCAACAAAACAACTGTAGACTTGGTGTTCTTCAGTCACCACCTTTCACCTAGTGTGATTGAATTCATGACACACCTAAAACGATTAGTTGTTCAACAGCACGATATATTGGGACTAGATGGCAAAAATCCAATTATTGGCAAAACTCTAAAGGCCATGGCCGCCAACAACAGCTTTTTTACTACCTATGTAGTAGAAAAAGAAATCGATCTTAATATGTTTCTATCATTTATAGGTATCGTACACAAAGAGTTAGAAAATCTACAAAACGGTTTAGGGCCATTAATTCGAAAAGAACAAGGTAGACTTGTCGAGGAGCATTTTTGCAAAAATATCGACCAAGAGCTACTACCTTACTGTGATACCTCAAAAGTGGTCCCTCTATTTTTTATGACTAACTAATAAATGAATAAATGTGAATAAATGTGCCAGCAGACGTGAATAAATGAATAAATGGAATAAATGGAATAAATGTGCCAGCAGACGTGTGGGACTTACCGCACTAGACACAGCAAGTCCCACACGTCTGCTGGCACAGCTTTTCTAGCTTTTCCTATTTTTTACAAGCTTATCTTGAAATTATTATTAATTTTTGATACATGGACGTAGCAGCTGGTCTGCTTTTTATATAAGAGAAGACTAAAAAAGGGACGCGCCGCGTCCACGCTGTGAAAAAATTTAAGGGGGCGTTATGAATAAGATAATCTTTATCGGTTGCTTTTTGTTTGTTTATTTATCTGCGGTATCTACACCTGCCATCTCACAAATTTTAATTAAGCAAGATACAACTACAACTGTACAAGTACCGCAAAATACTGTTTGGACCTACTCAACGATTTCAATGCATGGAAAGGTCACTCCAAATCCATATAATCACTCAATTGGAAACAAGGAAGTTCTTGTAACTGTTACATATCCTTTGGGAAATCAGGAAGACTTTTGGGTAACCCTAAACGAAGATGGTACCTATAAGTTTGAATATTTTCTGCCAAAGGATGGATACGCTCAAGGCATCTATGCATCAGGTGTTTATCGTTTTAAAGCATCTTTTCAAGGCAACACGTATTATAATGCTAGCTCATCTTCTACCATGGTATTTGCTAAAATCCCAAAAGGTATGGGTATTGTTGTCGGAGGACTTGTACCAAATGAAAATCGCCAAAATTATCTCATGAATATGGCCATCGATGCGTTTACTACAAATGATATCCCAAATGATTTTATTAGAGTACTTGTACCGAATGTGTCTAGTGTCGCCCAAGGCGCTTTTCATTCACAGATCAAAACTCAAAATTTATCTTTGGACTCATTAAAAACGGCAATTACTTCATGGGCCAAGGGTGTTTCAAAAAGGTTTCATGTGGACGCTTCATTAATACCTTTAAATATTTACATGGTGGGGTTAAATGATCCAAACTCAAATCTAGTAGGCACTATAAAATTAAACAATAGTGAGACCTTTCATGCACTTCATCTGCATCACTGGCTAAACGCCATTGATAACGATTATCTAGAAGAGGAGCAAATCATACCATCTCGTGTAATTATAGAAGCTCCCAAGTCTGGAGGATTTACCCTGGCCGGAAAAACATTTTCTCGTACCATTGTTACATCAACGGGTAATGGTCAAGAGGGCTTCCCAGGTAACAGCAATATTGCTGATGGAGGTAACACTTCTTTTACAAAATACTTTATGTCAGAAATTTCCCAGAGAATGTCCTTTGGTGCGGCCTATAATAGTGCTGCTATAAAAATAAAAAATACCTTTTCAAACCAAGCTCCAATGATTGAAGCAACAGGAGACGGGACCCACGACAATTTTGACGAGGTGGTAGCAAATGGCCGAATATTATCCTTTAGTCCATTTGGTACAAACGGGCCCATTATCACTAATTTAAACTCTAGTTTTGAAACACAAGTTGGTAGAGAACATGAAATTTGGGCCGATTGCTTCGGCGAAACTGGGCCGATCACAGTTTATGCATTAATAACACCTCCAGATCATAGCAGTGAAGCAAGTAAAATTATTAAATTGGAAAAAAGAAGCGAGCATTTGTTTGTAAATAAGACGGCATTTAATAGTCCGGGAAAATATAAAGTAACACTTGTGGCAGGATATGGAGATGACTTATCAATTGTAAGCAAAGAAGTCTCTTTTGAGGTAGATGTATATTTTGCTCTTCTAACTCCTATTGTGCTGTAGCTGTTTTCCTTGCTAGCTTTATAAACTTTATCTATCCATGATAATAATTTGAACTGTATTTTTTGTTTTTTTTAAATTTCACTCAAGAACTGTTGATCTATTATTTTAATATCAAGATCTGAAAACTTTTTGGAAAGTGGACATCTATCCCAGTTAGTCCTTATCTTCTGTGTAAGTTTTTTTATATCACTACTTTTTAGTTTTTTCCATTTCACCTCAGAAATTGTAACTTTATTGTTTTGTATTTGCACACAATCAAATTCAATATCTTTATGCCAATATCTTCTGGCATTTAAATGCATCCGAGCAGTATTTTCAAAAACTATACTAGCATGCTCATTTATTAAATTATTCTTAATTTGCTTTGAGTATGTTTGCCATCTTGATCTATGAGGAGAGTACACCTTAAACCAAAACTGAAATACAGGATCTTCAATTCTATATAAAAATTTTTTTGTAGACCTAATAGTTTCTCCAAAAGGAATGTCACGTGTAATAATTGAACCATCTAAAAGTATTTGCATAGTCTTGCTTAAATTTGTTTGTACAGTACCAAGTTTATTGGCAATTTCAGATGTTTTTTCTGCTCCCCGGCCTATTGTTTCTAAAATATTTAACGGAGATAGACCATTAATATTCTCATCAATTAAAACTCTTCTAGGTTCATTTTCCATATACGGAGCAAATTCAAAATAAAGCAACTCGGCCAATTCAACAACGTCAATGTTAGGAGTCACAAACTCCCAATATTTAGGTATTCCACCAACTAAAGAAAACTTAACAAAAGAAATGGGGTCATTTACTAAAAAACCTAAAGACTGGCAAAAATGCTTATAATCCATTGGCCTTATTTTAATAACCTTTTGGGCACGTCCAAATAAAGCAGAGGTAGGATTTAAAAAATGATGATGCATCATGTGCTGACTGGAGCCTGTTAGTATCAAAAATATGTCAACTCTGTTGGTAGAATCCAACCATTTTTGCATAATGCTAGGTAACTCAGGACTACTGGCAACTAAATAAGGAAATTCATCTATACATAAAGTGATAGGTCCATCATGTATTTCTAGTATCTCAAACAACTCGCTCCAATTTTTTGGAACAATAGAAATGGATAGATTTGGCCTTAAATCTTGGTAGATTTGCTCAAGTTGTAGTGCTTTTGCTCCTTCAATAGCTTGCGTATACCACCCTTTATTCTTTTTCAGCCAAGTAGTTATTATCCTGGTTTTACCAACTCTTCTTCGACCGTAAAAAACTACCAGCCCCTTTTTTTTATTCAAGACATCTAACTCATTTAACTCTTTAATTCTATTTACAAATTTTAACCTCATAGAGTAGAATTACTCCTCAACCCGATCAAGGTTGAAAAGTAAAACCCTCACAGATCCCCGCATGCCAATTTCCAGCACGGGGCTCCTCAAAATTTGTTTCGGTTCTACGTTATATCGTACCAAAGCTTCTCCCCA
>JADHTQ010000001.1 GCA_016784965.1 Bacteriovoracaceae bacterium | reverse complement strand
CATTTTTCGGAACAATACTACTGGTAAAGCTTGAATTGCGATCCTGAGGCATGTTTAGCCTAACTGTGCCAATACCTTTAAGAGTGTAGTCTCTTTCTTTATAACCATTTCGCTTATTGTTTGATTGATCTTTTTCCCCTAAAAAAAGGGTCATTTCTGCGTTCAATAGCTGATTAATTGTGTGTGAAGCCGATTCTCGCACTTCATTAGAAAAATGTTCTAAAGCCTTTAATCTGTTGTTCTTAAATGCTGAAATTGCCTTCACAACCTCAGGAACACTAAATTCTACTTTAATAATACCCATGTTTAATTCCATCCAAGCTCTCCTTTTAGCATAAATTAGTTATAACGCATATGCTTGGACAGAAAAAATATTACACTACCTACAGCTTTGATGATTACTGAAAAAATTAATTCTCTTAAAAAAATGGCCCGAAAAGGGAAATTAAAAAAGAGAATATCAGTTATCCACGAAACTAAATTTTTGCATACACTATACAATTGGTGGGTCACTCATGACATTAATGACGGTCGGTTTGTGAATAATCCCATAAAACCCAAGCATCGATCCCCTAAATTTTGCACTTTAAGGCCCTTAAGACAGTCAGAAGAACGACTGAAGCAAATGGATGGACAGCAGTTAGGGATATTTCTTAACTCTTTTAAAGAAGGATCTATATTTCGAGATTTTGCTTGGATTCATTTTTTTTGTGGAGGGAGAGTAAGTGAACCTGCCGCGCTATGTGTCGAAGACATTGATATACAAAATCATAATTTTGTTATCAAAAGGCATCTTCAGTATGGTGGTCGAAGCAGAGAATTATCAGGAGTTGGAAGAACCAAAACTAAAAATCAAAGGAATGTACACATCAATCCAATGATAGCTCCAATATTGAAAAGAAGGATTAATGAATCTGCCCCAATTTTAGTTCAGGGAGTGCAAAGGAGTGCAAACTGATATTGTATGATTGTATGCTTTTGAATTTATAGGATTTTATTTAAATGGTCGGGCCGACTTGATTCGAACAAGCGACCTTTCGCCCCCCAGACGAATGCGCTACCGGCTGCGCTACGGCCCGAAATGTTGAATAGTTTCTGACGGGGCATCCTACTTAAAATTAACGTTTTTGTCCATGATTTGTTATGTTTATCACATATGATATGTAAATATAGCTGCATGTGCGGCGCGCAAGACATGAGTATCCTTTACGCCATTAACTTTTAAGTTATATAACTATATATCTTGTATAATGAAACCATGAGCATCAAACAAATATTCATTTAGAGATATATATTATGAGATGGCAAATTTCTTTTATAGCACTACTTCTGTTTATAAATTGCACCTTGAGTTTTGCAAAAAGAGGTATGTTAAAGATTAAAATGTTGGACGTTGGTCATGGAGATGCAATTGTTATCAAATTACCAAATAACAAAACGATGCTTATTGACACAGCAAAAAAAGACAAGGCCAAAAAGAGGGTTATTGCATACCTTTTGAATAAAAATATTTCCAAAATTGATTACCTGGTTCTTTCTCATAACCACAAAGACCACATTGGCGGAGCACCAGCAATTATCAAAAAATTTAAAGTTAAGGAAGTTTGGGGCAATGGCAGTGAGTTGGATACTCCTTATGTTGCAGCTTTAAAAGAAGCTATTAGAAAAAAGGGCACAAAAGTAGTTAAATTTAACAGGAGCAAACAATTTACAATTGGTGGAGTAAAAGTAGATGTTTTAAATTTGGGTAAGGTTTTTAAAGAGGAAAATGATAACTCCCTTGTTATAAAATTTACCTATAACCGCTTTTCTATGCTATTTGCTGGCGACTTAGAATTTACAGGGCAAAGGCGAGCATATAAAAAATTTAAAAGTGAGTTAAAAAGTGATGTTTTAAAACTACCTCATCATGGGGTAGGAAGATATGATACCAAGTTTTTAAAGGCAACATCTGCAAAATTTGCATTAATTAGTGCAAGTAAAAAAGACATTGATGGTGCTAAAGATATTATTGAAAAGCTAGAGGATTTAAATATAACTGTTAAAAATACGGATGTTGATGGCAACATAAGTGTTGAAACTGATGGCGATGACTTTTTAGTTAATTAGACTTATGGCGTGAGATAGGTCTTCAGGGGTATTTATATTAAAAGATAGTGCTTCATTGTTAAAATTAATGCCCTTTTTTTGTTTTTTGGGTAATTTTTTAATTTGAATATCCAGTCGTGCTTCAATTGACTCTATTGGCACTTGTAATAAATTTTTCATAAATTCATTACTTAAACACACTGGGTGTCCGCCTCGTTCTTTAAATTGTGGATAAGTGACTAAAATATTATTGTTTTGAAAGTAAAGTAAGGTTTGCCAAATATGTTGTGGAGGTACTGGTACATCTATTGGTAGTACAAATGCTCCACCGCTTAAGTCAAAATTATCTTCTAGGATAGAGCTTATACCTGCTTGTAGAGATGAAAATTGTCCTAAATTGTAATCGTCATTAATAACAATTTTTAAATGTGTGTTATCTTGGTAGGGAGTTTGGGTCCATTCATCAATTGCATCTGTAAGCCAAGGCATCTGTTTATAGTAAGGTGTTTGATGGTAGCCCAAGACCAATACAATCTTTTTTCCTCCATATTGGAAAAAAGTTTCCAATTGGTATTCTAGGAGGTTTTTTTCTTTAATTTCTACTAGCCCTTTAGGTGTTCCCATTCTTGATGATTGGCCACCTGCTAGTATAATCAAAGGAGAAGATTCTATATTGCTATTCATAATTGTCCCGATTGTAATGGATGGATAAAATTTCTGCGGCAAAATTTATAGCGATCTCTTTGGGGGCCTTTCCAGATTTTGCTAGTCCTATTGGACACTTTACATTGGCAAAATCGTCTTCGGTAAGTCCTTCTACTTTAAGTTTATTTTTAAAAGTGTTCCATTTGTTGTTACTGCCAATAAGTCCTAGATATAATAGTGGCTTATTGATCATTTGGCTCAAAATGGCCAAGTCAAGGGCATGGTCATGAGTCATTATTGCAACATAACAATTTTTGTCGCTCCATTCGATAGTGTCTAAAGTATTTTCCCATTTATCAGATAATTTAGATACAAAAGGAGAGTTGATTTTTGCGAGGATCTCTTGCCGCTCATCGATTAGATGGACCCGAAATGGTGTTTCTTCTAACACCTGACAGATCGCAGATGCTACATGTCCTGCACCAAATACATAAAGAGCTGGACCAGTATTAAAAGACTCAATGAGAATCTCCATGACACCACCACAACATTGTGCGGCCTTAGGACCTAGTTGACAGGTAAAGAGTTTGGTGATTCCTTGCTGTATGTATTCTTGGGCCTTATCGATGGCCATCTTCTCTACAGTGCCGCCACCTATAGTGCCAAAGTTTTCACCGTTTGACAGCACAATCATGCGGGCACCGGCTTCTCTAGGTGTTGAGCCTCCGGATTGAGTTACAGTGAGAAAAGCAAATGGAACGTTTTGCTTGTTTAATTCCATTAACTTGGAAATCCAATCCCACATTATAAGCTCTCCAAAAAGTTTCTAAATAAGTTTGTCGAGACCTTTACACGATACTCCTTAGAGGATCTGATGTCATCTATTGGTTTAATCTCATCCGCTAACTGTTCGATCGCATTTGAGATAATGCTTGCATTTAGCTTTTTTTGCTTTAAATAATCTTCAGTTTTATAAAGCCTAAGAGGAGTTGGAGCGATACTACCTATTGAAATTCTTACGTCTACTAACTTACCTGACTGCATTTGGACTAGAGCAGCAAAACACACTTTTGATATTGATAGTGCTAGCCTTGCACCAACTTTTTGATAGTAAATTGTAGGGTTGTCCTTGGGCATCGGAATAATAATGGCCGTAATTAATTCATCACTTTGAATATCCATTTTTTTGTACCCTAAGTAAAAATCCTTAAGGGGCACAATGCGCTTTTTTTGTGTAGAAGTTAGCTCAAGGCTTGCATCATAACATAAAAGGGCCGGAACAGAGTCTGCTGCGGGTGAGGCATTTGCAATATTACCGGCAATGGTTGCTCTGTTTTGAATGGCAATGGCACCAACCAATTTTGCCGCTTGAACAAGCATGGGTAATTTTTGCTTGAGCAATTTATGTTTTCTAATTTCCATAAAGGTGGTTAATGCTCCCAAGCGGAAACTATCGTTGGTATGGGTGATGCCCTTTAGTTCATTTAGATTCCAGATATTAATAAACTGTTTGGCCTTGAGGCTTCCAAATTCTTGTTGCACCATTAAGTCCGTCCCTCCGGCTAAGGGAGTTAACTTACTTTTTGACATGATCTCCAGGGCACCGCTAAGGTCCTTTGGAGTTTCGACAGAAATCTTATCCATTGTTTACCTCACAAGCAAGTGATACTGATTCTATAATTTTTGAATAACCTGTACAACGGCACAGATTACCTGAGAGCCATTCCCGAATATATTCTTCAGAAGGTATTTCATCTGTTGATAAGTTGTTAATCAAGCTAGTTGTGGACATTAACATTCCAGGAGTACAAAAACCGCACTGGGCCCCTCCTCGCTCCCAAAAAGATTGTTGGATCTTGTTTAAGATACCTTTTTGGGATAGTCCTTCTATGGTAGTAATGCTAGCTCCATCCATTTGAACAATTGGTACTAAGCAGGAGTTCGTTAGCTCACCATTAATTAAAACAGTGCATGCCCCACATTCACCTTCAGAGCAACCCTCCTTGGTACCGGTAAGCTGGAGGTCTTCTCTTAGGACATCGATGAGCCTTGTCAGTGGCGGTAGCTCGAAGCTGTACTGGGCTTCGTTTATGGTACAAGTGATATTTACAGTTTGACTTTTACTCATCAATTTTCTCCATATACTTCATGAGGTTTTCAGGCAACATGGGAATAGCGTTAACATTAGTATTTAAAGCATTATTGACAGCATTAATAACCGCTGGTGCTGGGCCATCCATTGGCAGCTCTCCAATTCCTTTTGCACCTTGTGGTCCATATTCTTTATTCCACTGCTCAAAATATACATCAATATTGGGAGCGTCTAAGCTAGTGGGGATTACATAATTGGAAAGGTTATTATTTTTAATTTGTCCCTTTTCCCAGATGATTTTTTCAAAGATGGCATATCCTATGGCCTGTAGTACGCCACCTTGGATTTGACCTGTAGCCAGGGTATTGTTGACCACTCGACCAACTTCTTGAAGTGCTGTAAAGTTATCAACCTTTGTTTCATAGGTTAAAGTGTTTATAGTTACTTCAGCTACATAAATGGCCCAAGAATAAGTGGGATAGGCGTCACCGAGATGAGTCGAATCATCCCATTTGATGTTACCGGGATTTTTATACTGGGTATAAGCTTTGAGAGTTCCAAAGTCTTCAGAATAATTTTTTGCTGCTTTGAAAAACTCTTCTGCACTATACTCCTGTTTTAAAAAGTTAGTTCCTATTAAAATATCCTTTAGTGAGTTTGCAGCATCTTCTAGCAATTTACCTACAATCATAGTGGTCCTAGAAGCTACCGTAGGACCAGAGTTTGGAACTATGGCAGTGTCGGGCTTTGGGACCAAGACGTCAGTTGGTGAAATGTTTAGAGTTTCTGCCACTATTTGGGTGAAAATAGTATTTTTACCCTGACCCATTTCAGTGGAGGAGGTAAGAACCTTAATCTTATTATCCTCAGTTACGGTTAGGCCTACTATGCTAGATAGGTAGTCTTCACCCGATCCTGTAAATCCTCCACCGTGCATAAATGCACTAAAGCCAATTCCTTTTTTTAGGTGTCCTGGTAATCTATTTGACTTGTTAAATTCACTTAGCTTCTCATAAAAGTTGCAATGCTTGAACGTAAGATCCATTAGTTTTTGGTAGTCGATATTTTCGCGAATAATTTGACCGGTTGCAAGAGATCCATTTGATGCAATAAAATTTTTACGTCTTAACTGTTCGGGTGTAATTCCAATCTTTTTTGCCACAAAGTCTAAGTGGCACTCTAGCGCAAAACAGCTCTGAGGAACTCCGAATCCACGGAATGCTCCGTTTGGTGGAGTGTTGGTGGCAACGACGTTGGCATTTATTTTTATGTTATCGACATCATATGGTCCTGCTGCATGAATTGCACCTCTGGATAAGACTACAGATGAGATGGTAGCGTATGCTCCCCCATCCAAAGCAAAATCTATATCCATACCGAGTATTTTTCCATCTTTATTTACTGCAGTTTTATGTGTTGTCTTTGAAGGGTGACGTCTAGTGGTATTTGCGAGGTCTTCTCTGCGGTTATAAATCAACTTAACGGGCCTTTTTGCTTTATAGGCCAAAAGAGCACAGTGGCCGGCAATTAATGAAGGAAAGTCTTCTTTGCCGCCAAAGGCACCTCCAATACCAGCTTGAATGATTCTTACTTTTTGCGCCGGCAGTGAAAAAAGCGGCATAATAGCATTGTGTACATAGTAGGGACATTGCATAGAGCCCCATATAGTAATGCCGGCTTTATCATCCCAGACTGCGATCATTCCATTGTTTTCTATATAAAGATGCTCTTGAGCACCAGTTTCATAGGTTTGCTCAATTACAAAGTCAGCGCTCTCCCAAATAGAATCCACATCCCCTTTTTTTATCAGATATGATTTAAAAGTATTATCTGATCGCCAAATGATCTCTTTTTTGTTTCGAGAGTCATCAATGCTAAAAACTGGTGGTAATTCATCAATCTTAAAGCTAATGTGATTGAGCGCCTCAGCCACCAAGTCTTTGTCATGATGGGCAATAAGGGCAATGGGGTCCCCAATATAATTTATTTTATCTGACACTAAAAAAGGCCAATCATCTTCAATGATTGAGACTACATTTTTTCCGGGAATGTCTTTAGCTGTTACAATCGTAAAGTCGTCCCAATCAAATTCATTTGAAAAAACAATTTTTTTTAAAATTCCCCTTGCTACAGGGCTTCTAACGGTAGCACCATAAAGAAGGTCAACCGGAAATCGCATATCATCTATAAATTTTGTTTTACCAGAGAGTTTGGCGGGGCCTTCTGTGCGTAAAATGGAGTTTTGCACCTTTATATTTAAATTCTTTTGCATAGAGTTTCCTTTTGTCACCTATTTTTATATAATAATCAGCAAAATTCAATTGGAGATTACAGATGGTAACATGCGGAATGGGTGACAAAAACACTCAACAATTAACGAGTATAGAATTAAAGGATGCCCTGGCCGTTGCTAGAGGTGATAAGGCTGCTGATCTGTTAATTAAAAATGTCAAGATAATGGATTTAGTAAACGGCGGCATAAATGATTCTGCCATTGTGATATCTGGAAAAACTATTGCAGGAATTGGCAGTGAGTACAGGAATGCCAAAACTGTTAAAGAATGGGATGCAAAAGGGCTAATAGCAGTTCCTGGATTTATTGATGGCCATTTGCATATGGAGTCATCTTTGATGCATCCATTTGAATTTGAAAGAGTTACCCTTCCCCTGGGAACTACAAGCATAATTGGTGATCCTCACGAGATAACTAATGTTTTGGGCGAAGATGGTTTTTCCTGGTTTTTACGCTCAGCAAAGTTGATGCACCAAAACTTCTTTCTACAAGTGAGCTCATGTATTCCAGCACTTCCGGGTTTTGAGACAAATGGGGCCGATTGGACTCTGGAACATATGAAAAAGTTTGTAGATGACCCCTACACCTTAGGAATGGCGGAGATGATGAACTTTCCTGGTGTAATTCTTGGAAATGATGAAATATTGGACCGCTTGGAGCTTTTTAAAGGGTTGAATTTAGACGGACACTCTCCACTTCTGCGTGGCAAAGAGCTGTGTGCCTATATTTGCTCTGGAATTCAAAATTGTCATGAGAGTGTTTTGCAAGAGGAGGCCCTGGAAAAATTGCAAAAGGGCATGAGTGTCATGATTAGAGAGGGCACAGTGGCAAAAAATTTAAATATGATTGCACCCATTGTAAATGAGTTTAACTCCTCCTCTTGCTTTTTATGTACTGATGATCGCAATCCTAGTGATATTTTTAAAGAGGGCCATATCAATTTTATGGTTAAAAAACTTATTCAAGAGGTAAAACTTCCCGCCCATATCGCCTATCGGTTAGCCTCTTTTTCTGCTGCCACGCACTACGGGTTAAAAAGATTAGGGTTCATTGCTCCAGGCAAACAAGCCGATATTGTACTATTGAGCGATCAAAGCCTTGTCGCCATCGAGGATGTTATACTCAAGGGGCAAAGGGTTTCAGAGATTAATTTTAAAGCAAAAACTCAGCAACTATTAAAAGAGTCAGCACCCCCAACAGCTAACACCATTAAGAGAAAGAAAGTAACTGCAACGGATTTTGCACTTAGTTTGTCCAAGGGTACCTACAATGTTATAGAAATTATTCCTGAAGAGATTATTACAAATAACTCACAAGTAGCTCACGACGGTAATAAGTTTGAGGAAGAAGACATTCTAAAAATAGCGGTGGTGGAGAGATATGGTAACGAGTTTAAACCATCTATTGGTTTAGTACAGGGCACAGGGATAAAAAGCGGCGCTCTGGCATCTTCTGTGGCCCATGATTCACACAATTTGATAGTAATTGGAACGAATGATGCCGACATGGCTTATGCTGTCAATACTCTGATTGATAGTGGAGGGGGTTTTTGTGTTGTACAAGGTCAGCAGGTAAAGTCACTGCTTGAGCTTCCCATTGCAGGACTTATGAGCCTAGAAAGTGCAGAAGTAATTGCAAACAAGATTGATGAATTGGCCAAAGAGTTTTCTAAACTTGGTGTAGTTTTAAAAGAGCCTTTTTTACAGATGGCATTTTTGGCATTACCTGTGATACCAGCACTCAAGATAACTGACAAAGGTATATTTGACGTATCGCGCTTTCAGTTTACAACGTTAAAAGTGGATGACCTTGATTGATGGATTGGACTGTATATATCATACAAACCAAATCGGGTAAGCTGTATACAGGAATCACAACTGACTTGGATAGACGCTTTGATGAGCACAAAACGGGCAAAAAGGGAGCAAGATTTTTTAACTTCTCCAAACCCCAAAAAGTTGTTTATTTTGAAAAATGTTCTAGCCGCTCAGCCGCCAGCAAGCGAGAATATGCAATTAAGAAGATGAAACGTTGTGAAAAACTATCTCTTGTGAAAAAGTGTGGTTGAATTTATCATCTACTAAGTAAATATTTAAATAAGAAAGGATAATTATATGAAACTTAGAACATTTACTGCACTCCCTACTACCCCTGATGCACTTAAACCCCTTTTAGAAATAGCTTCAAATATGTGGTTTTCTTGGAATTGGGATGCCAGACAACTCTTTGCTAAGTTAGATAATGAACTATGGATGAAGGCCAACAAAAATCCCCTTAGACTGCTTTGTGATATTTCTCAGGAAAAACTAAAAGAGCAGGCAGCTAACGAAAAATATGTTGCAGAAGTTGATGCAGTTTACGCCACTTTTAAAAAATATTTAACGAGCAAAACGTGGTTTCAAAAGCAACATGGAGGCAGAGACAATACTTTAGTGGCGTATTTTTCATGTGAGTTTGGAATTCACGAATCTCTTCCCATTTACTCAGGAGGTCTTGGCGTTTTGGCAGGGGACCACCTGAAGGCCGCCAGCGATTTGGGGATACCGCTTGTTGCAATTGGATTTTTATATCGGCAGGGCTACTTTAGACAGGGCATTTCTGTTGAAGGAGATCAGCAGGAGTTTTATCCAGAAAATGACCGCTTTACGATGCCCGTGCAACTAGTTAAAAACGACAAAGACAGACCTCTTGTATTATCTATGGATATTGGTGGAGATGAGGTTTTCTATCAAATCTGGCAAGTAAAAGTAGGTAGAATAGATCTCTACCTCTTAGATACCAATTTAATGTGCAATCTACCAAAAAATAGAGATATTACAAAGAGATTGTATGATGCTGATAGAGATATGAGAATTAGACAAGAGATCTTGCTCGGTATGGGGGGAATTGCAGCTTTAAAAGCACTAAATATTTCGCCTTCGGTTTATCATATTAATGAAGGCCACTCAGCTTTTTTAATTCTTGAGCGACTCAAAGATTTGATAGAGGGGCAATACCTTTCATTTGATGAGGCCAAAGAAGTTGTTACTCCAACAAATATCTTTACTACCCATACCCCAGTTCCGGCCGGTAATGAGCGTTTTGATATGTCTTTGGTCAAAAGATATTTGGGAACATTTGTCCAAAAAAGATTAGGCCTTGCTTGGGATGATTTTGTTGCTATGGGAAGAGAGAATCCTGCCAACATGGATGAAGAATTTTGTATGACTGTTTTGGCACTGAAATTTGCCTCTTTATCAAATGGGGTAGCAAGGCTGCACGGAGAGATCTCTCGGGATATGTGGAAGAATCTATATCCAGATGTTCCAAGTCACGAAGTGCCTATAAAGCACGTAACCAATGGTGTGCATACAAAATCTTGGCTAAGTCAAAACTTCGAAAAACTCTTTGCTCGCTATCTTTCAACCGCTTATGTTAAAGAAACTGCGGATTTTACGTTATGGGATGTATTGCAAGATGTTCCAGATAATGAATTGTGGAATGCACATATGCACAACAAGAAAAAGCTTGTTGAACATGTGCGCAGAAGCTTAAAAAAGCAGCTTAAAAGACGTGGTGGAACCGCGGGAGATTACACCAGAATTAAGGGTATTTTTGACCCCGATGTTTTAACAATTGGCTTTGCACGACGTTTTGCACCCTATAAGCGTGGAGCAATGATTTTTAGTGACTTCGAGCGGATGGCCAAAATCGTTAACAATGCAAACGGAAAGGTGCAATTAATTTTTGCAGGTAAAGCACATCCAGCTGATAATAACGGCAAAGCGATTATTAAAAAAATAGTTGAGTTAGCAAACAAACCGGAGTTTTGTAAAAATGTAGTTTTGCTTGAGGATTATGATATCGATGTAGCACGCTTTATGGTTCAAGGAGTAGACATTTGGTTAAATACCCCCAGAAGACCAATGGAGGCATCGGGCACTTCTGGCATGAAGGCGGCGATGAATGGAGCGCTCAATCTTTCAATCCTTGACGGTTGGTGGGATGAGGCCTTTGATGGTAACAATGGTTGGGCCATAGGACATGCTGAATTTTATGATAATGAAGGATTTCAAGATGAGATGGAATCAAAGCTTTTATATCGCTTACTAGAAGATGAGATAGTACCCCTTTATTACAAAAAAGATGAAAATAATATCCCCACTGAGTGGATTAAGATGATGAAACATTGTATTGAAAGTTGTGGGGCAAATTTTAATGCACATAGAATGGTTATGGATTACCTTAAAGACTACTATCTAAAAGCTGAACAGTTTAATACACGTCTTCGCGAGAATGACTGTCAGAAGGCAAAAGAGCTGGCCAGCTGGAAAAAACGAGTCAAAGATTCTTGGAGTGATCTAGAGATACTAGAAGTAGAGCCGCCTGAAGAAGAGATAATTTATTCTGGATCAGATGTTCGCATCAATGCTAGATTAAAATTCAAAGACATCGATCCCAATGACCTTTTGGTTGAAGTTTACCATGGGCCCATTGACGTGGATAAAGATGATCAACTAAAAAACCCGGTTAGAACTAAAATGAACTGCGATCGATTTGAGCATGGAGTTGCATATTTTAGTGTGGCTATTCCATGTAAAAAAGGTGGACGATACGGTTATACTGTTCGCGTACTTCCAGGGCATGAGGATATGTTGGGAGAGTTTCTTCCCTCACTGATTAAGTGGGAGTAAGCATATTTTCATTGAATACATCATTTACATTACAATTAACTGTTTCTAACAGTGTATCCAGTGGAACATTTTTGAGTTCGCTGATCCTTTTTGCAATTACCGGTAAATAGTAAGGAGCATTTTCTTTACCTCGATACGGCAGTGGTGACAAAAATGGTGCATCAGTCTCTAGTAGAATGCGTGAAATGGGAGTCATATCTAAAATTTCTCTTACATTGTCTGCTGCTTTAAAGGTTATAATTCCATTAAATCCTATATAGAACCCCTCATTCAGCACATATTCTGCTAGGTAACGTTTAGAGGTAAAGCAATGAAATGCGATGGGTTTTTTAATCACGTGTCTGAAGTTTTTTAAAATGCTAATGGTGTCATCTTCTGATTCTCGTGAATGGATTATTATAGGGAGGTCATGGTCGATGCTGATTTGGATCTGATCTTCAAATACTTTTTTTTGAATGTCTCTTGGAGATTTATCATAGTGGTAGTCCAGGCCTATTTCTCCAACAGCTATCACCCTTTTTTCATTTTTTATATTACTGATAATCGTTCGTTTTGCAGCATCATCAAATAATCTAGCATCGTGGGGGTGTACGCCCTGTGTGCAAAGTACTTGTTGGTAATTATTGGCAATATCGACAACGGTATTTAAGTTGTCTGGATTAACCGAGATTGTAATTATTTTTTGTACATTACATTCGAGACTTTTTTTGATGATGTTTGGTATTGAGTCACTTTTAAGATAATCAAGATGACAATGGGTTTCTATAATGGGTGGGTGTTGATTGCTGTGGTCCACTTCTTGCTGCCTGTTAATAGCTAGTTATTGTTTAGATCTTTTAACAATTTCATCAAGAATGATGTAATAATGCGCCAAAGGCAGCACTCCCTCAATTTTGACGCCATTTATGAGCAAGGTTGGGGTTGATCTAACATTAAACTCACCGGCCATATCTATAATTTTAACAATTTTCTCTTTGGTTTGAATATCGTTCATGCACTGGGTAGCGCCCTCTTTTTGTGCATAGCTGTTTAGCCACTTAACACTTAGTTCATCTTGATGCTCAAAAAGCTCATCATGAATCCGTGCAAAATCCGTTGGTAGACAGGATGCTAGGTATGATGCCTGACAAGCAACAGTATGAAGTGCCTGTGTCATTTTGGGATTACAGGCATTGTCTAGTGGATAGAAGGAATATTGAATGTTTATTTTGCCCTTATACTTACTTTTAATTTTACTTATTGGAGAGTGAAGCATCTTGCAAGCCGGGCATTGGAAGTCTGAAAAAACTGTGATCTGGATGGGGGCATCGGAAAAATTTGGGGTAGAGGAATATAATCGGTATGCTAAGTCTTGCTTAGGTTTACCCAGATCTGGGTAAGAGTAAAACTGCTCGATAAAAAGTGGTGCTTGCTTGGCAATAAGCTCTTTTTTGTTATGTATTGTATATAAAAAAATGCCAGAAACGATGATGGTTACAAGCGCATATATTCCCAATACTTTATAAGATGGTGCTCCAAGAGGTATGCCATACTTAAAAAATAGAAAATAAGCAACCGCCGACAGTATGTAATAGACTGTACAAAATGGACAAAGATGGTTAAGTCCCACTATAGAGTAGATAAATAGTATAAGGCACAAAACCACATTAATAAGCCCTAATAAGTGATTTGTTCGCTCAAGGTTTTCGCTTGGGAAAAATGAGCTTATAACTAAAAAGAGACCTGCCAGCAGTCCAAATACTGAGATGGGAATAGAGAATATAGTGGCAATAGGAGAGTAAGCTATTGCATCACAACTAAAAAAGCCGGAAACGTCGCAAACTGAGCTGGTTGAGAGCCCTTCTGGGTAAAATGTTTCAAAAAAATGTGCTATCAGATATCCCGACGCAATAATCATTCCGATCCCGACAACAATAAGTGCGATATTTGAGCGAGTCATCCCTTTTAATGTTAATGATTTTTCCCTTTCCATAGTATCCTCAGTTGTTTACGTAATTGACTTAAGTATAGTATGTTATGTTTACATGAAGAAGATTTTTTTTATATTTATTTGCTGTATTTTTATTAAAGTAACATCTGTTTTGGCATCAGTTGTTACTTCTAAATGTATTGCTCACCGAGGAAACAGTACGCAGTTTGTAGAAAATTCCTATGAGGCATTAACTTCTGCCTTTGAAATAGGAGCTGATGGCGTAGAGTTTGATGTCCTGCACACCAAAGATAATGTGCCAATAGTGTTTCACGATAGGACTTTTAAAAGACTAGGGGCCCATAAATTGGGCAAAAAGTGTTCATTGAAAAAGAAGATCAAACATATGAGCATGAAGCATATTCGCACTAACTGTACATTGAAAGAAGGGGGGAGTATTCCAACTTTTAAAAAAGTTTTAAAATACTTCAAAAGCAAAAAAATAACCCTAGTTATTGAGCTCAAGGACAAACCTAGAAAGCAATTAATTAAGTTGTTGCAAAAATATCTGAAAAAAAAGCTCTTGCATGATGTACATGTTATCTCATTTAAGAAGAAGTATTTAGATATTATTGAAAAAAAGATAGGTTCAAGCAAATTGCTTAAACTTGTTTTAATCAATAAATATTCACCTATACCACTTTCTGATTACTATACTTATTTGAATCGTTTCTGGTTGAAGTTTGATTTTTTATTTAGCATCTTTCATAAAAAGCAAAAAGGTGTGTGGACAGTTGATACAGAAGAAGATTTAAAAAAGGCCATTGATCGCCACTTTGCTTTTATAATAACAAACTACCCCGCCCGATGTCTAAAACTTGTTGGAAGGTAGCAGGTGGAGGTACTTCGAAGTGTAAAACTTGTTTTGTAATTGGGTGCTTGAGTCCCAATACTTTGGCGTGTAGTAATGGGTAGGGATAATCTTTAATTACTGAGCAAATTTGCGGATCAAGACGTTTTAGTTGTTGAGCTGGATTTGCATACAAGGGATCACAAAGAATTGGTGTTTTTAGCAGTGAGCTTAGATGTACTCTAATCTGATGTGTACGCCCTGTCTCCAGCTTGCATTCAATGTGTGTGAATTTTTTAAAAAAGGTCAGTACTCTGTAGTGAGTAATGGCAGCTTTTGCATTTCTTGTATTAACTGCCATCTTTAGGCGATTAACCGGATGTCTACCGATGGGGGAGTCTAAATTACCAGATTGTGCAATTTTGTCGCCTCCAATAACGATTGCTTCATAAATTCTGTCAATATTGTGAGATGAAAAAAGAAGAACAAGTTCCTCGTGACATTTTTTGGTTTTGGCCACCACCATCACGCCACTTGTTCCTTTATCCAGCCGGTGTACGATCCCAGGCCTTAGTTCATCACCAATGTCAGTAAGGCCTGTGCAATGAAATAATACTGCATTTACGAGTGTTCCAGTATAGTTGCCGGGAGCAGGGTGAGTTACAATACCAGCTGTCTTATTAATAAAAAGTAAGTGTTCATCTTCATATAAGATATCCAGTGGAATATTTTCAGGCTTTGCTTTGCAGGGAATTGGAGGTGGAACCTGAATGTTAATAATGCTACCAACTGGTGGTACTTTTTTAAGTTCTAGTTTCTTTGGTTTAACTTCTGAGGTCTCATCATATGAAATTAGACCTTTTTGAAATAGAGCTTTGATAAATGAGCGACCAAGTTCGGGCAACTTAGCAGTTAAAAGTAAATCTAAACGTTTAAATTGTTGGTGGTCTTGGTCTGTGATTGTTATGGTAGTTGTAGAATTTTTCTCATCAAGACTCATTGTATTTTTAAGTCTTCATCTTTTTTAATCGATAAATATATGAAGTTGCTACTAAGTCTGGATTTAACTTCAAGCATTTTGCATATTGATAAACAAAACCACGAACATAGGCAAGAGCAGGAAGACCTTCTAGTTCTTCTTTTTCAATGTTACTTAAGTAAACTTTAGATACTTTAGTCATATCTGCAAGTCTTAAAATATCTATTTTTTTATATTCACGAATTCGTTGCAAGAATTCACCTGTAAACTCTGTGGTTTGTTCAATCTCTTTTTCAAATTCGGGGTCTATATCATATGAAAGAGCAAAACGTTTAGTAGCAATTATTTTTGCGATATTTTTGGTAGAGCTTGGAGACTTCCTCTCATTGTTTGGTCTAGAACTTGGAGCACCATCTTGTTGCTCTAAGTGTTTATTAAGTAGTGAGCTAATTGAGGTAGGAGCTGGTCCTTGGTCTTGATCCGCATGGTTTAGACCTCGTACTTCATCGTAGCGTTTTCTCTTTACCGGGCTACTTAAGATATTGTAGGACTCGTCAATTAACTCAAGCATCTTGCTACATTCACCTTCACCAATTAGAGAATAAAGGGCAAGTCCATTTTGGGAGTAAGCGCTTTTAATCTTTTGGTAGGCAAAAGTTATTTCTTTTTGGGTGGAATTTGGGGAAACTTCTAAAATTTCATAATAGTTTTTCATCAATAATTACTCTTTATTTTAATTTAAGTGACTCGTAGCAAATTATGAATGATTTGATCAAAATTGTTTACTAGTGCAGAATGAGGGAATTCCATCAGAAGAGGTTTTCTCCTTTTTACACTTTGCCAAACAGTCGCATCATATTCAAGGTACCCTATATAATCCAAATTTATTCCAAAATATTTTTTACATATTATTTGCATTGAAAATCCGATGTCTATATCGGATTGAGTTCTAATTTGATTAACAATTAGTTTTGGAACTAATTTATTAAGTTCCATTTTTAGTCTATGCCCCATTTGAGGATTAGTCCCGATTATCTTTGTTACAAGGTCTGCTGGAGTGCTGTTTTGAGAGATTTTTGCATTTAAGGCTTGATCGATAGTTGGTCCAAGCTCTAATAATTCTTCCGCATTTTTAATTTTTCGATGATAAATTGACTTTATGAATCTGTAAGTATTTTCAATTGATGTGGGTTCAGGGAGCGCAGTCAAAATACCTTGATCTGCAGAAATGAAAAAATCCAGAGTGTTCAACCCTGTCCCAGCTCCAAGATCCATAATAACATAGTCGGCATCTAAAGTATCTAGTTGTGATAGAAGTTTGGCCTTTTGCATATGCTTCATATTGGCAATACCGACATCATCTTGTGCGCCGCTAATTAGAAACAAATTCTCTGTGGCGGTAGGTGTAGTAATCTCCTGTAGGCTTCTTACTTTTTTGGTAAGATAATCAGACAATGTTTTTTCAGGAATTGGCACTCCCAAACAAGTGTGCAGATTTGCACCGCCTAAATCGAGATCAATAGCAACAACTTTATAACCCATTAAAGCAAGGCATATGGAAAGATTAGCTGTTACTAAACTTTTACCAACACCTCCTTTTCCTCCTCCAACTGCCCAAATTTTGTGTTTTCTTTCAGGAGCAACTTTTGCACCTAAACTCATTTGGTCATTTTCATTTTCTATCGAAGACAAACTAGGGACCCTTGATTAATTTTACAATCATCTACCATATACTCCTAATATTATAGGGGGAAAATTAATATAATGTAACCCCTTAAGTTGTTACAAAAGCACTTTCTAAGGTTTGACTACAAAATTGCAAATTTTTTGTGGAATGTAGATTTCTTTAACGATTTTTGTATTACTAAGATATTTTGAAACTTTTTGATTCTGTTTTGCCAGCTTAAAAAAGTCCTCTTTAGAAATATCTTTTGGTACTTCAATGATTGCTCTGGTTTTGCCATTAATGGAAATTGCCATTTTGATGAACTCATCCTTTGCCAGCTTCTCATCGTACAAAGGCCATGGTTCATAGGCCAGTGATGCTTTGTGACCTAGGATTTTCCAAAGCTCTTCACCCATATGAGGAGCAAAAGGTGACAACATTTTGGCAAATATTTCAACAGTGGACTTTTTAACTTTTGCTTTTTTTATGCAATGATTTGTAAGAATCATCATGCTAGATATTGCAGTATTAAAGTGCATTTTTTCAATATCATGAGAGACTTTTTTGAGGGTTTTATGTAGAAGCTGTAAGGTTTCTAAGTCCTCACTCTCTTGATCATCAATATGATTTTGTGTGTTTGCAAAAAATTTATAAGATCTATTTAGAAAGTTAAATAGACCTTTAACTCCAGTTTCAGACCATGGTTTTACCTTCTCAAGTGGCCCCATAAACATTTCATATAGCCTTAAAGAGTCCGCCCCATATCTGTTAACAATTTCATCGGGATTAACAACATTCCCGCGGGATTTACTCATTTTTTCGCCGTCCTCGCCTAAAATGAGTCCTTGATTTACAAGTTTTTTAAATGGCTCTTTTGTAGAAACATAACCTAAATCATAGAGAACTTTGTGCCAGAATCTGGCATACAGTAGATGTAAGACGGCATGCTCAACCCCTCCCACATAGAGGTCAACGGGCATCCAATATTTTTCAATATCTTTAGACCAAGGTTTTTGTGTATTTGTTGGATCGCAAAATCTCAGATAGTACCAGCAGCTGCCGGCCCATTGTGGCATTGTATTAGTTTCTCTTTTTGCTTTCTTACCAGTTTTTGGATCAGTTATGTTTAACCAATCTGAAATTGTGGCAAGAGGTGACTCCCCAGTGCCTGACGGATGGTAGTTAGTAACCTGAGGAAGGCCAACTGGTAATTCATCTTCTTCAAGGCAGCGTATGGTGCCATCTTCAAACTTTAAGATGGGAAATGGTTCGCCCCAATATCGTTGTCTAGAAAAAATCCAATCGCGTAGTTTATAGTTGACTGATCGAGTACCTAGCTTTTTTTCTTCTAACCAATCGAGCATTTTTGAAATTGCATCAATCTTTCCAAGACCGTTGATAAAACCTGAGTTTATATGTTTACCTTCTGATTCATGTGCTTTTACTTCAAGGTCTCCACCTTCTAAGACTTGCACAATGGGAAGAGTAAATTGCTTTGCAAATTCATAATCTCTTTGATCATGGGCCGGTACGGCCATAATTGCACCAAAACCGTAGGAGATTAAGACATAATCTGCTACCCAGATGGGTATTTTTTGGTTATTGACTGGATTTATTGCGTACGCGCCAGTAAAAACTCCAGTTTTTTCTTTTGCCAAATCGGTTCGCTCTAAGTCAGATTTTTGTGCGGATTGCTTTATATATTTTGTCACATCAGAGCGGCACTCATCTGTAGTAACTTTGTCAACCAATTCGTGTTCAGGAGCTAACACCATGTAAGTAGCACCAAATAAAGTATCTGGTCTGGTGGTGAAAACATGGATAAATTCATCCATGGTGTCCACTTTAAACTCGATGTTGCCACCTTCTGAGCGGCCAATCCAGTTTCTTTGCATCTCCTTGATGTTTTCTGGCCACTGGAGGTCATCGAGATCCTCTAAAAGTCTGTCTGCATATTCGGTTATCCTTAACATCCACTGTTTAAGTGGTTTGCGTACTATGGGGTGGCCTCCGATTTCTGATTTACCATCAATGACCTCTTCATTTGCTAAAACCGTTTCAAGTTCTGGGCACCAATTTACTTGGATTTCATCTTCGTAGGCCAGGCCCTTGTTGTAGAGTTGAACAAAAATCCATTGGGTCCATTTGTAGTAATTAATATCACTAGTTGCTATCTCTCTACTCCAGTCGTAGGAAAATCCCAAAGACTTAAGTTGACGCTTAAAAGTAGAAATATTTTTTTTGGTTACGGTATCTGGATGGGTACCTGTTTTCATGGCAAAGTTTTCGGCCGGTAACCCGAAGCTATCCCATCCAATTGGGTGCAAAACATTAAATCCCTTCATCCTTTTATAGCGTGCCATAATATCACTGGCAGTGTAGCCTTCTGGATGGCCAACATGTAACCCCGCTCCTGATGGGTAGGGAAACATATCCAGAGCATAGTACTTGGGCCTGTTATGATCTAGCTCTACTTTAAAAGTTTCATGTTTATCCCAATATTGCTGCCAATATTTTTCAATTTCTAAAAATTTATAATCCATACAAAATCCTTCAGGTATTAATGATCACTTTGAGCTTTTTGGAGATCGTTCCAGTATGTTTTGAGGGCATTTGTTACATAGTAGTCTTCATAGAAGGGATTTGAATCCTTAAGGAGTGCATTTAAGGTTTGAATGCGTTGAGCGAGAGAGTCATTTTGTAAAAGCATATTCTTTAGTTCCAAATCATGTATCAAAAAAGTAGAGACGTAGTCAGTAATATGATGGACAGTTTTAATTTGGTCAATAAAATTTTGTCTCTCTACTGAATCTGGAATATTGCGAACAATCCATTTATTTAAAATATCTTTAAGTCTAGATATTTTACAATTATCAAAAACCTGTTTTTCATCAATGTCATACACAAGCTCTGCATTGAACATGGGAAAAGGGAGGTGTTGAATCGTATTTAACAGGTGAACCTTCCCAATCCCTTTAATGATAACTAACTGCTCTCCGCTACCGTTTTGCTCCTCTAGGATATTGGGGTTTCCAATTCCACAATAAATGCTGGTTTCTGTGGTTGTGGTTGGAAATATAGCCAAGGGGAGATCATTTGCGATACAATGTTCTACAGTTTTTTTATGGATTGGATGGCTAATTTGTACCGAAACCACTGTATGTGGAAAAAAGATCATGTTTGGAATAGGGAGTCCGGGTATGGTAATAATATTCATCGAAATATTGTAACATTGTTATGTAACTAAGGCCATGAAGCTGATTTTGCTATGCTGAAAAATTTTAAAATATTCTGGAGTCTATATTTATGAACACTAAACAAAACGGTAATGTATTAAAGCTTGATCCTTTTGTGGTAAATAAAATTTGGGGAGGGAGGCGCCTGGCAAAACTTAAAAAACTTACAGGAGTTACCCAAACACAGCTAATAGGAGAAACTTGGGAAATTGCCCATCACCCTATGGGAATGTGCAAGTTTGCAGGCAAACCCATAGACCATTTTATTGATGAAAATCAACTTCCTTACATTATTAAATTCATTGATACTTTGGATAATTTATCAGTGCAAGTGCACCCAGATGACAATTACGCAAAGGTTCATGAACACTCCAGTGGAAAAACGGAGTGTTGGATAATTTTAGACGCAGATAAAAACTCGGGTATTTTTCTAGGTTTTAATGAAGGAGTAACGAAGAAACAGTTTGTAGAAGGTCTGCAAAATAAGCAGGATATGTCGAAATTTTTGAAATTTTACCCCGTCAAAAGGGGAGATTTCTTTTTTGTGCCAGCAGGATCAGTGCATGCAATTGGTTCGGGAGTATTTCTTGCAGAGGTACAACAGCGCAGCGGAATAACATATCGAGTTTGGGACTGGAATCGAGTTGATAAGGATGGAAATGGCAGGCAGTTGCATATTGAAAAGGCAATGGACGTACTACAATTTGGCGATGACTTTAATCGCCCTCAAACTTTTAATGCTTTGACCAATCTATTCGATATCACCAACCAAAGTCAATTATTGGTTGATCACCAAGAGTTTCAACTAGAGATGAACAACCTGCAAGAAGGTGACAGCATAGTTTATAGGGTAGGAAAGTTTCAAAGGCTATCTTCTCTTGTTTGTTTTGCAGGAAGCTTAGAGGTTAAGGTTCAGGGAGTTGAGCAAAGTGAGTTTATTAGCGCTTATGAAAGTGCTTTGTTTCAAGTTGAACCAGGAGCTGTAACTCAGATTAGTGTTTATGCAAAACAGGAGTCTGCTTTTATTTTTACGATGTAATTCATCGATATAGATGTGTTATGTGCCGATTAAGCTTCCACTTACCGCTTTTTTTGATTAACTCAAACCAACTGTCTTTATCCATTGCAATTTTATCACCTTGATTATTGATATATGTAAATTGCACAAGTGGCTTGGTTGGGTCTCCCGTTAGGGTCAATTTGACAACTTTTCCCTTTGGGGGAGCATCGTTGCCTGGATCTTTAAAGGCCTCTTTCAAAAATAAAGGTCCTCCCATATTGCTGATAAATGTATCAGTTACGACTTCTTTAAATGCCTTGATATCACCGTTTGCGTATGCACTAAGGTAATTAATGATGGTTTTTTTTAATATTGGTTTTAAGCTTTTTAGGGTAGTCGCTTGGGATAAACCAGCTGCTGCGAAGATGGTAGATATTAAGATGACTTTAGTAAAAAACTTATTAAACCTCTTCATTGTACTCCTTTTTTAAAAATTACTTATTATCAAACCTATCCCTTAATGCTTTCATAAAAAGTTGTTTTCCATAAGCTGGACAAATTCTTTTTTTACTACAGCCACCTCTTATTACCTGATGAGAAGTGTGTCCATATATGTTAGTTATACTGCCAAACTTGGACTTTAGATATGATATTAACTCCATGAGTTGCTGTATGCACGATGCAGGTGGTTGGCGCTGATATTCTTTTGAATTTGCAAGGTAGCCACTTATATTGGTAGGATTTTTTGGAGAGTAATTTCCAGAAATGGCAATAGCAATTGTCCCCATATTTAATCCGCTCCCACCATGAGCACCAACCATGCTAAGTGATCTACCCTCAAAAGTTTGACACTTTCCGTAATCGTTTATGCCAACGATATAGTGGTATGGAATGTCATCATCACCTCTTTGTTGATGGTCTCTTTGGATGGCAATCGGGGCATCACCTGATCTGGACTGTAACATTCCGCCTGTGTGGTGTATAGTAATTGAAACGGGGAATCCAGGCACCTTTAACTTTTCTAAGTGTGAAGTTTTTAATTTAGTTTTCAAATTCATTTTATACCATTTCAGCGAAATTATTCCTCGTGACATCTCTCTTTTGGCGAGTTCTGTAATCTCATGTGGTATTACGAGCGGTAAATTACAATCTGCTAACTTCCGTTTGCTATTTTTTACTAATATTTTAATTTCATTTTCCAAACGACTAAGGACAAAGTTAATATTTGGGGGCTTGGGATATATTTTGCTAAACTTAAAACCACAACTTTTTTGGTATTTCATTAGTTTATATATTTCTTTCATGGTTTTTAATTTGATAATTAGTTTGTCATCTTCTGTCATATTAATAGTGTTACATGCCTCTTTTTTGGGCGGGCAGGCAAACCAACCTCTTACTTGGTAATTTTTCTCATCATCTATTTTTACATCATAATGTTCTTGATAACCTTGCTTACAACTATGATTCAAACGGGGGACAATATGAAACTGTTCATTATTGGCCCGGCACTCTGATATATAGCTTCTAGCTTTTTCATAACTCCAGCTACTTGGAGAAACTATTGTGTAAATGTTTGGAGCTGGCTCGATGACCCTATCAAATCTATAGGCATCACATAGATTACCAATGTCTATTGTTCTTGCAATTTCTAAGCAGATACCATCAAAGCCCGGAGGATTTGTGGCCTTATTTATATCTCCAAAATGCTTTAGAACTTTTGGAGCTAGCTCTTCAAGTGGGGGATCAATTTCATTGAGTGTTCTGATTAAGGTTAGGTTTCCGCGTAAAGGTGCAGTTTCGGCTAACGTATTTGCCGAAAAAGCAACTAGAGCTATTATATAACATATTTTAAGTATCACCATTGCCAGGCTTTCTCTCTATGGATATTCCACCTAAACTTATATTATCAAATTGAGAGGTTATTGATATGTGGAAAAAAGCTCTTGATTAACTTTTTACAATAGTTACTTGGATTTAGAGCTTTGCCTTAGATCCATTTTTTTAGGCGCAGGAATTTGAGGAGTAATTATTCTTCTATTAACTTCGCTTATACTCATAGCAGAGGGGTCAACTACTAAATAGCTTGGCGATAAACTTGTGGGAAACTCAAAAGATGAATCACAACGAGTTGCAAATCGTCTGTTAATGCACTCAAAAATGCTTTTTATATGAGAAATATTGTCTTTAAGTAATTTGGGTGAAAACTTTTCATCACCTTGTAATCGAGTAAGACCTAGTAAACTGGCCAAACCATTTGCAACTTTTTTTTCCATATTTGCTTGTTTATAAATTTTATAAATTTTTCCTAAGCTGCATGTATTATTGTAATGACCTTCAGCTCCAAAGCAGAGGGCCTTTTTCCAGCGTGAAAAGAAATATGTTGTAGGTATGGATTTTTCGATCTCATTAATTTTATCAGCAACTTGATCTATTAAAGTTGCTGAACTAGTTTCACTTGCTTTAGTTATGAGATCTAAAACAGCATGTAATGCAGCTACTCCTCTTAAATCTTTTGAAATTTCCATAAATGCACTTTTTGTATTGTTGGGCATTTGCCCAACCCTATTTTGACATTTATTAAAATCAATATCGTGATTTTTAAGGCTTCCTAAAAACTCCTTACAATTTTTGCTATTAATAAAATCCAAAGTAGGTCTACGAAAAAAAGGAGACGTTTTCTTCTTTTTTTCATCTATAACAACTTTAGAAAAGCTGATTCCTTGACGATATCGATACTTAGTCTCAGCAGACGCAGGGCTTCGTTTATTCCCAAGTTCCCCGACTCCTCTAAAGTCAGAATCCCAAATTGCGTAACTATTAATGACTAAAAACAATGAAAAGATAAACATGAGTCTATAGATCAACTTAAATACCATAAAACTCCCCCTTTTCTGTAAATGACTTATCGTGTAAAAATAGATATTACTTAGAATTATTGCAATACTTGACGAATTTATTTCACTGTAAAGTGATTCAATGAAGGTAAATGCACTAATTTGTTAAAGATTGACTGTGGTAATAAATTTTTACTTCATGCGATATACGTGGACTCTGCAGTACCGTTTAGTATTTTATCTGCCCACTCAACCCCTTGCATGAAGCTGTGGTCTTGGTTTCCCACTTCGTATTTATGACCCCCAAAACGACCTCTAGAATAGATGTCCATTTTTTCTAAATTTGGAATGATACTTTTTAAGATTTCATCACGATCCAGAGTTGGAATGGGATATCCAAAAGGAGCACAATAAGTCCAAGTTGTAATGATTTTGGTTGATTCGTCTATAAGTTTCGTTGCCATAAGCCCATTTAAAACCTCTTCCACTAAGGTGTCGGTAATTACTTTTTTTTCTGGTGCCTCACTTACTTCGACCATCAGCGAATATTGATTTTTAATATCTGGAACATTATTTGGACTATAGTTTGAAAAAACGGTAACTCTATAAAATGGACAATCGTTTTCTGGAAAGTAGATCCAGCATTTTGTCTTTAATGTATCAGGAATTTTTCCATGAATGCCTATACCTACAATGTAAGTAGCAGAGTACTTTAACCTATGTGCATCTTTTAAAAAATTCAAAGAATGTGAATCCGTTTTTTCCGCCAACTCCTGAAGAGGCATTGTGTTTAGTAAATACCGATAAAAAATTTTTTCTCCACTACCTAAAGTCACCTGTTTTTTTGCAGCATCAATGTGGATAACTTCGTTATTTATTTTAAAAAAATCACAACCAATCAATTTAAAAAAGGAGTTCCATATATAACCTGTGCCACCATTTTTGGGAAATAGAAATGTACTATTTGGTCCCCATGAACTATCAGATTTAGAAGTTGCAAAATTTTTCTTAATTTGTTCAAGGTCTATGACACTCACCCTATCGGCTACCCAGCTATAATTCATCTCACGGGGATGACACTTCCATACTTTGCAGTTATACGGGATCATAAAGGACTCAGCAATCGCCTTGCCAAATCTGTTATAAATCCAATCTTCGAAGTTAGCAGTAGATTCATTTTTTGAGTTACTATTGGTAACTTGCTCTAGTCCATCTAGGCATAATTGAAATTGCTGTGAGGGTAGGTAGTGTATATTGTTTTGAAATGGGTATGGAATGAAACGCTTTGATTTCCAAATCCATGCTTGCCGCTTATGAGTGAGCCATTGGTCAGCATGTATTGCCTTAAGCAGCGCTTGATCAAAATAAGCAAAATGTGAAAATAGAACATGCCCCCCAATGTCCCATGTAAAACCTTTGTTATCAACAAAGCTAGAAGACAGCCCACCCACTTGAGGCGCTTTTTCAATGACTAAAAAGTCATTCTGGTTTTGCATCCCCATCTGATATGCTGCACCCAGCCCTGTAGGCCCTGCTCCAATTATTAGGTATTTGATTGTACTGTCCATCTTTCTGTATCATTGTATCACTAAGATCCATATATTCTATATATTTTTAAATTCACTTAAAAATTCAACAGTGGTAGGATACCATTTTTATAAATTAATTAGCACAGCTAAGCGGCCTGTAAAAGAAGATTGATCATGACTTTGACACAATTAGAATATGTTTTGGCGGTTAATAAATTTAGGCATTTTGGTAAGGCTGCAGCTTCTTGTCACGTAACTCAACCTACTTTGAGTATGCAATTACAAAAATTAGAAGATGAATTACAAGTAATCATTTTTGATCGATCAAAATCACCCATTTTACCAACAAACGAGGGTGTAAAAATTATCAAGCAAGCAAAGAGTGTTATACTCGAACATAAAAAGATATACGATATCATTAAGTCTTCAAACGTAGATTTAGAAGGCGATTTTAAATTGGCGGTCATACCTACTTTAGCTCCATATATTGTCCCTCTTTTTGCAAAAAACTTTGTAAATAAATATCCTAAAATAAACTTAATAATTGAAGAGAGTAAAACTGAGGATATTGTCCAGTTACTAGACAATGATGAAATAGATGCTGGCCTTTTGGTGACGCCACTTCATGAAGATAGTGTTATAGAGAGGGTTTTATGCTATGAACCTTTCTATCTATTTGTGGCTCCAAACCACCCCTTTAACACTAAATCGAAAATCCGAGAAAATGAACTGGAGTTGGCAGACACCTGGCTTCTAAATGAAGGCCATTGCTTTCGTGATCAAGTTTTAAACATCTGCTCCTCCAAGCAAAGCACATCAAAGATTAAAGGAAACATTCAGTTTGAAAGTGGAAATTTTGAGACCTTAAAAAATATGGTTTTAAAATATTCAGGATATACTCTATTGCCTCATATGGCCGTATCTCAGTTACCATCTAATCGTAAGACATTAATTAAAGAGTTTGTAAAACCAATTCCCACCAGAGAAATCTCACTTGTTCATTCGAGAATGTTCTTAAAGGAAAAAATAATAATTGCCCTTGAAAAAGAGATTATAAATTCAGTGCCAAAAGACCTGAAATCTCTCAAAAAAGGCAATATCGAGGTAATTGAGATATACTAGTCAACGGTAATACTTCTTTGTGCCATCTCAATAATCGGGAACACATACTTTTTATCTTTAAATAATTGATCAATTAATTTCTGTGAAGCGCTTCGATACAACAGTCGAACACTTATAGTCGCTTTGCCGTAGTTTCCTTTGGTCAAGTTAATCCGCTCTTTAACTGATTTTTTAGGGGGAATTCTTTTATCACTTAAAATACTTTTTGCTTTAGCAATATTTACGACCTTACTGCCCTTACCGTCACCAAAAACCGTATTGTAAATGATAGTATCCTTTGGAAGATATCCATTTTTGTCAACGGCACCACTTGAAAAGATCAACTTTCCTTTAGAGTTTTTTATGATTATTTCAAGCCACATTTGTCGGATATTAGTTAATCCTGTTGGCAAGTAGTGACCAGCTCCAGTATTTTTAGTTGCTATGGTTAAGATCGACTTTTTAATCTCAGAAGTGTCAATTGATAGTGTTGCTGCATTCTTAAGTCGAGCTTTGGCCATATCTACCTTTAGCTTAGAATTATGTAATCCAGGAATTAGTGCATTGGCACCTACAAAATAATGGGTAGAAACGTGTTTTCTTTTTGGTCCCATCACAGCTGCAAGCCCTGGATTTTTTGGACGCTCGGTTGATCCAGTTGCGGGAAATCCTGGCCTTTGGTGCATGTGGCATCCTTGGCAAGTAACTCGCAAAGCAGGATCATCAGAATTATATGGACCATTCAACCATTCGTCATAAGTAGACTCAAGCTTTGTATCAAAAGCAACATGTCGTACATTGTGACAAGTTCCACAGATCTTGGATTCTGTGTGGAACTTAGAATATTGTGTTTGATGCAAAGAGGCCTTTGCATCTTTATATGGACCCCTTTTTATAACCCCTGGATCGAGAATCATGGCATTATTGTATGGATGTTCGTGTCCAATAGCAGTATGACAAAAGTCACATTGAACTCCGCTTTTTGCAATGGCGGGTATGTCTTTTTCATTGTCAGAGGTTTTTGTTGGATAACCAGTAAAAAAGCCAATCGGAGTGTGACATTTAACACATGACTGTGCCTCTTCAATTTCGCCTGCAACAGTAAGACCTTTTAAAAATGTCTTAGAGACTTTGCGATAAATGGGATCAACATGTGCAAGTGAATGCATGGAATTTTCCCACTGTTTATAAATTCCTCCATGGCACATTTTGCAAATTTGTACCCTAGCAAACTTTGAGAGTTCGTATTTCTTGTTGCTTGCACCAAAGGCTGTGTGCGTCATAAGAAAGGTAATTACTAGTAAGAATAGTTTGATTTTCAAGTCTAGCTCCATAAATTTAAGTACTAGCTTAGAGCATGCATGAGAGGCAAGTTTTATGTCAACCCCTATTTAGCTTAACTCCTAAGTGAAATAGGTCAAAGTGATCACTACATAGACACAATCTATTTTCCATAACTGCGATCGGCTTCTAGTGTAGATATTGTAACTAAAAACACAATAACTTTCATAGCAAGGAGCGATATATGTTACAACAAGTTGCAGGAGATCTTTTTCATATTAAAAATCATTTTAACAACTTAAAAGGCGATAAAAAAACTATCGATATAGTTAATGAGATGGAATTTGATGACATTATGGAGATGGCAATCATCGAGGAAGAGGAAGCTTACCACCTTTATTTAGATTTAGCAGCACATGTAGAGGATAAAGTTGCAAGTGATATATTATATCAACTGGCCAAAGAAGAAAATGACCATATAAATCTTCTAGAAAAATATTACGGGGGAGATCCCAGTGATTTTATTGTGCCCAAAACAGAAGATTTTGAACATTTTGATAACTTAACACCTAATGATATTCTCTCTGACACTTCAGTAAGCAACCTAATTTTATATGCGATGAAAAAAGAGCAAGAGTCTTATCAGTTTTACATTGCAATTGCAAAGCTTTGTAAAAATGTGGAGGCCCGAGATACCTTTATAAAGCTTGCGAGGTTAGAGTTGGCCCACAAAAACAAATTGGAGATGATCTGGTTTCGTCGCGATAGCATTTTTCCAGGAGAGCAAAAATTAAATAGACCTAAAAGAAATTCCCATAAGTAATATCGATTACACGATAGAATGAATAGATTTTATAAATAGACCATAATGTGTCACAATAGCATTAAGATAACTAAATTTACATTTTAATTTTTTAAAGGAGAAAAACATGTCACTAGTAACAAAAAAAGCACCAGAATTTAAGGCCCAGGCAGTAACCGCAGATAACTCGTTTAAGGAAGTTTCACTTTCTAATTACAAGGGGAAGTATGTAGTACTGTTTTTTTACCCACTAGACTTCACTTTTGTTTGCCCATCAGAAATTTTAGCATTCAATGAGAAACTAAGTTTATTTAAAGAGAAAAACTGTGAAGTTTTAGGAATCTCAATTGATTCACATTTTACTCATCTAGCTTGGAGAAATACAGAAGTAAATAAAGGAGGAATTGGTCAGGTACAATTTCCATTAATTTCTGATATCTCAAAAGAAATTGCAAAGGATTATGGGGTATTATTTAACGAGTCGATTGCTCTTAGAGGGCTGTTTTTAATCGACAAAGAAGGAATCATTAGACACTCGGTAATCAATGATTTATCGTTAGGTAGAAACGTTGATGAAGTACTAAGAATGTTGGATGCATTACAATTTACAGAGGAGCATGGAGAAGTGTGCCCTGCAAATTGGAATAAAGGTCAAAAAGCAATAAAGCCAACCCCAGAAGGTGTGGCAAGTTACTTAGAGAGCAAATACTAGTGTTTAATTATTGTTGAGGCTTGGTGAGACTAATATGAGTATGTTCATAGTGATATTACAAGCGATGCTAACACTTTTTTTTGTTGGAATTATTGGCTTTTATTTAATTAAAAAGAAACTATTTTCAATAGAGGTATTAGATGCACTGTCGCCACTTCTTTTAGAAGTGGCGCTGCCATCTTTAATTTTTGTTCGGATTATAGAAAATTTTAATTATAACAATATGCTTCAACTATTAAAGTTTCCTGTATCTTGGCTTGTCTTCACTGTGTACACTCTCGCTTTTGCAAAGTTACTTAGCTATCTTTCTTGCAAACAATACCGAAGAGAGTTTTTCATGACGCTGTTTTTTCAAAACGGCATGTTTGTTCCAATTATTTTAATTACCCATATGTATGGTGAAAAATCTGAACAATTGCTTAATTTATTTTTATTTACTCTCTTTTATGCACCTATGTTTTTTAATACCTACCACCTATTTTTTCGTTCAAAAAGACATCATTTTAACTTTAAAAAGGTGTTTCACCCAGTACTGCTTAGTACTATATTGGCCTTGACGATTAAAATAGCAGGTTTTTCAGACTTTGTTCCAACTTTTGTTACATCTGCTTTAGCATTGGTCGGAAATATGACCATCCCTCTACTTATGATAATAATTGGTGGAAATATCTATGTTGACCTCAAGCAAGGTAAAAAGTTTAGGTGGTTAGAAGTTTCTAAGTTTGTTTTTGTGAAAAATATTTTGTTTCCCATGGTCACACTTGCAATAATAGTGTTTTTTAAATTAGACCCCCAACTAGCAATTATAGTTCTAATCCAAAGTGCAGTTCCTCCACTCATGGCCCTACCGATATTTGCGTCAAGAGCTGGAGGCAATAGGCATATAGTATCTCAGTTTCTAGTTGTAAGCTTTATCTTTTCTGCGATATCGCTTCCTTTTATTTTGACTGGGTTCACACTGCTTTCCACACAATAGAACTGCTTGCATAGATAACAACTATGTTATGATAAATGCAATCTATTTAAGTTTTTGCATAAGTTGAGTGATAATTTGAAAAATTTATTTGAAATAATTTGATACTGTAGTGTAAGGAGCAGTTTATGAAGAATTCATTACTTGTTACTATTATTATTTATGCGATACTGTTGATTTTTACATCTGGTTGTAATAATTCTGAAATGTTGCCCGTTAAAAAAGGGGCTCAATTATATGACAATTGGCCAGCGCTGAAGGGTAAGAAATTTTCACAAAGTCATCAGAGCTATCCTAAAGAGGGAAATAAAAAGGGAACTTCTACTTTTAAATGCCAGGAGTGTCATGGCTGGGATTATCTTGGCAATAAAGGAATGTATGCAAAAGGCCCGCATTATACCGGGATTAAAGGTATTTATGAGATGAAAAGTAAAAGTAAAAAAGATCTTTTAGATATCTTAAAAAATAGTAAAACGGGACATGACTTTTCAAAGTGGCTATCTAGTGAAGATCTAGAGAACTTAATAAAGTTTATACAAGTTGGTATGATGGATGTGAGCCTGGCACTTGATGACAATGGACAGGCAAAGGGTAGTAAGCTTAAAGGACAGTTGCTTATTGGAAAGTGCTTAGGTTGTCATGGTAGTAGTGGAAAACGTTACGATTTAGACCGCTCCAAACCTGGGAAGCAGGGGCTTAAAGATATTGCTAAAGCTAATCCTCAAGAAACTCTTCACAAAATAAGTTGGGGGCACCCACAAACGGGTATGCCTTCAGGTATTGCAGACTTAGGACTATCTACTGCAAATGTAATTGATATCCTCACACATTTGATGAAATGAATCTATAGACCTTCAATTGTTTGGCCCAAAATTGACATATTCTACACACTAGTAGTAATTAAGAACAAGAATATAACCAATCCTTGAAGGCAACAATTAATGGCAAAAGACATTCCGGCACTACTAGACTATAGCAAATTATTTGAGTTTCTTGAGCCTGAGAGAAAAGTGTTGACAAAAATCAATGCTTTTTCAGATAAAGATGATTTCATCAGGTCAGTAGATGATGCCCAAGTAGTACTTCAATACTTGGAGAAGATGCACTTGGTCCTTTGGACTCTTTTTAAAGATAATTCTTCTCTGATGGGGTTGTTTAATAAGAAATATCAGTCATTTGCCAAATTTGTCTCAAGAGAAAGAATTTTAGAGTTGTGCTTTTTAGATTGTTATCTATTTCCCGAAGAAGAGATCTGCCAATTTTTAGCTGACGATAAGATTGATGCTGACCAATTAGAGTTATATCTAAACGACTTTACACTATGGGCACAAAAGGCCCAAGCTGATCACGAAAATAGTCAAAACATTCTTAGCGATAAAGCGTTAACGATCGACTTTAAGGAAAAAGACTTGGCTTGTGGGTGTGATGTTTGTATCGCTGATTATCGCACCAGACTTAGAGATCAACTTTTTGATGATTGTATGAGTATCCTTGAAAATTCTTGCAAAGAGCTAGAACAAATTGTCGAGCAAGGCAATATAGAATTAATTAGTAATACCTACTTTGAGCTACAGTCACAATTGGATAAAACTTTTTACGGAATGCGTTATCGCTTGCGAAGGACTTCATTAAATCGTTTAGAAAGACAGGTTAAAGATAAAGTTAAAGGTACCCTCTACTACCCTTCTGAGCTTGCAAAAGCTCACTGTTTAAATTTGGAAACGTTTTTTAAGGAATATTTAAGATCTGAAGGACTAAGGCGTGACTTGGTGGAAGATGCCAGATATGAAAAGTTTTTTCGGCAGATGTCGAGCAATATTTGGCGAAATGAAAGGTATCTAATAAGAGAATTTAAAAAGTTAGTAAAATCAGTACTTTTTTTTAAAAGAAAGGATATTTCAGCTTCAATTTTAAAAAATTACTTGGGAGAGTTTTGGAAATACTCAAATGCCAGAGAGATCAAAAGACGAGTTATCTACCACATGGGATCTACCAACTCTGGGAAAACCTACTATGCAGTAGAAGCTTTATGTAAGGCAAAAAAGGGCTGCTACCTAGCTCCACTTAGGCTTTTGGCCGGTGAACTCTACGATACAATGAACGCTAGAGGCACAAAAACGACATTGTTGACCGGTGAAGAAGTCATTGAGGTTGAAGGTGCGACTCACTATTCATCTACAATTGAAATGGCCAGGTTCCAAGAGGTATTTGACTGTTGTGTGATTGATGAAATTCAAATGATATCTGACCCTCAGCGAGGGTGGGCATGGACCAGGGCATTTGTTAATATCTATGCCGAAGAGATTCATATTTGTGGAGACCATACGGCCCTTGATTTAGTTAAAACCATTATTGATCTATGTGGAGATACTCTAGAAATTAAAGAATATGAAAGGATGACCAAGCTAGTGGTTGATAAGGGTCATATTCTTCTGGGAGAAATGCAACGTTCTGATGCCCTCATTGTATTTTCTAGGAGGCAAGCGCTTAAATATAAGCTTGATCTTGAACATCAGGGTTTTAAAGTTTCCATTATATATGGGCGCCTTGGACCTGAAGTGCGAAGAGAGCAGGCCCGTAAATTTGATCAAGGAGAAACAGACGTCATAGTAAGCACCGATGCAATTGCAATGGGAATGAATCTTCCGATTAGAAGAATAATTTTTTCCACACTTTCTAAGTTCATCAACTCAAAGGAATATCGCATTAGTCAAAGTGAGATAAAGCAAATTGCAGGAAGGTCAGGGCGCTATAAAAGATTTCCTGTTGGCTACGTTACTTGCTTGGCCCGAGAAAAAGAGGGAATTAGAGAGATTAAGGAAGCTCTGAAGGTAGAGTTAGTGCAAAAAAAAGAATGTATGGTAGGTCCTGACCTAGATATCTATAATCAAGTAAATAACGCGTTGGTTAAAAATAATCTACCAATTTTGAAGTTATCTGAATTTTTGAGGTTATTTAACACAATGACCTTTAAAAAACCCTTCTATTGTGTTGAGTTAAAAGACATGATTGAACTTTCAGAAATGGTAGAAGAAGCAGACTCCAAGACAAATTTAACCTCTGCTGAGATATTTGGATTTACATGTGCACCTGTGAATCTTGGGCTACTTGAGCATGTTCAGTACTATGTTTGGATTCTAAATAAATTTGCAGTAGGGCACCTGATTAAATTTGAAGGTGTAGACTACAACTCTGATGATATTGACTATTTAGAGACTGCAATTAAGTGTGTGGAGCTTTTTCAGTGGTTGTCTCGCCATTTTAATAATAAATACTTTGATTATGATGAGCAGGATCTATTTACAAATAAGGCAAAAGCGGTAGCTAAGCTCAATGAGTTACTTTCTGATAAAATAACACCTGTTTGCTCCAGTTGTGGCGCAAAGCTTCCAGAGAAGAGCAAATTTGCTATCTGCGAAAACTGTTTCAAAGATCGTCGTTTTACCAGGAGAAAAAAAGCAGAGCCACGGCGCGGCGGAAGCCCCTCAACCAACAAACAACGCAAGAAGTCAGGAAAGCGCTCCAACAAAGGGAAGCGCTATAAGGCTACATAAATTCTGCCAAAGACTTGACAGGAAGCTGAATTAATAATAATAATCATAAGTTCCGTAGTAGTAATAGACTAAGTCTAGGGATACTTTAATTAAAGAGTCTTTATGTTGTAAGACCTCCCTAACTTGTCTCATGCCCAAGGAGTTAAACATGTACGGCGTAGTTGAGATTTCAGGACATCAATATCGTGTCTGTCCCGGAGACCTTATTGATGTTGAAAAGCTGGCGGATGAGGCCGGCACAATGGTAGAATTTGATAAAGTTTTGTTTATCGGTGGTGAGAATATCCAAGTGGGTCTTCCTTCCGTTGAAGGTGCTAAAGTTACTGCCAAAGTACTAAAGCATGCCAAGGAAAGAAAGCTAATTGTTTTTAAGAGAAAGCCAGGTCACAGAACTGTTAAAAAGGGCCACAGGCAAAACTATACAGCATTATTGATCACTGAGATCAATGATGGTAAAGGCAATAATGCAGCAATTGATCCAGAATCAAAGGCAGCAGTAAAGTTTTTAAAATAAGATATGACTTTTTAAGGAGTAAAATATGGCACATAAAAAGGCCGGTGGTTCGACGAGTAACGGACGTGATTCGAATCCAAATATGTACGGGGTGAAAAAATATGGTGGAGAGCAAGTTATAGCTGGAAATATAATTGTTCGCCAATGTGGTAGTAAATTTCATCCGGGTAAAGGTGTAAAGATGGGAAAAGATTTTACACTTTTTGCCGTTACTGATGGCAAGGTAGAGTTTTCTTATTACAATAAAACGAAAAAAATAATATCTGTTGTGAAGTAATATTTTTTGTTTGTTTTATAACAAGTAATTTCAAAAAAGGGGAGCTATTGTTAGTTCCCCTTTTTTCATTGAGTTAAAGAAGTTATGAGATTTATTGACGAAGTAGACATTACAATTATTTCAGGAAACGGAGGCCACGGCTGTGTGAGCTTTCGTCGGGAGAAGTATATTCCATTTGGGGGACCAGATGGTGGTGATGGTGGAGATGGCGGCAACGTCTATTTCGTGGCAACGGAGAGCTTAAATACCCTGGTCAATTTTAAGGGTAAAAAAGTATATCGGGCAAAAAGCGGAGAAAGTGGCGCAGGCAGGCAGCGTCATGGTGCAAATGGCGAAGATGTAACAATTAAAGTACCGGTTGGTACCATTATAAAAGATACCCAAACAGATGAAGTAATTGCTGATCTAGTTAATAATGGTGATCATGTTCTTATGGCCAAAGGTGGTAGAGGTGGTCCTGGGAATGTAAACTTTAAATCATCTATCAATCAAGCTCCTCGCCATGCTGGTGAAGGAAAGCCAGGAGCGACACTAGAGGTTCACTTAGAGTTAAAGCTACTGGCAGAAATTGCGCTGGTTGGACTTCCTAATGCAGGAAAGTCTACTTTGATTTCTAGAATTTCTGCAGCTAGACCTAAGATTGCGGATTATCCCTTTACAACCCTTGAGCCCAATCTGGGAGTTGTGAGCATTGATGAACAAAAGTCATTTGTGGTAGCAGATATTCCAGGATTGATTGCACATGCGGCAGAAGGTAAGGGGCTTGGAATAAAATTTCTAAAGCATGTAGAGCGCACATCATCTCTAGTCCACTTAGTAGACTGTTCTTGGTGCTTAGATGAATTTGAAGCATTTGAAAGCTATATTACAGTAAAAGATGAACTATTAAAATACAGTGCGAACTTGCGCTTAAAAAAAGAGATTATTTGTTTAACAAAAATCGATGCAATGAGCGATGAAGAAGTACAAAATTTTCAGAAATATTTTGAAGGGCAGTTAGATAAAAATGTTCTGCCAATTTCGGCAGTATCTGGAAAAAATATTGAACGTTTAAAACACTTAATGTTTGATGCCACCCAAAGTGAAAAAACGGCAAACTTTGGGTAGCTGATATTATCAAGAGGTCCATTATGGGTAATGATGACTATGTTAGGCAGGAAATAAAAAAAATTGTTCAAAACAAGGAATATATATTTCCACTGAATTTTGCAATGGCCAGTGCCTGGCTTTTGGGCAACATGAAGGGTATAAATTTAAAAATATTGGATGTTAAGGGTAAAAGCTCTTTATCAGATTATTTTATCTTGGCATCTGCAAGCAATACGACTTTAGCACGTGCAATGGCAGATGAACTTCTGTTCAATCTGAAGCTGCAAGGACTCAAGACAATTTCTACTGAGGGAGTAGAGGAAGCAGATTGGATACTCTTGGATTTAGGAGACATCATTATTCACATCTTTTTAGAAAGCTCTAGAGATTTTTATAACCTAGACGATCTATGGAGAGAGGCAGGTACAATTTCAATCCCTGATTCTTACTACTTTCCACCGAGCGATAAAATGCACTCTTCTAATAGTAAAGAAGAATCTCAAAAACACTATTTTTGATCCATGAGCGAACTCTACATAATTGCTATTGGACGACTTAAAGACCAAAATTTATCTGCTTTAGAAGTAGATTATTTAAAACGGATATCACTTCCTAAAATTCACATCATTGAACTCAAGGCCATTAGTAACAATAAAGAAGCTGAGGCAGAGTTAGTAATTAAAAAAATCAAAGATATCACTAAAGGAAATACCCCCTATATCGTTACACTAGAAGAGGTTGGGCGTACTTATGATAGCATAGAATTTTCCCAGTGGTTTTATGAGCTTACTGAAAAAAGCAATTCGTGCTTGTTTTTTATTCTCGGCGGGGCACTAGGGCATGGAAAAAAAGTATTAGATATGGCCCACAGTCGCCTCTCTTTATCTAAATTGACTTTTCCCCATCAACTTGCTCGCATTATCTTGGTCGAGCAACTTTATAGGGCTTATAGTATTAGGCAACTGCATCCGTATCATAAGTAGCAGAAACGGGAACGGTTGCAGTTGCAGTTGTTCAGTTCGGGCCAGATTGGAGATGGATCTTTTATTGGCCTGAGTACCGTCCTTTGTTGGCCATTAAATTTTTAAGATATTAAAGGCGTTGGTGACGCAACGTGTCACGCAAGTGTTTAGAAATACTATAGTCGGACATTTTTTTTAACTATTAACTAAATTTTATAGTTTGTATGACGAAAAGCTTGGCAGTTAGGTGTGGATATTTTTATAACTTACGTGGTGAATTTATGAATGATGATAGTGATGAACCAAAAGACAGTGGGAGTGTATGGACTTCGTACAGTGATATGTTCACTACGATGGCCATTATATTTCTTGTGATGTTTATCTTTGCTCTGTTGCAGTCAGGCGTTAAAATGGCCTCTTCTGTAAAAAGAGTAGAAGAGCAGAAGAAAATGCTCGTAGGGCAAACTCCAAAAAAGGTAGTCAAGAAAAATGAATTGGTAAAAAAGAAGTTAAAAAAATCCATAAATGAAATTGAAAAAGTTAGCGAGACTATTACATCAAAGTTGGAAGATTTAAAATCACTTTCAGAAAAACTACATAATCAGAAAAATAACATCCACCATATTTTAAAAGATCAAGGGGTAAAGGAAGCACAGCTTGCTATATTAAAACAAAAGAACAAGGAACATGAACACACTATTGCCACCAAAGAATTAGAGATTGAGGATATTAAACAAGTTCATGAGCAATTAGAAATTGAGAAAAATGCAAAAGCCAAGAGGTTAGAGGAGATTTATAAACAAACAATTGCAGCAAAAGAGCTTGCTACAAAAAATGCAAATAGAGAACATTTAAAAACTATCACGGCAAACTCTATTGCTTTGAATAAGTTAAAAAAGTTGAATCAAGAGAAGATAAAAGAGCTTGAAGAGTTAAAAAACTTGGAGCTTAAAAAAGTAACAGATGCTCTTGCTGCGAAAGTTGAAGAGGTTGAGCAAAAAATAAAGACACTTAATAAAATTTCACAAATTAAAAATGCTCTCACTATAAAGACTAAGGCGCTGGAAGAAAAACTTAAAAGGACAAATGAGGATCACAGAAATAAAGTTGTTGAGCATCAAAATAAGTTGAAAAGTCAACAAGAAGAATTTGCAAAAAAAGTTGCTAGACGCGATGAGGATTTTTTAAAAGTAAAAACACAGATTAAAGATGTTGAAAATGCAAAACGGCAAAAACAGACTGTGATCGAAAAACTACAAAAAACCATAAGTGATCATGTAGCAAAAAACAAAGACATAGAAAGAAAGAGCGAATCTCTACTTAATGTTATTGCCAAGCAGACAGAGGAGATCAAACGTTTTAAAGATTCTAGCGATGGGTTAAAAGAGAGGTTGAGTAAATCACAAATGGATCATGCCAAACTTACAGGTAAGATTGGGAGATTCAAAAATGATATTCGTAATGCTAAAAATGAAAAAACTGCACTTATGGAAAAAGTACAGGGTCTAGAAACAAAAGTTGGATCACTTTCAAATGAGAAGGATAATCTAAACGCAAAGGTTAAAAACTTAAGCGGCAGAATGAAGGGGTTAAAAGATCGCTTAAAAGGATATAAATCAACAATTGCATCTATGTCAGATAAGAAAAATGATTTGGCCAATAAAATCAATGGGTTAAACAGTGAACTTTCCTACTTAAATAGGAACAATAAAGATCTAAAAGATGCTATGGCAACATTGAAAGATAAAATTGAAGGTAAAGAAGGTTTCATTGCTGGATTACAAAAAGAGCAAATGGACCTTAGAGGTAAAATTAAAAGTAAAAATAAGCTAGCGAGTATCTTGGGTGATCTTAAAGGCAAAAATAAAACTCTAGTGAAGCGTAACAATGTAATCGTTAAAAAATTCAATGCCTGTAAAAAAGATAGCAAAAAGCTAAAGAGTAAAAATAAAAAGATTGAAAAATACTTAGGTGATGTTACTAGAGGGATTGCAAGTGTTAAAGCAAACTTAAGGTCTCAAATAGGAAGTAGAATTGCTAAGGCACTAGAGAAGGCAAATTTAAAAGCGAAAGTAGATCCAGTAACTGGGAATGTGATTTTACAAATGGACGATGCCTTTTTATTTGATAGAGATAGTGCCAAACTTACAAAGTTTGCAAAAGTCGGCCTTAAAGAGCTGATTCCACTATATGCCAATGAACTTTTAAAAGATCAAGGTATCCGGGATCAGATTACCAATATTAACATTATTGGGCACGCAAGTCCTAGACACCAAGGCAAGTATGTTGATCCATTTGATAAAAATCACCAAGATGCTTACAACTACAATCTTGATTTAAGCATGAGAAGGGCCAACTCAATTGTAAAATATATATTTGCAGAAAACTTTGGTCATTTTCCACACAGAACTGAACTAAGAAAAAAGGTCTCAGCTATAGGTAAAAGTTTCTCAAGACCTATTGATCGTACACCTGCTTCTGAAGTATTTAAAGAGAGTGATACCTTTTACTGTGGGAATTTCGATTGTAAGCTATCCAGACGTGTTGAAATTAGTTTTACTTTAAAAGATAATCCTGATGTTTTAAAACAATTAGATGTTCTCCAAAAGGAGTAAACCGTGATTGACTTAGTATTTACTATTTGTTCTAGCTACCTTATTGAGATTATGAGTGTTTTGTTAGTAGTAGGACTTGTTTTTAGATTTGCCTCATATCGCTCAAGCAAAAAGGTAGATGCATACTTTGCTTCCTTTACCACTGAGCTGGAGAAAATTTTATCTGTCGATGGAAATAAAAATTCAGAGGTAGATGTTGAGGATGTGGAAGGCTTTATGTCGGACATACTTGAGCAGGTCTTGGATAAACTACCTACCAGACATGTGCGTAGGGGTACTTCGAAAAAAATGAAAAAATTATCAAGTGTTATGGGAACAAACAATATAGTTACCCTACGAGATTACGTAAAAGGAGATAAGAGTTTTCTAAATTCCATAAAGTCAGAAATGGGGGCTTTTAAGAGTAAGTTTCCACCCAACTATACAAACCTCACAAATAGGATACTGGAGCGTGATGAAGAGTGGACTAAATTAATGGGTGTTTTCCCCATTGGTCCAATATCAAGGCTTATTGATGTATTGCCAACTGTTTTTGTTGTTATGGGAATTTTTGGAACCTTTATTGGCATCAGTATGGCATTGCCGGCTATTGCCCAGATGGACTTTCAAAATCTAGATTCTGCAGGAGGACTATTAACAAAATTTGTAATGAGTGTAACCTATGCAATGAAAACATCTATTGCTGGTATTTTATTTTCACTTATTATGACTTTTTTAAACACTCTAGCACCTGTAAATGGGCTTCGAAAGAAAACATTTAAGATGGTATCTAATTGCTTTGAATTACTATGGTTATCTATTCATGGCGAGCAAAGCATGGAAAGAAGAATCAATGATATTCTGCCAGTTTTATTAAAAGAAGTAAAAAAGATTAGAACTTTGTCTACTAAGAAAATTAATGAATCTTCGGTGAAAAAGGCCAAGGGAGCTTAAAACTTATGCCTGCTACTGACCTTGTTAAAGGCTGCCCACTATTTTATGAACTATATGACGACGAGATTAGTGAAATTATTAAGTCATGTCATGTAGCTTCATATAAGCCAGGTGATTATATCATCAAACAAGGTGATACAGGAACCGAGATTTGTGTTGTGCTTTCAGGTCTTGCAAATATTACAATTGATAAGTCCGGAACATCGCAAATCATCACGACAATTTCTAAGGGAGATTTCTTTGGAGAGTTGGTCTTAATTAATGAAACCAAGAGGACTGCAAATATAATTGCGGTTAAAAATACCGATATATTAGTGATGACATATGCAAACTTCTATTCTTTTTATAAAAAAAACCCCGATGTTTTTTCTCTGATGGTCTTAAATGTGACAAGACTTATTACAAAACGCCTAAAAAACTCCAATCAAGTCATCTCTGATTTGAGTGATAAGCTTCAAAAATATAAAGAGGCAGCCTAAAAGTCATATCATTATAATAGTAAATACTGTGTATAAAAAATAAGCACTGTCAATTGTTTAAGCTTAAGTCACTACCTTATCTACCCGAAATTACAATTATAAAAGTGGCACTTACCTTGCAATTATATAAAGTAAAACAGACTGCAAGAGAGGGAGTCATGAAAAAACTTATAACACGTTTAATTTTAGCCTTACTAATAGCCTGGGTACCAACTACTCTAGTCTTTGGGAAGACTTTAAAGTGTACAACACCTAGAATGCAAAAAACCTTTACAGTTAACAAGTCAACTGTAACGTTTTACTACGAAGAAGACAGTATACAGGCAGAACAAAAAGCTGGGCGTGCCATTGCTTCAGCTGTGCCTATGAGAACCAAAAGAACTGGAAGTGGATTTACAAAATATTTCACCTATGAGGGAAATAGGTACACAATTCATATAGATAACATCAATCATTTGTCTGAAGTTGATGATTATATGACAATTCGCTCTTCTGAAGGACATGAAATTCTCTATCCAATAACTTGTAGCTAAGCACGAGTCGTGTTAAAATTCAACAAGATAGGTAAAGGAAATTATGCAAAAACAAGAATTTGCTCCCTTGAGATATTTTGTTGAACAACTTGATAGGCTTGGAATATCATCACCGTACAAATTCATCTTATTTTATCTACTTTTTGCGCTTTTAACCTCCTGTAGTTCTTATAAGGAATTTAAGCATATAACTGAAGAGTTTGAAATTCCTACCAAAGTTTTTAAATCCTCTTATGATCAAGCCTGGCAGTCAGTCTTACAAGTTATGCAAAAATATGATTTGGAACTGCAAAATCAAGAAGCAGGTGTTATTAAAACCAGGTGGATAGATAATACGTTAGAGCTCAATTTTGCAGACTCGTTTGGCAGCAGGGATGCTGTTAAGGCAGCAAAATTTAAAGTTATCGTGAATGTTGCAAAGGGTTTTAGGACCGCAAAAGAGGTAAGTAAAGTTACAATTTTTAAGCGGCAATTAGTTGAAAATGACTTTCTTCAAGGTTGGAAAGAGATTCGTACTGATGGAATTTTTGAAAAAACGCTTCTTTATCGAATTGAGCGCCTTATAACAATTGATAATAAGTTAAAAGTAATCGAAGAAGTTAAGAGTAAACAACTTGAGTCGAATTTCTAGATTTTGATATTTTGGGCCAATTTTGACCAATAATTTCTTTTAATATCCATATTTCCATCAGGTGATTCTCGTCCAGTGATTTTGTTTAACGCATAATCAAGCTCAAAAAACACATCGGAATAACCATTTTTTTGAATCATTTTATAAAATGGTGCTTTGGCCTTTTTAAACTTAAAGTTACCAACTACTTTGATGATTTTTTTAATAATATTAGAGCGTTTTTTACTCTTGCTTTTTCCAACCTTATAATAATTTCTTTTATCATAAAGCATGGCCCAAACTTTGGGTGCAAATTTATCAAGTTTTAGCTTATTAACATTTTCTAGGGCCTGCTCTCTTACAATCAAAGAATTATCTTTCAATAAATTTGAGTACAATTTGCCAAAACGTCTTTCTTTTAATGCTAAAAGGGTTTTTAAACTGGCCATTCTCATAATCCAGTTTGGGTGCTCTAAAAATTTAGCTACAAAGGGCGCCGATTTTTTACCCATAATTTGGCCCAATAAAAAGGTTGCGATCCAACGATTTTTATCGGGATAAATAGCTTTTTTCATAACATCTATTAGGACAGGAACCGCCTTTCCACTAAACTCTAGAGTTTCTTTTTTAAGAGCGATCAGCTCCTTTTTGGTTGTGTAATCTTGCAAATACTTTCTTCCAAGCTTAGCAAGGAGTGGATCTTTAAATACAGCGGGTATTTCCTTTGACGGTTTCGGGGGGAGCTTTGCAACATTAGAAAATGAGTTAGTCGAAAGTAACAACAACCAACAACTCAAAAGGATTAGCATCCTATAAGATTTTTTCATAATTTTTATCCTAGCATTTTTTCAAATTCGCTGAGTAGCTCTTCAGCCGATTTTTGCCCTTCCTCTTCATTGCTTTCGCTTATAGGCTCACTTGCGACAGCTGCAGGCTCTGGCTCAGGTTCTGGCTCTGGTTCTGGCTCTGGTTCTGGCTCTGGTTCTGGCTCTGGTTCTGGCTCTGGTTCTGGTTCTGCTGCAGCCTCAGGTTCTGGTTCGGGCTCGTGTTCTGCTACAGCTTCTGGTTTTGGCTCGGGCTCCGCTTCTGCCTCAGGCTCAGCTTCCGTCTCAGGCTCGGGTTCTGGCTCAGCTGGGGTGGAAGCTTCAGGTGTTGGTGCGGCTGCTTCACTACCTACGCCTAATTCTGAAAGTTGTTTTTTCAATTGCTCATTTTCGATCTGTAAACGTTTTAAATTGGCCAAATCTTCTTCAACAATTTCATATTCTTGTAGTCGTTCTTTGAGTTCGTCCCGCTCCTTAGTCACCTCGTTAAGCTTAGACTCCATTTCGGGATCACCTGCTGCTTCTTGTGCCTTGCTAAGCGCACTTTGTGCATTAGTGAGTTCTTTTTTTAGTGAAGTTACTTGTTCAGTGAGCTTTTTCACTTCATCAGAACTGCCACCAGCTGAAGATAATTGCTTTTCTAGTGAGCTAACTTTTGCTTCGAGTTCCCGAATTAGGGCCTCTTTTTCGGCCAATTTACTAGTCAGTGAGGCAATCTCGGCATTTTTTTGATTTAATTCCTCTGCACTTGGACCTGAAACACTTACTGCACTACTGGTGGGCAAATTGTTAACAGATACAACAGATGGCACACCACCACCTATCTCCAGACCTCCACCTCTAAAAAGAGATGACTTTAAGGCCGTAGAATTCTGGATTATTGAATCTAAGTAGTTTTTTACGACACTGGCAGGAATTTGATGTGATAGATTATGAAACCTTTTTCGATTGTATAGCCAATAAAGTAATAAAATTACAAAAAAAATTGTTGCGAGACTAATAGCAATAACTAGGACGTAATCTGTATAATTGGTTAGGTACTTAAACGATTCTGACAATACTACCTCCAATATGTGTTATTAAATTATATTGCTATGACCCAATTATTGTCAAACCTTATGTGGTTTCAATGAGATAATCATTGAAAATTTCTCTTAATTTACAGGGGCTATCTTTTTGTATTTGCCAATGAAAGTTATGTCCAATAATCTCGTGCACTGCGGTGATGCCGGTTACTGCATTGGTAAGCACGATTTCATGAGCCCTACCAAATTCATGCAAATTAATTTCTTTTTCCACTACATTTTTTTTACCTCTATTTAAGGCACTAATTAACCTTCTTCTTGTAATTCCATCTAAAACGGTTGGCGACACAGAAGGGGTATAGTAGGTGTCATCAATTCTAGTGAAAATGTTGCTAGTGGTGGCTTCAGTTACATTTTGCTTGCTGTCTACATAAAATACATCGTCAAGCCCACTTTCTTTTGCCTTTTTTAATTCTACAATGGAGTCGACATAGTTTGATACTTTTAAAAATGGTGGATAGGCCCTTGGTGCTTTGGACACTGCTGCTTGCCCTATACAAATGGATTGTCTGTCGCTATTTTGTGGTAATTGCTTTTTAATGATGTAAAAATTCAAGTCACCATTGGTGTTTAAAAGAGTACCATCCGGTGATTCTTGAAAAAAGGTTACCCTAAAATAGTTTTCAGCCCCATCACAAATATTTTGCTCATTCATGCTAATAAGTGCATCTTTGATTTCTTGTTCATATTGCTTCCAATCTGCTTTCCATAGATAAATGATTCCTTTTGCGAGACGCTCCAAATGGTCATCTAAAAAGATTAATTTTTTTCTCCATGTTTTCATGCTAGTAAAAATGGATTCTCCAAAAAGGATTGAGCGATTAAAGCAACTAGAAAAATGCGGTATTTGTTCATTACTGGAGTATAATGTGCCTTTAAAATAAATTTGGGTGTTGTTTTTAATTAACATAATAATTATTTATACTCCGTTTTATTAGTTTAGTGTTGCAATAATTTAAAATTAATGCTCTTATTTTGTCTATTATGTTTGATAATGAATTTCATATTTTTGAAGATTCTAAAGCATCGCTAGTTTCAATTGTTTGCCCTACTTTCAAAACACATAGCAATAAAATTGAAACTATGCGCTCACTGGTAGAACTTCGTGAACTGCTTAGAACCTTGGGAATCGAAGCTGGATCGGAGTATGTGCAAAATAGAAAAACACTGAATCCTGCTACACTTCTTGGCGCAGGTAGACTAATTGAAATAGCCTCACAAGCAAAAGAGGAGGGTTCAAACCTGCTCGTATTTGATTTTGAGTTGACTGCCGGCCAAATTAGAAATATTAAAAAATTGACTAATTTATCTGTGGTTGATCGCTGCCATGTAATACTTGAGATTTTTGCTAAACATGCAAGAACCCGTGAGGCAAAGATTCAAATTGAGATGGCCAGGCTCAAGTATTTGCTACCCAGGTTAGCGGGTTTTTGGGGACATCTATCACGGCAAAGAGGTGGAGTTGGCCACAAGGGTGGGGAGGGTGAGCAACAGATCGAACTTGACCGAAGAATTATCAGGCAGAGAATTGAGTACTACAAAATAGAATTAAAAAATATAGCAAAGTCTAGGAAGCAACAGCGCAAAAAGAGAAAGAATAAAGCCGTAACAGCAGCTTTAGTCGGATATACCAATGCAGGAAAGTCTTCACTTATGAACCGTTTGTGTAAGGTATCAGTTCTTGAGGAAGATCAACTATTTGCGACCCTTGATTCTACTTATCGAACCTTAAATCCTGATACAAAACCACCGATGATTTTAATTGACACGGTGGGCTTTATTTCAAATCTTCCAAATACTTTAATAGACGGATTTAAAACGACACTGGAGTCAGTATTTGAAGCAGACCTTTTGATTATTATTTGTGATATATCTGATCCAAACTATAAACAGCAGTTAGAGGTTACTACTCAAGTGTTAAAGGAGTTGGGAGTTAAGAAAAAAGATAGAATAATTGTCTTTAACAAAAAGGACAAACTACCAGATGTTATGAAACAAAAAATAATTTTAAGGTCAAACCCCAAGAGCTTTCTGGTTAGCACATTTGAAGATAATGATATGAATAAGCTCAGAGATTATATAATTTCGTATTTTTTAGATAAACAAGACCATTATGATTTATTTATACCCTACGATGATGGAACCGCTCACTCTCTAATTGAGAGCAAAACCAATATTGTAAATAGGTCAAATCACGAAAAAGGAATCTTTTATCGCATACTAGTTCCACATTTCATTTTTGATTCGTTAAAAGTCAAAAAATATATACTGGCCCCAGATGATCCATTTTTATTGCAGCAAATAAAATCTATGTAGACGGCAATTTTTGCCATATTTTTTAAATCCCAGATTTAAACTAATAAATTAATAATTTTGATCCGACATAGCTACCGATGAGGTATGCAACTTTATCCTATTTAGGATACGTATTTTTATTTCTTATGACTGATGTAGCGATGGGATTAAACGTCTTCCCCACTGCTTATTTAAAAAGTAGAAAACCACGGGTTTTATTTGTTCAAAATAATTCAGTATATCGCGATTCATGGATGGATATAAATCGAGATGCTAATTATAGCATAAGAGAGCTATTAAGAATTTTAAGCAGGTCAAGAGTGGGTGCCAAGACTATAAGGTTGGCCAAGAAAAAAGCAGCTCAGCAAGGCATGACCCTACTAGATATAATATTTCCTGGAAAATCTTCGATTTGCGACACAACTCTAGTGCGCAAGTTTTCAGTTGCTAATCCTCTAGATGTAGTGTTTGAATCCCACTCTAAAGTTTTTATAAATAAGGAGTTATCCACTGTTCATGCGGTTTTGGATTTGGCCCATGAATTAACTCACTTCATCTATAGAAGACCATTTAACCCTTATAACGAGAATTTTACGGTTCGAGATTTTATTGCATCCACTATAGAGGGAAAAGGGGGAGAAGTTGCAGCATATCTTGCAGAATGTAAGGTCTTGTACGAATTATTCCCCAGTGAAGCTGACAACAGATCTAACTGCTCAAGTATTATGGATGGAAGAACCGGTAGGCTGTCTAAAAGAAAAGGGGTAAAAGCATTTTACCGCATAGGAGACAACTTTGGATCTTTTATTGCGAAGTTAAACAAGTATGGGCTTGAGGTCAAAGATTTTCCTCTACTGTCCTCTAGGCCTTCCAGCTATGTCTCATCAGCTTATAATTTACCTTATCCAGTAGCTGCTTTTATTGAATATAACTCCATTAAGTCAAAAGTTTGCAGAAATGATAAAAAAAGATTACAAATTATGAGAGAACAAAGTACATCGGGTAGATATTTGGCCTCTTACAATAATGATGAAGCTGAGAAGATATATAATACAATGAAAAAATCCTATTGGCTTCGATGCCGCAACTATTACTCAAGAAACTAGCAATCTATTCTAGAATTGACTCCAACACGCGAATGTCATTTTCTATTTGCCTTGTAGATTTTTCCCAAAGCGAATCATCCCAGGATAATTGTACATTTCTTGGACCAAACAGATGTCGTTCGGCTTCTTTAAATCGGTCAAGTTTTCGCTCAAGCTGAAGAATTTGCCTGAATATTTTCGAATTCCATTTGTGCACAGGATCTGCTTTTGACTGAGGTTTAGATTTAAAAAAGTAATAAAATGAGATAGGTGCTCCAATTACAATCAAGGAAAAAAAGACTAGCAGTAGAACATGCAACCCTTTTGCTTTAATCTTTTCTTGCATTTTTCCATTGCTGCTTTGTTCATGCTCAGTGAGGACTTTATATACCCGTACCTCTGTTAGAACATTTTTGAACTGCTGAGGTCCCAAATCTTGGGTGTACACCTCAACTTTGTTCATGGCCAAATAAGTACTTTCTGAAATAAATACTTCATTGGGTTCAGCAAAAGTTTCTATTCTTGATGCGATGTTGACTGCATCACCAAAGACATCTCCATTTTCATCAAGACTAACTTCACCAGTACTTATTCCAATTCTAAACTGTACATAATTTTCTTTTTTTAAAATATTCGCATTTCTAGTTTTAATTTCTTTTTGGATTCTCTTGCCACAATTTACTGCATTTGTTGGTGATTCGAAGGTGAGAAGAAATCCATCTCCCAAATTTTTTACGAATATGCCTGAAAATTCTTTTGTATACTTTTTGATAAAATCGTTGATTTCAGTTATGAAATTTTGATTTTGCTCTCTGCTTTGCCTCGATGTTCTTTTTGTATAACCTTGAATATCAGCAAATAGTATTGTTAAAGTTTTACTGTGCATAGCCGTCACTTGTAAGTAATTCGTCCAAACGTTGCTTAATTATTTGCTGAGCATTCTTTTTTCTACTAGCTAGGGAATCTTTTAGTTGCTCTAGCTTTTTGGCTACATCATCTAGCTTTTTTTCACCAAAGCTCAATTTTTTTTCAAATATTTCTTGTAAATTGCTCCGAAGTGACTCAGAAATTTTTTTCTTATCTTCAATAGAGTTACTATCTTTGTAATTTTGGGCCAGTTGTTTAGATTTATTTTCTAACTCCCGAACCTCTTTCATAAGTTGCATCGTTTCGGGGTTTTTCCGATTAGCTTGTCCTCTGCTTTCGTCAAACCCCCGTCTTGGTTGTTGCCCCCCTCTTCTAAAATCTCTCTGCTGTCTTCTTTGACCTCTACCTCTAAAAGCTCTTTGTTGATTTTGCCTGTTACTATTGTTCTGCCTTAAGCCATTGCGAGGCATTTGACGTTCACTATCTTGACCTCTTTGCTGACTAAAACAAAAAAAAGAGACAAGCAGTGTAACACTAGCTATAAGTAGTTTCATAAATCCTCCATGAAATTATTAAATTAGCTCCTTAGTCTCTACTTAAATAGATAGACTGCATAAACCTATCTTTAATTACGCATTGTCTTTTAAAAGGACGATCTCTAGAAACTTCTACTTCTTCTTGTCCACAGATGTATGGATGCCTTAGCCAGTTTGGATAGCGATATCTTCTGTAGTGGCAGTAAACTGGTCGAAGATATGTTCGCACATTGTAAAATTCTTGAACACTAAAAACAATTTTTGGAAAAATGAGTTGTAGCTTATTACCGTGCTTTTTAATTAACTTGACATCGCCATTATTAAAAAGGCATCTATAGTGCTCATCGAAAGTCTTTAGTTGGCCAGTAAGTTCTTGCGCATCTTCATCAAAATCAAAAGAAAAATGATATTCAATTTTTTTGCCAGTTCTGTCACCATATTGATCTACATAATGGATATAAGTTGAGCCTATAAGTGTGCTGTCTGAAATTGCAACGAGATCAATTTTGCTGCCGTTTTCACTATACCATCTTCCTTCAAATCCAAATGAATTTGAAATCCATGATATCGAAACTAATATAAATACCACTGGAAGAAATTGTCTAAACTTACTCATAACACTCTCCTTTTATTGTAAAAAACAACTTTAGGAGAGCATTTTAGATCGGTTCGAAACTAAATGTCACTATTATAAATCGACTAACAAGTTGATGGCGCACAGAGTTATTTAAAGCTATGCAGCTTTATTCTGTTGCGTGGTTTCAATGAAATAGTCTACAAACCCATTAATTGTTTTGATTCGGTCAAAATCCTCTTTGGGTATCTCCAGAGAATGCTTCTTTTTTAAAGACAAGATAATATCCAAAAAGTCCATAGAGTCTAGCTCTAGCTGTTCTCGAATGGGAACATCGTCTTGTAAATTTGAGGTGTCTTCATCCACAGCAACTTGTGAAATGATATTAACTAAAATTTGTTTAATCTCTTCTCTTTCCATAATAAATTCCTTTTTTTTTACATTAAACCGATAGAAGCAGCTAAATGCTAGGGAGCAAATAATTCCAATGCGGCTTACTCTGTTATATCAAGCCACATCTTTGCCCTTTGTCTGTAGGCAAAGGGTGCCAAAAAATGTATAACTTTAAAAACATTTCGGGAAAAAAATTAAAATATCAAGGATAAATTATGGACTATTTAAAAATAGCTAGTGATGTTTTAAAAACTGAAGCTGAGGCCCTTTTAAAGGCCTCTAAGCGAATTGATGAGAAACAACTGAGTAAATTAGTAGATGTTTTAAAAAACTTAACAAATGTTGGAGGCAGCTTAATTTTTTGTGGAGTTGGAAAATCCGGTCATATTGCAAAAAAGTTAGCGGCTACTTTTTCCTCTCTTGGCCTTCCATCTTTTTTCCTCCATCCAACCGAGGCCCTTCATGGAGACCTTGGTAGAATTGGTGAAGCAGATGCTGTGGTTTTTATCAGTAAATCGGGAAACACATCTGAAATTATGAAGATTATCCCTTATTTTAGAAACAGGTTATCTAAAAAAATTGCTTTACTTGGTGATGTTAACTCACCAATTGCCAAAGAGTGTGAAATTGTATTTGACTGCTCAGTTGACAAAGAAGCATGCATTAATGATCAGGCACCTACCACTAGCTCCACCCTTGCTCTTGCCATGGGTGATGCACTGGCTGTAATTTATGAAAATATGGTGGGTCTGTCCAAAGAAGGGTTTGCTGTAAATCATCCAGGGGGGATACTGGGAAAATCGATGCATTTGAAAGTTTCTGACCTTATGTGGAATAAAGTGAACTCTCCAGTTCTAGGTGCAACTGCTACTTTACAGGACGTAATATTAATTATGACCAAAATCAATGTTGGTGGATGTGCTATTTTAGACTCCAATGGTCTGCTACTTGGTATAATTGTTGAGGGAGATATCCGTAGAACATTTCTAAACAAAGCAAGTGGTCTTCAAACCTGTGTAACTGAGATTATGCAAACTAAACCAGTCAAAGTGGAAAGGGACACTTTGGCCTTAGAGGCGCTTCGTTTAATGGAGGACAGAAAAGGCCAAATTGCTATACTTCCAGTTGTCGATAAACAAAACTTATTTTTAGGGTTTGTTAGAAATCATGACATTTTAAAAGAGGGTTTTACTATTTAACCTAAGCTTACCTCAAAAACCTACAAAAAAGCCATTATGGTCTGCTGCTAGCTTTGATAGGAAAATGTATTTCAAATTATTTATATCTTTTAAAAAATCGGAACCGACTCCAATTGTATTGACCTGAATATCAAACACATTTTGGCTTGCTAAATCGCTTAGAAGTTTATAGATGTCATCGCGCTTTTGCGAATTAAAAGTGGTCGGTGCGCCATCAGATAGCAAAACGATGTCTGTAATATCGGAGTACTTTTCAAAGACATGTTTTAGAGCTTCTCGTGTTGGAGTTGTTCCATAAGCTGATAGACCATTTAAAAACTTATAGACCTCTTTTTTGTTATCAGCGGTCGTAAATCTAGGGGCATGCCACAGATTTTTAAAAGGAGTCTTATTGCGATTTGGAAATGAAACGACATTAACCATAAATTCTTTTGACATGGAGGTAATGAGCATTTTAAGACCAGCTTTAACTTGTCCGATGCGATCTTCTTGCATCATACTACCTGATACATCAATTACAAAAACAATCTTTTTGCCCTTAAACTGAAATCCCACATCCAGTGGTTGGGCAGCAAACCCACTGTCTTTTGCTTTCTTTCTAATCTTTGGAGGAGGAGGTGGAGGAGGGGGAGGTGTTTTAATTTTTTCTTTTTTTAGTGCTGAAATTTTCTCTTTTAGTGCTGTAATTTGTTTTTCGGAATCATCATGGTTTTTTTTCACAAGTTCTTCATAGGTCGTATTTTTACTTCTACATTTATTTAATTGCCTGGTGACCTCTTTTTTTTCTTTTATGATGATTTCTATTTTGCTTTTGTCTGAGTGTTCTGTTTTAATCGATGCCTTGGGTACAGCAATATATAAAATTATAACAGCTCCAAGGGCACCTGATAGCAGGTCTAAAAACGCGATACTGAATACATTACTTTCTCTTTTTATCTTCGACATCTATTTTTAAACTTCAATTCTATTAACTAAATGTTCAATGACATATTCTTTAATTTTTGCGTGTAGTGTATCAGTTTCTTCTTGTAGCCTATGAAAAAACCACATTACAATAATACTCAAGCACAGAGCAACTAAGGTGGTGTCAAATGCCACACCAAGTGTAGCTGTTATTTTATTCATGTCACCACTGTTTGCCACTTGTAGCGCTTGTGAAATGCCCAGCACTGTACCAATAAATCCGATGGAAGGGATAGCCCAGGTGAGATAACGAATATTTGATTGTCCACTTTCAGATTTTTCTTTATTAATGTCTGTTTGAATATTAATGATATTAATTATCTCAGAAATGGAATTTGAAGTACGAAATTTAATACATGCCTTTTTAATTACGGCATTTAGTAGATAATTTCCCTTTTTTTCATATTCATCAATTTTTAGTTTGATCTGCATTAAGTCTTTAGGCATAAGTACATGTCTTTCATCAGTTGGTAAGAGCTTATACTTGAACGCCCTTTGCTCTTTTCTAATTTTTTCGAGTTTACTTAAAATATCAAATAGTGACCAAAAAAAAGCAAAATATGTAAAAAATTGAATGTAGCCACCACCAGTAATATTTCCACCAAGAAGAATACAAATTCTTCTTAAAAAGGCCATGGTCTCTGAGGTGCCGGTTGCAGTGAGACCGATGTAGCTTACCCCAACTATAAAAGTAGCAAGCATAAATGATCTGAGAATATTTCCTGCTCTTGACATATGTATTTACTCCACTTAAGTGCCAAACATTTTCTTCATACAATGGTATCATGGGGCAAAATTATCAGATAGGAAAAAGGTGCTCAAATTACTGCAATTTAAGATTTTTTTGATTTTTTTCTTAGTATGGTTATTATGATAATATGTCCTACAAACCAAAACCAATCGATGTTTCAAATATTCAACTTGAATATTACTTAGAAGAGTTAACAGAATTGCTCGCCAAAAATACCCATGAAATTTGGTCCATAAATCGTATGAGTGAAGGATGGTCTTTTGGCAGCAAACGTGATGACCCTAAGAAAAAGCATCCTTGCCTGGTGCCATATGAACAACTATCAAATGACGAACAAGAATATGATCGTATGAGTGCTATGGGTGCCATCAGGTTAATAAAAGCATTAGGGTATGACATAACTCCTCCAAAAAGTGATAGTAAAGGTCATGATATAAGAAGCTATAAAAAGTTTGATGAATTTCTGGCTACCGGAGAAGAATTGTTGCGAACTGGAAAGCCACTTATGGCCCATGATTTATTTGATGAAATCAGTCGCAATTTTCCCGAGGCTACCCGTCCCCGACAATTAAAGGCCATGGCACTAACCCGACTAGGAATGACCGAGAGGGCAAATGATTATCTTACGTCTTTATTTGAATTAGGTGACGATAGCGAAAGGACACTTGGCTTACTGGCCAAAACCCACAAAGAACTCTGGAAGAAGTCACAAAATAGTAGCAACCCAAGCGATGAGCATCTCAAGAAAGCTCACAAATATTATCTCATGGCCTACGAGAAAAAAAGAGGAACTTGGACAGGTATTAACGTTGCTTGGACACTAATTCATCTTGGTGAAAAAAAAGCATCATTTGAAGTTGCTGGCCAAGTTTTTAAAAAATGTGAAGAGTCCTTAAAAGGTGAAACAAAGGATAATTTATATTGGACTTACGCCACAATGGGAGAGGCATCTTTGGTCATGAATCAGTTTGAAGATGCAATAAATTGGTACCATCAAGCTTTTTGCAACTCGGGCAAGCGCATTGGTGACTTGGCGACTACAGTTAGTAATTTAAAACAAATACTTAAAATCTCGAAAATTTCAGGTAAAGATAAAGCAAAATTACTTGATAGTATTAAAGTACCAGTAGTTGTAATTTTTGAAGGTAAACTATCCAAGGATAAGGTTGATGCCAAGATATTTAAACGCTTGGGTAAAGTACTTGATAAAATGGATAGAGATCTCATTTGTTATCTGAATTTCAATAATGAGAAAAGTCTTATAGATGATTTTGAAAGTAACTTAAAAGATTTTTCTCAAGTGGTAGCGATTAAAACAATGGAATCATCAAATTTTGATGTTGATTATGAATACTATAAATTTGTCAATTATGGGATTGCTACTATAAAGTCCCAGCAGTTAGATACTGAGCTAGTTATTTTTAAAATCGATAATAATGATGTATCTATCGTCACAAAGAACAAAGAGTGGTCATGTGACTCCTTAAAACAATCGGTAACGGCCAATTATGATCTTAAGGCCATTTTGTTTGCTGATGCATCAAACTATGCCAAGCTCAAGGATAATGAGATTGTTGTTTTTGAAGATAAATTGTCGAGTGTTGTAATAGAGTTATTAGATGAATTTAATCTAGAGCTTGCATCAAAAAATACTTGGGGGGATGCTTTATTTTTAGTGTTTCATAAAATTGAAGATGCAGGGCTTTTTGCACTATCACTTTCTGAGCGGATCAACAATATAAATTGGAGTGATCTAGGACTTCACATCCCGATGAAACTACGAATAGCATTGCATGCCGGGCCGGTTATAAAAACAACCAATAAACTAACAGGGAGAACCAGCTACAGCGGTAGCAACATTTGTACAGCAGCAAGGATTGAGCCTATTACGCCTCCAGGAGAAATCTTTGTCGGAAGAGAATTTGCAGCATTATCAGTGTTAATGGATATAAACTCCTTTCGCTGTGATTATGTTGGAAAAATATCTCTTGCTAAAAAATTTGGTTCATTTCCTATGTATTGCTTGAGGAGGACATAGTTAAGATACCATGAAACATCTTGTGTTCATCAGCCATTCATCGGCAGAAGTAAGCCTTGCCCAAAAGGTATGCAATGAACTTGAAAGTGCAGGTTTGAAATGTTGGATCGCACCTCGGGACATAGTACCAGGAGAGATCTACGCTAAATCTCTACTCGATGCTATAAACCATTCAAAGTTAATGCTACTTATTTTTTCTGCTAATTCGAATAAATCAGTTCAAGTACAAAAAGAAATTGATCGGGCGGTTAATGCCAGGATTACAATTATACCATTTAGGATAGATGAAACTATTCCATCTGCTGCCATGGAGTATTATCTATGCAATACACATTGGCTTAATGCCTATTCTGGTAATTTAGAAGACCATATACAGGAATTAATTTCCATTGCAAAGACAGTATTACAACAAAAAGCAGAAACCAAATCCTCAGATGACGTGAGTGATAATACGATAATTCGTCCATTTAAATTAAGTAAATTAGAGCTTAAAAAACTTGAGGCCAAAAACAAAAAGAAAGCAAAAACATTCTCTAAAACTTTTAGGTCTAAACAACTTAAGTATGGCATTGCTGCTGCAGTATTTGTCATATTATGTGTTGTAATTGTGGCGGGATATACTTTTTTTACATCGAATGTGAGTGATGAGCCGGCTGTCATAGCTGTCAAACATGTTGAAAGCAAGCCGGCAAAACCAGTGGCCAAAATTACTCCAAAACCAGTGGCCAAAATTATTCCAAAACCAGTAATTAAACCTTTGGCTAAACCCAGAGTAGCACTTCCGCCACAGATGACTTCGACAACATATGGTGGCAATTTAGCAAATAATTCACTTTATGAATTAGAAAAGTTGAAAGAAAATATTTTACTACGTAGTGGACTACTGTTTAATAAAACCAATCGTGCTATGACCTATTATGAAGAGCGAGAAAAGCTATTAAATGCAATGAATAAGAAGCAGATAACTTTCCCTGAATATAATCAACTTTCAAAAATAGATTCAGTCCTAAACTATCGTCTATTTAAAAAAAATCGCAATAATGCTAGAAATATTAAGTTAAGAGATTTTTTTCTATTTGATATTATATATAGCTCAGGAGGAACCAAGGTAGACCTTTTGGCGTTTGAGCTACTACTTATGTTGGAGCGAGGGTTGTTAAAAGGTTATCATCGTCCATCATTAAAGTTAATAACATCTTTAAATGAGCCTATTTTACAACAAGACCGCTTAAATAGGGCAAAGCAAATGGGTGCGACCATTCTTTTTAAGGTTAAAGTTGAAAGATCTTCAGTGCCATATTATAAAATAAGCTACTCTGGTCAAAGAGCTCAAAAAATGGTGTGGCTTTTGGAACGACAACTAAGCAAAGACGTTAAAGAAATCTTTAGTGAAAAAAAGAATTTTGAAAAAATTAAGTTGACCCCAATTCCCGAAGTAGTATTGGAAATAGGTTTTGCAAAGTCAGATATTTACTCATCAGTTAATAACATAAACTTAGATATTATTATTAAGCTGGAAGAAGCTATATTGGAAAGTTTCAAAAAGTATTACGGAGGATCGTTATGAATATTGGTATTATTATCGGGCGAATCGGTGACGTTGATGGTGTGGCCCTAGAGACAGAAAAATGGATAAAAATTTTAGTTAAGATGGGTCATAAAGTGTATATAATGGCAGGTAGTTTTAAAAACAACATAATACCAGAAAAATATCGAACTCTGTTAACACATCTGTCATTTTTTTCTCCCAACTGTGAGTGGGAACAAAATAGGGCCTTCTTTTTCCCCAAGGAAAATCCAAGAAATTTAATTGCCCATTTAGAGCAAACTTCTGATCATATAGCCAAAGAGATTTTTTATTGGATCTCGCGAAACAAAATTGATGCCCTACTATCAGAAAACGCATCGGCCCTACCGTGCCATCTTTCCATGGGTATGGGGATAAAAAAGGCAGTAGAAATTATCAAAATTCCCGTAGTAACTCATGACCATGATTTTCACTGGGAAAGAGGAGATAGGTATAAAACTCCACATAAAGAAATTGATAATATTATCAAGGAGACATTTCCTCTAAATCTTCCAAATGTTAAACATGCAGTTATCAACGAATATTCAAAGAAAATTTTAAAGAAGAAACTGGGGATCAAATCAACAATTGTTCCAAACGTTATGGATTTTTCAAAGCCCTATGCTAGAAAAAATGATTATAACAAAGACCTATTGGAACGACTTGGTGTTGGTAAAAATGATATTCCAATTTTTCAAATTACCAGAATTGTAAAGAGAAAGGGTATAGAGACAGCAATTGAGATGATTCATCGCTTGGATGATAAAAGGCTGAAGCTTATTATTACAGGAACTGCAGCAGATGATGAAAGAAAGGGCTACTATAAAGAACTAATAGATCATATTAAAAAAAGAAAAATGAGAAAACAGGTGATATTTGGAGGGCATATTATTCTCAGTGAAAGAGGAAAATCATATCATGGAAAGAAAATTTACTCATTGTCTGATGCCTATGCCAACGCAACAGCATGTACGTATTTTAGTACATATGAGGGCTTTGGAAATGCATTTGTTGAATGTATTTTGGCCAAAAAACCAATTTTTGTAAATAATTACAAACCTGTTTACTGGCCCGATATTGGGAGCAAGGGTTTTAAAGCGGTTATGTTAGAAGACAATGTATTAACTGATAAATCGCTAACTCAAATAGATAAAGTTATCCATAACAAAAAACTACAAAAAGAGATTGCCGAATATAATTACAAATTGGGTAAACAGCACTTTTCATATGAAGTACTCGAACAGAAACTTAAAAAATTGTTTACATTTTAATAGTTGATAACAATATTTTAACTAGCTATTCTCCTCGATCATCTTCTCGTTCTGCCAAATATTGTTTGGTATTAAAATATTCGAACCATTGGTCACCTTCAGTATTTCTGTTGGCCAAAGAGCGGCATGGAGCTTTATCTTCAATAATTTCCCGTTCAAGTTTTGGCATTTCAGGGCTTTCTCGATCTACTTCTTCATTGGCAGAGATCATAAATGAGGGTAGTAATAACCAACATACAAAAAATAAAATCTTGAGTAGTTTCATATAATTGCTCCTGATGGAATTGATTATAGACGTATCGGCAAAATACCAGATTACTTTAGTCAATCTTTGTGGTAATTATTGATAAACAACCATAGGCGGCATATCATCGACTGGCTACCAACAACTAAAGATGAATTAAAAAGACACAATATCGAGCAGTTAGATGTGATTTTGCTCTCTGGGGATGCCTATGTGGATCACCCATCATTTGGGCATGCTGTAGTTGGTAGAATTATTCAATCACTAGGTCTAACAGTTGGAATTATAACTCAACCCAATTGGCGCGATGATCTTCGAGACTTCAAAAAGCTTGGAGTTCCTAAATATTTTTTTGGGGTAACTTCTGGTTGTATGGATTCAATGGTAAATCACTATACGGCAGCAATTCGCAAAAGGTCCAATGATGCCTATACTGCTGGAGCACAGGCAGGGTTTAGGCCAAATAATGCAACAGTCGTTTATACAAAAATTTTAAAGGAACTGTTTCCCAATATACCAGTTGTTATTGGAGGTATTGAGGCGTCTTTGCGAAGAGTTACTCACTATGACTACTGGAGTGACAAACTTAAGGCTTCTATTGTGTCTGAAAGTGGTGCTGATTTGCTAGTTTATGGTATGGGAGAGTTGCCAATTAAGGAGATAGTAAATCTTCTGCAAAAAGGCGTACCCTTTGAGTCACTAAAAACTATTCCTCAAACTGCCTTTTTGCAAGTTAAAGATTGCCCTCTACCCAAAAATAAAAGATGGGAAACTTTTCAATTGGCTTCCCATGAAGAATGCTTGAGAAACAAAAGGGCCTTTGCTAAAAACTTCACACACATTGAAGGTGAATCCAATAAACAAAAGGGGAGGCGTTTAGTTCAACATATTGACGATAAAGCTTTAGTTATCAATCCTCCTTTTGCCGTAATGACCAAACAACAAATAGATGCTTCCTTCGATCTACCATTTACCTATCTGCCTCACCCCAAATATAAAAAGAGAGGAAAAATTCCAGCTTACGAGATGATTAAATTTTCAGTTAATACCCATCGTGGCTGTTTTGGAGGCTGTAGCTTCTGTACAATCTCTGCTCATCAAGGAAAATTGATTGCCAGCAGGTCACAGGATTCAATTCTAAAAGAACTTGAAAAAATTGTCACTTTGCCCGGATTTAAAGGTCACCTGAGTGATCTCGGAGGCCCCTCTGCTAATATGTACAAAATGGAGGGCAAGGATGTTCAAATATGTAATAGGTGCAAAAGTAATTCATGTATTTATCCGCATATTTGTAGAAATTTAAATATTGACCATCAAAGCATCATTGAGCTTTTGCAAACAGTGTTAAAGAAAAAAGAAGTAAAGTCAGTATTTATAGGCAGTGGAATAAGATACGATCTAGTTATGGAAGATAAAGATAGTGGCAATACCTACTTAAAGCAAGTAGCAAAACACCATGTAAGTGGCAGGCTCAAGGTCGCACCGGAACATACAGAAGATGGAGTGCTTAAAATGATGAGAAAGCCCTCCTTTAACTACTTTATGGGATTTAAAAAAAGATTTGAAAAGTATTCACAGCAGTGTGGATTAAAGCAACAAATTATACCATATTTTATTTCGGGCCACCCAGGTTGCCATATGAAGGATATGGCGTATTTAAGTAGGGTTACTGCAAAGCTTGGATATCGCTTAGAGCAAGTACAAGATTTTACACCGACACCAATGACTTTATCTACTGTTATGTACTATACTGGGATCGATCCATACTCTGGCAAAGAATTGTTTGTTCCAAGTTCTAAAACAGAAAGGGCAAATCAGCGGAAGTTTTTATTTTGGTATAAAAAAGAAAACTTTCAATGGATCAAAAACATGTATCAAAAATTTAAAATTAAGTGAGGTGATTGCAAGATGGAACTAGATGAAGCAATATTAAATCGGCGTAGTATTCGCAAGTTTGTTGATTACTATGTTACAGATGAAGAGATTAAAGCAGTTTTGGAGACCGTAAGATGGGCCCCCTCTTGGGCCAACACCCAGGTTTGGGAATTTATAGTTGTTCGAAACAAACAATTAATTCAAAAAATTACTGAGACCTACTCTCCATCAAATCCTGCCAGAAAGTGCTCTCTAAGTGCTTCGGCATTATTAATAGGATGTGCCAAAATGGCGACTTCAGGTTGCAAGGAAGGCAAAGAGAGTACCAAGTTCAATAATTGGTTTATGTTTGACCTTGGAATGTGTGTCCAAAATCTGTCTTTAAAAGCTCATGAAATGGGACTTGGAACTGTTATTGTGGGTTCAATGGATCACAACAAGGTAAATGAGTTGTTGGCCATACCTGATGGCGTTGAAGCTGTGGTGGCCATCCCTATCGGGAAACCTTTTGATCCAGATAAAAAAGCTCCTCCGAGAAAAGAGCTGGCAGACTTTGTATATCTTGAAAAATTTGGCGATAAGGTCTTCTAATTTGAAGCCATTTTTTCCATTACGTAGCTTATTCCTAGGATACTTAAAAAAAGAATGGTTAATGTAAGCACAATTTCCATATATTTCCTCTAATAAACAAGCAGTTACCAAACTACAGTGACAGATTCGTGATAAAATGTACTGGTCTTTTGGCAGATTGACAATTATCTTTTTGGTCTTAAGCGCCGCATGCTACCCAAAAGGAGAACAAAAAGGGTCAGTATAAGGCCCAGGGCGATTAAGATATTGTTCATGATTAAATAAAGCGAGTGGGCAACTCCTCTGACGACTGCACTTGCGGTCTTGTTGTTGTAAATATAAGGAGCGTATAGTGGCGCGGTTTGGTAATACCAATTGACCAACTTTCTACCTAGAGAATATTTCAGTAAAACATTGTCTCTAAACTTTCTAAAGTAATCTAACACATAGTGTTCTTTTTGGTACCCAGCAGAAATGAGGTAGCAGGCATGTTTTTTCAAAAATGCTTCGATTTCCTCGGTGTTAGCTGAATCAGATTGAGAGAAGGTGGTAGCAAAGAGGTAATTATTTACAAAGGCCATGGCAAATCGGTAGGTATTGCCATTTTCTAGACCAGTGATGTCAAATTCACCTGACGGGTGCTCATCATAGAACTTCACTTCGCTGCCTTGTAAGTACAGTGCTCCTCCATTGGGATCTGCGTCTAACAATGCTTGATAAGTGAGATTTGCGGGTACATCTGTACTTCTTGCTAACTTAAAGATTACAGAATTATAGTAATCGTCGATGTCTTCTCCGTCATAAATGGCGGTAATTCTTTTGTCTCCCATCTCTAGCTCAAAGCTAGTAATGCCCGAGTCTGGAGGTTTATCACTGAAATAAAAGGTATAGAATAACCCTGCGCTGACTTTTGCTAGCTCTGTTTCTACAATATCGTCATCGTCGGCCGAAGTATCATATGTGTCGACAGTAGAATAAAAGATTCGTACAGAATTAGAAAAGCTTGAACTGCCAGGATTAGTGATATCACAAGCATTTTCTGGTATGTCTGTTGCGCAAATTCTATCGATATTAAATTCAAGGGTGATTTCTTGGTCATAAAAGTTGTTAGTGTCGATGGTCTTGGGATTTGTGAGAATTTTGTAATTTTGCTCCTCACCATCTTTGTCACTTTTTACAGCAGCATATAGATAGTAAGTTGTATCAGTATCATTGTTGACCTCTAGATTGAGCGAAATGGTACCAGTTGTATTTCTTGGAAGAGCGTTATCGTTTAATATTGAGTAATCCAATTGGTTAGTGTCATTAGTATCGGTAATCAGGGGGACATACACCTTAATGGGGTTTGAGCTGTCAGCACCTGAAGCTTCGTTAGTTACCAGGTTTATCGTATTGTCAAAGGATGTTGCATCGGCATTTTTTGAGGACTGGACAATATAATCCTCATGGGATTTTAATGACAATGCTGCGCGTGCCGAGATGGTAAAACATGTCAAAAATAGTATAGCAATTATCTTTTTTGTCATATCTCTATAGTAACACATGTTTACCCCGTTGATAAAAGAACAAATTATCTTTGACAAACATTTTGTCTCTTCTATATTATGCCTTAGGTGGCCGGGCCTATAGCAATTGCTGACGCGGTAAACTCCGCCAGGTCGGGAACGAAGCAACGGTAGCTGTTGTCGCTTTGTGTTATATGCTTGGCTGCCACTTCTGTAAGAAGGCTAATATGAATTACCAGGTACTTGCTAGGAAATGGCGTCCCCAAAAATTTCAAGATGTTATAGGTCAAAATCATGTTGTTAGCTCTCTTCAAAATGCGATTTTGCGCAATAAACTTGGTCATGCCTATATATTTTCTGGGACTAGAGGGGTTGGTAAAACCACCGTTGCAAGAATATTTGCCAAATCTCTGCGGTGTGCTGCCTTAGACAATGATGCCAATCCATGTGGTAAATGCAATTCTTGCCAAGATTTTGAGTCAGGCTCATCTTTAAATGTAATCGAAATAGATGGCGCTTCAAATAACGGCGTTGATAACATCAGAGAGTTGATAAATAACGTTCACTTTCTTCCTACTTCCGGCAAGTATAAGATCTACATTATCGATGAAGTACACATGGTTACAGTGAATGCCTTTAATGCGCTTTTAAAAACGCTAGAGGCGCCGCCTGCACATGTAATCTTTATTTTTGCTACCACCGAACCTCATAAATTGCTTGCGACCGTATTGTCTAGATGTCAGCGATTTGATTTTAGAAATGTGAACCTTAGTAGTTTGATAGAACATGTAAAAAAAATCAGTGAAGTTGAGAAGATTGCATTTGATGATGATAAGTTAATAGAGCAAATGTGTTTGCAAGGTAACGGCTCAGTAAGAGACACATTATCTTTGTTTGATCAGGTGTTAAGTTTTTCTGAAAATAATTTTATCGATGAGGATACGGTTGTCGTGTCTTTAGGAATACCTCGAATATCATCCGTTAGGAAGATTGTGTACTCACTGCTTACAGGAGATGTTCAAAGTTGCTCCAAGCTTTACAGGCAACTGCTAAACGACAATGTAAGTACCAAGAATATTTTAAAATCGATTCTTGATGACCTTTTTGAAATAATTGAAAACTATGATAATTTGCCAGGGCACTTTGGAGTGCAAAGTAAACTTGTGGCGGCTATAAATGATATTTCACAATCTGAATTGTTTTGGGTTTATGAAGCTTTAGCAAAAGATATTACTTGGGTACTAACTTCGATAGATCCTGAAAAAGTTGCAGAGATTGTCCTGCAAAAAATATGTCTTAGAAAATCATTTTTTCAACTACAACCAAAAACAACCAACAGTGCTCCAGTTCAAAATAGGCAAGAACCCGAGGAGCCCAAAATCACCTTAGGGACCCAAGAAGTAAAAAAAGAAGCACAAAATAAGCCGGAACAGCTTGTAGGAAGGGTAGAAGACAAGGTCGGAGAAAATAAGGCAGAAGAAAAAAAAGTTGATGTCCAACATAGAAACTGGGAAACGTTTATCGAATATTTATTTGAATGTGCTCCCGCATCGGCATCAAACCTTGAACAAGGCAATATTCTTTCCTCGCTGCAATATTCAGAAAATAGTTTAAAAATTTCAGTCGGTTTTGATAAAAGCAGTAGTATCTTTTTTGACTATCTCCAGGATGTAGAGGTTAAAAGTAAAATTATCTCTCACATGTCTGATTATTTTAAAATAGATAGTTCTAACATAATCTTTAATTTAGTTGCTGTGGATGAGAAAACAAAAAAAGAGTCCAATTTTAAATCAATTGTAGAAATCAAAGAAACAAAGCGTGAGCAAGTTTTGAAACAAAAAAAAGAGGACTTTCTAAATCATCCAGTTATCAAAGAGGCTGAAGGCCTCTTTAATGCAAAAATTAATAAAGTAATAATAGAAGAAACATAGATAAACTTTAAATAGGATGTAGCGATGGCAAAGAATATGAATAACCTTTTAAAGCAAGCGCAACAAATGCAAACTAAACTTGCCGCCCTTCAAAAAGAATTAGAAGTAAGAGAGTTAGACACTTCTGCTGGTGGTGGGATGGTAAAAATAAAGATTAATGGCAAACAAGAAATTATTGATTTCAAACTTAATCCAGAATGTGTTGATCCATCCGATGTTGAGATGCTTGAAGATTTGATTAAAACTGCTATTAATCAAGCAGTAAAAGAATCTCAAGATATGGTATCAAACTCTATGTCAAAAGTTACCGGTGGCGTGAACATCCCCGGTCTTTTTTAAATGGTGTAATTTGGATTTACCTGAAAAACTACAAGACGCTGTTTTAAATATTAGTAAATTGCCAGGTATAGGTAATAAAACGGCACTACGCCATGCTTTATACTTGTCTAAGCTAAGTGGCAAAGACTTAGAGCGTTTTGGAGATAGCTTCAAAAACTTACAATATTTGCAAAAATGTACCAAGTGCGGAATGTTTACTGATGACAATAAGCTATTGTGTGATGTCTGCTCGTCACCAGTACGTAGTAGTAGCAATGTCATTTGTGTGGTTGAAACGATAATTGATTGCCTTGCAGTTGAAAAAAGTGGACAATATGATGGCAAATACCACATTTTAGGTGGAGTATTAAATCCGTTATTGGGTATAGGCCCTGACGAGTTAAAAATTGAAAAATTCATAAGTAGGGTATTTGAAGAAAATATTAATGAAGTTATTTTGGGGTTAAACCCATCTGTGGAAGGAGATGCGACTTGCTCTTACATAAAACAGAGATTAGAGGAAAATGGTAAAGAGCAGGTGGAAGTTTCACGTATTGGATTTGGTATTCCCATGGGTGGAAGTTTAGAGTATTTAGATTCAATGACTATAAATAAAGCATTAGAAAACAAAAAAAGAATATAGGATATTTTGGAAATAAAAATGGATTTTGCAGACTGTGTAAAAAAATTTATGGATGAAAATGTTTCAAACTATGGCTTAGAAAACTATAACATTTTCTTTTGTCGAAGAGATGGAATCCCGATATACGCTCATGGCCCAAATGCTTTGGATGAATTAAATAATATGTCTATTGGAGCATTAATTGGAGGAGTGTGGCAGGCAGCTTCGGCCTTAACCTCATTCATACCGCAAGCAAAAACGGATGAATTTTTCAGATTAAGCTTTGATACTTCCTCTAAAGGTGTTTATATACTACCAATGAAAATCTTGGACCAAGAATTCTTTTTTGGTACGATTTTTTATAAGGAAATTAATCCAGGCTTACTAAAATCTGGACTTAGAACATTGACTAACAAACTTAGCGAGTATGCTAGCAATGAATTTTGTGTAACAAAACAAGAAAATAATAACAAAACAGAGTATCTTTTTAACGATATTACAGATGCTGAAATGGATAACATGTTTTCATTTTGAAGGAAGATAGAAGATGTCTTTTGTTAACTATCGAACGAAAGAAATAAATTGCAAGATTGTGTATTATGGCCCAGGTCTTGGGGGGAAAACTACCAATATTCAATATATTTATCACAAAACAACTAGCGACTCAAAAGGGAAAATCATCTCTTTAAATACCGAAAATGAGCGGACTCTGTTTTTTGATTTTTTGCCTTTAGACCTCGGTGTAATACGAGGTTTTAAAACGAGGTTTCACCTTTATACTGTCCCTGGACAGGTATTTTATGAAGCAAGTCGTAGGTTAATCTTAAAAGGCGTAGATGGTGTAATTTTTGTTGCCGATTCTCAAGTTGAGAGAATGGATGAAAATATTGAAAGCCTAAATGATCTAGAGAAAAACCTTTTAAATTTAGGGCACACAATCGATAAGTTGCCATTTGTCATGCAATGGAACAAAAGAGACCTACCCAATATAACCTCTGTTTCAGAGTTAAAAAAACAACTAAATAAATGGGATGCTCCTGAGTTTGAATCAGTAGCAATAGACGGACAGGGTGTCTTTGAAACGTTAAAAATGGTCAGTAAGTTTGTGTTAATGAATCTCAAGGGTGGATTGTAGCCAACAATTTATGTAAGGAGAAAAAAGGTGTCAAACAATGATTGCATTGGAGTTATTGGAGGTACGGGAGTTTATCAACTAAAAGGTCTAGAGGTTATTAAAGAGCATGATGTTACAACACCTTTTGGTAAACCCAGCTCACCAGTAATTGAGGCCAAGATTTTAGGTACTAAGTTCTTTTTTATTCCTAGGCACGGTAAAGGTCATACTCTAATCCCCAGTGAAATTAACTATAGGGCCAATATTTTTGCATTAAAACAAATTGGGGTTAGATATCTAATTTCCATTTCTGCAGTTGGCTCTTTAAAAGAAGAGTTGCCCCCAACCACCTTTGTGCTGCCCGATCAGTTTATCGATTGGACCAAAGGAAAGCGCGATAGATCCTTTTTTGAAAATGGGGTTGTAGGGCATGTTTCTGTGGCAAATCCCATTGATCCGACTTTGCAAAATCTTCTGGCAGACTCTTGTGAAAAAGTAAATGCCAAGTTTACTAAGGGCGGAAGCTATATTTGTATTGAGGGTCCTCAATTTTCTACAAGAGCTGAGTCTGCTATATATCGATCATTTGGTGCTTCAGTAATTGGGATGACAAATGTTCCAGAAGCTTTTTTGGCCAAAGAGGCCGCAATGGCATATGCCACAATTGCAATGGTGACAGATTACGATTGTTGGAAAGAGGAGCATTGTACTACAGCTGAAATTATAAAAGTTGCAAAAAAGAACAACGAGCTTGTTCAGGAAGTGTTATCAAGTGCGATTGCAAAACTTGCAGAAAATAGGTTTGAGTTTCCATTTGAAAATACTGAGGTGGTCATGACAGAAGTTGGCCAAATATCCTCAAAACATAAACAAATGCTTGAAGTTATTTTGGGGTAACCACTTGAATCAAGTGTATAAACCTCATTATTCAGTGTTAAAAAAAGAATGTATTGATTTTTTAACAGAAAATGCCAATGATCCAAATCAAAATTACTGTTTTGCTGACTTAACTTTCGGAGGTGGTGGTCACTCGCTAGAATTATTAAAAAAGTCTTCTAACTTTCAAGTAATTTCAGTTGATCAAGATCCTGATGCTCTAAAAAATGGCCAACACATTATTGAGCAGGAGGGGCTATCTGAGCGCATTACCCTGCTTAGCATGAATTTTTCTAAATTTTGGGAGCATGTAAAATCAAATAACAATGCTATTTTAAAGGATCAAGGAGGATTTCAAGGTATTTTGATGGACCTCGGTGTCTCGAGTCATCATTTTGATGAAGATGTGAGGGGGTTTTCATTTAAAAAAGCAGCTCCCCTTGATATGCGCATGAATAATTTAGATAACTCAATTCCAACGGCCGCTGATATTATCGCTAAGGCCAGTGAAGAAGAGTTATCTGAGATTTTTTTTCGGTACGGTGAGGAGAGATTTGCAGGGCGCATTGCCAAAAAGATTGTTGAACAAAGGAGCAGTAGTCCCATTTTAACGACATCTGATTTAGAAAATATCATTTTTCATTGTTACCCCAAGAAGTTTCGTTACGGTAGAACCAATCCGTCAACAAAATGCTTCCAGGCACTGCGAATAGCAGTTAATTCGGAGCTTGATGTATTGAGCTCAAGTATTCCAAATCTTATCTCGCTGCTTAAAAGTGGTGGTCGTTTGGCCATTATAAGCTTTCACTCATTAGAAGATCGGATCGTAAAAAAGATATACAAATCTATTTCTCAGTTAGATAATGTCTCCGTAAAAATTCTAACCAAAAAACCAGTGGTTCCAAGTGAGGAAGAAATTACAATAAACTCTAGATCAAGAAGTGCAAAACTGAGGGTTATAGAGAAACTGTAAGGGGGTGTTTATGAGCGAAGTACAATTATTTATAAAAAAACTAACTGAAAAGTATGGAGATGTAACTGCCAGGAAGGCCTACGGACTTGATTCGTTTTATGTCAAAGAAAAAATATTTGTGGTAATCACCAAAGATGATAAAATCGCACTCAAGGTCGAAGATTACAGCTCACAACAAAAAATTTCTCAAGTCAGAGGTATTGAAAAATGGCGTTTAAATGACAAAGAGATGAAGGATTGGTTGGTGCTACCTACATTTTATAACAAGAAAAAAAATAAACTATCTCCGATTCTAGAGATGGTGCACACCACTGCAATTCGCCCCAAAAAGCAAAAAAAATAATTTATTAATTCCCCCCGGAAAAAAGTACCATATTGACGAGCATTTTAGCTACAGGGTTTAATAGAGCCTAATAAGGTTGTGGTGTAACCTTAGTTTATTTAAATTCAGGGGGTAAATATGAAATTTCTTAACAAAATCATTATCACATCCGTACTTTTGGCTTTAGCTGGCTGCGCGTCAAGCTTAAATATTGAAGGTAGTAAGCTTGCAACTGTAGCATTAAAGTCAAAAACACAAGAGCAAGTTATAAAATAATAATTTTTTACAGCTTGATATAGGTCAAGGAAGTTAATAATATTTTACGATAAAGTAAGTTCATAAATTTATTAATTTTTTTAAAATTGAGGCCTGTCATGGAAAAAGCAATAAAGTTTGAATTAAAAGAAATCGCAAAATACCAAGATAATGGGATTGTTTCAACTCGGATCCTAGAAACTAAAGTTGGAGGTGTAACTATTTTTGCATTTGATAAGGGGCAAAGGCTTAGTGAACATAGCGCCCCTTTTGATGCTATTGTAAGTGTACTAGAAGGTAATGGAGTTGTTGTTATAGATAAAAAGGAGAACTCTCTAACTGCTGGAGAATCAATCATAATGCCAGCAGATATTCCACATGCAGTTATTGCTAATGAGCCTTTTAAAATGATGCTTACAATGATTCGCAATTGATCCTATAGAACTTGACTTAAAAACAGCTGAGTGCGCTTGTGTTGTGGGTTGTTAAAGATTTCCGTCGGAGTTCCCTCCTCCACGATTTCCCCCTGATCCATAAAAATTACCCTGTGGGCAACCTCGCGCGCAAAGCCCATTTCATGGGTCACGCAAACCATAGTCATCCCTTCGCGGGCCAAAAGCTTCATGATTTCTAGAACCTCTCCAACCATCTCGGGGTCTAAGGCTGAGGTGGGCTCATCAAAGAGCATAATTTTAGGCTCCATGGCCAAGGCACGAGCGATAGCAGCTCTTTGTTGTTGACCACCTGAAAGCTGACTGGGGTATTTGTGTGCCTGATCTTCAATGCCCACTTTGGCCAAAAGCTCTCTTGCTCTTTTTTGGGCTACTTCTTTAGACTCTTTTTTTACAACCATAGGTCCAAGTGTTAGGTTTTGTAGTATTGTTTTATGGGGAAATAGATTAAAAGACTGAAAGACCATTCCAACCTCTTCTCTAACCTTATTTATATTGGTTCCATGAGTAGTGAGGTTGACTCCATCAATAATTACCTCACCGTGATCATGGGTCTCAAGTTGATTAATAATCCTCAGGACCGTGCTTTTTCCCGAGCCACTTGGCCCTATAATAATCAATACTTCTTTGGCGTAAACATCTTGAGTGAAGCTTTGGACAGCGGTCACGCCACCTGGAAAGGTTTTGGTGATGTCTTTGATTGTTATAAGTGACGACATACTTGTACTACCCCCGCTCCCCAACTGCCAATCTGACCTCCAGCCGCTTTACTGCCCACGAAAGGCCAAATGTTATGATGAAGTAAAGTAGGGCAACAGTTAACCACACCTCAAACACCATAAAAGAAGCAGAGACAATTTCTCTTCCAGATTTTGTAAGATCAGTTAGTGCCATCACAGATACCAAGGATGAGTCTTTCACTAGAGATATAAAGGTTCCAGCAAGTGCGGGCAGGCTTCTTTTAAAAACTTGGGGTAGGATGACATAAATCATTGATTGGGTATAGTTCATGCCTAAGGATTTAGCTGCCTCCATTTGACCAAAATGAATCGATTGGATTCCTGCTCGGATGATCTCACCAGCATATGCTCCCGCAAAAAGGGCCAGTGCCAATACACCACAAACAAAACGGCTCTCAATACCTACTACCGATCCTACCATAAAATAGATGATAAATAGCTGTACCAAAAGTGGAGTGCCTCTGATTACCTCCACGTAAACAAGTGATGGCCACTTAAGGAGTGGATTTTTAGAGATTCTAGCAAGCCCTGTGGCGATGCCAATTAAAAGTGCAATAATTGTGGCCACAAATGATAGTTTTAAGGTAACAAAGAGGCCCAAGATCAATGGACCAATTCTCCACTGCTTAGTATATCCAAGATCATCACCCTCAAATACAGTGTCTCCATCTTCAACCTCTTGCATAGAAGAAGGAATAGTAAAGCTTTGTTTTTGTCCGTCATCCCCAACAACCAATAACTGCATATTAGATCCAACCTTTACAGTTCCGTCAAATGGAGTCCTAATTGTCTGTTTGTCTAAATGTACAAAGTATCTGGGAATCTTTTCCCAAGTCCATTGATAGTCAAAGCTTACGGTGACATAGTAAAATGATACAATAAGACCTGCTGTTATACTAAACAGTAAAAAGTACCAAAGAGAGTTGTTGTTACTATTGGACGCCACTCAACCAGTCCGTTTTTTGGAACCACTTGGCATAAATTTTGTCATAACGACCATCTCTTTTAATTTGTCTTAAAAAATTATTTAACCAGTTAATGATGTCAGGATCTTTTTTTCTGACGGCTATAGCTATCGGCTCATAGGTGAAGGTATCAGAGAGGAAGTGAACCTTGCCTTTTCCTTTGCCATTGGCATAGATGGCATTATAGGGATAGTCGTAGACAAAGGCATCAATCCTGCCGTTAACTACCTCCATAACCCCTTCTTGTTCTGTTTGGTATGCTTTGTAAGTTGCCTTGTGTATTAAGCGCTTTACGGCTTCTTCTCCAGTAGTTCCAAGCTTTGAGGCAACTTTATATTTTTTGTTGTTGAGATCTTTATATGATTTTATTTTTCCCTTGAGCTTCTTGTTTAAAATAATACTCTGTCCGACTACTAAATAGGGATCTGAAAAATTAACTTTCGTGTTGCGGGTTTGAGTCAGAGTCATACCCGATAAAATCACATCGAATTTTCCAGTCAGTAGGGCCGGGATAATACCATCCCACTCAGTATTAACAATTTCCAGCTTAACCCCCAATCCCTTGGCCATCATCTTGGCAAGCTCTATATCAAAACCAACAATTTTGCCTTTTTTATTTCTCATCTCAAAAGGCATGTAGCCGGCCTCAAGACCCACTTTGAGAGTTCCTCTTTTAATAATCTTCCCAATTGTATCATTTGCAAATAAATTGGGAATAAATAAACTGATTTGTATGGCCACAACTATCAAAACTAGGTGTCGGATGTATTTCATGTTATTTCTCCAGATAAACGAGATGTAATATTTATAGGTTTGCATGTTTATGATACATAAGTGTCAAAAGTTAAGTCAACCATATTGCCATCTGTTGATTGCAAACTTTTTATAAGTTGCTCTTGCACCAAGTTAAACAAATTAAAGCTAGTATTTACTTCAAGTCATTGTTACCCTGACAGTAAGATAGTGGTTTACAAGTATGCAAGCATATAACAAAGAGAGATAATATGACAGAAATTGAAAAAAAATTACCAATGTCAATTAAGTATCTAACCGATGATTTAAAAAATGAATTTGCGGGTAAAAAAACTCAAAATGGTTTTACAATTGATGATGTAGTAAGGTCTGGGGTAGAAAACAGTGATAGCAGTATTGGAGCATATGCAGCAGATGCCGAATCTTATCAATTGTTTGCTCCTCTTTTTGATAAAATTATTGAGGAATATCATGGCTATCCAAAAGATGGAATACATACCAGTGATTTATCGACAGATAAGCTGTTGATGGATAATCTTGACCCAACAGATGATATAATAAACTCTACTAGAATTAGAGTCGGAAGGAATTTGGCAAGTTACGCATTTGCTGCTGCAATCTCTTTGGATGATCGCCAAAGTGTTGAAAAAGAAGTTATCTCTGCATTAAATGATCTTACTGGAGAGCTTCAGGGTACCTATTATTCACTAGAAGACATGGATGAAAAAACGAGGTTAAAGTTAGTTGCCGATCATTTTTTATTTAAAAAAGGTGATCGTTTTTTAGAAAGTGCCGGAGTCAATAGAGATTGGCCAAGGGGACGTGGGATCTTTTGTACCGATAATAAAAGGTTTTTAGTATGGATTAATGAAGAAGATCATCTGCGAATAATTTCTATGCAAAATGGCGGAGATATTTTGATGGTATTTAAGCGCTTAATGAATGCAATTAATACCTTGGAGAAAAAACTTCAGTTTGCATATTCTGGTCATTTAGGTAATCTAAGCAGTTGCCCAACCAACCTAGGCACTGCAATGAGGGCCAGTGTCCATATAAAACTTCCAAAACTAAGTAAAACCCCCTCCTTTAAAGATTTATGCAATGATTTAAAACTTTCCATTAGAGGTATACATGGAGAGCACTCAGAAAGTGAGGGAGGAGTATACGATATATCTAATAAGCAAAGATTGGGAGTTTCAGAAAATGATGTGGTTTACGTCTTATATAATGGGATAAAAAGACTCATTGGAGAGGAAGCAAAATTATAGTTAACAGTATATTAAAGTATTTTTCCAGACCACAAATCGTCTAAAAAATCAAAGATAGAGATAATTTCGACATTGTCTTTAGTAACTATCCTTCGTGATTGCGTTGTTACTACATATTTTTTAGCATTGGGGAAATCTTCACAAAAGGCATGAAGTCCACGACAATCTTTTGTGGATACTGTTGCTTTGCCCTTTATCTCTATAGCATAGATGTGACTTTTAGATTGAATAATTAGGTCTACTTCTAACTTAGAGGTAGAACGCCAATAAAACATTTGGGCCTTTTTTCTAAGGTATGACAGATAGGCCTTTACTTCTAAAATTACAAATTGTTCGAATAGTTCCCCAAATTCAGTGGTGCCAGCACGTACCGCGCTTCTTTCTAATAATGCGTTTACCAGTCCTGTATCAAACAAGTAGAATTTCGCACTTGTCATGGCCTTGCGTTTGGAGGTTTGAGTAAAGGCAGGCAATATATGGCCAATTAGTGTATCCTCTAGCACCTGAAAATAATCGGCTACAGTTCTTGGAGGTATTTGGGTATCACTGCCGATTTGGGTGAAGTTTAGCTGTTTGGAATTGCACAGGGCCGTTACAAAAAGAAAGCGATGAAAAGCTTGGTAGTTTCTAACAAAGCCTTCGGCCTTAATTTCTTCACTGAGATACAGTTGTATATAGTCATCAAAATCAGAAAAAGGATCAACTGAAAGGTAAAAACTAGGAATTCCGCCAATTGTAAGTCTTTTTTCTAGATCTGTGATGGTACAAAAATACTCTTTTAGTTCAGGGTAGACTAAAGGGAACATACTGCACCATGAAGCTCGTCCTCCAAGAAGATTTACCCCTGCACGCTTGAGTTTACGAGCACTACTTCCGGTTAAAATAAATCTTAAATTTTTATTTTGTTCAATTTGATTGTGTACTTCATCCAAAAGTTCTGGAATTTTTTGAATTTCATCAATGATGACTAAGTTAGAAGAGTTATTTCTTTGAAATAACTTTATATCAGATTGAAGAGCATCTGTTCGTAGTAGATAGTCATCAAATACTTTCTTAGATAGCAAATTGATGTACAGTGCATTGGGATATGTCTGTCTAACCCAGGTTGATTTACCTGTTTGACGAGGGCCAAAAAGAAAGAGGCCTTTTCTTTTTAAAATAGAGTTAACATCTATAATTCTTTTAAACATATGAGCTTCCTCTTACGTATAATAACACGAATAGCTTGTTGTTTCACGTAATTTCATGAATTCTGGTGGTAGAATCACTCAAATTGATGAAAATCAGTGACGGTACCACTGAAATTCATGAAATTTCGCGGTAGGCTATGGGGAATAATAGGGTGTTATTTTTCAATAATTTCTCGAATTACAACCGACGCACAAACTGCTCCAAAAAGTGGAGGCATATACGAAATTGTTCCAACAATAGATTTTTTATTTTGACTACCATCTGTGACAATGATCCTTTCTTTATCAATTTTCTCTGGGGAAAATACAGCTTTAATTCCTTTTTTAATGCCTTGAGTGCGAAGTCGTTTGCGGATGGCCTGTGCTAGGGGACACATGTGGGTTTTGGAAATATCGGTGACTTTAATTTTTTCTGGATCAAATTTTGATCCAGCACCCATAGCACTAACAATTTTTTTATTATGTTTTAAAGCAGCAGTTAGCAGTTGTACTTTAGGAGTAATAGTATCTATGGCGTCAATAATATAGTCAAAGTAGGGTTGTACTAATGATTCAATATCATCGTCGATCATATATTTATTAACCACATGCAGTTTAAGCTTGGGATTAATATCTCTAAGGCGCCCTGCTAGCTCTTGTGCTTTACTTTTTCCTAGGTTTGAGTGAAGTGCAATGGTTTGCCTGTTGCAGTTACTGCTACTAATAACATCTCCATCAACAATAGTCATCTCACCCACTCCAGCGCGACAAATACACTCAGCAGCAAATCCTCCAACACCACCAAGACCAACGATTAGGACATGACTGTTTTTTAGTGATTTTAGTTTTTGTTTGCCAATTAATAATTCTGTGCGATCTGACCATGAGGACTTTGTCATTTAAACTGCTCCAAAAATTTTTTCAAAATTGCTTTTTAAACTTTGTTGTAATACATCAAGAGGTATGTTTTTAAGTTTTGCTGCTTGTTGATATATGTTTTGAATATCGTACTTTGCCTGATCATCTGTTTCTAATAAAAAGTGGTCATCTGGAATGCTGAGAAACACTTTGTATGCCTTAGAATTTGTTTGAAACAATTTGGCACCAAAAGACAAGGTACAAAGGCATGCTATAAGTTGGTTTGCGATTTGTAAATTGCCATTAAAATCATGAATGATCCACAATTGCTGGGGGTAATTTTTTTTAATTTCTAACAAATCGGAGTAACTTCTAACTGAGTGAATGATGACAGGTTTACTAAATTTATTAGCAAGATCTAACTGCTGGGCAAAGATTTTTTTTTGAGTCTCAAAAGGAGTGTTAATTGAGCGGTCGAGACCGACTTCTCCCAGGGCAAAAACGTTTGGCATTGCTAATTGATTTGTTAAATTCTCTAAGGCCTTTGACTCCTGATTATTTTTTATAGACCATGGATGGAGACCGAGACTTATGTGTTGTTGGCCATTGATAGTATCAGTGTTACCAGACATCACTTGTATATTGATGATTTTGATATCAGCGCTGCTGCCCTTTTTATGAGTATGGACATCGATGTACATGAGCGTAAGTGTACTCCTTGTCTTAGATATCAAGTCCCAGTGTCTTTAACATTTCATTCATATTTGTAAGATCGGCCGGAAGGATAACTCTGTTGTGTAGTGAGCTTAGCTTGGAGATTGTTTTAAAATATTTTTGTCCAATCTCTAATTTTATTGCCTCTTGCCCACCACTTTTGTTTATGGCACCAGCGATTTTACTTATGGATTCAGCAGTAGCTTTGCCAATTGATAGGATCTCTTCTGCTCGACCTTGGGCCTCGTTGATCTTTTTTTGCTTTTCTCCTTCTGACTTATTGACCATCTCTTGAAACTGTCCCTCGGATCTGTTAATTTTTGACTGTCTATCACCGACACTCTTTTGGACTATAGCACGCCTATTTCTTTCAGCAGTAACTTGTTTTTCCATTGCTTGCCTAACAGAGTCAGGTGGTTGAAGGTTTTTAATTTCAAATCTTAGGATTTTAACACCCCATTTTGTTGCTGCTTCATCGAGGACTGCGACTACTCTGCCACTAATAGCTTCACGCTCTTCAAACGTTCTGTCTAGCTCGAGGGTGCCAATAATTGCTCTGGTAGTTGTTTGTGCCAGTTGGATAGCGGCGTATTGATAATCCGTAATTCCATAACTGGCCTTCACAGAGTCTTGCACTTGCATATAGATTACACCATCAATTTCGACTTGAATTTCATCTTTGGTAAAACAACTTTGAGCAGGTACATCGGTGGTTCTTTCCTTTAGATCTTGGATAAAGGCAACCTTATCGATTACAGGAATCAAAAGATGGAAGCCTGCGCGCAAAGTTTTGTTATATTTTCCAAGTCTTTCCACAATGAATTCTGTGCGGGCAGGTACCAGGCGAAGTGCTCTTATTAGTGCACCAAGCACGTAGATAAAAAGAACCCCCATAACGGCCGTGAAAAATAATAAATCCATTGATAACTCATTACTATACATATCAGGCTCCTAAATCTTGTTGATTGTTTACACGAATCTCATCAAAGATTCCTTTAATAGATGCAAGCCCTGCAGGAAAGACTGAAATATTCGCGCCATCGATGATCTCTCCGAGTTGTTCAATATATTCATCAACCAGTCTCATCTTAAGCGCATCATGTCCACGTGGCTCACTAATGGCAATTCCTACGATCTCTATACTTTGGGCCGTTGCCTGTGCGATTAACTTTATAGACTCCGCACGTCCTTGGGCCTCATTAATTCTTTTTTGCTTCTCGCCCTCTGAAATATTGATCGCCTGTTGTCTGTCACCCTCTGAAACATTTATGAGCTTTTCTTTTTCTGCGGTGGCCATGGTAATTTCAGAGCGTTTTTGTCTTTCTGCTTCCATCTGTTTTTCAAGGGTGTCAATAACATGCCTGGTGGGATTTATGTCTTTAATTTCATATCGAAGTACTTTTACTCCCCATGGATCTGATGCCTTATCAATCTCCTCAATTATTTTAGCGTTTACAGAGTCTCTTTCTGAAAACGTTGCTCCAAGAGTGATTTTACCAATTTCGGCTCTCATAGTAGTTTGGGCCAGGTTAATACTGGCCGCTACATAATCGCCGATCCCGTAGCTTGCCTTTTTGGCATCCATGACTTTTACGTACAAAAGGCCATCCACCTCTACTTGAATATTGTCACTGGTGATAACACTTTGTGAGGGTATATCAATTACTTGTTCTCTCATTTCGTGCTTGTAGGCTGCATTGTCGATGAAAGGAATTAATATATACAGACCTGGTGTTAAAGTATTGTGATATTTCCCCAACCTTTCTACAATGACATTTTCTCGCTCAGAGACAATAATTAATGTTTTTAAAATGATAAATATTGAAACAACGATTACTATGGTAGCTATGGTTAACATCCCTCTATCCTTTGAAACATGGTTTAATTAGTTTTTTCAACGATCCAAGTGAGATTATCTCGCCCAATGATTTTTACACTTTGTCCCGTTTCCACACTGCTTCCATCAGATGTACGGGCGGGCCAGGTAGAATCACTATGTTTGATCCTTCCGCTTTTATTTTCGGATATCATCTGTGTAACAAGTGCAATCTGCCCGACAACGTCTTGATCCTCATCAGAATTCTGCTTAACAACATCACTGGGATAAATTTTTATAACAAGTAATCTAAGAGTAAAACAGTAGATTATGGATGATACAAACCAGGTGAGAAATTGTGGGATGATAGTAGTAACAAAACCAAAGTAATTTAGTGCTGCGACAGTTAATGCTCCCAAGCCTACAAAAACAACTACTAGACCAGGCAGTAAAAATTCGGCCAAAACAAGTACACTGCCTAGTATCCACCAAAACCATTTAAAAAATGTTACAAAATCCATGTTGTCTATATTCTCCTATTACCAGGTAGGAATCAACAAGTTTTTAGCTATAATATAAATTGATGTTTTTTCCATCTTTGATATACTTTGAAAGTACATTTGGGTGTTTGTCTGTTACAAGATACTTAAGGAGAATTACTATGGATTGTGGAACCGTTATGGCACCGGTAAAAACCCAACTATATGCAGAGGATCCAGCAGGTCAAGCAATAGACTTTATGTGTGACAAACATATGGGTCTGGTACCTGTAGTTGATCACAAAAACACCTTTGTGGGTATGATTAGCGGTGATCGTCTAATGCACTTGATGTTGCCAGGTTCCTTGATGGCCATGCAAGGTAAAAAACGAGTCAGCTATTTAAACGAAAGCCGTGAAGAGTTTCAGGAGAGACTGGATGCACTTCGTGCCAGACCTCTTGGAGAGTTGGTAGATCGCATAAACCTAAATGTTGTAAAAAAGAATACCCCCTTATCGGATGCCTTGATGTTGATTAGTGAAAAACAGTTTGTTGTACCAGTAGTTGATGATGATGATAAGTTGTTGGGGGCCATTTCGTTTTTTACCATTTTACACTGGATTAAAAAGGGTTATTAACAATGCAAGGACAGTCGGTAGTACACTCTGCAGTTATTTTTGGTTTGAATCCTTTGTGGCTTTCTACAGGTATTCTCATCTTTACATACGCGGTGCTATTATCTGAAAAAGTAAATAGGACTGTAATTGCACTGCTTGGGGCCTGTCTAGTTATCGTATCTGGGGTTATTAATCAGGATATGGCCATTTCCGGCATTGACTTTAATACTATTGGTCTTCTGACTGGCATGATGATCATTGTTTCCATACTGAGAACCACAGGTATTTTTGAATACATAGCTGTTTGGTCTGCAAAAAAGGTTAAGGCCGATCCCCGAGGAGTTCTCATTATATTTTCGTTAGTAACAGCCATATTTTCAGCGTTTTTAGATAATCTCACATCCGTGCTACTGGTAGTTCCCATCGCTCTTATGATTGCTGAAAAATTAGCAGTTTCACCTTACCCATTTTTAGTTTCTCAAATTATAGCTTCCAACATTGGTGGTACAGCTACATTGATTGGGGATCCACCCAATATCTTGATTGGCTCAGCAGCAAGACTTACTTTTATGGATTTTCTGATCAACATGGGACCAGCCGTAGCTATCATTTTGGTGGTAGTGATATTAGTATTTCATCTCATTTGGGGCAGATCCCTCGTGGCCACTGACGAGCGCAGAGCACGAATTATGAGGTTTAGAGAATCAGAGAGTATTCAGGACCCTCATCGCCTAAAAGTGTCATTGACTATGTTGATACTAGTTATTTTGGGTTTTATTTTTGGGGAACACTACGGTGTAAGACCTGGTACTGTCGCAATGCTTGGAGCCGTTTTACTATTGTGGTTAGTTAGTTTAGGTAAGGGCGAAGCTGGTCAAACTGCCCAATTAACGGAAGCCTTAGAGGAAGTAGAGTGGGGGGCGCTGCTTTTTTTTATGGGTCTATTTGTTGTCGTTAAAGGGGTAGAGCATGCGGGACTTTTGAATATACTAGGAGGAGAACTAGTAAGTGCAACAGGCGGAGATCCCACCAAAACGGCATTAACTATGTTGTGGTTATCAGCAGTCCTTTCTGCTGTGGTGGATAATATTCCATTTGTCGCGACGATGATTCCTTTAGTTCAATCTATGCAGGCAAGTATGGGTGGAGCAGAAGTATTAGAACCGGTATGGTGGTCGCTGGCATTTGGGGCATGCCTTGGGGGCAATGGATCATTGATAGGAGCAGCGGCAAATGTCATGGTGGTAGGCCTCGGAGAAAGGGCCGGGCACACAATCAGTTTTATGCGTTTTGCACTTATTGGAGTGCCGATAATGCTTTTGACGGTTTTTATTGCCCATATATATGTCTATATGCGATATTTTATGTGATGAATATATAGGAGTGTGACGAATGGAAATTGAAGATATTTTTAACTCTGTAATTGCTGGTGCACCACTAATTTATCAACTCGACAAAGCAGATGAGGCCACCTTATTTGAAAAGTTTCACAAAATTCATCAGAAGGATACTGAATTATTTTTGGTATTAACTGAGCTGTTAATAAACGCCATTGAGCATGGAAATAATTCAAATATATCTATCTTCCTAGAGAAGATGGAAGACTATTTTTATTTTGTTATAAAAGATGATGGCCCAGGGATTCATCAAACCATTCCAAACAATAAAAACTTACTAGACCTAAAGGGTAAATCTCCTGCAGTAATTTTACGTTTGGTCTGTGAAGAGGGAATTACAGGAACGGGAACTGAAGGAAGAGGGATGGGTCTTTATTGGACATCAAAAATTTGTTCTTCGCGCGGTGGAGATTTATTGATCGCCACTGATCAAGGAATGTTGAGACAAAGACGAGATCTATTTTGGCAAAAAAATTTGGAGCACAAAATAAATGGTTCAGTGGTTTGTTTAACAATAAGGTGTTAGATAATGAAACAAATTGATCTTATTTCAATTTCAGGAGAGTTTGCAACAAGAAGGGATTGCAAAAGCTTACCTGAGCTTACCAAGCAAATTGTATCGGTGTTGGAGCATGATGATACAATTGTAATTCAAAGAGAAAAAATAAAAATTTTATCTCTATCATTTGTTGATGAACTGTTAAGACCACTTATTAAGAAGTATTCATTTAGTACAATATCCAGTAAGGTACATTTTCAACCAGAACTAGAAGAAGTCTATTTAGAACATTTAAGAAAGTTATAAATTTGGTGAAATTTTAACCAAGGATGCTTTTTATCTCTTGAGTTAAAATGGGTACAATTTTAAACAAGTCCCCTACAATTCCATAGTCAGCTTTTGTGAAAATAGGTGCATCGGGGTCATTGTTAATTGCAACAATAGTCTTTGAAGTTCTCATACCAGCTAAGTGTTGAATGGCACCTGAAATTCCACATGCAATATACAAACTTGGAGAAACTGTTTTTCCAGTTTGGCCGACTTGCATTGAGTGATCCGCATATTCAGCATCAACTGCAGCTCTTGAGGCACCAACTGTTGCGCCCAAAACATCTGCCAACTCATCTAAAATCTTGAAATTATCGCGGTTTTTCATTGCTCGGCCACCAGAGACTATAACGTTGGCTTCGGTTAAATCCAGTTTGCCAGATTTTCCCTTGATAATTTCTTTTACCAATGCTCTGATTTCTCCTGCGTCAACCTCTTGCTCAGAAAGATTACCGCTGCCGGCAGTTGGCGAATCGGTTAGGCCTAAAGCATTTGGCCGTATTGTAACAAAATGGGGTTTGGGACCTTGGATCTTTACTTTTGCCAAGCACTTTCCTGCAAACATGGGGCGTGTACCTTCAAATTCATCACCACTAAAAGTAAAGTTGACAACATCTGCTGCCATGCCAGCGTCAAACATACCAGATAAGCGAGGTAGCAAGTCTTTGCCCAAAGAAGTAGCTCCAGCAAAAACGTAGTCATAGCTTTTGCCGTCCATGAAATTTTTTATAGCTTGGGAATATCCTTCGGGAGTATAGTTTTCAAGCTTATCGCCCTTTAGAGAGTGAATATTAGAAGCACCAAAACGGGCCAATTCACTCTTACTTTCATCTGCAATTTTTCCAATTGTTACAACATCAAGAGAGTGCCCAGAAAGTTTTCCGAGCATTTCCAATGTTACTGACTTGACGTGTTCACCGCTAAGTTCTGTAAAAATGAGTATATTTGCCATGATATTTATCCTTTAATTTGTAAGAGTTGATTAATTAAATAACTTTCGCCTCAGTTCTTAAAAGCCCAACAACTTCTTTAACAACTTGAAGTTGTGTGTCATCTTCCATGGCATCAAATTTTTTGCCAGGGGGTTTTTCAGGTGGAAGCTCAAAATTAGAATAGCTAACCTTGCGATCGTCTGCGGTTACTCCGATATCTGCCAAGCTGTGTTTTGCCAGTGGCTTTCTTTTGGCTTTCATAATACCTGGAAGAGATGGATACCTAGGAGTATTTAGGCCTTTAGTACAGGCTGCAATTACGGGAGCTGCTACTTCATATATCTCAATAGTTCCCCCTTCGACCTCTCGTTTTAAAGTAATAGTATTTCCATTTGCCTCATAACCCATTACATTTGAAACAGATGGCAAATTCATCATTTGGGCCAGTATTGATGGTACTTGTAAACAATCGCTATCAATTGCCTGCTTACCCATAAAAATTAGATCTGGTGTTTTTCCCGATTTTTCTATGGCACCTTTTAAGGCCTTAGCTGTCATGAAGGAGTCTAAGTTATCTTCTGTTTCAACTAATATAGAATCATCGGCGCCCATGGCCATTGCTGTTCTTAGTACCTCTGTGTCTTTTATCGCACCGACTCTAACAGCCGTTACCGTAGATCCACTGCTGGCCGCTTTAACTAACATCGCTTGTTCAATAGCGTATTCATCATAGGGGTTAACGATCCATTTAATGGCATTTGTTTCGATAAAAGTTCCATCACTGTTTGGAATGATTTTCGTTTCGGTGTCTGGAACCTGCTTTACACATACAAAAATGTTCATAATTTTGCTCCTTCAAGTAATGACCGACTAAAACAATATTGTCTGCAGTATTGTGGTATTAAATTAATAGATTTGCAATCATTTAATAGCTTTAGCCAAATGCGAAAAGTGACTTTTAAAATTAAATTTATTGACTAGTTGCTTGTATGCAGGCAGCTCTTTTAGGGGCAGCACAACAAAACTTCTCTCAAAAAGGCGAGGATGAGGGATCTCAAGCCGTTGACCTTTATAAATTGTGCTACCAATAAACAAAAGATCTAAGTCTATAATGCGTGGTCCTTTGGGGATGTCGCGTATTCGTCCCATATCTGTTTCAATTTGTAGTAGAATATCTAGAATCGCTTCCGGTGCTTTAGAACAACCTTCAAATTCAAGCACCTGGTTAAAAAAATCCGGTTGATCTGTATAGTCAGAGGCCTTCGAACTATAAATTCTACTTTCTGCTACCAACTTAAAATAATTTTGTAAGTGCTTTTTGGCAACTTCTAGGTTTTTACCTTTGTCACCAAGGTTTGACCCAGTCCCAATAATTAAGTGGGTATTATTTTTTTTCACTGTGAACTTGTACTTGATTTGGATCAGATTGATGTGGAGGCTTTTTCATAAATTTATCAATATATGAGGGAATCGCTCTATCTGCTGGCGGTATAGGCCTTGACTTTACACCGCAAGAGGCTAATAAAAAAAGTGGTATAATTAGTAATACTTTAAAATTCAATAGCAAATCCTAAGGCCATAATGTCTGCACCGATATCTAACTTCATAAACCAACCTGGGACGAGCCTTTTTAAGATCGTAGCACCAAAAACAATACCTTTAGTATTTAAATTGTCAATTATCCTTAACTCTTTCGCCTTTTGCTCGGGGGTTAACGTTGTGCCAGTTCCAGCACCGGGACTTTTAGCAGAAAGCATCTGGTAACCAAAATAAGGTTGCAAATAAGAGTAAAAGGGAGCTTTAATAGTATATTTCAAGCATAAAGTCACATTTTGGTATGCTGTGTCTACGCCTACGCCAGGAAAATCTTCTACAAGGTTTTGACCATATCGAACTTCTGCCCAAATATTATCTCCCATTTGATAGCCCCAAGAGCCCAAAAACTGTTTGTATGAGGCAGCTTTCTCATTATCATTTAAACCCTTTACAAAGCCGTATGAAATACTGACCAAATTGTCAGGCTTTATTGCCCTGGCACTATCTTCATCCAAGGACAGATCGTCGGACAACATTGTTGAATTAAACAGATCTGATTCGTCAAGTATTTTACCTTCCTCCAATTCATCAGAAGGAGCCTTTTTTTTGGATCTTCTAAAGTAGCTATCATCACCCCTTAAAATCTGTACGTCTAAACTAGGCTTTAACTTGCGCCATAGTGGTAAAGAATAAATTTTAAGAATCTTTATTGCACCTGTACCGCTGAAAATTCTGGCCACTAAGGCCCTTGCGACTAACTTCATATCCAGGATTATAGAAACGTAATCGCCCTTGTAGAAGGAACTGTTGGCATTGGTTATAACAAAAATCCTTCTTGAAAAAGATATTTTTTGTATTTGTTCATCTGCTAACGTGGATTCGTCAAAAGCAATTTCGTCACCTTCACTCAAATCATCAATAACATTCTCTGCCAAAGCAAAACTGAATAATATTTGGATGGTGATAAAAAAAGTGATAATTGAATTTTTTATAGTTACATTCATGCTTTAATAATACTACTTATTGGTGCTAATTTACAAACAGGGGTAATAACTTTTTTCCTCCTTTGATAATTTCTTAGATCTAAGAGAAAATAATTATAAATAATTTCCAACATTTGCCGATGAGCTAGCAAAGTTGGTTTGATTTATAGCTGATCTTTGGTATCTCTATAGAGTTTTTAAGGAGAGAAAGTATGAAGTTTCTACAATTGATAATTTTCATAACCATGTTCTCACTAGTAGGATGTTCCATGTTTGGTGGTAAAAAAGCCGATAAAGCTGCAGCAGGCGAAGGAATGAATGAAGATGCTGATTTTATCGTGGATGCAGAAGATGAAGGTGACCTTGAAGAGGCATCGTCGCTAGATGGTGAAGAAAATGAACTTGAAGAAGAAGTTGCAGATGATGGCTCTAAGGTGGTGATTGACGGAGATGTTGCAAGTTACACAGTCAAGCGTAATGACACCTTGATGTTTATTGCATTTAAGCTATACGGGGACTATGCAAAGTGGAGAGAAATTAAAAGGGCGAATCCTGGATTATCAAGTACCAAACTTACTGTTGGATCTGTAATCAAGTATCAAGAAGCAGCTACTAAATTTGCCTGGAGACCCCAAGGGGAAGCGTACCTGATTAAAAGAGGAGACACTCTTGGTACAATTTCTTCTGATGTGTATGGTGTGAGTAGTAAATGGAAAAAAATATATCGCAACAATAGACCGATGATTAAAAACCCTAATTTGATTTTTGCTGGTTTTACATTGTATTATGTACCTGAAGGAAGTTTGGCATATAATCAATGATACATGAATGGTAAAACTGGTTTCTTTATTCTCTATTATAATTTTAAGCTCATGTAGCAGTTTAGGGCTATTTAAAGCGACTACAAGTAGTTTAGACTTAATTTCATCCTATGCTTTATATGATAATAAGGACCACGCTTATCACTTGAATGTGCTTGGAAAACACTATATAAATTCTCCGAATGTACTGCAGATCAATTTGAGTCGCAGTGATCAAGAGTATCTAACAAGTCTTTACAATAAAATAACTCACAGCAATGAACTTTTGCTCAATAGGCAATTGACACCCAAATTTTATATTATAGTTGATGAGTCTCCATTTTATTTTTCACTACCAAATGTCCACTTTTTCTTTTCTTATGGATTGATTAATAAGTATATAACTCACGAAGGCCCACTAGCATCACTGCTTGCATATGAAATTATTAAGTCTCATCGCCAAATCTATACTAAAAGCACAACTGTTCCACTTGGGTATATTGGGACAGAGCAAATGATCCATTTGACTCGCATTCCAACAAATAAGAAAATGCAGCTCAATAAATGGACCTATTGGGCCTTAAAAAGGGCCGAGCTACATCCTCAAACCTACTTAATGTGGCTCCAAATTCAAAATAAAAATGCCCTAGACTTTGCTTTGCAATTTGGTGATATAAGGCGTATCTCTAAGGAGGAGTTTCTTTTTAAAAACTTCATAGTTAAGCAGAAGCAGCCTGACAATGATGAAAACCTTGCCACTAACTCTTCAAAACAATTTTACAAGTTTATACATTCTATAAAAAATCGAAAAATTTTTAAAAGGTATTAACGTAAAAAAATGCAAATTGATAATTGTTTAATATTAAGCGCGGGAGAAGGAACTCGCATGGGGATTATTGGTCAAAGGTTGCCTAAAGTTTTATGGCCAATATTTGAAAAGACATTGCTGGAGCTGCAAATCTTATATGCCAAAACCTTAGGATGCAGTAAAATTTTTATCAACTCTCATTTTTATTACCCTCAAATTAAAGCATTTGTATCATCAAAAAAATTCGACAATGTCTATCTAGTTCACGAAGAAGAGTTGTTAGATATAGGTGGAGCAGTTCATAACTTAATTAACTTAGGGCATGTTGCAACCGATGAAAATTTGCTTATTATGGGCGGTGATCAATTTTTGGTTTTTGACAAAAAGTACCTAAGCGAACTATTGGCACGGCTACCTCAAAACAAAGTGATTTTGTTTCCCATTGCGGTATCATATAATTCTGGTCAAAATGAGATCATCGTTAGAGATGAGTTACTACAAGAAATTGTTCCTTATAAAAAAAGGGATCAATCAAAGAGTAATTATTTCACTTACTCTGGGACGTGCTTAGTAAATTTACAGAAAATATCTCCTGCTTTTGGACCATCAAAGTTTTTTGCGAGTGTGGCAGATTATAAAAGTTCTGAAATATTAGTTCCTACTATACAAGATGCAAAGTATTGGGATTTTGGCACCATTAAAAGGTATTATGAATCAATCCAAAAGTTGTATGGCCAATACACAAATCAAAGCACTGAACCTTTTTTACAGTTTTGTATTGAGCAAAATGTTTTCTCAAATGAAGTATGCGCAACAGACATTCATGCTTACGGCTCTAAAGTAGCTGGTGTTTACAATTTTGCTAAAACACCACTAAGTCAAGATCATACTTTTTGTCAAAATTCGTGTAGCATAATACTTCACAGTTCTAACAGTACTAAATATCAAGGCCCTGGACTATACTATGATGAGCTATTTGAAAAAGTAACTTAAGAATCATCATCATCGTCAAGATTTTTTTTGAGCTTAATACAGTTTTTAGGACAAATTTCAACACAGATGTTGCAAAGTGTGCATGCCCAACTTTCTATAGCATAATGATCTTTAACCTTGATGATGGCATTTTCGGGGCAAATCAGCCTGCAATTATCACATGAGTTACAAAGGGGAGTTATTTCCAGTGTAGGCACCATATCGCACCTCATTTTAGCTTTAGGCCATACTTAATCAACGTACGATTGGCCTGCTTAGTTGTTTGTTTGCTCTTTTTAAAGTAACCTAAATAATAATTAAAAAAAATATTTAAGTGTAACGATTATTCTTCATTTTTTTTAAAATTACGAGATAAATATGGCAGTAAAGCTATACAAAAGAAGTCGGGTAACAGCCAATACATTGCTGTATGTGTTGTTGAGTGTAGTTTTTTTACATATTATTTTATCTCTATCCCGTGGCAGTAGTGCATTAGATTTAAGCAGGTTTTTAGAAATTTTCAAAGATCAACCATATATTGCAGTTTTGGGGTTGTTATCTTTTTTTGCAGTTATGCAGGTACGTAATATTTCCAAAATTCTTCTGTTGGCCTTTGCATCTATCATTATTTTTGAGTCCTTTTTACAGTTTTTTCATGAGTTTGATAAATTCATTTTAGTCTTAGCCTTTTGTTATTTTCTCATAACACTTTATGTCTTTATTGTTTGGAGCTTAGAATTACAAGAGTCTGTGTATTGTCCGTGCTTTAGTCATGAAACTATTGGTAGAAAATCTATGTATCATTTAAATGTTATGATAGAATTTGGTTATAAAGAAAAGGCCAATGGTCATTTAACAAACTGGCATGATGAGAGTTGTTTTATAATCCTTAAAGAGAAGTTTGGCGAAGTAAAGGGGACTATAAAATTTATTATCGACTTTGAGGGAAAACGCTTTATCCAAAAAGGGGAAGTCGTATCTTGTTATGGTAAGGGGATTGGAGTAAAGTTTTTTCTTGCGGATGACTATTTAGAGGATGGTCATGATATTTTTGGTTGGAGAGAATTTTTTACAATATTATCAGATAGAGGATATCTTCCTCAATTGTTATAGGACTAATCTATGAAACATACCATTTGCTTTGTAACGACCTTGCTCTTTTTGTTTGGCTGCAGTGGCGTCAACACGCCAGAAGGGGTACTCAATAAATATATTAACTATCGTTTTTCAAAGGACCAAGATCGAGACAAGCTTTTGGCGATGACTTCAGGACAGTTAAATAAACAGCTTTTAGAGAAAGATGAGGCGGCTTTTGAAGAATTTGCACAGGGTGTCAGGGACCTGAAAAAGAAAAAATTTAGTATCATTTTAAAAAAGTGTGATGAGCAAAAATGTTATATCACTTATCTGATCTCTTATGATGTAATAAAAGAGGGCAGTAAAAAATATAATGTAGAGGTTAAAAAAATTGCAGAGCTAGAGAAGATATCCGGAAATTGGAAAGTCACAGATGTCAATAATCTTAAAACATTCATAGATTCCAAAGAAAGCATTACTCCATAGTAGTCACTATGCAAAAGACCTAAAGTTATTTATTTATAACTCGATAAGTCGTTTATGATGGATGATGCTATTTTTTTTCAGAGACTACTTAACGAGACATATCGCAAGGCCTTAAAAACTGATTGTAATCAAAAATCAGGAGATCTACTGCAATATTTTCGGACCAGAGAAAGTCAAACCAGTAATTCAGAAATGGATGCTATTTTACATAACTACCTAAATCGAGAAAGGATCAATTTTTACAAGTGTGAATATATTGATGAAATATTTTGTTTTCGAATATATATGAGTAAACGCTTTGTAGACATTCCAAGAAACTGGTCTATTTTTCAAAATATTTACTCCACCATGCAGTTTGAAAAAAAAGATGGTCTTTTTTTAATTGATGATGGCAACGACAATGATGAGTTACTTAAAATTTTCTCATCGCTTGCTGACTACAAAAGTCACTTGCTCTTCATCTTGATTGATAACCAAATCTACACATTGTTCTTACCAAAAGACAGCCCTAAGAGTTTGGAGTGGGTTAAAAACTACTTCGGGCACACTAATCACAGCAAAAAATTAAAAGCAGCTTAATCCAAAACAGCAAACAGAAACAGCAACCGTTTCGGTTTCAGTTTCAGAAATCGTTTCAGTTTCGGTTAAGGTTCAAGGTACTGAGACTACAAAGAGGTATAGTAGCCTTTCATCATAATGGCGTCTTCTTCAAGGTTCGGGCTATTACAAATGACGTAGCCTGCACAGTTATAATCCTTGAGACTCTTTAGCAGCTCTTTCCAGTTAAATTTAGATTTTTCTAAATTAAGATGCTTTAGATCACCCTTAGAGTTAGAGCTAATGCCGGACAAATGAATATGCATATTTGATAGGGATTCATCGCCTAGCTCTGATTTGAGAACGTCTAGGACCTCACAAAACTCATTATAGGTATTGTACTTGCCGGTTCTTGCATAGAGATGTGAAAAATCCATACAGGGCCTACAGCTGTTTATACTTTTTGTGAGGCTTACAAGCTCTGCCAGTGAGCCAAATTGGCTGGTTTTACCTGTTAACTCTGGGCGCAAATCAATTTCTATATCTAGTCGCCCCAAGCGCTCTTCAATTACATTAAGGCTTTTTTCAACAAGGTCAAAGACATCATACGGAGAATCTTTCATATAAAAAGCAGCATGGAAAGTCATTGACTCAGCGCCACAAAGGTCAGAGATTTTGGCAGTTTGAATTATTCTTTCTACGGACGAGTCGATTTTATCTTGTTCGCGAGCGTTGAGGTTAATATAGTATGGACCGTGAGAGGTGAGGGCTATACCTAATTCGTATGACACCCTACGTAAGCCAGACGAGATCTCCTCTTTCATTCTTACACCGTGCGCAAACTCTAGTTGCATGCAGTCTAGTCCCAAGGCATGAATCTGCTTTACCCCTTCGATAGGATTATTTTTTTTGACTGCACAATTAGGTACACCTGCAGTACCAAACAAAAGTTTGTCAAATGCCATTATTTCCTCCCCATTTCCTGCAACACCTAAACTCAATAGATAATTGATAATTAACGCAAAATTTTTTATAATTTCGGCTCATCATCCAGTTGTGCGTTATAGCTTTTCTCGATAATATTGTCTATAATTTAAAAAAAATACTGTAATAAAGACATGCGCAAGATGCGTCAAAAAGGCGATACAGAGCGTTATTTGGCGGCATGCAAAATAGGGTGGTGCACAATACGTAATTTACTTATTCAGATTCTTCTGACTGCGATTAATATACTACCCGTTGCCGCTGTGGGCTATTTGCTTAATAGGCAAGAAGGTCTAATAGTAGCGTTATGCGTAGTTATGTTTTTGTTAGTATTTGCTTATTTATTTGCAGACAAAATAATGTTGATCATCTTAGAAGCGAAATTCATAGCAAAACCCTTATTGGGTGACTCAATAAAGAATTTTCGTTGCAGGTATAAAGTAAGGAGTGTGTGTTTATACCGTTCATACAAGTACCCAAGCAACATATATTTGGTGCAATCATTAATTGGAAAACCATCAATTGTTATTGGCCATAATGTCTTAGAAAATCTTGCTAAACAAGAAATTGAAGCACTCTTATTTTCATCCTTACTACAGATCAATTGGGGGCATGTAAAATATAAGACATTGGTCACAACAGTCTTGTCTCCTTTTTATTTACCTCCATATTTTAAAAGAGCTATACCAAATCTTACCCTTAATCTTTTATACAGCCTCATTACATATGTTTTTTATCCTTTCGAGATGCTTAGAATTTTATTACTTAAAAGGTTTGACCTAAGAAGCAAAAAGCAAAGGGAAATGAGTGTGAAAATCATACCGGAACATGCGTTAACTGCAGCAATATTTAAAATTTCCCAATACCAGCACGTTAGCGGAAATAGAGTATTGGCAAAGGTCGTAGATGGTTTATCCTTGGTAAACAACAGCAAAAATGACGTTTTATCAAGTTTAAACACCAAGGAGTATTAGGATTAAAGCCAAGAAAAGGGCCCTAGATTATTTAGAATACTATCCGTTCTTTTTTACCATTATTTTTATGATAATCTTGTTCCAGTATTCTTTTTCTTCACTTGAATCAATTTTCTATGATTTAAACGTTGAATTCGACCTAGGCATCAGTTTTCGCGACGATATTGTTATTATCACTATGGATGAAGAAAGTGATGAGTTTCTAGGTGAATCTTATCCATACACCTACGCAACCCACGAGAGGTTGCTTAGAAAGGTTACCAAGGATAAGCCACTGGTAATTAATTATTTTATTAATTTACCGTCACCTGAAACCAATCAGAGTTTGAGCAATTTGGGTAAGTTTCAAAAAACTATTGAACAATATAACCAGCATGGTGGGCACTTTCGGTTTGCCACATCTATGGATAACTGGGGAGAACAACTACCTCCAAAGATTATTAGAGATATTGGCTTTTCTCATGCAATTATCAATATTGATAATTCTACTTTCGCCAAGGATGATGTTTCTAGACGCATGATCTTAAATATTTCTGGTTATGAATCGATACACTTATGGACTGCCAATACATACAGAGAAGCCCTAGGCCTTGGCTCTTTGGATGAACACGTTATTCAAGGCTCCTATTATTTACCAGAGGCAGATGCAACATTTGTGCAGTATAGATATTACACCTCACCCTTGGAGGATAATCGCAAAGTAAAAAGAATACCATTTCATCTAGCAGTTGTAGGTAGTTTTCCAGAGGGCTTTTTTGAGAATAAAATTGTTCTTGTCGGATCAAATTATTTATCAAAATCATCTGATTATGTATTAACTCCCTTTAATAAGCATAAATATAAGACTTCCAAATTAATGCTTCATGCCGAGATGATTGAATCTCTTATTCAAAATAAAACTATTTACCCTCTACCCAAAACCGTTACATATATTTTTTCAATAATTGTAGCAATATTTCTGTCTTTGACCATTTCACGAGTTCGGCCGACTAAAGGGCTTCTAATAACGGCAAATATATTAATAAGTATCTTGATAGTTGCTTTTGTTTTATTTTCGTTTTTAGGAGTTTGGTCTTACATCACCCATCTTATTCTAACCGTTTTTGGGGTGTACTATATCTGGGTGCCTTTTCGCGCTATAGCGGAGTACCAGAGGCGATTTGCTATACAAGAAGAGACTATTTTGCTTAAAAAAGTTGAGGGTCTAAAGCGCAACTTTATCTCACTTATGAGCCATGATTTAAAAACACCTGTTGCCAAGATTGCAGGTATTGCTGACAATATGCTGCAACAGCATGGAGAGAGCTTAGTCATTCGCAATAACACACAGGCCATTATTGAATCTACCAAGGAATTAAATCGCTTTATTACATCGATCCTAGATTTAACAAAGATTGAGTCGAGCAGTTTAAACTTAAATAAGTCTTCACGGGATATTAACTCAGTTATTGAGACAGTCGTAGGAAATTTGAGTTATGAAGCAGGAGCGAAAAAAGTTGCTATCAATACGGACCTAGGTCCGCTCTACCCCATTAAGATTGATATAAATTTAATGATAAGAGTTATTTCTAATTTACTTGAAAATGCTATAAAATATTCGGGAGAAGGCTCAACTATAAGGGTAAAATCCTGGGATGACGATCAATGGATTTATATTAAAATCATGGATAATGGGGTGGGAATTAAGCCTGATGACTTAGAGCATATTTTTGACAAATTTTATAGGGTGAAAAATGATGCCAGTCATAGTATAAAGGGTACTGGCCTTGGGCTTTATTTAGTGAAATACTTTGTAGAGCTTCATGGGGGTAATATTGTGGCATCCTCAATTTTGGGAGAGGGAACAAGTTTTAAAATAAAACTTAAAAATGAATAGTAAAATAATTAGGAGATAATGATGCATAAAGTATTGGTAGTAGATGATGACCTAGTTCTACAACAGTCTGTCAAGCAAGCACTGGAGTATCATTATTTCCACGTAGATGTCGCAAATAATGGTAAAGAGGCAGTGGCTGCTGTTTTTGCGCGGAAGTATGATCTGGTAGTAATGGATGTAAATATGCCTGAAATGGATGGCATAGAAGCACTATCAAGGATTAAAAAATATAATCCAGCAATAATTGTGTTGATATTGACTGCATATTCCAATATCGGCGATGCTGTTAAGGCCGTTAAAGAGGGGGCATACAACTATTTAGAAAAACCGATTTCATCTGAAAACTTGGTTGCTCTCATAAAGAGAGCACTCAAAGCAAGATCTTTGGTTGAAACATCAGCATTTTCTGCCCCTCAACTATCACTTGGTAATAAGACAGGTGATAAGTTTGTCGGCGAGTCTGACGTTATGCAGAAAGTGTTTAATATAATTTCTAGACTAGCTCAAGTTAATACTCCTGTTTTAATCAGAGGTGAATCTGGTACAGGAAAAGAATTAGTGGCAAAGGCCATCCATTACAATGGACCCAGAAAAGATAATCGCTTTGTGACAATAAATCTCGGTGCAATCCCAGATAGTTTAATTGAGTCAGAACTGTTTGGGCATGAAAAGGGTGCTTTTACAGGAGCATCTGAGCGCAAAATTGGAAAATTTCAATATGCTGATGGTGGGACAATTTTTCTTGATGAAATTGGGGATATATCCTCATCGATGCAAGTAAAGCTTCTTAGAGTCCTGCAAGAGCGAACCTTCACTCCCATTGGATCTAATCGTGATATAAAAGTTGATGTTAGGGTAATTGCGGCATCTCATCGATCTTTTGAAGATATGATTAAAGAAGGAAATTTTAGAGAAGACCTGTTTTATCGCCTGAATGTTCTGCCAGTTTATCTTCCACCTCTTAGAGAAAGGATTTCCGACATACCATTTTTAGTTGACTACTATATAACGTATTTTAATAATATGCATAACCTAGAAATTAGAGGTTGCACCGAAGAGACAACCAATGTCTTAAAATCATTTTCATGGCCTGGAAATATTAGAGAGCTAAGAAATGTTATAGAGCATGCCTTTATTATTGAGTCTAGCGATTATATCCACGTAAGTTCACTACCTGAAGTTTTGAACAAATCTTCTTCTAAGGTGCCTGCTGAGTCTGAGGAACAGGTGGGAGGAGTAATAGATATTAACGGTATTAAAGATTCAGTGCTGGATGATGAACATAGTGATGAAGAGGTAAAAAACTATCAGTTCACCTTTGCCACCAAGACCGATAAAGATGAGATTAAAATGGACTTTCAATTTGCCAAGGAGCTTTTTGAAAAAGAGTTTATAATCCAAGCATTAAAGCTCAATATGGGAAAAATTAATCAAACTGCTTTAAAGGCCAATATCCCCAAGAAGACACTACTTAGAAAAATTGAAAAGTATGCAATAAATCCCAAGGGATTTTATTCATGAGAAAACTTTTCTGGATGTCTCTGCTGTTTGTAATTATTGTTGTTTTGGATCAGGTAACTAAAGTAGCTATTACAAATAACTTTATGGTAAGAGATAGCGTAACTGTCATTGATGGCCTATTTAATATTACTTATGTAAGAAATCCCGGTGCGGCTTGGGGTTTTATGGCAACAGCTAGTAAGACCGTCAGAGCTGTTTTGTTTTTATTTATACCAGTTGTAGCGTGTTTTGGATTTGTTTATCTCATCTGGAGAACCAGAAAAGATAGTGTTCTGCTTACTTTAACCTATACCTTGATTCTTGCAGGTGCTGTAGGAAACTTAATTGATCGCTTTAGGTTAGGTTATGTCATAGATTTTTTTGATTTTCACTTGATGGGAAAACACTTTCCAGCTTTTAATGTTGCAGACTCTAGTATAACTATTGCTGCTTTTTTACTCATTTATGACTTCTTTATGCAGTTAAAAAAAGCACCCGAAAAATTACCTGGATCAAAATAAGTGTTACCAGTTTTATTTCAATTTAATCAACATGCAATGTACTCCTATCCACTCCTTATGGGTATTGCCTGGGGGGTGGCTTATAATTTGTCTCGGTATTTTTTGACATCATATGGAGAAGGGACAAAAGGATTTAGAGGACTCTTTTGGGGGGTCTTCATTACATCTTGGATTGGAGCAAAAACATTTTTTATCATTCACTCTTCCGCAGGAGACTATCTCTATGCCAGCTCAACATATTTTTGGTTGGGTGGAGGATTTGTTTTTTATGGCGGATTGATTTTTAGCTCTATATTTGTATTGCTTTATGGACATTATTTAAAATTTTTTAACCTATCAAGTGCTTACTTACTACTACCTGCGCTCACCATAGGACATGCAGTAGGTAGATTTGGATGTTTTTTGGCAGGATGTTGTTATGGCACAACCTGTAAACTTCCCTGGGCCATTAAACTTCATGGAGAACTTAGGCACCCTGTTCAGTTGTACGAAGCCCTGGGACTTTTACTTCTTGGAATTTTGTTAATAACTTTGATTACTAAAAAGATTAATTCAAAAAAGATTGTCTTCATTTACTTTGGCGGATATGCATTAGAGAGATTTGGGCTTGAGTTTTTTCGCGGAGATAAAGTAAGGGGACACTACCTTGGTGGCCAACTTTCTACCTCACAATTCATTTCAATTATTATTGTTATTCTAGTATTGTTAACTTATTTATATAATAAATTTAAGGTCAAACAAGGAGCAACGTAGTGGCCAGTAAATCATCCATCTACACTAAATCGGGAGACCTTGGTGAAACTTCTTTGGCCAGTGGAACAAGGACATTAAAAGACAATCAACGAATAGAGATATACGGAGAAATTGATGAACTCAATTCAAGAATAGGAGCAGTTGTATCACTTCTTCGAAAAAATAATGATTTGTTTAAAGATAGCATTGAGGTGATGGTTTTGATTCAATCGATGCTTTTTAAACTTGGAAGTCATATTTCTTGTGAGCAAGATAAAAAAAGTAAATTATCGCTTCCTCCACTTGAACCAAAGTTTTTAAATAACCTAGAAAAAACAATTGATGAACTTGATGCAAATTTACCTGCCCTGAATAATTTTATTTTACCCGGGGGCAGCTTAGCTGCTTCTTTTTTGCATTTATGTAGAACCCACACCAGAAAAATCGAAAGAAAGTTAATCACATTTCATAAAAATAACCCCGAAGAAATTTCTAGTTTTATGCTTCAGTTTATTAACAGACTTTCTGATTATTTTTTTGTTTTTGCTCGTTTTACTAATCAAGTGCAGGGGGAAGAGGAAGCTACTTATTGCCCAAGAAAGTAATATGTGGCGCGCTGCCGGATGTGCTGTTTTTCAAAGAAGGCATTTTATTCCATTTTATATCAATTTTGTACAGTATTTAAAATTCTCCTTCTATAGCTAGAAACATGGTTTCTAAAAAATAAGTTCTAAGTGCAAGTTTCTTCTTAGCCACTTTTTGCCTGGATGCTATAATAGGGTTAGTAATTTTTTATCTCAGAGTGGCCAGTGGACGAAGAAGAAAAAAAACCAAAAGTTAAAGCAAAGGTAATTGTATATCTCGGTGATGATGATAGTTATTTTTCTACTATTAGACAGAGATTTTATGCCTGGTACCCACAGATTGAAATTAAATATATTAACCTCTTTGATCGAAAGAACCCTAAATCTTTTTATCCCATTTTCGTAAAAGTAGTAGAGCTTGCTCCAATGATAATTTATTTGGATTTTTCCAGAGAGATGAAAACTCAAATAGAACTCGCTAAGTTATTAAGAGATGAAGTTACTACTAGAAATGTGCCCATGGTAGGTTTGGGAGATGAGTCTGAGAAGTATGATCAATGTTCGGTGGTTGACTTTGATTTTTTCCAAATTAAATGTGGGGAAACTTTAGATGTAGTTTATGATCCATGCAACTTAGTATTTGGAAACGAGCTTAAAAAACCTGATTTTGCAAATGCCATGTTTAAAAAAGAAACGGAGTTACGTGAAAAATTTAGAATTGTTTATTTTACTCCAACTTCTATTTATATCGAAGGCAATATGAAATTGACAAAAAATGACGTGGTCAGTGTAGATAGTACTATTCCCAAACATCTGTCCCCGTCAAAAAATTTCATTGTACGAGAAGTTGTTACTGGTGATTTAGCTTATAGATATAAGTATGGTTACAAAATGGACTTTGTCTTTGTGGATATGCCTGAGCCTCCAGCAAAGGATGAGTTTAAAGATGATCCCAAATTGGCGGAAATGACTTATAAACAGAATCTAGAAGAGTATAAGCTCCAGCTTCGCTCTTGTGAGAAAAAGACAAAAGAATGGGTTATCGATCACATTGAACCCGATTCTTTTAAAAAAACCAAAATCTTGATTATTGATAGAAACATGACCATTTTTAAAATGGAAAAAAAACATTTTTCAAAATACCCGTATAACTTTCGAATACAGACACTTATTTCTCAAGGCATGGATGAAATTGTTGTATTTAGGCCTAGTATTATAGTTTTTCAATTTCCTCCATTGGACTTAAGAGGTTTAGAAGCGAACTTGGATTATCAGCAGCAATTAGATCCAGAAGATGTTGAAGAACTTAAGAAAAAGGATGAAAACGAAGGATTATCTCAGTTAATTAATATGGTGAAAAAGATTAAAAGCGTTGAAGGGTACAATCCCTTCATTGTCATTTTTAATACAAAAAAATACAATTCTCAGTCTTTTCGAGATAGCCTGGAGTATCCCCTAATATTAGTTAATCATGAGATGTTAGCACTATCACGTGTTTTAGAATTTGCAAAAATTCTCGAAAAAAAACAAGAATTAAAAAAAGAAACAGAACTAAAGCAGCGTGTAGTTCAAATGAAAAAAGAAAATCCCCAAAAAAACCGCAGGCTTACAACGGCTGATTTTATCGAGAAGAGATATTATGTCAAAGCAGGGCATATGCAAAGTAGTGCAACAATAGCTCACCCAATAGTATTTAGAACCATGACCGAATCCGAGTGCACTTTCGGAAGTAAAAAAGAGCTTGGATTGGATAATTTTTCTGCCAATTTTCCAATAGATATTAATATAAAAGTAGTTAAAGATGGGAGTAAGAATTATTTTAAAGATTCGGGCATGTTTGTCTACCGAGGTTTAATCCACAATATCCACGAAGATGACAAAATGAAATTGCGCCAGTTTGTTAATAAGATATTCTTCTCAGACCTCGCTGAAAAACAAAGAAAAGAAAAAGAGGAGTTTGAAAAAAGAAATAAGGAGGAGCAGGAGAAAAAAACTAAAGGGGGAGCACCAAACGACGCTGAAGGGGAAAAAGACCAAAGCGCACAAAAACAGCAAGAATAACTATTGATCACCCATGGCCTTGCGCCACTTTTCATTATGTGGGATCAGCTTTCTTTTAATGAGATCCATAATTCCAATCGTCAGTTTAGCAGAAGAGACCAGTTGATTGTTTTCATTTAGTATTTTCTGTTCAATATATAAGGCCAAGCGGTGCTTAACACCAGCATAGTGAGTTTCTATTTTAATTTTATCATTTTCAGTTAACTCTTTTTTATAGACCACAAAAATATCCAGCACAACGGGCCCCATATTTATTTCACTCAACGAGGACCTCTGATATCCATTTTGAGACAGTACATCCCAGCGGGCCTGCTCATAAAGTTCCAGATACACAGCATTGTTGACATGCTTATTTTCATCTAAGTGTTTTTTAGTGATCTTTAAATTGCAGTGATAAACTCTAGTTTTTGAGCCCATACAGTAGAACTACCTCGAAACTTTCAAAAAAGTCAATTCCGCTGCAATGAGTCTTCAAATGGTTCCAGGTTCCTTTTCGGGACACAGTGCATTTATGCCAATAATAGTTGGCATATTTAAAATGTGATCAACAGAATTTATGGAGAGTGTGTGAATTTTTATGTTGAATAATTTCAGATAGATGGCTTAAGATTTTTGATCTTCTTCGTATAGTGGAGCTAAAGACTCAAGTTTTATCCCGTTGTAGCCGAAGAAGGAGAGTAAAATAGTAGTATATCTACGCAAAAATAAGCCCGAGCTGGAGATGCTTATGAAAGACAACAAAACTCTATATATGACCATCTTTTTGTTATTTGTGGTTCCCATAAAGCTGGCCATTGGTTCAAATTGTGCGGCACCCTATAATGCATTTACTTTTACAGATGCAAAGTATGGCAACACGATCACTTGCAGTGGTTGTTGTTCGGGATATCAAGTTGCAGCGGAAAAGCAGCAGTGTGTCACAGACTGTAATAACTATTCTGCAGGGGCTTCTGCAAGCACAAGTTCATATGAGCAAAGTGCCGATGAAAGTGAGCAAGCTGTAGCTGAACCGATGCAAGAGCAAGAAGTTGTTTCAGATGATGCAGCAGTTGAAGAAACTGTAGAACCAGAAGAACAAGTACGTGCAGCGGTCACAACATTTGAACAACCAGTACAAGAACCAACACAGGATCAAGCAACTACTGCAGCGGTTCCACAGCAAGATGTGACAGCAGCAGCAGGGCCAACTGATCAAGCCGCTGGGCCAAGTGAGCAAGCCGCTGGGCCAAGTGAGCAAGTCGCAGGACCAAGCGAGCAAGCCGCAGGACCACAACAACAAGTAGCAGGAATTCGAAATCCTGCAGCTATTGCAGGTCCCAATCAAGGTTTAGGACAACTTCCCCCATGCCAAGATATCAAACAAAAAATCGCCTTTTTAACACAGATGATGGAGGATACCGATGTCGCACCGGTAAAATCAGATGAAAGAGGCGACGAAGTTTTTCCCGGTAGTTATAAATTTAGAAGTTGTGTCAGTATGGCAGTGAAAAATTGGGCAGATATTAGTGAACAATCCCCCGAGGGACCTTTGCATCCTGGGCATTGGGGTAAGATGTGGAAGAATGTCCACAAGGCAGTTAGTAAAGTTGTAGACTCTGTTGAAAGTAAAGCAGCAAATGTCTGTAACTCTGATGGAACAGAAAAGAATCCACATGATGCTCAAAAGCTTCGGATGAAAATGAGTAGTGGTACCTACTACAAAAACATACGAGAGCAAGTAAAAACATCATTAAAGAAGCTTTATAAGTGCGCCGCTTTGGCCGTGACCATGTCGCCAACTGACTATAGTGATGTGGAGCTAAGCAGGGATAAAAGTAAAGATGCATCAATGGATAATGCTATTACGTGTAAGTCCAGAGGTTTTATTACTCAGGATTTTGCTGGTTGTAAAAAATTGGTTACAGCTTATAACGCCCTGTTGGCCACTGAAAAGATAGGCAAAGAGGTTCAAAACGTCCAGGTAGGACTAAAAGGTCAAGAGATTCAACAGGATGTATTAGAGAAGCAGAAAAAAGGTAATGCTATGGCAGCAATTGAGGGACAAGAAGAGATGGTAAGGGAGCGAGCAGGTGTTGCTAAGGTGCAAGCTGCTTTTCATACTGCTAAACTTGCCACCCTTGCTGCGATGATTAAAAATATACCTGATGAAGAAGATGTAACCGCTGAGTGTGAAAAAGGTGAAGGTGCAGGCGGTGGATACTTTGCTCTCATTCAAAACTGGCGCAGTCGTTTTGGAGAGTACTGGCCAGATGAGTTGGATGATCCAAGCTACGTAACTCCATGTTCAAATATTACCAATATATACAGAAACTTACTGCTCAATCAGGGGGCAGTGGAACAGGCCAAATCGGCCATGGTTCAAGCAGGTGTTGATGCTGCTAAGATGGCGGCTATTGGGATTATACTGGATAAGCAAGCGGATAAGATATCAGAAGTGGCAGATAAAGTTCAACAATTTGAGCCAAATATAAACTTGGGATACGGCCAAGAGGATTTGCGAGTTAGTATGTGTCAAGCCAACCCTTCTGCTCCAGAGTGCCAGGGGCAAAACCTCGATGTTCAAAGAGGATTTGGCGCGACCAATATTGCCATCGAGGGTATGCAAAGAAGCGGCACTGGAGATTACAGTGTTGCTCCTGGAGCCGAGGAAATTACTGGAGAAGAGGGAGCTAGTCCCTCAGGGGAGAGTTTACCTGTTGGTAGTATGGGATCTGTTGCTACAACAGAAGGTCGAGGTAGTGATTTTGAAACAACACCAACTGCTCCAAAAGTAAAAAACGTCTCGAGCAAAGGAGGCGGAGGTGGCGTCGGCGGCGGTGGCGGCGGTGCTGGCGGAGGAGGCGGCGGTGGACCTGGAGCTGCGCCCAAACGTGCCAGGAACGCTGCTGGTGGTGCTGTAGTTGGAAAAGGAAGCTATGCCTATGGTGCATCTGGAGGTAGTGGATACTCATATAGCGGAGGTAAAGCAAGAAAAAGAGCAGCTTCAAAAGGTAATCCTTTTTCAAAATTGTTTGGAAAGAAGAAAAAAGGTGGTACCAAAGTTGTAAACTTTAGAGGATTGGCCTCAATTCCAAAAAATATACCTCTATTTGAACTAATTTCAGACCGTTATCGCTCAAATAGAAAAAATCTTATCAATTATGAGGTAACCAAAAGCCCCAAATCAAAATGACACCGGTAACATTATGCGTCTTGCGTCTTTCCTAATATCGGCAGGTTAAGTGCACCATAGTTGGCATAAAAGTTGAATTAACTATTGTGGGGAGCAACTTGGGAGTGCAATATGAAAAAAACACAAGTAAGGGTAGCGGTGATACCTGACAAAAGGGAGAGTTACAAACAAGAAATTTTAGTAGTTTCATTGCATCTATTTCTTGCATTTAGTGTCATAGTGTTACTAGGCGCATAAAATACTTAACGAAGCTAATGTAATATACTATCATTGAACATGATGTTCATTGAGGTAATTCCAAGGATTGGAAAAATTATGAAAGAAAACACCAAAAGCATCTTAAAAAGTGAGCTATCATCAGCTCATGGTTACCTAGAAAGAATTATCCACGTATTAAGTGAAATTACACAACTAATTTCAACACCTGAATCAAAAGAAATTCTAAGGGATCTACACAAAGAGACAGTCTCTTTGTTACAAGAGGACCTACTTAAGAATTTACTTTTGGAAGTTGATCCTACCTTTTTAAATCCCCGCGATACTAGGGAGACAATAAAATCGGTAGTTCAATTGTTAGAATCTGTATTAAGCTTGGGGATAAAAGAAGAGATAGGCATCAAGGTGGTAGTAGAATTCATCAACTTGCTATACAAGCATGCCCATAGTCTTCACATCTTTTCTCTACGCACCAATACCTTAGAGATTACCTATCCTCGTATGACTCTGATAACTACAGATGATGAGTGGGACTCCTATACGATACCCAAGTTTTACCTTCCAATTGATATGGTTTATCAGTTGCACGAAAAGGACATGGGGTTTATTGGCACTCTTCAGTGGCAAAGGGATAATAAGTATAGAGACCTTATTGAAAAGGGGCATAGGTTTATTTTTGAAAAGAACTATCCAAAATCCCTAGAGCATTTTGAGCGGGCCTGCAATTATAATGAGTCGGCAGAAGTGTTGACTTTGATTGCCTGGGTGTATTTTTTGCTAAATAAAACAGAAAAGGCCAAAAGTTTTTGTCTGAAGGCCATACGAAAAGACGCCGATTATGGTCCTCCTTATAACGATTTAGGTAATTATATTTTGGCCGAAGGGCAGGTTGAGGAGAGCCTAAAATGGTTCAGTCTTGCCAAAAAATCTATCAATTATCAAAATCGAGAATACCCTTACATCAATTCGGGTAGGGCTTTCATGATGAAAGAAGAATATGCAAAAGCGTTAGATGAATTTAGTATAGCTCTTACGCTGGCGCCATATCACAATGAACTGCATGAGACCGTACGAAGATTAAAAGAAGCAATGGATAACGAAATTGAGACATTGGATACTATCAGTGAGCAATAACAATGGGCATTTTAAGACATGATTTAGAACTTTTTTTTTCTGAAATATTGGTTCCCCATGAATATCAGGATTATGGCCCAAATGGTCTGCAAATTGAGGGCGTCGAGTACATAGAAAAAATTGCCTTTGCCGTGTCTGCTACAAGTGACTCTGTAAATAAAGCAGCTGATGCAGGAGCCGATTGCCTCGTTGTTCATCACGGTCTGTTTTGGAGGTTTCATGACACCAAAACTCTAACCGGTCCATTTGCCAAACGGATCTTCCCTTTAGTCAAAAATGAAATTAATCTTTTTTCATATCACTTACCGCTAGACGGCAATCCCTTTTTAGGTAATGCAAAAATCATTGCAGATAGGCTCGGAGTAGTTGATTTAGCGCCATTTGGTGACTACAAAGGATCGTTTATCGGAGTTATGGGGAGATTAGTGCATCCAAAAAATTCAAGAGATATGCAGCATGATTTAAAACATATTTTAAATCATGAGGTAACAGTTTCAACATTTGATGAGAGGGCCATTATTCATACTGCTGGCATTATTACTGGTGGGGCGGCAAATAAATGGGACGAGGCCTGTAAATATAATTTAGATGCTTTTATTACCGGTGAGATGAGCGAGCATCATTGGCATGAAAGTCAAGAAGCCGGAATTCATATGTTTGCCGGGGGACATAATGCGACTGAGAGACTGGGGATACAAGCACTTATGGGCAAAGTAGATGAGTGCTTAAATGTTCAATGTAAATTTATAGATTCTAGTAATCCTGTTTAGACAGGAATTAGGAGTGTTGGATGAGACACCTGACATTAATTTTTGCATTACTATTAACCGCATCTGTAGGGGCCAAACGTGGTGACAAATGTTCGAATCTCAAGGCCGATATTTATTTAAGGTGTCAGGGGAATCTTGATACAAGTTGCTTTCATCTTGATGTCTGCCTCAAGTTTAGAAAACTGTACTTTGGAGTTATTCCGAACAAGCAAATTTGTACTCAACAACTTTCAAACAATTTATATATAAAAGAGTATAAAAAAAATGGAGGCTACCCCTGTAAGTATAAATGGACTGATAACGTACCCGGAGAAGGAGGAAAATGTGTACCTAATGGTTTTTGGAGCTATCATTGTCCCGGCCAGAGGTATCCATCGTTTGGAGAAATTGATTATCAGTGCCAATCTCAACGGTCAGATGTTTATAGAGACTTGGGTTCTTGTGAAAAATTATTGACCGCTTATAATAAAGCTAAATGTAGACAACAAATTAAAAAGAAGCCTAAGGATTGTCCAGAGCTTATAAATGATATGAATTTTTCACCGGATACTTCTCCTGTAACAGCTGACGGCACGACCTCAACAGAAGGATCGCTATCTGAGCGACGGGCAATAAGACGATTTAAAGAGACTGTACTTAAGCCGGCACTGGGAATACCTCCAGCTGTGCCTGCAAGAACTATATTTATGATTGGAAGATGAGTTCAATGATTTGTTTAGCGGCAAAATAAGGAGTTGTTTCGTCATTTTCTAGTTGCTTTTGAAGGTCCGGAAGTAGTTTTTGTATCTGTTTATCCTGCTTGATATTTGTATCGACCATTTCATGAACTAACTTCCACATCCACAATTGATTTTGTTTGATTCTATTTGTTTTAAGCTCACAGCAACCTGCTGCTTTTGTCTGAAACTCTTCAATGCACTTCCAAACAGCATCAATGTTTAGTTTAAACAAAGCAGAACAAGTGAGAACTTGAGGTGTCCAAAATGAATTGTGGGTTAAAAGGTAGAGGGCATTTTGATAGTGTTGCCTAGTTTTTTCAGCAAGTGCCTTGTTGCTACTATCAGCTTTGTTAACTACTATGGCGTCAGCAAGCTCAATGATCCCCTTTTTAATTCCTTGTAGCTCATCGCCGGCACCCGGTAACATAAGTACAAGAAAAAAATCAACCATATAAGAAACTTCCACTTCTGATTGGCCAACGCCCACAGTTTCTACCAGAATGACATCATAACCTGCGGCTTCGCAAAGTAACATAGTCTCTCGGGTTTTTCTGGCAACTCCACCAAGCATACCAGAGGTTGGTGATGGGCGGATAAAGGCATTGTAATTTTGGGAAAGCTCCTCCATTCTAGTTTTATCACCCAAAATGCTCCCACCAGTTACAGGTGAGCTAGGGTCCACGGCGAGCACTGCAACCTTTTTTCCTTTCTCAATTAGAAATAGACCGAGTGATTCTATTAGAGTTGATTTGCCAACACCAGGAATTCCGGTTACACCAACTCTAATGCTTTTACCCGTATGGGGCAAAACGGCTTCTATAATTTCACGGGCCAAGACACTGTCACTACCTCGCCTACTTTCAATAATTGTTATGGCCTTAGCAAGAGATCTGCGATCACCATCAATAAGTTTTTTTATATCAAGTTGGTCCGACATAGCTAATTACTTCTTTTTTGCTTTGTTAATCTCTTCAATAACGACTTTGGCGGCCTTAGGAATTGGAGTGCCTGGCCCAAAAATTCCTTTAACACCATGTTTGTATAAAAATTTGTAATCTTGCTTAGGTATCACACCTCCGCAAAAAATTATAATGTCTATTGCATTTTGTTTTTTAAGTTCTTTTATAAGCTCTGGAACTAAGGTTTTATGACCAGCAGCAAGTGATGATACGCCAATGGCATGGACATCATTTTCAATTGCTTGCTTGGCAACTTCAGCGGGTGTAGAAAATAAAGGAGACAGGTCTACATCATAACCGGCATCAGCATAGCCAGTTGCTACTACTTTTGCACCTCTATCGTGGCCATCTTGTCCCATTTTAGCAATCAGTATCCGAGGCCTTCTGCCCTCTCTTTGCTCAAAATCCTTGATCTCACTAGAGATGAATGACCACTCTTTATCATCTTTAAAGGCACTACCATATACTCCAGAAACAGTTTGTGAAGATGCTTTATATCTACCCCACTCACTTTCTAGTGCCTGAGTAATCTCGCCCACCGTACAGCGAAGCTTGGCAGCAATAATCGCTAATTCTAAGGAATTTCCCTCTCCTGTTTTTGCATATTGGGTTAGAGCATCCAATGCAACTTGTGCCGCTTTTTCATCTCTTGCTTTTTTTATCTTTTTAATGCGGTCTATTTGAGATTTCCTAACATTTTCATTATCGATATCCAAGATTTCAATCTCTTCTTCATTGTCTAAAATATACTTATTGACTCCCACAATAATATCTTGCCCGATATCAATCCTAGCCTGCTTATGGGCGGCAGACTCTTCAATCTTAAGCTTGGGAATACCGGCTTCAAGGCATTTGGCCATACCACCAAGTTCATCAATTTCATCCATTATCTCTAAGGCCTTGACTGCAATTTCATCTGTAAGCTTTTCCATCATATATGAGCCACCCCAAGGGTCGACCACTTTAGTGATATTGCTTTCTTCTTGAATAATTATCTGGGTGTTTCTGGCAATTCGAGCAGAAAAGTCTGTAGGTAGAGAAACTGCTTCATCCAAAGCATTTGTGTGTAGAGATTGAGTTCCGCCAAATACAGCGGCCATTGCTTCTATTGTGGTCCTTATAATATTATTGTATGGATCTTGCTCAGTTAGTGACCACCCAGAGGTTTGTGAGTGAGTTCTAAGCATTTTAGATTTTGGATTTTGAGGATTAAATTTCCCTACAATTTTGCTCCACAGAAGTCTGGCAGCTCTAAGCTTGGCAATTTCAGTATAAAAATTCATACCAATCCCAAAGAAAAATGATAACCGTGGTGCAAAGTCATCAATTTTTAGACCAGTAGAAAGAGCAGTTTTAATGTACTCCTTTCCGTCTGCAAGAGTATAAGCTAGCTCTAAAGCAGCATTTGCTCCCGCTTCTTGAATATGATAACCAGAAATTGAAATGGAGTTATACTTTGGCATATGTTTAGAAGTATAAGCAATAATGTCAGCAATGATATTTATTGACTGGGTAGGTGGGTAAATATAAGTATTTCGAACCATGAACTCTTTGAGGATGTCATTTTGAATAGTTCCTGACAACTTATCTTGAGGAACCCCTTGCTCCTGTGCCACCACAATATAATTGGCCAAAATCGGCAAAACTGCTCCATTCATAGTCATAGAAACCGATACTTTGTCTAGTGGGATACCATCAAAAAGAATTTTCATATCCTCGACACTATCTATGGCCACACCAGCTTTACCAACATCACCTGTAACTCGTGGATGATCTGAATCGTATCCTCTATGGGTGGCCAAATCAAAAGCAACTGAAACTCCTTGTCCACCACCTGCTAAACTTTTTTTATAAAAAGCATTAGACTCCTCTGCTGTTGAAAAGCCCGCATATTGTCTAATGGTCCATGGGCGTCCTGTATACATAGTGGCACGAGGACCTCTAACAAACGGATCAATTCCTGGCATTGTATTTGTAAAGCCCACATCTGCTATGTCATCTTTGCTGTAGACCGGCTTGATTTTAATATTTTCAGGAGAGTTCCAAATTAGCTCATCGGGATCAGCTCCTCGGCGCTCTTTTGTGGCAACTTTTTTCCATTCATCTAATGTATGTTTTTTGTACTTATCCTGATCGTTAGACATGTCTATCCCTTTTTTAATAATTTTCATATATAATAACCTTAATTTAACAAAATTGACAGTATCTGGACCTCTATAAATACAATCTTTCAAATAGAAACTTGACTGTGTTATCAGTGTATGATATTGTCGTAACATGATAACGGGATTTGCGTGCAAATTAGCAGAAGACATATATTATGATAAAAAAACCAGGGAAACTCGGAAGTTTCCAAATGAATTATATAGAATTGCAAGAAGAAAGCTACTCTATTTATATGAAGCTGATGAATTAAAAGATCTTAGAGTTCCACCCAATAATAGACTAGAGGCTTTAAAGGGTGATCTAAAGGGATATCATTCAATTAGAATAAATAGACAATGGAGGTTGGTTTTCAAATGGTCCAAGAAGGGAGCTGATGAGGTACAAGTACTTGATTATCACTAAGAGAGGTAAATATGACTATTAAAGCGCCTGTGAACCCATTTCACCCTGGAGAAATGTTATTGGAGGAATTTATAGTACCAAATGGTTGGACTCAATCCTATGTTGCAAAAGAGCTGGGTTGGACTAAAGCAAAACTTAGCGAGTTGATTAATGGAAAAAGAGGTATTACAGCAGAAACCGCATTAGACCTTGCGGATTTTTTGGGTACAACGGCTAAGCTTTGGATGAATTTACAAGCAAGTTATGATCTAGATAAGGCCCGAAAAAAAAGAGCTGCGTAATTCTATTTAGTAATAGGATTAATCCATATATATGAATTTTCAGTAATATTAACAAGTGCTCCATGATCAATCGTTGAAACAGCACCGTTTTGCGCCTCGATAGTTCCAACAAACATATTGCCACCTCTTGCTATTTTTTTAGGTAGGGTTAATAGTGGCAGCAATTTTGAGTTAAAGATGGTATCTCGTGTAGAGGGAATTATTGCTCTAAATCCCGCATAATCGCCATCTCTAATCATCCAAAGTTGCCAAAATCTATGTGCACCAAATAGATTACCTCCTCCGGGACTTTTAAAAAAACTGCGCCGTGAAAGTAAAGAAAAGATATTTTTTGGTAGAAGGATGCTTTGCGATTTGGAAAAGTCAGTGATGGATTGTCGTTGCAAGTTATCGTTCATATCTATTGTTGTTAATATGTCTGAGACTCCTCCCATGAAAAAAGTCTTAGTGTCTCCTGCAAACTGTTCAAGTCCGAAATCCAAGTGGTAGCGATATAAAGTCCACCCCTTAAAGAGCTCATTCATTGAGTAGATGTAAGTGAATTCCCCTTCATTACGAATGTTTGCAAAATTACCAAAATCACGAAGATCTTGAATTTTAAAATCATCGGAAAAAGTAACAAGTTGATTGGCCAACTGAACTCTTCCTCCATCCCCTTTTTTCGTTTGGGTAACTCCCTGGAGGGAGTTACCAATCATTGAAAGTAATGTAGTGTCTTTTTCGAATATAAAATGTGTTTTACCAGTCAACTTGTTAATGATAAAAGTTTGCTCTTTGGCGCTGTCTTTCCATACACCTTGCCCTATGAAATAGTCTCCCAATTGATAAAATAAATACTGGGGATCAAAATCATTAAACCAATTAACTTTAGTTTTATAAATTTTTTGCTTGGTCATCTGTACTAAAAATGTTTGGTCTTGGTCATCTCGAAATAGGGCACAATTTAGTAGCTTTTTTTTGCTTGATGGATAGTATATAGCAAGGGGGTGTCCGTTATCAAACTGTCTGATTTGTTTTAACTCTACCCCTCCCTCGTCTATTGATAGATTAAATATGACCCAATGGTTATTACTGACTATTGAAAAAATGTGAGGTGAGTGCCATACAAGGCTATCAATTACATAATCTCCTTGGTATTGATCTTCTATCTTGGTTAATAGATGTTGATTGGTATCATAAAATGACCACTCATTTAGATTGTTAACCTTGTTAATTGCAACGGCTATTCCGTTTTGTAAATTAAAATTAATTGAGGTTTTACTATCATCAGTAAGATTAATAGCTTGTTGATTGTATAGGTTAATCAGGTGTTTGTGATCAAGCAGGGCATATCCAGACTTACTAATTTGAATATTTTCAAAAGAGGGAATCTTCATATAATTGTAATTGACTCGATTTTTGCCCCACCTGACATCTGCTGTGCTTCTTGGATCAGCATTTAGCCATGGAATTATGTTCAACCACTGTCTGGTGGTCAGCTGCTTCCTATCGGCTTCTATAATATCTTGGTTAAGCTTTGTGTTTAGTTTAGAATTTTCCTCTGTGGCAAAGTACTTCAAAAATGCAGAAGTGGCTTCATAGTAAAGAAACAACTCGTTATCTTCTGTGTAACTATTCCACTTTTCCCATTGCTTTGATCCCAAAGGACAGTTATTTCCTTTGCAAGTGTTACCTTGTTTTGTAATTTTTTCCTTTCTCAGCTGAAAGTTCTTAATAATATTTTTGGTAATATTTTGGCCTACGGCAGTCCCTGTTAAGGCCCATCTTTGCGCTATACTATCTCTTGGATCAGACGAGATCAATTTATATATCCAGAGAAATTGAATTTTTTTCAGTGATATTTCTCTGTCTTCTATCTCGACTTTGAGCTTACTTTTTTGCTCTGTCCACATTTTAATAATACTAGGATCAATCCTTGCAAAATTACCAATGACCTCTTCTAGGGTTGTAAATTTTTTGAGAATCTTTTTGTCTCTGCTGGGGGTACTCCAATTTTCCCAATTCATTGACCCCGGTGCACAGCTTTGGTTTTGGCAAACGTTATACCCTCTTTTAACTAAATCTACTCGTAACTTGATATAGTTAAAAAGCTCCAAGATGGCATTTTGCACTAGTACTTTTATACTAAAGTCGGGAACTATATTTTTATATACGGCCAAAGCAAAGTTTGACTCATTTGCCATGAAACTATCTGAATATTGTTCCATCGAAAACCCAGGCATGGCCCGTCTTGCCACTAATGACCAATGTCCAGATTTTTTTAAGGGCCACCTCATAGACAAAAATCCATCATTGTTTTTTTTGGGTCGCTCAGAGATTAGAAAAATCCCCTTAAAAAGAGTTCTCTTTTCTCTTGGTACCGTTGAGGATAACAATATGATTGGTGGTTTAGTTTGGTCCTCATAATGGGTTTGGGAAACCATACGAGTATGTCCACTTTCCCTTGTTAAGGTGAGGTAATATGCACCTGATCTGATAAAATCAGAATTGATTTTAAGTGGATAACTATCACTTAATAAAGAGTGAGTGTAGGTGTTGTTGAGCAGGTAATCAAGTGCTTTTAAAAAGCGCTTATCTTTGTGCCATACTTGGTGAGAGGGAATGCGCCGCCAACTTCTTTTCATGGATTCATGAGTAAAAAGAACTTCAGAGCCGGCTAAGGTGTTGGCCATAGGAAGAGAGTTGACTCTAGCAAAGATCCACCTAAGAGCATAAGTCACATCTGCGCAATCAACGGCAATATTGTATTTAATAAAGAAATCTTGGTGAAAGTTATTTTGTAACCAGTCAGAAAATTTACTCTCCCAGGACTCGTTCCAACTATTTTTTACACTCCATAAGTTCTGCTGTCTTAGCTCTGTAGAAACATGTTCTGAAATTTTAAAACCTAGGGTTTTTAGCTTTGCCTGTGGATAGTTGTTGTGAATATATTGCAAAACATGATCGCGATTTTCAAAGACACGATGAGATATCCTTTCTTGGAGCATACCGTTTGGCACTTGATAATGATCTAAGTACCAGCGACCCTCTTGAGCGTAACTTATAAGATAATGAACTTGATCTTGCTTGGTAAAAAAGTATCGCAAGGGCTCTTGTGAAGTGGCAATTAGTGGAATGATAAAAATTATTGCTAAAAAGAATAATTTGCTAAGCTTCATATCTGTCTCCTTGAAGCATATAGTGTATGAAAAATTCAAGCACAAAACAATGGACAATTAGACCCCAAAAGATTTTTTTGCCCCTAAACCAAACCGAAACTGCAACAGAAACAGAAACCGTTGCTGTTGCCGTTTCTATTTCTGTTTTGGCTTGACTCATGGCGGGAGGGAGAAGTGCAACATTATTGGTCTATTACAGTAGTATCAGTCCCAGTTTTTTTATTTGAGAAACATAGATAGATCTTATGTGATTAAAAATTTGAATATATTCTTCTTTGCGATAATCGGGGTAGGTCCACTCCCAAGGCATGAAACTTTTATTTTGATAGAAAAGTTCACTTTCAGCATAGATCCCACGGTCTAAATAAATGCGATGCCTTTGATTTTTTGCAGTTGCCAAGATCAGCTTGGCTGCAGTCAAATAGCCTGGGTCGAGGTTGATAAGACGCTTTTTTTTGTTTTGACTAAACTTTGCTTCAAGACCATTAGAGAAGATCTTTATCTCTGGTAGAGCTGTGGCACTAACTAGTTTTTCAAAACTAACAAATTGTTTAAATAACGAACCACCTTGCTCATTTGAATAATAATCAGTGTGAGAAAATGCAACTGCAGGGGATTGATAATCAATCTCTCCATAATTTTTTTTAAACTCTAAAATGGCTTCATTGCAAAGTTTATGATCGTGGAATAAGTATCCTAGAATTAGCTTTACGGGCGGTCTGCTTATTGCTTGGGCCATATACTAATTTCTAGCGGTAAGTTTTACAGTAGTTTGGGTAATGACATTATCACTGCGTATATATGATAACCCGACTTCATCACCAGCGTGGTAGTACTTAAGTGCAAAGGTGAGATCATATAAGTTAGAAATAGCAATATCTCCCATTTTTACAAGAATGTCACCATCTATAAGACCTGCAATTTGTGCTGGAGAATTGGGAATAATCATAGTGCACCTAACACCCTCTATATCACCTCCTCCAAAATCCGGAAGGCAGCCAAGCGATGCTCGCTCACCTACAGGGAGATCAACTCTGCCGCTTCCATTTAGATGGTCTGGGTTAAAAGTTGGAGCCGATAAAGCATCTAGGTGATCAGCAAAGTTGCCCATAAATTTATTCATGTTAGTAAGGGCCAAATAATTTATTTTTTCAGGGGTGTCAGTGGGGCGGTGATAGTCTTTATGGACATCAGTAAAGAAAAACAAAGTAGGTATCTTGTTTATTTTAAAATTTACGTGGTCCGAGGAGTTGATTGCCTGGTCATTGATGGCCAAAGTTATTTCACTATCATTGTTTGAAGTATAATCGTTTAGTAAACTCCTCCATTCAATAGCACTTCCTGCTTCTGCTACATTGAGCTTGTCAACATATCTTCCGACCATATCGAAATTAATCATACTTACAATTTTGCCATACTTACTAGCGAGTCTTGGCCACTGGTCCATCAGGTGCTTAGAGCCGATTAAACCATGTTCTTCTGCATTGAAAAAAGTGATAAGATAGGAGCGTCTATGATCCCTTGATACTAAGTATTTACTCAAAGCAAGCAGTAATGCACATCCAGAAGCATTATCGTCTGCACCGGGGTGAATTACTTGAGAGAACCCCATAGATAGAGTGCCTCCGTACCCTAAATGATCGAGATGGGCCCCAATTGCCACAATCTCTTTAGAAAGGGTAGGGTCACTGCCTGGAATAAAACCTATAATGTTTGAAGTTTTGCCGGTGATTTTTTTTAGGTTTACTTCCATCGTTGTTTTATAATTTTCTACAATAAAAGAGTGAGGAGCTTGGGTGTTGGCAATTTTTTGCAAGTGATCTCTTAGATCGACATTTGGCACTAACCCATCAAACCAACTCACTTTTATTTGACCTGCAAGAATAGAGTAATGTTGTCCTGCTCCCTCATGACCTAAAAACACTAATGCTGGTTCGTTTTGCTGGTCGTAATTTAGAGGGTTACTGAGATATAAAAATCCTTTTGCTTTGTGGAAGATAGCATTTTTTAGTTTAAAAGGTAGCATTTTAAGATGATTTAAACTGGAGTTATTAAATGGTGAATTAGGATTATTAGTCGATGGATCACCTGCAACTACTACGACCACTTTACCCTCTACATCTATACCCTGGTAGTCATCGTACTTAAAATTTTCATTCTCGTAGGTGATACCATGACCCACAAAAACCAGATCTAAACCTGTAATCACTCCAGAATCAGAAAGAGGAAGGGGCTCAAATGGAACAAATAAATTTTGGGTCTGGACACTTAGATAATTAGCTCCATCTTTTTCCATTTCTTTGAAGATTGAAAATGTTTGCTTGTAACTGGGGTATGCAGGTAGTGGGGAGACTTTTTGTTCTACAAGTTTATCGATAATATACTTTTGGGCAAGATAGTCACCTTGGGTGGCACTTTGCCTTCCCTCTAGCTTTACATTTGCTAGGTAATTTATTGTATCGACAAAATAGGTAACATCGACAAATGCATAAGCATTACAAATAGTAGCAAATAAGACAATATAAAGGATTTTTGAAAACATAGGCTACTCACAAAGTTTGTTGACCATAATCTGGTCAGCTTTTTTATTTGAAGTTAATACTTCTTTTATTAATGTGGATTTGTACATAGCAACTGGGGTGATAACTTTTTGCTTTTTCCACCGCTCGATATCAAAACGCCTTTTGGCCGCACCATATCTTCTTTGTGCCAATTTCAATGCCTTAGACGACTTATAGTTTAGTGTTGAAAATGCAACAAATTCTCCGATCTTGATTTTTAAGGCCCTCATATAACCTTTCCAAGCCAACTCGCTGCAGTAAATTGATTCATCTCCACTTTCAAATAACACATCATACGGCAATCCTATAAACTTGGAAATCTCATCTTTTAAGGCCCGCTTTTGTGGTTTCGTCAATCCTTGGGTAATTCTTTTAATGGAAAATTTTCTCTCCTTACCTCTTGATACGAATTTCTTTAGAGGGGTTATTTTTACAGGAGAGACCGCCTCATAAACACTCCAGTGGTAGTTATGTTTAAAAATAACTCCCACATGGGTCCACATAGATTTGGTCACTTCTTTTATGACTGGAGATTGGGAACTCTTACTTTCTTGGAAAATAAGATCTCCCTCTTGTAGAATACACTCGGCTTCTTTTTCAATGCTCTGACTGTGTGCGCAAACAGACAATAAGGGGACAATTACAACCAAAAATATAAACTTCAAAAATTTTGTGTAGCTCATTTGATTTCCTGCCTTGGTGACCCTACCCTGGGTTTTTAAGGTTTGTATTGAAATACCTTTCAAGTATTATTTTGTTTAGCAAGGGTTGCCAAGACTCCTGGCGTCATACGCTGCGCACAGTATAGTTGTAGGTTTGTGGAAAAAGATTCCCTCTGCCCCTTAAATTGATGTATGATAGGATTGTTTGGAGGTTTTTTCACAGATCAATTATAGAGAAAATAATCAATACTTTCTAAGGAGGGAAATATGAAAATTAGTGGAAGATTGTTTCTTTTATCAAGCTTTTTAGTTTTGATTCTAGCTGGGTGCTCCACCGCAGTTAATAAGAACATGGCGGTAGTAAGAGAAAGTGGTCGTGCCATTGCTTCGGCGCCTCGAACTATTTATGATGGGGAAAACTCGAAGTACAAAAAGGTAAATGACTTTATTGGCGAGCAAATCCTTGGGAAGACAATTGGTGGCACATCTCATCCCTTACCCTATTTGTTCAATGTTCCAAAAAATGCCCATAAGCCATTAGAAGGGTTTAGAACAGAAGATATATTTTTTGATTACTTCCATCCACTCTCCAAAGACAACAATGATGAGAATAAAATTGGGCTGCGTCTATATATTGTAAACAACGAGGAAACTAGGCTGAGTGTTACCAAGAGACTGGCGAAATCAAAAGCAGTTCAAAATGGAGATGTCCTTTTGACGTTTCACCCAGAATGGGGTGGGACCGGCCCATATCCAAGTCTAATGACGGGAATTAGTCACGCGGGGATGGCCTACATCGATCGAGGCACTGTTAAAAATATCGATATGCCCCTAAATCAGGCCCAAAACTTTAAGCTTGGATCAGCTAACCTTGTGAGCACTAGTAATTTAGATAGTGATCACTACGTCAAGCACACCAAATATATTCATATCATTCGGCCCATGTTTGGAGCAAATCAAGAAAAATATCAAACGAATCTATATTATTGGGCCAAAAGATTTGCCATCCGAAACAGGGTACTGGGTAGAAGGGGGAGACGCTTAAATGCAGATAAAGCTGTTTACCCATCACCTTTAAAATTTAACTCAAACTATTTAAGTCCCGCCTATATGTTACAAAAAACTAATGACCCATTTGCTCATATTTTAGATATAGCACGTGTTGGCTATAGTAAAAGTGGACTTGTAAACGAGTACTATGATGTAGCGACAGGCAATCCTACAAAAGTACTACCTCTTTTTTGCTCAGATTTTATCTGGTCACTTCATGCACTTCGTGCTTGTAATGGAAAAGATGGCAGTATAGAAGAACTAAATTCTAATTGTAAACCAGATCCAATGTTTGATCCTATAGGTATTATTGGTTCTGGACCAAATGTTTATGACCCAGATTATGTACCAGGCTCAACAGATGCCGCCCTACTCGTGTTAAAAGCTTTAGACATAAGGGGTGACACTAAGATTAAAAAGATGGTCAATGAAGTGTTTGAGCAAAAGTTCCCCTATCTAAATATTTCAAGTGGCCATAAAAAAGCAGCCAAAACCATTGATCCACAACTATACGGAGTGCTAAGCAAGTACTGGATCAGCGTATTAAGCAATAGTGACAGTCAACCATTTGCTCAAGGGATTAATGCTTCAGGGATGCCAAAAAATTATGCACCAACAACTTTTTTAGTTAATGCATTATTGCCCTATACAAATAATAATAAAAAATATGAGTATGTTGGAACGATTGTGTTTGCAGACGCTGATGTGTATGAAGACTTAAACATTGCCATCACGAAGGCTTCAGAACCAGAACCAGAGTCACCACCAGCACCAGTTCAAGCCAGAAGAGTTTTAAGTTTTGCAGAAGCCTCAGCAGAAGTAAGTGGATTTTCGAACACAACAACTGATCGAGATGCATACTACAAAAGGTTAATTAGAGAAAATACCAATATAAGTACAATGGATGCAGGAAAGGTTAGAAAGTTTAGAATGTTTTGTTATCGATGGGACAGGATGGGGCGCCCATCAAACGATCCAAATCTTAAGATGTGGGTTGGTGGTAAACGAAAAGATTACAACAAGCTTTGTAAAAATGCTAAAAACCAAGCGACTCAAGTTGGAATACCTTGGGAACATGTCATGGATTTAGCTAATCACTAGAAGTTTTTTAGAAGTAGCGGATCAGATCAAAAGTGAACTGGTCCGCATCATTAAACGCCTCAAGGCCCAAAGGATCATCTAGCTTTTGAGGAGCATCGACAATTTTAAGTCCTGCTTTCCACTTCCAAGAGTCATTAAGTCGCTCTGTCCAACTAAATGTAAAAATATATTCATGAGAGCGTTCAATATCTACCACCGCACTGGCAAAAAATTCTGTACCATATATATTATTTCTGTTGTGTCTAATTCCCAGCATGAGATCATTTTGAAAGACGGCAGTTTGTGCCCTTTTTAGTTTATCTAATCCAATGATAGATTGCCCCTCTAAAATGACAGTACTGTCGGAGCCATCATTGTGAGAAAAGCCATATTCAAGGCCGAAGGCAAACTTACCATAACTTTCTGGATTTCTTACCTCGGTACCCGCAGAAGTAATGGTAAGAATAAATTGTGAATCATCGAATTTTCTATAAGCTCCTTCGACTTTTAGCATCCAGTTGTCATAGAAGGCATGTTGATAGGTAGTACCAAAGTGTAGCACTTTAAAATATACTGGGTAGAGTTGCCCCGTAGTGTGCTCATATGCAATTATGGGATCATGTCGGTCAATGATATTTAGAAAATGAAATTCTAAGTCGGCATTACCTATACTTTTGGCGAGCCTTAAGCCCCATTGAAAATCATAAGATTCTTTAGATAATTCACCGTCAGCATTCATCCACCTTATCTTGCCAATATTTTTGGTGTAACCTAATCTCGATTTGGTACTGGGATATTTTGGGCGCTCAAATCTTGGAAACACGTACAAGGAGACATCTGTATCGGCAAACACTGTATCCAAAGAGGCAACTAGCTCTCCAAATTTTTCGGTTTTTTCAACACCACTACCTAAGTTTCGACTATTGACAATGTCGGCAGGGTGAAAGATTTCTGTTGCAGACCAATTAAATAATTTGAATCCAGCAAGCAGCGAAAATTTTCTAGCAGTGTATTTTATATAGGCATCTTCGGCGGCCATGAAAGTTTGATTGTCATCTTTCATGTTTGCTCGAATAAAGCCTCTTAAAACTCCTTTAAGTCGTCCTCTCCTTACTATTGCTTCAATTCGAGTAATTGTAGATGAGCCGTTATCCATTGTATTTGTATCGTGGTCATCTTTATGCACATAGTTTTCAAAGGTGATGTCTCCCTGTCCCTTATAAATAGTTTTTCTGCCATAGCTCAGGGGAGATAGGCCAAGTAAAAAAGTTATAGTAATTATGGTGACGTGGTGTAAATTCAATTAAACTACCTTAAGGAGCTCTTTGCAAAAATTGTATCCTGATATTTTACACCAAGTTTTCGGGTTTTCCAATTCATAGTTGATTCTTTTCTTGTTTGCTTGTTACTCATATGAACTGAGTTTGCTCGCCAAAAAATTTTTTTACCAATCTTGTATTTGTTAAACTTTGAAAAGACAGCAACTTTTAACAAAGCGCCTTTTCTGTCAAAATACTTAACCTGGATGGGAACATAATATTTTTTTGAAATGAAAGTTATAATTTTTTTGTAGCCACTTTTTTTAACAGGAATTTTTTGTAAGACCCAAAGACCACCATGTTTTTTGTTCTTGATTTCTTTTAAAAAAGTATATTTATATTTTTCAATTTCTTGGGCCCCGAGATCTTCATATGTAAACTCTGAACCCATAAATGACGAGGACTTGCTTCCTGAGCTTATTCTTTTAACCCTTCTAAGTGACGGTAGATATAACCACTGGTCGTCCTCTTCTTGCTTATGACCGTGAGTTAACATTTTAGTGCCTTTTACATCAAGTGGTGTTTGAAAACTTATAAGACACTTATCACCATCTGAGGGCACTTCTTTGATAATGCCCTCCATCTGTCTAGTAACTTTATCTCCATGGGAATTGCTGATAATCATCTCCATTTTGGAGGCCTCACCCAACATCCCACTATTTTTTCTATCGACTAATTTAGCTATTCGCAGACCCTTTTGTGCAGCAGTTTCAGCTAGGGCAATTGAAGTTATAAACACTGACGCCATTAATATTATAAAAACTTTTTGCATACAGAACACCCCTGGTTAAATCATATTGATTATACACATTTAGAGTAAATTGCACATAGTGCGGAACGTCATTATTGCTGTAAGACAATTTTGCTGTGTTGATAAAATTACATACGCATGATAAAAAGTTAAAGAGGACATATTGTAAGTGAGAGGGGCAATGCCAGAGATACTAAAGAAGGTTATAGAAGTCATTGAGGACAATGAGGACCTCAATCCCAAGATCAGTATATCAGAAATCACTTTTGCCTCTAGGTTTAAAGAAGATCTAGGTTTTGATTCCTTGGCCTTGATGTCGCTAGTTTATGAGTTACAAGAATTTTACCCCGACCTCGATGAAATGGTTATCTCACAGTGGAGCACGTTACAAGACTGTACAGAGCACCTTACAAAGTTATGAATAGTTCAAGTGAAAAATTGGCGACAAACTTTATTAAGTGCGAACTATCTTTAAGTGGACAACTTTACTCAACTGAGACAAAAAACAACTATTACCTTGATGCAGTGTCTTTAATCTCCTCCATAGAAGGCCAAAAAACTATATTTCTTCAAGAAAAAGAGCCTCTATTTTTTTCAATTCTTTTTTTTACACTACTTGATTTTGGCCACATTCCCATATGTGTATCAAGTGATCTCAATCAATTTCAATATGAACAGTTTTTAAAGAATATGCCCACGGCCGGTTGGATAAAAAACAAAGAATTTACTCCACCGACTATTATAGAACAAAACAAGTACAGCAATTGTTATGGTTGCCTAACTTCTGGAACAACCTCTTCGCCCAAATTATGCTATCTAGGCATAAGTAATGCCAAAGAAAACGCAAGCGCTCACGCAAAATCTTTAGGTATTGATAAGCACCATTTAATACTACAGTCTCTACCTCTAAACCACTCTTTTGGACTAGTAGTATACCTTTGGACCACACTTGTGACCTCTAATAAGTTAGATTTTAACCTTGCATTTTTGGGGCTTAGGTCACTTAACAAAAGGAATCTAAGTAACTGTGTAATACATTTAAGCCCCGCTCAATCCCGCTTTGTCATCAAAGAAAAAATTGATGAAATAGAGGGAATGGATATCGTTTCAATAGGCGGAGGCCTCATACAAAGTGATGAGGTTGAAAAATTATGTAAAAAATTTAAAAACTCAAATGTATTTACGACATATGGTTTGACAGAAGCAGGGCCCAGAGTAACCTCTGGATTGTGGAAAAGTGGCAAAAATACAGGCCATATCGGAAAGCCGTTTACAGGGATTAGTGCCAAAGTATTATTGTCAGACAACAAAACACTCCTAAATACAGGGCAAGGTCACCTATGCATTCAGTCCCCCTCCCTAAAGCTAAATTTATTGCAATCTGAGGTAATCCAGGACAATTGGTTGAAAACCAGAGATATAGTCAACATAAACCCGCAAGGAGATATAGATTATATTTCCAGAGAGGACGACTTAATTAATATTGGAGGCATCAGTATTTACCCGAAAGATATTGAGGCAGTCGCACGACTTAATCCCATGGTTGATGACTGCATTGTTTTGAAAAAAAGAAGTGACATGTATGAAGAAATCCCCATTCTAGTAGTAAAACCAACTCTAGATGTGAAACTCCTTGAAGATTACTTAAAAGAAAGACTCAATATTTATCAAATGCCCAAACAAATTTATAGCTTTGATGAATTTCCCCAGCACTCCTTAAATAAAATTGATCGCAAAGCACTTCTGGCAATGTGTGAAAGTCTCTAGACCATAACTTGTGGCCTTATTCTATGATTATTGGTATGTTCACAAAAAATTCTAAAAGAAGGAGTAATTTATGCTATCCACAGATGTTGAAAAAGCTTTAAATGAACAGATTAACTTTGAACTTTACTCGTCTTACATTTATCTTTCCATGTCAGCTTACTTTGAAAGCATAGATCTTCCAGGGTTTGCTCATTGGATGAAAATTCAAAACCAAGAAGAGCTAGTTCACGTCCATAAGTTATTTGACTATATTAACGAACGCGAAGGTCGAGTAACATTAACGGCCATAGAAGCCCCTCAACTAGAATGGGAATCCGCCCTTGATGCCTTCCAAGACGCGTATGAACATGAGCAAAAAGTAACTGCTCGTGTTAATAAAATTGTAGATTTATCAATTGTAAAAAGTGATCATGCCACAAACTCCTTCTTACAGTGGTTTGTCCAAGAGCAAGTTGAAGAAGAATCCTCCGTCAAAAAAGTAGTTCAAGACTTAAAAATGGTAGGAAAAGATGGGCATGGTCTATTCATGTTGAATAGAGAATTGGCCCAAAGAGTTTTTGTTCCACCAGCGGACTCAAATGCTTAAGTTTAATTAATACCCTTGTGGTGCATCGGGTTAAGTTGCCGTTGCCGTTTCAGTTTTGTTCAAGGCCCAACTTAAAAAATGATTAACCTTGATAAATATATATAACTTGTTACCATTAATATTAGATAAATAATAAAGATGGAAGCAAGATGGAAAATGAAACAAATTCTACAGAAGTTAGAGTACACAAAAGACGTTTTTGGATTTTACCAAAGATACAATTTAGATTTGTTTACGTAAAATTTCAGCTGACTTTGATGGCATACATTCTAGCACCCATTGTACTCATTAATTCTATACTTGTTTATAACAGCAGTAGTGAGGAGACAGATATTATTAGCTTAGTGCTCACATTATTAGCAATTGTGGTAGTGGCAATATTTTATTCTCTAAATTTTTCTTTAAGAATAGCCGGGCCAATTCATAGTTTTAAGATGAGTTTAAAAAAGATGAAAGAAATTGAGGGCAATGCTCTTCAACATATCAAGTTTCGAAAAGGTGATTTTTTTACTGACTTAGAGTCAGACTTCAATGAATATGTGGACTTTATCAACGAAAACTATGAAATAAAAAAGAAACAAAATAATAATCACTAAGGATTCTTGAAGTAAAAAACTTACATACTAGTTTCAACAGTATATATCGAGTTTTTTACCATATTATCCATTTCATATATCTGGTTATGTAAATTTGACGATAGATCGCGTAGATTTTTGTCACATCTTTTAGTAACGATATCTAACTCTATAACTTCTTTTAACAATAGCTTCAACTCTTTTTGATCTGCTCGCTCTATAGATTCACGTGCTTTAACCTTCAACTTTTCAACTTGATCAAAGATTTTCATTATGTCATATTTCCTAGTGACATCAATAAGCTCAGTAATTTCTGCTTGTGATTTTTCAATATTTTGGTTTAAAGTGGCAATTTGCTCCTCTTTTTGTTTAAGACTTTCTTCAAATTCAGCTTGTTTATCCTGTGATAATTGTTTTAGGTTATTGGCTTCGTTAGTTAGGTCTTCAATTATTTTGGCGCTTTGCTCGCCCTCTTTTTGTCCGCTATCAAAACTATTTTGCAGAGTTTTAATTGTTTCTTTGTTTTTTTCATTTTCAGTGCCTAGCTGATTAATTTTCTTTTTACTAGTAATTTGTTCTTCCTGTAATCCACGCCTCAATTCTTCAATTTCGTCTTCAAGTTCTTTTGAGCTTTTTTGAAACTCACCTTTCATTTTGTTAATTTCATTTGCACTTTCTATTTTAACGGTAGTTGTCTTGGTCATTTCAGCTTCGAGATTGGCCTTTAAACTAGCGATTTGTGCCTCAAGATATGAGGTGTCAGCATCTTTATGAGAGCTTGATGCACCACGGGTGATTTCATCTCGGAGTTCTCTTTTTAAGTCATCAATTTGCATCTTAGCATCATGTAGCTGCCGCTCTAGGTCACTTGTGTTTTGATGTCCACCGGACTGTTTAATGTTTGCATTTTTGGTGATCTCTTCTCTTAACTCTTCTTTTAAATCATGAATTTTTTCGTGAGCATGTTCTAAATCTTTTTTTAAGGCACTGTTTTCTTCTTTTAATTTTTTTAACTCTTTAGGGTTTCCTCCCGGCCCTGCTGCTAATTGTTGATTTAACTCATCAATTTCATTTTTCTGATTCGTGATGATAATGTTTGCCTTTTTCTTTTCAGCTTCCAGTTTACTTTTAAAATCAGCAGTTAACTCTTTTTGACGTCGAGCTAACTTGATGACTCTATCTTTAATGGTTAATAGAGGGTTGGCAGGTTTATCTTGCACGATAAATTATTCCAAGTTAATGTTACAAATTTCTAAAATTATATCACTTATTATGTTTAATAGTTTTCTCGGGTTAAAAGGTTTGGTTAAATAATGTAAGAATCCAGCTTCAACACCTCTTTTTATGTCAGCATTAGTGGCAAGAGCACTTAAAGCAATGACCGGAATTAAATTTGTTTTGGGATTGGATTTTATTTTACTTAAAGCTTGATATCCATCCATTCCAGGCAGGTTTATATCTAAAATTATTAGATCAAATGTTTGGGTGTTGATCATCTGTAGTCCATCTTCAGCAGACATGGCATAAACCATTTCAATATCGCGATTGCGCGTTAAAACCGCAGTCATAAGTTGCACATTGATGGGATTATCTTCTACATAAATGATTCGAAACTTTCTTTTAAACTGTTTTTCAAAGATGGCCCTAATTTGGTTATTCTCAGTGACCTCTTCTTTATATTTTTTGGAGGCAGATTCAAATGACAAAGGGAAGTCTATCCAGAAAGTACTACCTTCACCCTCTTTTGATTCTACCCCAATGTCTGCACCCATAATTAAGACGAGTTGCTTAGTAATTGTAAGGCCGATGCCGGTCCCATCAATGTTTCGGCCGACTTTTTTTATACGCACAAAGGGGTCGAATATTTTTTCTAGTTGATCTTCGGGTATACCAAAACCATTGTCTCTAATTTGAATACGCAATTTATGGTCATCGAGCTCCTTGGCAGAAATACTTACAACACCATTTTCATGGTTATATTTAATTCCATTTGTTAACAGGTTTACAAAAATTTGCTTTAGCCTTACATAATCTGCCTTAACACACATTTTTTGATTATGTAAATCATTCATGAGGGCGATATTGTTTTTTTGAGCTGAGGAGCTCATCATATCGAGGCACTCCATGATAACATCATTAACGTTTATTGTTTCGATGAGTAACTCTATCTCTCCCGACTCAACTTTTGATAAATCTAAAATCTCATTAATTAATTCTAGGAGATGTTTGCCCGAATCCAAAATATATCCACAGTATTCCTTAGTCATTTGAGGATCTAAGTCTTCTCCTGTAATAATTTGCCCAAAGCCTAAAATAGCTGTTAGGGGAGTTCTAAGTTCATGGCTCATCCTAGATAAAAAGTGAGATTTGGCAAGATTTGCATCTCTTGTTTCGTTTAGCAATATTCTTTGTCTTCTTTGAGTCTCTTTTATTTCGGTGATATCTTCTCCTGAAGCAAGCACAGCCGTTGGGGCACCTAATTCATCCCTTAAAATTGTATTGTGCCAAAACATAATTTGTTCTTGCCCACTTGAGGAGATAATTGGATTTTCATGGGGCTTAATATTGCCGGAATTAGACTCCATGATATCTTGAAAATACTTTAACAGGTCATTGCGAATTCTTGATGGAATGAAATTGTCAAACCAGTCTTTTCCTATAATTTCTTCTTCACTTAGGCCCAGTAGTTGGCGTCCTTTTTTATTTACTAGAGTAACTTTTTTGTTTTTATCCACTACTGCTACCATCACACCTGCAATATCTAAGTATTTTGTTGCTAGTTCTTTTTCAGCTCTTAAAACTTTTTCCACCTCCTTGCGTTTTTCCACCTCTAACTTTAATTGAGAGTTGCTTTTTGCCATATTACTAGTTCTGTTTAAAACCAACTCCTCAAGTTGCTCTTGATGCTTTTGTTGTTCATGTATTTTTTGTTCATCAAGAAACTGTTTAGATATATCCTTTAAAACCCCTACTATACCAGTGATTTTTTTATCTGTTGAATAAAGTGGGTAGTAAGTTTCAGAGGTATAGCAATTACTTGCTTTAGATTTACTAAATGGATTAACCCCTTCTCTAAAAACAGTTTTACCAGAAATAACCTGTTCAAATATTTGATTTATCTCAGCGGAGAATTTTTCTTCCATGATGTCTTGTAAAGATAGTTCTTTTTTGCCCTCTACTAAATTTTTATCAAATTGGCATAACTTCATCATTCCGCAATTATAGTAAGTAATATTATATAATTCATTGAATACAACTACCCCATCACCCAGGGATTCAATAATGCTTTGAAACAGTTTATTCTCTTCGATAAGGGTTTCCGTTGTAGCCTTACAGTTCGTTTGGTGTCGCTCATGTTTGGTCATAACTTTTTCTGCCCTCTATTTATGTTGAAATTTATGGCTATTTTAATTATAACAATAGTAAGGGAATTATTATAGGCAATTTGATAGGCCAAAAATTGACCGAAAACGTATGACATTATACGGAGCCAAGAATATGGGCGAAGAAGAAGATCTTAATAAAAAGATTTTTATTAAAGCTTTAAGCGAAGATGAAAAAAGAGAATTCATCGATATTCTTACCAAGAACTTAATGAGATATCGCATTTATTTTGCAATTTGGAAAAAAGGTAGACCAGTTATACAGTTTAAGGCCATTGAGCGAGATTTATATACCGTTACTAAAATAATTATTAGACCGATAAAAGATACAGACCGAAACTACTTAACACAAGAGAGTTCAACCCTTCAACAAGTGCTTTTAAAAACCACTGTTGCAGGGGAACAATATTTTTCTACTGTAAATCTATGTTGTAATGTAGTAGACAGAATTCACTACGTACTTCTTTCCAATTTAGTCTATAAGGGAGTACAAAGAGCAAATGCCAGGCTCAGTGCAGATAAAAATAATAAAATTGCCATTAAATTTGGTGCCAATGTATTTCAATGTCTAGATATCTCATCTTCGGGTACTTGCTTTGTTGCCGACGAAGAGTTGAGTAAGTTGTTTACAGTAGAGAAGGAATTTAAAAAAATACAATTAGTATTTAACAAAGAAAAGTATGATATTAACAAGCTCATGATTGCATGTAATATCGATTTAAAAGAACAAAATAGTGAAGGCAAAAAACTTTTTAAAATAGGTATTCAGTTTGTAAACGTAGAAGTTAAATCTAAAGCAGCCTTAATCAGACAAGTTAACAAAGCATTACAATCTCAATCACAAACAAGTGAGGAGTTTGACTTTAGTAAAGTTGATATTCCTGATTTTTAAAAGCTATCGGGGAAGATGTGGCATACAAGTATATTTTCGGACCGATTCCTTCTAGGCGATTGGGAATCTCCTTGGGGGTAGACCTAGTACCAAAAAAAATTTGCACACTTGATTGTGTTTATTGTGAATCCGGTGAAACGACCCTTAAGACTATCAAAAGACAGGAGTATATTCCAACACAAGAGGTGTTAGAGGAGTTGAGTGACTTCTTAAGCCAGCAGCCGAAATTAGATTATATAACCTTTAGCGGTGCCAGTGAGCCAACACTTCACAGTGGTATTGGGGTAATAATAAATTTTTTAAAATTAAAGTTTCCACAATATAAAGTGGCCCTAATAACCAATGGGACTCTTTTTTACCTAAAGGAAGTGAGACAGGAGCTCAAAAAAATTGACTTAGTTATGCCCTCATTAGATGCAACCACTGATGCTGCCTTTAACTCAATCAATAGGCCCCACTCATTGCTACACCTACCAACTATCATTGAAGGTTTAAAGCAGTTTAGGAACGAATATTCTGGACAATTGTGGCTCGAGATATTTTTAGTAGGTACAATAAATAATTCAAAAGAGGAGCTTGAGCACTTTCGAAGCATTTTAACAGAGCTGAGACCTGATAAGGTCCAGCTAAATACATTGGATCGACCGGGCACAGAAGCCTGGGTAGAACCACTCAGCCAAGCAAACATGGAGGGTATTTCACAAATTTTGGGACACTCCAATATTGAAATAATTTCCAAAGCAAGTCCAAAAAAATCTCAAATTATTGTACCAAATAAAGACATCCCCAGTAGAATTGTAGAGATGGTTAAAAGGAGACCCTGCACCATCAGTGACCTAAAAGAAACATTTGATATACCTAGTGATGTCCTACAAATGCATGTCAATAACTTGCTTGAGAGTAAAACAATATCCATTGCTAAAGAGGACAGAGGTGACTTTTTTGTAATTAAAAATCCGGCAGCACGCTAAGGCTCCAGTAGTCATCTAGTCGATCGATGATTTTTAAAAGCTCAAGATATTGGGGGCTTTTGACAATGTACCCAGATGCGCCCAACTCATAACACTTTTTAACATACTCTGGATTGCTTACGTGGGTTAAAATGACGACAGGAATACCCCTCAGTAAATCATCATTTTTAATTTCAAATAAAAATTCAAAACCGTCCATTTTGGGCATCTTTAAATCTAGTAATATAAGGTTTGGCAGCAAGTTATCCGGATTGCGAAGTATTTCTAGTCCCTCTATGCCATCCCCTGCAATGACCAAGGGGGTTAAAACACCGATTTCGGTAAATGCTTGCTTTATGTTCATCTGATCAATTGGATCATCTTCTACTAATAAAACAGTGCAATTATCTTTCATAGCGTTTGCCCTCCTATAAAGCAATTATAGCAGAAATGAACAAAATTATGTATTTGTTTATAGTGGGCGAATACTAGACACATTTGAACAAATATGAAAGACTGTGGAGCTATTTAAAATCGCCTAATTCAATGGTTTTTGGAGGTAAATAATGAGAGCAGCTGCTTGTAAATATGGAACACATCGTGTAATTTCTCCCCCCAACGCACTTCCTCAGAATGCTCAAAAAGTAGATAATTCTCTACCAATTTTTGACAATGAAATCTTGATTGATGTGGATACTTTAAATGTTGACTCAGCATCTTTTCGTCAGATGAAAGATGCCTGTCAAGGTGACCTAGAATCTGTAAAAAAAATGATCTTAGGTATTGTAGCCGAGAGGGGAAAACAGCAAAACCCCGTAACTGGATCGGGAGGGATGCTTCTTGGAAGAGTTAAAGAGATTGGCAAAAGCTACCCAAATAGCAAACAGTTAAATGTTGGAGATAAAATTGCAAGCCTTGTATCCCTTTCTCTTACCCCACTACATATTGATGAAATTGTAGAAATTTTCCCCGAGCGAGATCAAGTAAAAATAAAAGGACATGCCATTTTGTTTGAAAGTGGAGTATTGGGAAAGATTCCAGACGACTTCAACGAAACCCTTGCTCTAGCGGTCCTAGATGTTGCAGGAGCTCCAGCACAAACTTTTAATTTGGTAAAACCAGGCCAAACTGTGGTTATTATAGGTGCTGGTGGAAAGTCAGGAAGCATCTGTTGTGCAGTTGCCAGAGATATTTTAAAAGACACCGGAAAATTAATAGCAATTCAGCCCTCTGATAGAGGTTGTCAAAGAATTGAAGAACTTGGATACTGTGACGAAGTTTTAAAAGTAAATGCTCAATCACCTGTAGAGTGTGAGAGAGCAGTTTCGGAAGTTACAGATGGGAAAATGGCCGACTTGGTAATTAACTGTGCACCAGTTGCTGATACTGAAATGTCTTCAATAATGTGTGCTAAGCAAAGAGAGAGTACTGTTTACTTTTTTACCATGGCCACAAGCTTCACTAAAGCCGCACTTGGTGCAGAAGGTATCGGGTCTGACGCCCTACTAATTGTGGGGAATGGTTTTGCTCCCAACCACGATCAGATCGCTCTTGATGTGGTCAGAAAACATACCAAATTAAGACAACTATTCAAAAAACAGTATACTTAAAAAAAGAAGTTAAGTTGTGGACAACTTTGTTACCACATCCTTTATTGGCTCCGATAAAAATGCAGGCAAAACGACTGTCTTAAGTTTTGTCTATAATCAGATCAAACAACATTCGTCGGCTCCGGTGATTATTACTTCCATTGGAATCAATTCAGAAAAGGTTGATAGTCTTGAGGGGCACCAAAAACCCATCATAACCATCAAAAAAGGTGATAGCTTTGTCACCTCAGTTCACCAATTAAAGGACTTAAGTGGAAGGTATGAGATATTAGATACTTTTTCAACATATGTATCCGCCAGGGCACTTGTAGATATCAGACCAGTATTAGAAGGCCCAAATACTAAAAAAGAACTTATTGCCATTAAGCAATCGCTAAAAAAAATCATCCCAAGGGGCACACTTCTAATCGATGGATCAATTGATCGGCAGTTTTTGGCAGATCCTATCGTTAGTGATCAGTTTTATTTTTCGCTTCTAATTAGTGAGCGTCAACAGCAGCTAAACAAAGCTCAAAGCATGATATATTCCCTGAGCTTACCCACAACTGAAAATAAAATAAAAAATGTTATTGAAAATCACAAAAATGATTTTACAAAATCCATGATCATAAGTAGCAGTAACAAAATCATCTACCATAGTCTAAAAATTCCATTTTTAGACGATCATTTAAAAGACCTGATCAATAAACAAAGCAAACCCCATACATTATATTTAAATGCCGCTTTTTCTAAGTCTGTAGATTACTTATTAAAGCAAAAAAACAACGTTAATATTGTATTGGACAACTTTACCTTATACCAATTAGCACAAACCCAATCATCTGTGGGGCAACCTTTAAACAATCTAAGTCTACTTAATCCGGTGAAGGCACGGGCCCTATTTATTAAGCAAGTAAACTCATCCGCTTCTTTTAAAATCCCACTACCAATTAAAACTTATAATCTTTATCGAGAGGATGTACGTGAAATTAGAATTTGAGCAAAACATTATACCCACGCATCTTTTTGATGAGTTGGGGTTTGAAGAGTTTTTAGCAAACTTTGATATTCCTCTACCGATTATCTCTAAAGTTATATTGAAACCCCTAAGCTGCACGCAGGGTGAGTCTCACTTTAGTGAGCTAACAAAACTTCGGAAGCAGTTTAAAGACAACTTGCACTCGTTAGAAAACATTATCAATTTAAGTTCTAGATTGAACAGCTTAGATGAAGTGTGCACAGCTTATAACAATCAATCATTAGACCAAGTGCACCTTTATACGCTTGCCCAATTTATTAAGATAGACTTGGAAATTCAAGCAGAAGAAAAAAAGTTTTTTCAAGCGCACAACCCCTGTCTTCAAATACAAACGGTATTGGGGCAATACATGGGTGCTAACTTTAACAAACTTCTTCTATCCCAAAAAGAGACAAATATTCAAGAGGTGACAACTAACTTAGAGCAGGATTTGTTAAAAGAAATTAAAAAGATAGAAAATGAAATAAATAAGCAAACTACTCTTTCGATGATCTATCCTTACCCCAAAGAGATCTCAAAACAAAGCTCGCTTTTTCCTTCTATAAAAACGTGTAAGCTGCTACAGGTGAAAGAAGATCTGGATTGTTTCCTAGTAACCTATAACCTACCTGCGGCTATGGAGGAGCTTGTAAAAAAGATTGAGGGTTATCAAACAGAGTTTAATAAGCTAATTGACCTAAAGCTCACAGAGTGCAACAAGCATCTTCATGAATATTTGCTTGATTTTAAAAAATATTATGACTTAAGGAAAAAGCGGACCTACAACTATGCTTTGGTTACTTGTCTTCTAAAAAATAAACTGGTCATTCCATCTTTTGATAACGTTATGGATTTTAAGATTTGTGAGGGCGAGCTTCCACAGCTTAAGAAAAAGGCCAAAAAGCACTATGCTCCACTTACAATAAGTTTTAAAGGCGGATCAAACATATTGTTTGGCTCAAATATGTCTGGCAAAACAACGATCCTTAAAACGCTTTATTTTCACCTTACCTTGATTAAAATGGGCCTACCTGTGCCTGCTAAAAAATTAAATTTGAAATTTCCAAAACATGTAGGATTTCACTTAATGAGCTCTGGAGACATCAGGACCAACCTATCCTCCCTTGGCGATGAGTTGAATTTTTTTACGCAAGCAATCCCATCAAGCTCATATATTTTAATCGATGAACTCTTTCATTCTACTAATCCTGTAGCAGGAGTTGAGCTTTCAAAAATATTTATCAAAGAGTTTTCTAAAAAGCCTGAAGTGATCTTTTTTTGTAATACTCATTACCCAGAAATTATTTCTCAAAAAAATTCTGCTATCTTTAAAACTTCAGATTCAACGCCTTACATTCCAGAGTTAGTTGCATCTGATAACCTTGAAGTAGTTTTGAAAGACAACTACAAACCTCTGGAGTTAGCATTAAGCTTTGCGATTCCAGAATCTATAAAAAAAGAAATTAAAAAATATTTAGAAAATAAATAGAATCCTTTTCAGTTTTAAGAGAGGGCCCATCAATTGTGTTTTTTCCTTAAAGATTGCTTGACATTCTTGCAAATCGGAGTATACTGCACTGAGTCAAGCGTTGTAAGTAACGATGTTTTTAAAGGTGGGGAAGTCATGAATTTAAATTTTATAAACGGTCTATTTAGCAGTAAAAAAACTAGTCAACAAATCCAAGATGAAAATGTAGTTGATCTTTTTGGACACTTCTTAAAGAAAAATAATACTCAGGGAGTTAAGCATTTTTTAAAAAAGGGACGCAATCCTAATAACTCAACTCAATTTGGTGAGACTCCAATTGTAGTAGCAGAGGTTAATCAAAACACAGAAATGGTAGAGATCTTATATAAGTTTGGCGCAACTTTAACCCAAACAAATATAAGTAAAGTCAGTGAAGCCTTAGGTCAATAATTTATATCAAACATCAACTCCAAAAAATAATCTAACCAAATAGCCAATACCAAAAGAAATCAAAGCAACACCAATGCTAACTAATGACATTTCAAAAAATCTACTCCAAAGAGGTGCTCCCTTGGCCACTGAAACATAGTAAGTAAATTTAAAAATAATTGTTATCGCCAAAAGTAGAGTAATACCCAAAGACATGTAGACATTTGTTAAGATCAAGTAAGGACTAATTAAAACAATCACCACCATAATATAGGCAGCAGTAGTATAAAAAGACGCCTTAATGGGGTGCTTGTCACCCTCTTCATGTTTGGTGGCCAAATACTCAGATACTCCCATAGCAAGTGAGGCCGAAATTCCAGTAATTAAACCTACCGTGGCAATTAATTTTGAATTTTGTAAAGCAAAGGTAAAGCCCGCTAAAGCGCCGGTTAGCTCCACTAGCGCATCGTTTAGACCAAGCACAATTGATCCGATATACTTTAGCCTCTCCTCATCGATCAGCTCAATTAGTTGGTTTTCATGTTGTGTTTCATCCTTTGCAATTTGCTCTGCATCGGGAAAGCTTTTTGCCAGCTCAGCATAATTAATTTTTGCCTGGGCTTCGCCGCGCTCCATTAATTTGATACCGAAAGTTAAGCCAAAAAATTTGGCAATCAAGTAGAAGTATAAAATTTTGAATCGACTCGGCTTAATTCTTACCGGAACATATTTTTTTAAGGTCTCAAAGTGACTGAGCTCGTCATTTGCGATGCTGGTTAGTATTTTTTTGTTGTGTGGATCTTTTGTGCTTGCTGCTAGTTTGTTATAAATGTGAAATTCATTAATTTCATTTTTCATGGCACCGATGATTTCATTGTAGTTTTGCTTGCTTAGTTCTTGCATGATCTTTTCACCCTTTTTAAATTTGTTGGACCATTATAGCATTAAAGCAATTTGCTTTGTCTATGAAACAAACCTTTGACTCAATACGGTGATCTAGGTAGCATTTGAAATACCAATGAAAACAACAATAAAAAAAGAGGGTGGTCAACTAAGTATATTTTTAGGTATTACCCTAATGATAATCCTTTCGATGATGGCATTCATTGTCAATGTTGGTCTATTTGTAAAGGCCAAAATCAACTTGCAAAATGCAGTAGATGCAGCTGCTTGGTCAGGAGCAGCCGTACAAGCACGCCAGCTCACCAATATTGCATATTTAAATTGGGAGATGCGCAACACTTATAAAGAGTGGATGTTTAAGTATTATGTTTTAGGCAACATTGCCACCAAGAAATTACACCCCAGCAGAGTTCGCCAAATGGGTGATACCGTTAACTTTCGTCTCGATTTGTTTTGGACCGATCCGGCTCAGCAACAAAAGTGGGGTGACTCAGGTAAACCACCACCTTATGATCCATACAATTTGCCATCTATTTGTATACATTTTAGCGATACCAGTAATATATGTTCAACCTTTGACTTACCAGGTATCCCACGTTTTGAGGTGGTTGGGGTTCCAGGTTTGAGTGATAAAAATGAGGCCTTTTTAAACACTATCGAGGAATCAAAAGCAGAAGATTGCTCAAAGAGATCCATAATAAATTTTGGTATGGCCATGCTTTGGACTTACGGAGATATGAGCAAACCTATCACTGCGAGTACCCCCAAGCTCGCCACAGATAGAGTTGGGGCTTGGACATTGGCGTTTGAGCAGGCCCTGCGGATGAGAAATTTGGAAATGATAGTCAATCGTCCGCCCGTTAGTGAGCCAATCTGTTATGGTGGTGGTTGCCGTGATCGAAATGTTACAGCGCTGCAGAGCATGCATGGTAATTTACCTCTAGATGAAAGACCCATTAAGGCCTTTACCTCGGCTTATCGAAACCTAGACGACACAATGAGAAAAACTTTTAGGTTAACAGAAATTAAACCTATCCCCTTTTCAACACATTCTGGCACTCTAAGTGGTTTTTTAATTCCTAATAATGCATCAATAGGTAACACTTCCACTCAGGCTACCCAAAAACACTATTTGGATCTCCAAATGTATCCTTTAAATTTGGCCATTTTCTTCTCCATGATGGTTACTCAACAAGAGGAATCTGATCTTGTCGATCATGGTTTGGGAGCTGCTTGCACGATCTCAAAAACTGCAATCCCTGTACCTGGTTATATCTTTGGATTTGTAAAAAACCCCAAAGTTTTAACCTACTATGCGGTTGAAGGTGAAGCAAAATTCACAGGGCTTTTTTACCCGTTTGCCTCAGATGGCATCACTTTGCGAGCATATGCTGCAGCAAAACCTTACGGAGGACGAATTGGGCCTAGGATTTTTGCGATTGAGCAAAATGCAATAAAGCCCAGAGCTAGGTGGGGTAATTCTGGCTCTGGGGCTTATTTAAGTGCTCTTGTTCTAGACAGGACTGCTGATTTCATAAAGGGTTATCCTATTCCCTTGACCAAAAAATTTTGGGTTCAAGGCCCAGGTGACACTGTCGGAGGGGTTCCAACGCGCGCAAGTCCAGACGTGAAATTTGCAATTCCAAATTTGCTGTTTAGCTTTGATCAAGAAGGTGAGCTTAGCAGTCAAAATAAAGCTATTCAGTTTCTCAGGGATCCAGGCAACAGTGCTACCTCAAGATCACCAACAGAGGAAGCAGGCTTGTATCGCTCCGAAGAATATTTTAAGTTTGCTGGTAGTCTAGCGCAAATTAATGGAACAAGTTTTTCACAAGTGCAAATTGCTAAAGCCTTAAACTATGCTCGAAGACCTACCAAATATGAAGCCTTAAACTATCTCATTCCTTCTATCAATAACGATGCACTCGGGCTAAGCTCTGTTGCAACAGTTAACAAAGAGACAAAATACGCCAGGGATGATAGCAATCGTTATATGTTATATGCTCCACTAATAGGAATTGAAACACTTTATGATAATGCGGATGCGGTAGTGGAAATTCTTGACACCTTTGCGACATCAAATGAGGGGGCAATTGCAACCTATGTAGCAGCACTTAAGGCAGTTTCACTAAATATTAAAAGTATAACAACTGGCCAATCAAATAGAGGTGCAGATTTATCTGCAGCATATAAACTAATCTGGGCGGGACAGGATCTAAGTGCACCGGGTTATTGTGATAGCATTGCTGGTAAGCTTGAAGCCTTTTATACATCTCGTAGGGCACAAGTGTGTGGGTTGATACCCCTAAGAGAGTCAATTAAAGATTATCTCTACAGAGACACCTCGTCTAAATATCAAAACTATTATCTTGGGCCTGACAAGGCAGGAAGAGCGGTGGGTATACCTTATAAGCCACTAGGTATATTTCCCTACGGACAGGGCAGAGGAACCTTAGAGGACACCCTGCAGTTGACAAGTGGATATATGCCGGGCAGGAGGCAAGGCGCCAGCAACGACAAAGGTTGGGTTGAGCCACCATATTCTGGTGCGTCAGGTATCGACACACCAGCAATGCTGGATAAGCGCAATTTTTATTCTACCAAACTTGTCTCACTTGAAAAATTGATATCAGGTGGCCAGAGCCCGTACAGTGAGCGAGGCCTTTTTATGGAGTCAGCCCAACTTGGTATTACCGGCAGTGATGTTAAAACTATTAGAAATCAAAACACCATTAGACGTGATGAACTTAGAGATTTTGGTAGTCCTTTGGATCATTAATAAATGGTGAGTAATTTAATAAAGAACTTGTAAATACTAATTATTTTTATATATACTGTTTATGAAAAATGAGAATTTTTTTAAATGTTTACAAATCACTAACAAGGATATGACTCGTGGCTGCCAAAAAAAAGAAAAAAGTGACCAAAAAGGTAGTTAAGAAAAAGGTGACAAAAAAAACCACAAAGAAAAAAGTGGTCAAAAAAACACCTAAAAAGAAGGTGGTAAAAAAGGCGATTAAAAAGAAGGTTGCCAAAAAGGCTACCAAGAAGAAGGTCGCAAAAAAGGTTGTCAAAAAAAAGGTCGCCAAAAAGGCTACAAAAAAGTCTACCAAGAAGAAGGTTGCAAAAAAGGTGACCAAAAAGAAGGTTGTAAAAAAGGCAGCCAAAAAGAAGGTCGTCAAAAAAGCTACCAAGAAGAAGGTTGCAAAGAAGGTTACCAAGAAAAAGGTTGCCAAAAAAGCTACTAAGAAGAAGGTTGTAAAAAAGGCCACTAAGCAGAAGCCTGTCAAAAAAGCTACTAAGAAAAAGGTTGTCAAAAAGGCCATTAAGAAGAAGCCAGCTAAGAAAAAAGTGACAAAAAAGGTCACCAAGAAGGTTACAGAGAAGAAGGTTGCAAAAAAGGTAACCCCCAAGGCACCTGAGAAAAAACCGGTTAAAAAGCAAAAAGCAAAAGAGGCAGTGGTAGAAAAACCCAAGAAGTTATCGAGAGAAGATGCCATTGAGCGTTATAAAAATAAGCAGCTAAACTCTCAAAAAGAGGAAATAGAAAAACTTTATACAATACCAGTTGATGGTGAGCATAAAACTTCCTCCAAGAGCCCTACTATCGAAGAGAAAAAGGCCAATGTAGAGATATCTGATGATCAAGTTGCAGAATGTTCAATTGAAGAAATTACTGAAGATGCCGAAGGATTTAATGCTTCAAGTGATAAAAATAGTATCTCGGTTGAGTATAACCCCGATGACGAAAAAGAAGAAGATAGCGATGAAGATCAGTATGGGTATGGTTGGGGTTATAATGACGCATTTGATAAGCCAGATGAAGTGACTCCAGACAGCATAGAGGACGAAGATGAAATTTATGCCTATGGCAAAAAAGATAATAGTGACTTAGATAAGGAGTCAGGTGATAATTAGAAAGAATAATTAACATCACAGTTAGTAAAAAAACCTCGGTATGTACCGGGGTTTTTTTTACTAAAACTTGCCTTAGGAGATAGATAATGAGTGAGCCTCAGCTAGAATTCTACTATTTTGATGGATGCCCTTTTTGTAATCGTGTAGAAAGTATTATTGAAGAGTTAAAAATTCAGGTAGACTATAAGCACATTTTTGAAGATCCACAAAATATGGAGAAATTAATAGCTGATACCGGCAGAAAAACAGTTCCAGTTTTGTATGTGGATGGAAAACCCATGCATGAGTCATCTGATATTATTAATTGGCTCAAAAAAAATGTAGATAATCTACAAAAACGATAGGAATTTATGGAAATTCGCGATCCAGTTCATGGCTCTATTCATATTTTGGATGAGGAAATCCCAATTATTCAAAACAATTTCTTTCAGCGACTGCGCAACATAAAACAGCTTGGCTTTTCAGAATATGTTTTTCCCGGAGCCACCCATACTAGATTCATTCATTCAATAGGTGTGATGCATATAGGTACCTTGGCCTTTGATCGGCTTTTTTCGAGTAAATTGTGTAACATAGAAGTGCAAAGATTAAGAGAAACCTTTAGGTTAGCATGTTTACTGCACGACATTGGGCACGCACCACTTAGCCACTCAACTGAAACTGTTATGCCAGCGCTTTTAGATTTGCAAATTCCTGTACAATTTCAAGGTGGAAAAGTAGCAGATAGTCGCCAAGCTACTCATGAAGATTATACAATCAAGGCGATAGTCGATAGCTCACTTGCAGCTGCTTTTGAGCTTGTAAAAAATAAATTTGGCGTTGAAAATCAGCGAATTGCCGAGTTAATAGTGGGGCAAAGTTTAGATGATGCTTATTATACACTCGATGGTATAAATTACTTCCCACTACTATTTCAATTAATATCTTCCGAGCTTGATTGTGACAGAATGGACTATCTACTGCGCGATAGCTATTTTTGTGGAGTTAGCTATGGCAATTTTGATTTAGATTGGATGCTCGATAATTTAGATGTTTGTGTTATAGATAACCAGGCTTATCTGGGTATTTCTGAGAGAGCAGTTGTTACCTTTGATGATTTTTTGCTTAGTCGCTACCACATGTTTTTGATGGTGTACTTTCACTACAGATCTGTATGTCTTGAGCAACTGTTACTTAAGTATTTTACTGCAGCGCCAAATGAGTATTGCATTCCCGCCAATATTGAAGAGTACCTAGAGCACGATGATCATTTTTTGATGAAAGCTCTAAGGGCCAGCAGTAACCGCTATGCTGAGTCCATTGTTAGTAATCAAATACCAACTAAAATATTTGAGTCATTTAATGAATCGCAACTTGTTACCCTAGAGGCGGTTCAAGACTATTTGAGCGGCCAAAACATTGAGTATATCAGATGCTCATCAACAGGACGACTTTCCAAGTACTACCAACACGGTGTGCAGCAAAGTAACAAATATTTAATTAAGGTGATTCGAAATTTTTATGGAAAAGGACAGCGTTTATACCTTGATATCAATGAAGCAACTGATTTGTTTTTTAAATTTAGCTCATCACATGCCGTTAATCGTCTTCATTGCAACTTGAATTTACTTTCAGTGGCCCAAAGAAATGACGTTTTAGAGCTAATAGGTAATACTTTTGAGGGTAGCTAAAAATGCTTAAGATATCTTTTTATATCTTTTTAACTTTTATTTATCTAGGAATATCAAGTTTTACTCCCTCTGGAAAAGGACCTATTGGTATAGTAAATGAGAGAGTATTTAATAATTACTTTAAAGGGGCCCCACTTTCGATTATTTTATTTGATTCATTTCAAACCGGCCTTTTTATAAAAACTTATTATCACAAATATAAAGTTATTCGCGGCCTTAAAAGTACGGAGACTGTCAGCGTTAGGGTTTCAAAAGCATTTTGGTTCAAAAATCTAAAAAATCACGGGATGTCACTTTTTAGAAGAGAAGAAAAACAAAACGCTACAAACTTTATTGTTATGCCCCCAGGTATCTTATATGTTGGCAATCGTGCCTATGGCCAATTTGAGGATCATGGTTCAGAGATAAGAAATATATGGCGTTTTCATGGGGTGTATAGACATTTTACGGATTATTTTTATTGGGGAGATTTTAGGCCCAGTCAAGCTTTTTATTCAGCTGCGAAATATTCTATGAATAGGGAAGAACCATTTTATGGCCTCAATAATGAATTTGGAACCAATGGATCTGTTACAAAAAAATATTTAAAAAAAGAGGATCATAAAAAAAAGCGGGAGCAATTCTCTTTTAAAAAGCATTTGTTAAAATTTTTATAAGACATAAAGCTTTGTGAGGAAAAAATGTTTAATGAGCTTATAGATAAATTAATTATTAGAGTTATATTTGCACTGTTTCTATGTTTAATCGTAGTGATTTACAAGTATGCACATGTCTTTTTGTATCCCTCAACCAAGAAGCAACTTTTGGTAAGATTTTACCCCTCAAAAAATGCCACGGATACATTGCATTTATTTTCCAGGATTATAGGGATAGGACTAATATTGTCTGAATTTTCATTTTACATGTCGGATGGTCTTTTTGTTGCCCTGTTGGACTTTTTTATTCAGGGAACCAGTGTCTCTTTTTTATTTCTTCTTTCCATCTATATTATTGAAAGCATCGTGCTATATAACTTTGAGTATAGCGATGAAATTTTAAAGAGAAAAAATTACCCCTATGCAATTATAAGTGCAGCTGGGGCCATAGGTGTTGCTTTTGTCTTAAAAACAATTGTACACACGGCCGGTAATTCTATGACTCTACTATTATTTATATGGCCCTTTGCCATTGTAATCATGGGATTTACATGCAAGGCTTACTCGTTTTATTCAGATCTTCCCTTTAATCGACTTGTTATTCAACAGAATATGGCCCTATCATTTTCTTATTTGGGCTATTTTTGGGGGTGGTGCTTAATTGTTGCTCAGGCCCTAAACCACAGTACAGCTAATATCCAGTGGTATAGTATACAAGCAATATTAAAGATTATTTTGGCCATTATTATTTCTCCAATTCTGCGAAAAGGTGTTAAGTTGATATTTAAAATATATGATAGCGAGGAAAAGTCAGAAACTGAGTCAGTTAAAAAAGAGCGGACACTCTATGGACCACAACTAGGTCATGGTGTATATGAAGGAGCACTTTTTCTTACATCGTTTTATTTAACATCAATTATTACAGGACAGATTGACTTTGGTAGTTTTTATCCCGTTTGACTTGTAAGTTTGTTGTATAAATTGACAAGCAGTAGTTCTATTCTATCAAGCTCTACTTCTCCCAAGATATCTAACATCTGATTTTCCAGCTCATTGACACTTTCATAGAGGTTAAAACGAAAACTTTCACCATATTCTGTTAGATAGATTTTCTGTTCTCGTTTATCTAATTCACTCGTTTTGCGAATTATGTAATTTCTTTTTTCTAGTTCATTGAGGTGTCCTGTCATAGTCTGTTTTTTTAAATTACAAGATAGACCGATAGATTTAATCGAAGGCCCATCTTGTTCACAGATATATAAAAGTACCTCTAAAAAACTAGGCCTCAAATCAGTAAAACCTTTTTGCTGCAACAGATGCAACAATTTAGTATTGTAAGTGCGGTAAGTTTTTTTAAGCAAGCTGCCTATATTTGCAATTTTTTTCATTAGAGCAATTTTTATAAATAGTTAATATTATTTTAAGTAGTATGAATATATAACAAGATAACATAGAAGGCACAAGCAACTATTTAGCCCGGAAGGTTGGAAATTCTGCCTTGAATAGTGGTTAGTGGAGTTAGAGTACTTAAAACCTTAAGGTCGGCACCGTGGTCTCTACCTGTGAGGATGGCCCTCATTCCCTTAAAAAGAAATTTACCTTTAATTTTAAGCTCTTTTTTGATATGAGAGCTCCATTTTGAAAAATCACTCTCATTGGCAAATATACGTCCTTGATTTACAAGATTATCAACTTCACCTGTAATATAGGTTTTGATTAAAGGAGTACTCTCCCACTCTAGAATTTCTTTTAGGTCGGCCGAAACAAAAACGTCCTGGCTAAAGAGATCTTCAATCATTGGGAGCATTTCTTTAAATGATTCAATTTTTTCTTTAAAAAGCTCTACGCAAATCAATTTCCAATCGAGGTTTTGCTGATTAAAGCCATGATCCGCTCCATGACGTGAGCTAACAATTTGCTCCATAGCACTCACTAAATCTTCATTAGATAGCATCCTCAAGTGCTGTCCATTAATCCATTGAAGTTTTTGAACGTCAAAAAATGCCGCTGTTTTAATGAAGCGGTCGAGGTTGAAGCACTCAATAATCTCATCAATAAAAAAGATACTCTTCTCAGTTGGATGTGACCAACCAAGCAGACATAGATAATTCACCAATGCGTTGGGTAAAATAGAATCGTCTCTGTACTGGGTAACAGAGGTAGCGCCGTGGCGTTTAGATAATTTCTGTCGATCAGCTCCCACAAGTAGTGATAGATGAACAAACTCAGGAGGTGTCGCCCCTAATGCCTCATAAATCATCAACTGCCTTAGAGTATTAGGCAGATGCTCTTCTGCTCTAATTACATGAGTGATCTTCATTAGCCAGTCGTCAACTGTGCTGCAAAAGTTATAGACAGGGAATCCATTGGCCCTGACAATAACAAAATCCCCCACCATTTCAGCGGGAAATGTTACCTCTTTTCTAACCTTATCTACAAAAGTGTACGCCTTGATAGGGGCCTTAAACCTGATTGTAGCTACCTCGCCGCCTTCTACTTTTTTGTGGGCAACTTGTGGATCGATTTTTTTACATGTACCGTCATAATGAGGTGCTAATTTTTGCTCTACGAGTACTTCTTTTTTAGCTGCAAGTGTTTCTTCGCTGCAAAAACAATAGTATGCAAGGCCTTGGTCGATCAGTTGATCGGCATACTTTTTATAGATATTAAGCCGCTTAGATTGATAATAGGGACCAAAGTCACCAGGTTTATCAGGTCCTTCATCCCATAGTATGCCGAGCCATTTAAGATCATTCATCTGGCTGGTTTCATATTCTTTTTTTGACCTTTCCAGATCCGTATCATCAATTCTAAGAATAAATGAACCTTTCATCGCTTTGGCGAAAATATAGTTGTATAAAGCGGTTCTTGCACCCCCTATGTGTAGATAACCGGTAGGGCTGGGTGCGAATCTAACTCTTACTGACATGATTTGTGGGCCTTATTTTTTGATTATTGTCGAAAACAGGATTCAATTTGAGTTTTAACTTCACAGGGTTTGTCTCCTCCAGAAAGAGCGATCTCCTCTGTGAGTAAGTTTTGACACTGATCAAGCATCTTTTTTTCGCCAAAGCTTAAATTTTTCTTTGCCTTCAATAAAAAAAGTGATCGGAGCACATCGGCAATTTCAATTAGTGAGCCAGTTGTTATTTTGGCCATGTAGTCTCGATATCGTCGATTCCAGGTGGAAGTGTCTAATTTTACGTCGTGATTACTTAGGAAGGTGTATATATTGTCGATTTCTTCGTTGCTAATGAGGCTTCTTACGCCATTGGGGGAATTTACGGGCACCATTACGGTCATACCATTTGCGATCACTTTTATAACATAAAAAGCACACTTGGTGTCACCTACATCACGTTCTTCAATGTTACAAATTTGTCCCACCCCGTGACCAGGGCATACAGCATATTCGCCGATTTCAAACATTTTAACCTCATATTCAAGAAACAAGTAGTTGTTTTTAAAACAACAACTTAACTGATCCTAAACCTCTTGTACCGCAAGGTGGCACAAATTTCAATTAATATGTTGCATATTTGTAATATATACACATTCTAGTGGGTTGAAATGATTTCATTTTTCTCGAAAAAGTACGATATTTCTCTCTCTGCAGAGGTTAGTGAGTCTGAACCATGAACTGCGTTTGCTTCAAGGGATTTGGCATATAGTTTGCGAAGAGTATTTTCAGCTGCTTCGGCGGGATTTGTAGCGCCCATAATTTCACGATTTTTTTCAACTGCATTTTCACCTTCTAAAACCATAATGAGAACAGGGCCAGAAGTCATAAATGCTATAAGTGAACCAAAAAACGGGCGAGACTTATGTTCTATATAGAAGCCTTCAGCTTTTTCTTTGGAGAGTTTGGCAAATCTTGTAGCAGCAATCTTAAGTGCCTCTTCTTCATATCGGGTAATAATTTTTCCAATGTTACAATCTTCTACTGCATTAGGCTTAATAATACACAAAGTTCTCTCTACTGACATTACTCAACTCCTTTAGGTCTGATAGACCTATTTTTTTCATTGCTTATTTTTTAAAACCTCTTCAATTTTTTGTCCAATTTCAGCAGGTGATCTCGTTATAGTAACACCGCACTCTTGTAATATCTTATATTTAGCTTCAGCAGTGTCATCTCCTCCTGAAATAATAGCACCGGCATGTCCCATTCGCTTGCCAGCAGGAGCTGATGCACCTGCTATAAAGCTAACAACTGGCTTTGTCATGCTCTTTCTTATCCATTTGGCTGCCTCTATCTCACTAGTGCCGCCAATTTCACCAATTAAAACAACTGCCTCGGTTTCGGGGTCTTTTTCAAACATAGCAAGAACATCAATGAAATTAGTTCCTACAATGGGATCTCCCCCTATGCCCACGCAAGTTGATTGACCAATTTCTCGTTGGGTTAGCTGATAAACAGCTTCATAGGTAAGTGTTCCAGACCTAGAAACTACTCCAACTTTGCCAGGCATGTGGATATGTCCAGGCATAATGCCGATTTTACACTCACCTGGAGTGATAACTCCTGGGCAGTTTGGTCCTATTAGTCTAGTTTGGGATCTTCCAATTGCTGCTTTCACCTTAACCATATCCTGTATTGGAATACCTTCTGTAATGGCGATAACAAGAGGTACGTTGGCATCCATGCATTCCAAAATGGAATCAGCTGCAAATTTTGCTGGTACAAATATCATAGCGACATTTGCTTCAGTCTTTCTAACTGCTTCTGAAACAGTGTTAAAAACTGGGAATCCCTCGTGTATAGTGCCACCTTTTCCGGGTGTAACACCTCCTACAAAATTTGTTCCATAATCTCTAGATTGTAGAGAATGAAACGTGCCTTGCTTTCCAGTAAATCCTACTGTTATAAGTTTTGAATCACGATTAATGAGTATCGTCATCGTGCTTACTCCTCTTCGTCCTGTTTACTCTCAAGGGCCTTAATTACTTTTACTGCTCCATCTTCTAAATTATCAGCTGGAATTATTTCTAGAGCTGATTCTTTTAGGATTTTTTTACCTAAGGTCACGTTAGTGCCCTCAAGCCTCACCACTAGTGGAACTTTTATGTGAAGGTGCTGTGCTGCTCCCACAATGCCTGCAGCGACGAGGTCACACTTCATGATACCACCAAAAATATTGATCAATATTGCCTCAACTTTGTCATCTGAGAGAATAATAGAAAATGCTTTTTCAATCGCCTCCTGTGTCGCACTACCACCTACATCTAAAAAGTTGGCAGGTTCTCCTCCATGCAGCTTGATGATATCCATAGTTCCCATGGCCAAACCTGCGCCGTTAACCATGCAGCCGATATTGCCATCTAGGGATATATAAGAAAGCCCAAAATCAGAAGCGTCTGACTCCTCTTTAGACTCTTCTGATAGATCTCTATAATTCTGAACATCCTCATTGCGAAACAATGCATTGTCGTCAAAGTTAAGTTTAGCATCCAAGGCAATTACTGAGCCCGTTTTGGTCGTCACAAGTGGATTAATTTCTGCAATTGTACAGTCAGTTGCCACATATAGGTCATAGAGTCCCTTAAAAACTTTTGCTGCTTCTCCAACAACTTTTCCTGTCATCCCCAGCCCATAGGCTAACTTGCGCCCTACAAATGGAGTAACTCCGGTAGCAGGGTCAACTGTAACGCTAATTATTTTTTCTGGTGATTCCTTGGCGATTTTTTCTATCTCCACACCACCTTCACTTGAGGCAATAAAGGAGAGTTTGGACTTTGAGCGATCTAAGACGATGGCCAAGTAGTACTCATGTTTGATGTCACACCCTTCTTCAACCAAGATAGTTTTTACTTCTTTGCCCTCTGAACCAGTTTGATGGGTAACGAGTGTTTTTCCCAATATTTCAGTCGCATGTTTTTTGACTTCTGCAAGTGATTTGGCAAGCTTCACACCGCCGGCTTTACCTCTGCCACCAGCATGTATTTGTGCTTTAACCACCCAGTTTTTCCCTCCAAGCTTCTTGGCGACTCCTGTAGCTTCACTGACAGTTGTTGCTATGTCGCCATTTAGAGTGGGAACTCCAAATTTCCTCATTAACTCTTTTGCCTGGTGTTCATGGACATTCATCTCAAATTTCCCCTACATACAAATACGATTAGTTAAAAAGAAACAAAGCTAAAATAGTCTGTCCTTTTAGATATGGCAAACAAATCCTTTAACTTATCCCATACTAATCCTCTGTTAAATGAGAAACTAGGCGCAGCGTTCCAAAAACTGCAGTTTTTTGTTAATTTGCTCAATTATTTTTTAAATGGTGCTTATTTCGTCATATTTTTGAGTGTAGACAGTAAGTTCGTCAACTTTCTTGAGGCAATAATTTCTTGCAATTTGGGCCCTTGTTTTAAATTCTCTAAGTAGAGCTTTTTTAGTTTTTTTGTTTAAACGTTTTTGCTTTTTAGTTTTTCGAATCATATCGCTAATTATGAGAGCAATATCCTTACCAAGCTTAAAATTATCTAGGTTTTGCTTAGCAACAAAAGTAGTTTTGTTTAACTGTGTCAGAATATGCACCTTTTGGCTATCTAATGCTGCTCCTTGTAAAACAGGGGCAATATTAGAGATATAACTTTTTTCAAAACGGCTAATTTGTTTACCTCTGCTAATTTTCTTCAATGTTTTACGAAATGATTCTTCTGTTTTTTTTAGTAGTGCTTGATAAGTTCTGTATTTTTCCAATAAGTCATTAACAAACTTAAGGTGTTTTTTGTTAATCCTTTCTTGGTATTTAGCAAGAATTTTTTCAAACTTAAAAGGTGTGCTTTTTGTCAGCAAGGTTTGGGTAGTATGTTTAAACTGGCCATAATTTGAAAACAATTTTGAAATTGGCCTAAATGTATTTGGCTTTGAGAGGTAGCGACTTATCTTAGCAGATAAGCTTAGGTCAATGGCAGAAATTAAAACTTTATAATAACCCTCAATAACGCGGTCACCTTGGTTTAGCAATAGGTTACTAAAGAGCACATTTTTGTCTTCTAGGTATCCAACTGATTTAATAACAATTTTTTTATTACTTAAAGTTCTCCCCTTAATTGACTCTAATGTGACTTGAACTTCTCCACTACCTGGCCAATTGGTGGCACCCCATATACCGCGTGCTTTAGAAGATAGAGCAAAAGCGAATTCAGGTCGTGATTTGTATGATGACGTAGAGATTTCTTTTAGGCGGTTGTAATCTCGAGTGAGAACTTCCCCTTTTAAGGGGTCATTCGCCTGCGTTCCCCAAATGAAATAGATTGAAAACATAATCAATATAAAAACTAGCGATCCATATATCCATTTGCTGATGTTTATAAGGTTTTCTTGAAGTGAAGATAAAATGATGCTGAAGATTGGCTTTTTTGAGGGATCTAAAATTTCAGCTTTGATTACTTCTTCTACTTCTTTGATTAGCGCTGCACCACCTTTTTCCTCTTTAGGTTCAGAAGGCTTTGCAGGTTCGGGCAATGTTGGCGTTTTTACATCAATGCTTGCTGGCAGTTTAGGGATAGGGGGGATTTTACTTTTTTGTTCTTCACTAACGGGTTTCTCAACTAGGGGAGGTGGATCATCAGTTATTGCTGGCTTTGTAGTTTTTTGTGATTCCTCTAACTCTAAAGCATCAAAAATTTCTGGACAGTCTTGTAATGGACGCCAATTCTCTTTACCCTCTCTCCAAATCAAAGTTGTTCCCGAAACTTTTCCATATTGATACATCATATGAAGTTCTTCGGGAACGTATGGGCCTAGATGGTGGCCATCTTTAAAAACAAACCAATTATTGCTCATAAGGTTAGTTTACAAATTTTCCTTCACAATTGTAATGATTTTTTCTTTTTCAGCATTAATAAGTGATGACCATCGCTCTATCATTTTCTTACAATCTTTTTTAAAGGATTCATTTTTGATGTTTTTTAAGTTGATCAAAATATTTAAAATTGCACCTTCTGCACAAGTGGACATACAATGAGCGGCAACTCCAACATCCGAGACACAATTAGGATTTCCATATTTGGCAGCATCTGTGAGTATAGGTATTAATTTAGTTGTGTGTTCTAATACCTCCAAAGGAACAAGGGTACACTTAATATAAGCCTTTTCAACTGCTTGGTCACGAGCTGCCTTTTGTTCATCAGTCTTTTTGGGAAGTCTCATAGCATCCATGACATCATTAAATGAGTCTGTATCTCGATCTATTGCATTTGAAAACCAAACTTTTAGTTTTTGGCCTTCGACTCCGGTTTCTTCCATCCTGTTCCAGTTCTCTTTAAAGTCTTTTTTTCCATGAGTTAGATTGGTTACCATAGTTGCTAGGGAAGCACTTAATGTACCGGCAAGAGCTGCAATTGATCCACCTCCTGGCGCTGGAGCATCTGATGCCAATATATCTATAAATTTGTCGAGAGTTTGGTCTACAAGCCTGTCGTTTCGTTTAAAGCGGTACTCAATAATTTTTTCATCGGGGTTAAACTTGGAAACATCGTTTAGACCCATGGACATGATGGCAACTTTGATAATATCACCCTCTGAAATGCCAGTAGATAATCCTTGTTTTTTTAGATAATATATTCCAGCATCAAGCATGGTTTGTAAGGGGACAAGACCTACAATTTCAGATCCAGTTACTCGCATACCACGTTCAGTTGCCTGAGTCATTACTTCATCAAAAACAGTGTGTACTGGAGTGACATCAATATCCGTGAGATTCATTGTAATTTGTGCACAATTGTACTCGGGAATAATCCATGCACTTCCTTTGCAATCTTTAAATTTACCAGGGATTTTTATAGCGGTCCCATCGGGATTTCTTTGGATGTCTCCATCTGGATAAGATGATCTTTTGGCCCGGCCACTCTCTCTGATATTGAAAGCAATATCTTTTGCCATTTTTAAGTTACTTGAATTCATATTTATGTTGTAGGCAACTAGAAACTTCCTTGCGCCAATTGCAACGGCACCAAATTTGGAATCAAAAGCAATTGGTCCGAAATCTGGTTTCCACTCCTCTTTGCCCTCGCGATTTTTTAATCCTTCATATTCTCCTTGCCTAACGTTTGGAAGGCTTTTCCACTCTTCTTTACTGGCTGCTGCTTCATATAAGTAAGCCCAAACGCCTAACTCCTCACCGACTCTTTTGCCAAGCTTTCGAGCAAGTTCTGCACACTCTTCCATTGTTACACCGCTAACCGGAACGAAGGGGCAAACATCTACGGCCCCCATTCTTGGGTGTTCGCCGTGATGTTGTTGCATATCGATCATCTCTTTTGCTGCTTTGATTATTTCAAATGCTCCGTCAACTATTACAGATGGCGAACCTGCTATTGTTATAACTGTTCGATTGGTTGTCGCTCCAGGATCTACATCTAAGAGTTTGACTCCTGGAATTCTTTCGCAGGATTGGGCAACAGTATTATATACATCGGGATTAATACCATCAGAAATATTTGGGACACACTCTACAATTTTGGACATGTTTCACTCCAGGTTATAAATAGTTAGTTAAGTAGTTAACACTCGTGAAAATTTAGATTAGATCATAGATAAAAAAGGCCCACCACGCAACACTTAAACGCAGAGGGCCTTTTAAAAGACTTTACTGGTGCCCAAGAAAAATTCCTTTCTTCTTAAGTTCCAACACACACTATTGTACCTGCAATATGCATACCAAAAAACTAATTTCTAATCTACCGGAAACATATTCATCTAACCGTTTGTTTGTCAAACATCTGACAATCAGGGCTTATTAGGTCGTCATTTTTATGACTTCAACACAGGATATTTAGTGTTTTTAAATAAATTATAAATAGTACTTAACCTACGTACGATAATACGTTAGTATATTGTTTTTTCTAATATGAACTATATGAATTTTTATAAATGTTTCCTCAAGGAGATTGATGAAATGAGTCAAAAATGTTGTAAAACCATGAATTCTTCCATTATGAAGAAGATTTTCATGGGAATTAGCGGCCTTTTACTGTGTACTTTTTTAATAGGTCATTTTGCGGGTAATGTGTTGTATACAGTTAATGCCGATCTATTTAACATCTATGCCCACAAACTAGTAACCAACCCGCTTATTTATGTAGCAGAAGCGATCTTAATTATAATTTTTTTAGCGCATGTCGTAACGGGTATACGCTTAACGATTCAAAATTATACTGCTCGCTCACATAAATATTATCTCAAGGTCAAAACCGGACGAGGATCGACTTTTGCTTCGTCGACCATGATCTACACCGGAGTACTCATTTTAGCATTTATTGTAGCGCACCTAATAAACTTTAAATATGGTGCATACTATGGAACCACGGTAGATGGTGAACCAATGAGAGATTTGCATAAACTGGTCGCCCAATTTTTTATGATCAAACTAAATATTGGTTGGTACATTGGTGCGATGGTGGTGCTAGGCATTCATGTAAGTCATGGAGTTTGGTCGGCATTTCAATCGCTAGGATTGGGCCATATAACTTACACAAGCTACCTTAAGGTCATAGGTAAAATCTTTGCAGTGTTCACCGTAATTGGTTTCTCAGCGTTTACTCTCTACGCCCTAATTCAAGGAGGATATTGATGACTACATCAAAGTTAGATTCTAACGTTCCCTCAGGTCCTATTCAGCAGAAGTGGGATCAGCACTGTTTTGATATGAAACTAGTGAATCCTTCTAACCGGCGAAAGTTTAATGTGATCGTAGTTGGAACTGGGTTAGCAGGGTCTTCAGCAGCCTCGTCACTTGCTGAACAAGGTTATAATGTATCTGCATTTTGTATTCAGGACTCTCCTCGGCGGGCGCACTCTATCGCGGCTCAGGGGGGCATTAATGCTGCTAAAAATTATCCCAATGATGGTGACTCAATTTGGCGTTTATTTTATGACACTGTAAAAGGTGGAGATTATCGCTCGCGAGAGGCCAACGTTTACCGTTTAGCGCAAGTTTCAAATAACATAATTGACCAATGTGTGGCCCAAGGTATTCCGTTTGCTAGAGATTACGGCGGGATGCTTGCCAATCGTTCTTTTGGTGGAGCTCAGGTTTCTAGAACTTTTTATGCCAGAGGACAAACTGGTCAACAGCTACTTTTGGGAGCTTATTCAGGATTAATGAAAGAAGTTTCCAAGGGTAAAATTAAATTATATACCCGTTGTGAAATGGTCGAGCTAGTTATGATTGACGGTAAGGCCCGCGGAATTATTACCAGGAATGTAATTAATGGCAAAATGGAGCGTCACCTAGCGGATGCTGTCATCTTAGCAACTGGTGGGTATGGCAACGCTTATTTTCTATCGACAAATGCCATGGCTTCAAACTGTTCTGCTGCCTTTCGGGCCTATAGAAAAGGTGCTTACTTTGCAAATCCATGTTTTACTCAAATTCACCCAACCTGCATTCCAGCAGCTGGGGACCATCAATCCAAACTAACATTAATGAGTGAGTCTCTCAGAAATGATGGACGCATTTGGGTTCCAAAAAAAGAAAATGACACAAGGCCTGTTAGTCAAATTTCTGAGGAAGAGAGAGATTACTATCTTGAAAGAATATATCCCAGTTTCGGAAACCTCGTACCGCGCGATGTGGCTTCCAGAAATGCTAAAAATCAGTGTGATGCAGGCAGAGGTGTTGGTCCCACGGGATTATCTGTTTATTTGGATTTTAGAGATGCCATAAAAAGAGATGGTGTCGATACTGTTAAGGCCAAGTATGGCAACTTGTTTGATATGTACGAAAGAATTACGGATGAGAATCCCTATAAAGTACCAATGAGAATATTCCCTGCTATACACTATACAATGGGAGGTAGCTGGGTTGATTACAATTTGATGAGTACAATTCCAGGATTGTTTGTCTTAGGGGAAGCAAACTTCTCAGACCATGGTGCAAATCGACTAGGAGCTTCGGCCCTAATGCAAGGTTTGGCCGATGGCTACTTTGTTGCCCCAAATACTGTTCCAAACTATTTGGCGTCTGCTAATTTACAAGAGGCTACAACTGGACACGAAGCATTTGGTGAAGCCGAAGATAGTTCTAAAAAGACATTTGATAAACTTTTAAATATTAATGGTAAAAAGACAGTAGATGATTTTCATAAAGAACTAGGAAAAGTAATGTGGGAACATGTTGGTATGGCCCGCAATGAAAAAGGGTTAAAAGAAGCCTTGAAAGCAATACCAAAGATTAAAGAGGAGTTTTGGCAAAATGTGAAGGTGCCAGGACAAAACAATAATGTAAATTTGGAGTTAGAAAAAGCTGGTCGAGTTGCCGATTTTATCGATCTTGCAGAACTTATGGCCTTAGATGCACTCAAAAGAAAAGAGTCTTGTGGGGGACACTTCCGGGAAGAATGTCAGACTAAAGAAAATGAGGCAAAGCGAGATGATGAAAAATTTTGTCATGTCTCAGCTTGGGAGCATAAAGGTGAAGGCAAGGCTCCGACTTTGCACAAAGAAAACTTGGTATACAAGAATGTAAAACTAACACAACGAAGTTATAAATAAATTGGAGAGATAAATGGGTGGACTATCAGACAAAAAGATCACACTTAATCTAAAAATTTGGCGTCAGCAAGATGGTATCGCTGATGGTAAAATGGTTGACTACCGACTAAATGATGTCAAAACCGACATGTCTTTTCTGGAAATGTTGGATCTTCTAAATGAGCGTTTGATTCGTGAAGGCGAAGACCCAATAGCTTTTGACCATGATTGCCGAGAAGGTATTTGTGGAGCCTGTTCGCTTATGATTAATGGCCAGGCCCATGGCCCAGAAGCTGAAACAACGACTTGCCAACTTCATGTGAGAAAGTTTAAAGATGAGCAGACAATTGTAGTCGGCCCATTTCGTGCCGAAGCCTTTGGGGTTCATAAAGACTTAATGGTTGATCGCAGTGCACTCGACGCAATAGTTATGGCCGGTGGATTTATCACTGTCGCTACCGGTAATGCACCCGACGCCAATGCCATTGCAATTCGCAAAGAGAATGCAGAGCTATCGATGGATGCAGCTCAATGTATCGGTTGTGGTGCATGTATTGCCAGCTGTCCAAATGCAGCTGCCATGCTATTTACCTCAGCTAAGGTTTCTCAATTTGCACTTTTACCTCAAGGGAAAATAGAAGCCCGTGAGCGCGTTCGCACTATGGTAGAAAAAATGGATGACTTGGGTTTTGGTAACTGTACCAACGAACAAGAGTGTGAAGCGACCTGTCCCAAAGGAATAAAAATTACAAATATTGCTCGCATGAATAGGGAATTTATTAAGTCACTTTTTTGAAATACTTAACTCCAGATAGATTGTATTCCTTCAATAAAGGGATAAAATGGGATGCCATGTAGGGTTGAAGGCGTAGACACTCTACAAAGAACAAGACATTTACTATCTGGGTACTCCTTTTGAAATTTTCTCAGTGTTTTTATGTCACTTGCGTCCGGTGTTGTTGATGATTTAATTTCAATAGCAATTGGAGGTGTTTTAGGATTTTGTTGCAAAATCAGATCAATCTCTGTGCCTTCTGATGTTCGGTAATGATAAATATTATAGTCATGCTCTTTTAAGGAGTTTAGTTTGATAATCTCATTAACAACTAGGTTTTCAAAGAGATCTTCGTAACGGAAAGATGATTCTTGAAGCTCAGTTTTGAGTTCACCTCTTAGAGCGTTTAGCACACCATTGTCAAAAAAGTAGTACTTCGGGGCCTTTTGTAATTGTTTCTTTGTTGAAAAAGTCCATGCTGGAATTCTGTGGGCCCATAACGTATCTTCCAAAATTTGATAATGACCCTTAATCGATTGGTCAGAAATTGACACCTGCTTGGCCATTTTTGAGTAGTTGACTGGTGATGCATTCATCTGAGCGGCTACTTCTAAAAAAGTATTAAATCCTTCTATGTTTTTTACCACAGCTTCTTGCATGATCTCTTCTTTTAGATAGGTACCGGTATAAGCTTTAAGATAACGAACAATCATATCTGGATCATCTTCAATATAATTTTTTGGTAAAAGCCCAAATTGAAGAATCTTGGCCAATTTTTTTTCAAAATCAATCTCTTCAAAGTTTAGTGGATAGAAGGGTGCGTAGATTGCCCTGCCAGCGAGTAAGTTAGCTTTTTCTTTTTTTAATTTTCGAGCAGAGGAGCCAGTAAGAATAAAGCTAACTCTATGTTGATACTTTTCTATCAAGTAGTGAACCTCATCTAATAGTAGAGGTGTTTTTTGAATTTCATCTATAAAGATAAGAGATTTATCAAATTTTTCTAATTGAAATTCTACTTCCGATCTTAATAGATTAGGGGCCTTCAGGTATTTTTTAAAGGTATCTGTTTCCAGGAGGTTGATCGTCAATAGACCTTTTTCTCCGTTTACCAGTCGTGAAATATAGAAACTTTTACCGGCCCCCCTTGGCCCTAAGATAAGTAATGATGTTTTTTTGTAAAGTAATTTAAGTAACTTATGGCTTCTTTCTAAATATTTCAAGTATCACCTCGAATTTTTCCAATATATTCGAAGTGTACCTCGAATTACAACTTGTTGCAATCACAAACATCGTAAAGTCACTTTTTTGATTTATACAATGTTTAATAGATTTCCCTGTAAACCAATAGTGTGCTCTTCAATAACAAGATCATCTCTTCCCGATAAACGAGCGGCCTCATTTACCATCATTGATAACCCCTTGCAGCATGGCACTTCCATGATGGCAACAATTACTTTAGGGATAGTAGATTCACTAAAAATTTGCGCAAGTTTTTCTATGTAGTTGTCAGTTCTATCGAGTTTCGGACAGGCAACAACGACACTTCTGCCTCTTACATATCGCCAGTGAACGTCTGGAGCTGCAATTGGTGAGCAGGTACTTAAGACAACTAGTTCTCTATTTTTAAAAAATGGTGCACTTGGAGATACTAGATGGAGTTGAACAGGCCATTGAGTAAGCTCTGAAGGGATTACTTGAGGGTTTGCAGAAGATTCTGAAGAACTTGTAGATTTGGCTTCTTTTTTTCCGGAAAAGTCGTGCATTTTTTTTCCTGGGCATCCGCAATCATGGTCTTTTGAATCATGCTCTCCAGAGTGCTTTTTTTGAGCATCCATCATTTTAGTTACGGCTTCTTCTCCCTGAGTATTTCTAAGGTGTTCTTTTGTTGCTTGTAAATCAAAAGCAGGGGCCTCCCTTTCTTCGACAGTTAGTGCTCCAGTAGGACATTCGCCCACGCAATCTCCAAAACCATCACAAAAGTCTTCTTTTACTAGTTTGGCCTTGCCGTTAACAATTTTTAGTGCCCCTTCGGAGCATCCCACTATACAATCGCCACAACCGTTGCATAAATATTCATCAATTTTAATAATCTTTCTTTTCACAGTTATATCCTTTGAATGAGAAATACGTTTTGCACTCTAATGTTAATATACAGTAATCAATATCTAAATTGTTTGATTTAAATCAAGATAAAAAATAAATTCATACTCTTTTTAATTTGTAATACTATTGTTTTATAAACTTATTTTGCAGGAGATGACATGGATTTTGTTACTAAGTTTGCAAATTCAGCTTGGAATTTCATATCCACACCTTTTTTACAGATCAGTGGAACTCAGATATCTGTTTTTTCTTTAATACTGGCCATTACCCTATTTTATGTTTTTTACTACTGCTCTAATCTTTCAGAAAAATTTATGAGAAAGTTTTTGAGGGAAAAGGACATTGATCCAGGTGTTAAAAGATCAATTGAGCGGTTTGTAAAATATTTAACTCTCATAATTGGGATTTTAATCACCCTGGATACTATTGGAATTAGCATGCAGTCACTTGCTGCCCTGGGGGCCATTTTAATGGTTGGGATTGGCTTTGGTCTGCAAAACATCACCTCTAATTTTATCTCAGGTCTAATTATTTTATTTGAGCGACCCATTAAAGTGGGTGATATCGTTAAGGTAGGGGATGTGTCTGGCAAGGTTGAGGATATTGGCGCCAGGGCCACTATTGTTCACACTAGAGATGACGTAGCAATTATTGTTCCCAATTCTAAATTTGTGGCCGACGAGGTCGTTAATGAGAGCTTTTCTGGCCAGAGAATACGCTTAAATATCCAAGTTGGTGTTGCTTATGGAACCGATGCTTCTGTGGTTAGAGAAGAACTTTTGGATATTGCAAAAAAGCATAAGCAAGTATTAAGTCACCCCGGGCCAACTGTATTGTTTCAAGATTTTGCGGATTCTGCCTTAATTTTTGAACTTCGAATTTGGGTAGATGAACTATGGACTTATGATCTTATATTATCAGACATTCGTTATGCTATTAATGAGCAATTTAAACAAAAACAGATCCAAATTCCTTTTCCACAACTAGATATTCACACCAAATAGTTTACTCTAAATTGGTATCGAGCTTTGAATATTGAGTATAGTTAAGTTTGTTGATATCAATATGCTTGTTTAGAGTGCCATGAAATTGGTCGATACTGTCATATTTGTTAGCTTTCATCCACTTGGAGAGTTCTTTTGAGAGTTGGTCTATTACTTTGTACCCTTTTTTATAAACAGAAGAACACAGCTGTAGTGAATTAGCACCGGCAAGTAGAAACTTGATGCAGTCGGTGGAGGTTGCGATACCTGTTGAGGCGCTGAGATCACACTTAATACGTCCGTGCAATAAGGATATCCATCTAAAACTATGTAAGATATCAGCTTGTGATGAGCCCTTGGTTTTTAATTCTAACTTTAAGCTTTTGAGGTTAAAGTCAAGCGGCAGCGGTGCATTAAAAAGTACTACACCCTCCACATTATACTTTGTGGCCAATTGTTCAACTACGTGTTGAATGGAAGTATAGTAGGGGTAAAGTTTGACCACAATTGGCAAAGTAGTAGACTCTTTTACTTGTTTTACAATTTCAAATAATTCATTTTCAACCTCAGTGCTACTTTTAGTATGTGAGGTGTCAAAGTTTGGTTTACTGGGCAGCGTGTCGTAGTAGTGTTGATCCATGGGGAGATCGGAGTGAGTTTTTTTAGGGATCGACATAACATTTATTTCAATAGCGGAAGCTCCTGCGGATTCTAAATCTTTAACAAGAGATTGTCTGCCCTGCTTTGAAACACAATTAATGCTGGCAATAATCGGAATATCAAAATCTTTTCGACTGTTCTCTATTAGGTGTAAGTAGTCGATTGTTTGATACCTAGAAAAATCATCACTTCCTTCGGGATGGATTGAGCTAAAATCGGTGGATTCAACATTTATTTGTTCTTCAAAATATGATTTTAATACGATTGCGGAGGCACCGGCGTCGTAGGCCCGTTTTATTCCATCAATATCTTTTGTCAGACCACTGGAGGCCATAATAAATGGGTTTTTTAATTTATGGCCTAAATATTTGATGGTCATATCTTGCATGATTTATCTCCGGTCTTAAAAGCAGTATAATAATCTTTTTTAATTTTAAAGTATGTTAACACTTATTTACAATTTTAAAAATAGAAAGTGATACTTATTAGTTAGTATTTCCAGACCATAACCGAAGTGACTAATCCCACCCCAATTGAGAGAAACAAAATGGTATCTCCCCTTTTAATTTTTTTATCAATTTGTGTAAATTCATACAGAATATATGGAATATTTGTTGCAGTCATATTTGCAGTATGATCAAAAGTACTAAGGGCCTTAGTTGAAGGGATGTTTAAATATTCGCTCCATGCATGAATAACTTTAACTCCTGGCTGATGAGCAATAAACCAGTCAATGCTTTCTATCTCTACTTCCGATTCTTGCAAAAATTGATGAGTAAATTCAGGAACACCTTTTAAAACAAAATCTTTAAAAGAATCTTCTTTATTGACGATAAAGACTTCTTGTTGTTTTGAAATCAAAGGTGACTTTAATGTTAAATTATCAACGTAATCTGGAAAAATTCTCTCTTTTACACAAATGAGTGAAGATTCGATAGGATCATGAGTGAGCATAACTGCAGCAGCTCCATCCCCAAGAGCACTGGTATTTTTACTTTTTTCGTGAACCCTTACCCAGCTTGTAGATATAATGATCAACACATTTTTATGCATTTTTTGTTCAACGAGAGCATGTCCGCACTTTAGTGCACTAACAAAGCTGGTGCAGGCCACATCCAAGTGCCAACAGCAGGCATTTTTAAGACCTAACTGTGCAACAACAAAGCTTCCATCTCTTGGTACCATATAATCAAAAAATGGAGTATAAAATATGACCATATCAATTTCGCTCAAACTTAGTTTGGAATTTTCGATGGCCTCTTTGGCGGCTTTTACTCCCATGTATGTGGGAGTGTCATTCATTTTTGCATGTCTTTTACTAGACCCACCCTCACAATATTTTTGTAGACTTTCAAAATAATCATCCCTTTTTATTTCTTCTTCAACTTTAACAACATTGTCTGGTAGATAACCACCAATACCAATTATTTTGCTTCCCAATTTTTAACTCCTATTTTTTAATTAAATTTATGTAAATATTGTTTTTATGATTGTTCAATATATAGCGGAATGGTGATCTTAAAAGTTGAACCTTGCTTCATAATACTTTCTACTAGCTCTATCGTGCCATCATTGTACTTTAAAAATTTAGTGCAAATAGATAGACCCAAGCCAGACCCTTTCTCCTTAGTGGTATGGTGCTCGGTAAAAATTTCTGATTGACTCTCCTTCGGAATTCCACATCCCTGGTCTTTTACATATACACAAAACCTATTGCCTTCTTGTGTAGATTTTATTGTAATAATTTGTTTTTGCGGTAACTTGTCAAATGCTTGAACAGCATTAATTAAAAGATTTAAAACAACTTGAATAACTTGTTCTTCAATAACTTTTATTTTAAGCCCTGGGGTTTCATGATTTATAACAATATCTATACTCTGTTTGGCCATAAATTGTGTTACAAGTTGCTTGCAGTTATTTAGCAAACTTTCAATCGAAACAATTTTTTTCTCATCATCTCTGGAGGAGGCAGATGAGTAAAATAAAAAGCGCATACTTGATAGAACTTGTGATAGATGTTGTAAACAACTCATGGACTTTTCAACAAACGACATCATCTCTTGAGTTATATGTGTACTTTCTTTTTTATCCAAATCATTAGCTAGAAGATCAATTAATGATAGGTATCCTAAAGATGCAGTTAATGGTGTAGTTAGTTCATGAATTATCTCTGATACAGATACTACGCTAGAGTTAAATTTTGCCTCAGTTACAGTATTCATTGAGATTTTATTTTGATGTGAGTAGTGTCCTAAGATTTCTGAAAACAGAGCATTTATAATCCTTCTATGATCGGCTTGCCTCTTTGAGTTTATAATGGCCAAGATGGTCATTGTTACTATAGTTATACACGCCAAAAGCAGGTATTTTGGCTCAGTAAATGGTAAACGCAGGAAGAAAAAATCGACAATAAATAATGAAACAACCAAAATGGTTAGTATTTTTGTAATGTTTGAAAACCTAGAACCAACTCGATACCAACTAGCTACAATCTTACAACAATCATCATTTTTAGAAAAACACTTTGCACGCAAGTCATTATAGCCCATAACCTTCAATATGTTTGTAAAGGTGTACTTTATGGCCATTTGCGTAAGAGTGGAAAATAATAACTTGGCTTCGTGAGATATTTCTTTATTAAATTTGATTGTCTGGCTTAAGTAGGTTTTTACCCCCTTATCGTAGTGTTCAGTCTGAATATCATATAGTGGTATCATCTTTCGATGAGCAGATATGATAATTTTTTCAAACATATCAGGAGATACTGCCATGAAAAATTTTGTCATATATTTTGTGGTTGGATTATCTGGTACAGAGATAAATTCTTCCATGATTTTTGCAAGATCGAAGTCATCAGGTCTTCTTTTTTTAAATGTTGTAAAAAAGTAATGGTGGAACTCCCAACTATGCTTGTTTTTTCCGTTGAATAGCCACTTACGATCAACTTGTAAATCTTCTATTTGTTGTTCGTACGCTTTTTCACCATAGATTCTTTTAATTGCATTTAGTTGTGATACTAAAAAGTTATTTAAAAAATCATCTCCTTCCACTTGAATTGATAGTTTTGATTTTGAATTAGCGTTGCTAAATGGTTCTTGGGTAGGCATATACACTTCACATTTAAAGGTTCATACTCAATTATAAGGTTCCCCCTACATTATACAACTACAAATTCATACTTTGGTGCTTATTCTCAACATCATTTATTAGAGTTACTATGCTCAAGGTTACTATTTTGTGTTGAGGCTTTCTTGGCCTTCTTTGCTCGGTCATAAACTTTAGGTATGCTAAGCTCATTAATCCTCACATCCAAAACTAAAGGTTTGGTTAAAGTGCTGAGGTTTTTAAAAATCTTTTCTAGAGAGTTGGTGCTTTCTATGAGTATTGCATCAGCCCCATACCCTTTTGCAATTTCAGCTACATTTACATTTTTAAAAGTTGCTCCAACACTATTTCCAAAACGATTTGTGTCTCCTTGTTGAACAACACTATACTTGTGATCATTTAAAACTAACCAGACGATGGGTACGTTATGTTCGGCAGCAGTATGAATTTCCATGGCATTCATCATAAATGTACCATCACCGCAGATAGCAACTACTGGACGACCAGGATTTGCAAGTTTTGCGCCTATAGAAGCCATAATGGCAGATCCCATGCATCCTGAGTTCATGTCTTGCATGAAATTTTGTTTCCCTTTTAGTTCTAAGTAATGAATTCCCCAAATGGCAGCATTTCCAGAATCACCTAAAAACAAGGTGTTTTCTGGAGCAAACTCATTTAACAATTTGATTACATCATAGGGCATAACTTTGCGATCAATATGAGGGGCGGTCTCAACTTGTTTGCATATAGGAAATTTTGAAAGATAGGCAGCAGTCAGATCAGCATCGTAGGATGTTTCAAAATCATAGTTTAGTAATTTTTCAAAGGCAGATATGAATTGAGTAACATCGGAGTGGATGTTAAGGTCAGCAATATAATTTTTTTCAAATTCAAGCTCATCGATATCGACTCTAATTAGTTTTTTATTGTCAAAAACCCAGTCGGAGAGACCATATGTTGAAAACTCATTCAAAGAACTACCAAGAACTATGATTGTGTCGCAAAGATCTTCAATGTATTGCCTGGCCCTTAAAGATCCAAGCATACCAATCATACCTAAATTGTTAATAGAACTATTTTTGATTAGACCTTTTGATTGAATCGTTGTGGCAAAGGGGAGATTAACTTTTTTAATAAATACTTCTACTTTTTCTGCTGATCTAAGACAACCTCTTCCTACTAGAACTAAGGGAAACTTTGACTCTTTCAACATTGATTTAAGCTTTATGAATTCATCAAGCTTGGGAGTTGGTTCTGTGAAACTTTCTTTTTTATTTTCAATAAAACTAAAATCAATATCTGGACACTCGCTTAACAATACATCACAAGGGATATTTATATGAACGGGCCCTCTTCGACCTGTTGTAAGAGCAAAATAAGCTTGCGCTAGAGTCTCTTGGAGTGATGCGGGGTTATCTAACATTACATTCATTTTTGTCATAGTTGACATAATTTGCATTATGTCTGGAACTCTATGATTTTTTGAGCTAATTTCTTGAAATGCATTTTTGCCCAATTTGTTAGTATCGGCTTGACCCGATAAAACCAACACTGGTGCTGAATTGGCAAAAGCTGCATACACAGCTGAAACGGTATTGGCCACTCCGGGACCACTTGTAGATGAGCACACACCAAACTCTCTGCCTGCCATAGTGTAACCGTAAGCCATCCAAGCACCACCACCTTCATGTTTGGCAGTTATGGCGTCAACCATTACCGAATCATCAGATGCGACATAGATGGCACTATTGGCATATCCTGGAACTCCAAACACTTTATCGACGTTACATTTTTCTAAAAACCTACAAATCATTTTTGCACAATTCATGAACTGACTCCAAGTTAATCATGGTAGACGCAAGGCGCGCCAAATTATTACACTGTGAATTTTATTACCATAGTTATATAAATTATGGCCATTAACAATATTATTTTTTAAAAACTTGTAAAGTCTTGATTAAACAGCTTGGATAGTTACAATTGGTGCATAGAGTTTATTTGCGCAGGGCTGCTTTTGAGAAGATATGAGAGGGAATGTTTTTTTTAAACTCGATTGATTCAATATGATATTCGGTTCCTTTGCCCTTTGAGAGCATGTCTTTAAAAGTCATTTTTTTTGGATACCAACGCCCCTCAACTTTAAAGACTTCATTAATCACAGTTCTTTTTAAAAGTTTGCCGGATTTAGCGAACAGTTCTTCTTTTAAGGGTAGCCACCTGGAGGGATCCACCCACAGTTTGCGACGCTCATAGGAGAGACCATTTAATTTGGCAACTAACTCCAGGACTAGGCACTCCCTATTTAAAAGTGACTCAAGACCTATCACTTTGGCATTGTACTGAGAAGTCAGGGGATCGTTATTCATCATATCTTCATAAGAAAGATCAGAACCCATAAGGGACTGGCGTAACATGTGTCCTGAGATTGTAATAATTCTATCACTGGGTTCTGGGATGTAAGTCCAAAGCTTGTCCCCCAGCTTTAGCATCTTTTTTCCCTTTTCTCTCAAAGGATATAGGTATTCAGTAAATGCATTATATTTGCCACTTATCCACGTTTTGGCCTTAATGGTGTTAATTCTATTGCGTCTATAAATCACCATTTTGGTATGAGTGATTGCTTTATCAACATGAAGGTTATTGTCGATGTTTTTTAAGATGGTGGCACCAGTTGGTGGGTTATTTAGTAGATCATTTGCTTGTATAGCAGCACTTATAAAAATAAAGCAGATTGTCAATATGACATGGATTTTTCTATTCATCTAAACGTCCAATTCATAAAAAAGTGAAGCTGTCTCTCTTTTGAATATACCAACTCCTGCTATCATAGTACCAAATAACATGGATAATATACCTGGGACAAATCCTATGAAGTAGCTGGTTGTAGTAATTTTTGCCCGAATTGTTGTGGACATTAACATCTTTGATCCCTTTAAAAGTTCGGAGGTGTCAATTCCAACTTCTTGAAGGTAGTAGGCAGCCAAAAGTCCCAAAACGGTTCCTATAAGGGAGCCAATGATCCCAACAAGAATTGCCTCCAAAATCATAGACAGATATAGTTCTTCTTTAGATTCACCTATGGCCAAGCGTAAGCCAATCTCGCCATATCGCCTAATGCCGGACATAAGTCCTGTGTTCCATAAAACTATAGACATTGCCAGAACAAAGACTGAAATGATTATTGATAACTTAATTCCAATGAGATCTAAGTATTCCCCAAGACCATTTTGATCGGCTAAAGTAAGCATGGTCATTTGGGGTGAGTTAAAATTGCTTTTAATTTTTAGAGCTTTTGCCTTATTAAAACCAGTCGGTAAAAAACCAAGTAGCTCTGAGGCGGCATCTTCCATGTCTAGGGCATATTGAATATCTGAAATATCTGCGATAATTATGTTGCGGTCTAGATTGGAAATGCCAAAATGGGTTGTGCCCACTATCAAAAAGTTGTGAACTGCCATATTGCCAGTAGAGGTCGAGCTTATTAAAGTAGCCGCTTCACCCAACTTAATTTGCAAGCTGTTTGCTAATTTTTCACTAATAACAATTTCGCCAGGGTTTTGTGGAAGACGTCCTCTGACAATGGCCAATTTTAGTTTTAAGCGATCAATTTCAGTAGTATTTTTTGATAACAAATCAAAAGCCATACCAAAGACGGTACTTTGAGCTTTAGTTTCTCGCTTGTCATCAGGGATGTCTAAAAGTCCTCCAAACTTAATACGGGCAACCCAATCAATGGGATATTCTTTTTTAATTTTATTTAAGAATTTACTTAGATCCCAAATTGCCAAATCGTTGGGAACTTGACTGGCAATCTTGGCATACTCATGTGTCATAATTTTCACATGGCCAGTATCAATTTTGGCATTGATATCAACCATGTCAGAACTTACTCCCTGCATGTAACAATAAAGGAGGGTAGTAAGCATCACTCCAAGAGCAATAACAATAATGGGAAACCAACTGCGTTGTCTATCATAAATAAGTCCTTTTAAAATGAATTTAATCATGCCATCTTCCCCCTCAGTGCATCTGTGGGTTTTAATTTTACAATGCTTTTAGTTGGCAGGAAGCTTATAAAAACTACTGTGAGAAATAATATCAACATAGTTGCAAGCAGCACTGGGATACCATATCGAGTATAGAGAGTACTGCCCATGGCAATCCCCATTTCATCAGTTATTTCAGGCAGTGGAATACCTGTGGTGGAAGTATAAACTAACAATGGTACTCCATAGATTGCACCTAGCAAATAGGCCAATACTCCGTGGAGGCTCCCCTCTAGGGTAAATAAACTAATAACGCTCCACCTGCCCATTCCAAGTGCCATTAGAGTGCCGATCTCTTTTTTTCTATGGAAAATGGCCAAGACTTGGGTGTCAAAGATTGCCAGAAGCCCCATGCCAAATAATATCCCATAAAATATTAGGGTTGATACTCTTTTTGATTTAATCAATGCTCTGATCTCTTTTAAGAGGTAATTTAGGTCACGGTGAATCCATTTATCTACAATAGGTACTGGCCCAATATCTTTTTTTAGGGTTAGTACTGTGGCGTGGCCTTTGCCGTCAATCATCTGTCTAAGTGTAGATATTGGAAGCCAAATCTGCTGAGAGTCCATTCTAGGGGCAAGAGTACTCATAATGTGAACGATTTTTACATCTGTGGCATCAAAAGTTCCGTCTTTATCACGCCACCGTGCTGTAACAAAATCTCCAATTTTTAACTTGGTCTGCTTTGCCATCCTAGTGCCAATTAAGGCGGGGATTATATTTTTGTCGTTAATTTTAAGTTTATCAGATGGCAGTTGAATAATTGTTTGGTCAACATCGATGCCTTTAAGGACAACGGCCTGCACTCTTCTATCAGGAAATATAGATCCTGGTACCCAGAGCATTGGGGTAGCCAACCTTTTGTTGACCAACTCTTGTAGTTTGACAGGAAGTTCTCCATGACCATCTTCGATGGTGAACTGGTCATATGGATCAAATAAGTGATGCCAATATTGTCCACCGCCAATTTCGGTATCTTGCATGGTGGTGATAATCTGCTCATTCATGCCATCAATCATGCCCTGGCTAAAAATAATCAAAACAAAAGCAAGTGATAAAACAACAACGTTAAGCCAGGTTCTAATTCCTGCACCTTTAATATTTCGATAGGCTAGTTTAAAAATCAACATTGAGGGCCTCTCGGTGGAAGTGTAATATCTTCTTCAACACGTCCGTCGATTAAAGTGACCTTTCTTTTTAAATAGCCAATGACTTTTGCATCGTGAGTGGCAAAGATAAAGGTTGTTCCAAGTAATTGATTAAGCTTTTCCATAGTTTGTAAAATATTGTGGGAATTTCTGGCATCTAAATTAGCAGTGGGCTCGTCAGCTAATACCACTTGAGGCTTTTTAACCATTGCTCTAGCTATGGCCACTCTTTGACATTCCCCTCCAGATAATTGGGCAGGCTTTGATTTAACTTTATCTAATAAACCGACCCATTCTAGTGCCTGCATTACTAAATCTTTTCTTTGAGTAGAAGACAATTGTAAAAGTAAAAGAGGAAACTCGATATTTTCATATACATTGTAGACAGGCAGTAGATTATAGGTTTGAAAAATAAAACCCAGCTTCTCTTTTCTAAGTTTAGCTGCCTGCTTGGCACTAATGTTTTCAATTTTTAATTTTAAAACTTCAACACTCCCTTCTGAAGGAGAGTCAAGTGCTCCTATTACATTCAACAAGGTCGTCTTTCCTGAGCCGCTGGGCCCAACTAGTCCCATAAAATCACCAGCATTAATTTTTAAATCAACATTTTTAAGTGCACTAAATTGTCCACCACCGATAGAGTAGTGTTTGGATAGATTGTGTATATTAATAAGAGTATCCTGCATAACTTGATCCTTTAATGATTATTAACAATCATTATTTGAAGGCCCTTTCCTAAATTGCTCACAGTTGAACTTTCATTGGCAGATTCTTTGTTCCACATAAGATCAATACTTATCATCCAATCATTATACGTAGACTCTAATCTCACGAGATGGTAACTTTGTTTGTGATACCAACTATGGGTTAAAATATATAATAGGTGGTAATTTATGTTTAAAGAATAGCTAAATTCGATAGCGGTAGTGTTGATATTGCTCCCAAAAGTGAATAGACCCTTAGTCGTTGCTTTGGAGTTATGTTCTGTGAGTATGTATAGACCACTTCCTAACTCAAATGTGTAATCCACTCCGACAGTAAACATATTTTTCCAAAAAATACTATCTGTGTCGATAGCAACCAATTCAAACCAAGCCCCAACTCCCAAATCGAAATTTCCATCAATTGCATAGCGCTTTTCATAATTTGTTACTTGTCTTGTATGGAAGGTAAAGGCAAGCTCGCCATAGGTGTTTGGGTATTGTATTCTTCCTCCAAACTCGGGAGTGTTCTTTTTTGTGACCTCAGTTTCATACCCTTTGAGATCATTGTTGCCATAAAGGGTCCAAAACCAAATGTTAGCATTGTTTAAAAAGTAGTAGCGAAATCTAAGTCCCCATACACCGTCAGTTATTTTTAATAAGTCTGTGGGATCAATGTTATCAAACCATTTGATAGATCTTAAAATTTGGGCCGGTCCAAAATTTATTTTTTGCAAACCAATGCGTGTATCACTTTGAGGTGTGGTTAGACGTCCTTTTAATCTATAAAGTTTTAAATTAAATGATGATCCGTTATTTTTTTTAAAGCTTAACAAACTATCGATGGAGGTATTTAAGTCGAATGAATTGTGATCATTGACTTGATACGTTAGTGTTAGATCTGGGATATAGCGGATCCCAAATGTATTATACGTAATACCTCTATTTTTATTAAAGTAATCAATGGCACTAATTTGCCCTTTATACTCATGTTTAAAAGCAAGAGCTGGACAAAGAATTGTCAAGATGGTTAGGCCTAAAATGTAATGTATTAATTTAAACATTTAATAAATCTACATCTCATAATATGTGATTGGCGTTTTTGACAATATGATTTCTTTTTTTGTGAAGTTTTTTTTGTTTTGCTCGTTTGTACTAAGCGACAAATATGCAGACTCAGTAAGAAGTGTTTGGTCTCCTTCAGCTAAGTCTTTACCTAGTTTGGACGCCAAATTCATCTGTTCTCCATAGACTCCTTCATGTCCAGCATTTAGCACTTTTCCAAAGCCAATTCCGATACAAACTTTATACTCTTCGTTGGTGTTAAGTTTAATGGCAAGCTTATTAATTGCCTGATGGATCGAGGTTGAGGCATTGAGGGCATGGGTGCTAGTTGGGAATTCTGCATACGCATTATCTGCTTCGAATCGATAGGAGATGCAATTGTGCTTTTTTAAAATATCAAGCACCAACTCCCTCATCTTGGCAATTAGGATTAGAAAATACACAATACCTTGTTGTTTTGAAGTACGTGTAAAACCAGTTGAGTCTAAAACCAAGCATGAACACTCCATACCAAATTTTTGCCAAGCAGAAGCTTCAATTTCTTTAAGATTTTGATTATTGTCAGATAATTCTTTTAAATAAGAAAATAATTCGTGATTGCTATTCATCGAAATTAAAAGGCAAAGGCACCGTCACTGAGGTTATCCCAGTCATAGGTGTCTTTAATCTGGATATCTAGTTTTGACTCAAATCGATCAATCTTTTTAGTAATTTTATCGATAGTGCTTGCTAGATTGCTGCGTAGTTGAACTTCACCTTGTCCTTTATAAGGATTGTCATCTTCCTTTTGGGTTAAGCCCTTTAGAAAAGACCATACCTTGCTAATGATCTTGTGTGCAAGTTTCGCAAAAAATGTGCCGATTGCTTTTAGATCATTATATCTATTACTTGCAAACTCTTTTATGGATTGTTCTGTGAAGTAGATCTTGCTGCCAGTGGCCAGCTTTTTATAAAGGTTTGAAAAAGTGTCGCTACTAAAACGATAACTAGCAACTACCATGCTTCGATCCAGGGCCATTTTTTTTCTTACTCTTCTAAGATTTTCTTGAGTAAAATTTCTTGCAACTGGAGCAGGTAGGTAGGGACTGCTTTCGGCATCTGAAATTAATTTGTTAGTAATTTTTTTTAAATATTGACTGCTATTATATGCATACTGCTTAATAGGTAACGCCGACAAGTAGTTTTTGCTTTCAGAAGTTAACTTGTTGCAAGTTGTGACAACACCTGTGAGACCTTCTTTAGAAAAAGTTGATTGTGCGGCTTTTTTAAAAGTAGGGTACTTTTGCTCAATATAGTTTTTTACACCTGGAGCGGGTGTGCCGTTATTATCCTCGGTCATATTATCCTGCATAATGATGACAGGGTTTTGCATACCTGGGAAATTTGTTTGTACACTATGTAGTGAATAAGTTGGTATGGCATTTATTTCTTCTTGGTTTTCTTCGTTATTCATATTAGTTCCCAAGCGTTATGACGTTAGTGTGTTGATTACTGAAATGAAAATATTATTGTTATTTACAGTAAATAGCAACTAAAATTGTTTGGGCACTGGGCCGGTTTTATGCTCTAAATACATCATGAGAAACTAGTGCTGTTTGCCATTTTACTGTAACATGTTGAAACTTGTTGTTGGCTTCGTTTGCAGAGTCATTTACGCACAATGTAGTTACGTGTCAGCGCATAAAAGATTAATCACTACAGGCTTCACTCTCTATGAGTCTTTGTTTGTTAAATTGGAAGATCTTTTTTACAAGTTGATTGAAGTCTTCCAAAATGGCGTAGGCACAAGGTACCCAAACTAAGGTTAATATTGTGCCGCTAGTTAATCCCCAGGCCATTGCCATGGTCATGGGAATTAAAATGGCGTCAGATCCACCGATTCCGTACGCGGTAGGCATTAGACCACTTATTGTGGTTAGAGATGTTACTAAAACAGCTCGTAGTCTTATCCTGGAAGCTTTTACAAGGGCCTGCTCCAGTGACATGTGCCCACTATCAATCATATTATCAATAAAACTAATTAGAATTATGCCAGAATTGACTATAATACCACCAAGGCCCACCATTCCAATTAATGATAAAAAGCTGGTGGGTTTATCATGAAAGTAGAATGCAACTGAAAATCCTAAAAACCCTAAAGGGATAGTGCTCATAATAATTATAGGACGTAGGTAACTGCCAAAGACAAAAACTAAAAGTCCAAACACACCAATTAGCGATAAGATTTGTGCTTGGAATAAGCTTTCTAGTGATTCCTTGGTGGTCTCCTCCATCCCACCAAATACTAATGAAACTTCTGGGTAGAGTGATTCATACTTTGCATATATTTTTTTAAGTTCACCAGTAGCTTCAAATGCTGTAATTATTTTTTCATCGACATTAGCCGTTAATGTTTTCGTTCTTTTATAGTCAAACCTCTTTATTTGAATGGATCCCTCCTCTTTGCGAAAACTAGCAAGATCTCCTAGTGATATCAAGTTGCCTCTTTTGTCCATAATCTTAATTGATTTTAAGTCATCAACGCTGCGGCGATAGCTTGGACCAAACCGAACGAATAAGTCTACGTCCTTATTATTTAAATTAACATCGGATATTTTTTTTCCGGATATCGCCGTTTTAATAGTGTTGCTGATAAGGTCTACGTTTAGCCCTAACCTGTCGGCTTTGACGTGGTTTATGTCTATGTATATCTGATCATCTCCAACAACGTCATCTAACTGAATATCAAAAACTCCGTTAACCTTGTTTAAGTCAATGATAACCTTGTCCACTAGCTCTGTAAGGGCCTCCATATTATTTGAACGAAACTTTCCATTGATGGGGTCGCCCACTGGAGGACCGTTGATCTGTGCTTCAAAATTTATTTTGTTAACATAATCAGTATTAATAGAGCGCAAAGTGTTTAATATTTCTGTGTGGGGGTAATTAAATTTTACGTAGTCACTAACATATATGGTGATTACACCGGCATTGTTGCCGACCTTTCCTCTTGGATCAATAACTCCCATAGAAGAGGTTCCGGCCCTACCTACAATATGCTCAACTTTATCTCCCATTTTGTTTTTTATATCACTCATTAGCCTAGTAAGCACTTGATCAGTTTTTTTAAGCACTGTCCCTCTGGGCGTTTGAAAACGCACAAAATACATTTTTGTTTCTTCTGCAGGGAATAAAATGAATTTATTAATTTTAACAATTATGTATAAAGAAAATGAAACAGTTATTATAAATACAAATGCGACGATGTATCTTTGTCTGACAAACTTGCTCATCAGCCATTCAAATTTATCAGCAATGGGTTCAAACCAGTCATGTTTTGTAGTTTTATCTTGTTTGTTTTTGCCAAACAATTTTTCAACTTTTACTAATCTCATAGGCAACAAGAAAAAACTCTCAAGAAGACTAATTAAAAGTGCGAATGTAACGACGATTGGTATGTTTTTTATAAACTCACCCATTACACCCCTAGTGACTAACATGGGAAGAAAGGTGGCGATAGTTGTAAATGCCGTTGCTGTGATTGGTAGCCAAAGTTGCGCTACAGAGTCTAAGGCAGCTTCAAGAAGGTTTTCACCTTCACTTCTTAGGCGGTTAAAGTTTTCACTGATAACTACACTGTTGTCAACCAACATACCTAAGGCAATCACTAATGCCAAAATTGTTACAGCATTTAGGTTCATTCCCAAACTAAACATGGCACCAAATGTGGTTAAAACTGCTAGTGGAAGAGAAAAACTTGCGACTACACCAATTTTTCCCGGTAAAAATAGGAGTAGAAAAATAATGACTAATACTAGGCCACTTATGGCATTACTAAAAAGCACTTCCAGTCGGTTTTTTACTTCCAGACCCTCATTGTGATAAATTTTAGTGGTGAGTTTGTTCTGGTATCTCTTGTTAAAGATTTTAATTTTTTTCATAATCATTTTAACTAGAGAAATTGTATCTGCACCACCTTTTTTGTTTATAATTAAAAGGGTACACTCTTCCCCATTTAATCTGGTTATTATCTTCTTTTCTTCTTCATCGTCAAGAATATTTGCTACATCTCGTAGGTAGATTTTCTGCCCAGAAAAATTAGAACGGATTAAAATATTTTCAAGGTCTTTATTACTTTTAATTTTTCCTTCGACTCTCAATAAAGTTTGCTTGGAGTCATCTTTAATATGTCCTGCAGGGCGATTTACGTTTCTATGTTTTATCTTTGATAATACTTCATCAATTCCGATGTGATATTTTTTAAGCTTTTGAGTATCAAGTTCTACTTGAAATGCCCTTTTAACAAATCCTGTAAACTGGATACTTAATACATCTTTAATGTCTTCAATTTCATCTTTAAGCTCATCTGCGGCCAAGTCTCTGAAACGACCAATGTTGCTACCTTTAATTGCAATTTCAACAACGGGAAACTCTTCGGAATTTAGCTCTTTAAACTTGGGAGGATCTCCCAGATCAAAAGGGAGGTTTGATACGCGATCTACTGCTTTTTGAAGATCACTCATAACACTTTCGACATCAACATTGTCAATATCTAGTCGCACAACGATAGTACTAAGCCCGGACTGAGAAACTGACTTCACATCTTTTACACCACTTACACTTCGAACCTCATCCTCTATGGGCTTGGTGATTTTAATCTCTATATCTTCAGCGGATGCTCCGTCGTAAGACGTTGTGATAATGGCAACACCAATATCGACAGAAGGGAAACTTTCTGAATTCATCGTATTGATTCCCATCCATCCATAAACTACCATAAAAGCAGAGATCACTATTGTTAACTTGTAGTTGTTGATAAAAAATTTTGCCAGAGTTTTCATAGCTTAATTTTCCTGTTGAGCTCACATGGAGTTTCTGTGAAAACAGAAAAGTACTCTAGTAGAGTAGTAATAATCATTAGTTTGGTTTTGATCTCACTTAGGTTGCTTTCTAAAAGAGCATCTTGGTCATTGATTAAATCTCGCACAGGAATTCGGGCTTGGTTATATTTTTTTTGGGCAATTTTAAGACTATGGGCCAACTTAGCAGAGTTTGTCACTTGATGAATCATCACTTGTTGCAGTAAGGTTATCGATTCAACAACTTGGTGATGATAGGCGCTAAGTTTTCCTTCGATTGCAACTATTTCTGAATCGTAGCGCAACCTCTCAAGTAATCTTTTTGTATCTCTAGTAGTTTTAACTTTTCCACCAAGTGGCATATTGAAGTTTATACCCACAGAGTAGTTTACCTTTGCTTCGTTAATCAATTTGCCAAAAGAGTCAAGGTACTCATAATCTTTTCCGGTAGTTTGAACTTGTGAAGTTAAACTTAAATCCCAGTCTGTGTGGCTATTTGTTATTTTATCACTAGCAATGTGCTGTTTTTTGAGGATATTAATTACTTCATCATACAGTGTATATTCTAAGGGTACATGATTAACATTTTTAATAATACTGGTACAAATTAAAAAATTGGAAATGGTGGTCTCTAAAGTATAGGGCAAAAGAGACAGTAATTCATCTTTTAACTCAGGTAAGTATTCTTTAATCGCTCTTTGAGGTGCCTTCATAAGATAGTCAAAGTAGACAATACTTGCTCGTCTTGAAGCCACTTGAGATTCATAGCGAGCAACCTCACCTGAATCGGCAACAGAATCTGCCATTCTCTTTTTAGCATTTTTTGACTGTCTGATAGAAGTTTTTAGCAGCTTTTTTGTAACATTGAGTGACTCGTTATTTGCTACCATATTCCAATATAGTTTTCTGATTTCTTGATAAAAAGCATGTACCCGAATCTTATTTAGCAAACTTTCTTTTTCCTGAAAAAGGTGTAAAAGATTTAATTTAGTTTTGCTGATTTTGCCCAATAGATCCTTATGTAGGTCCATTGCAAATTGCACAGTCACCCCTGAGGTTGTAGCATCACTTAGATATGTATTGCTTACTTGACCTGTAAATATGTTTGCAGCAACATTCATGCCATTAATAAGAGGTCTTGTCGCTCCAACTGAGAGTGTTGTCGCTTGGTCTGTAACGGGGGCGTATTCGCTGAAGGGATACTCTGTGCTTTTGTCATAAGTGCCACCCATTTTTAGTTTCCAAGAAAATGCCTCTTTAAAGCTATTTACATTATATTTTTGCTGTAGCAGTGATGCTTTAAGCTTTTGGATGGTTGGTGGGCTTTTTTGAATTAAATTTACAATCAAGTCTTCACTGATCTCTACTTTTGCTCCTAGTGGTGTGATATTGGATGTTAAATATATTATTGTTATTATTATTAGCATTAATCTCATATTCATGGCAGTCCCATTATTCAAACAATCATCTACTTATAAGCATGTGTTTAAATTTTAAGCCACCGTCATATTATTTACAACTGCTCGTTTTCATTAGGCAGGAAGTGATGACCATAAATCACATGGTAAAATTGTCAAGATTTATTGGCACTTGGGCAGATAACACCCCTCTATCGCGCTGTTGATATATACTAATCTACCCTAATTAACTAATTGATTTTAAAGTTATTATTCACAAAAACCGATAATGAAGGTGGGATAATTTTATAGGTGGGGAGAAAATATAGACATGGTTAAAAATTATTATGTCCTTATTTCATTTCTTTTTCACTTCCTGCTATGGGGGTGCTTGCCACCTGTTAGTTTAAATGAAGGTGACACTAATGATGAAGATTCTCTAACTCCTGAAGAGTACTACAAAGAAAAAATTGGTCCCTCAGATCCAGTAATTAGAAACTACATATTAGACCAGGTTCTTTCAGAAGGTGAAAGTGTTGCTTTAGATCTTGCCGTTGATGAAGGTGGTGGGGTTACTCAGGACGATAAAAACGTAACTATTAGAATTACATCCCAAAACCCAAATGTTGTTGATGAAAACCTTGATGTATATATCAATGGCGTAAAACGAAATACCTATACAACAGAGGATCCGGTTGGAGTAAGTGCTGATTTTATGGCGAATACTGAGGTATTAATTCTGCCAGATCGCGATAGGGATTTTAATGGTGTCGCAACCTTCAAGGTAGAACTAAGCAATGAAGGTGGTGCCACATATCCGACATATCAGGATTTTAAAGTAACTTGGCGTAGGGTGAATGATGTGCCAACTGCAGTCAATACAACCACAAGCACAGAGACTATTGATGAAGATACCTCTTTGGCTTACCATGACGCTACTATTGATGAGGGGGGAGGATCATATGAAGATAGTGATCGGATTTTTGTTAAATTTAGAAGCTCCAATTTATCGCTAGCGCCACTTAACAGTATCAGAGGTTTTTGGAATTCACGTGCACTAACTACCAGGTCTCCAGGAGTATATGAGATACCAAAAGGGACCCAAGGTGCCCAATTATATCCACTTAAAGTTAGAGTGATTCCTACTGCTAATGCACATACCACAAATTTAGACGGATCGGTTACTCCAATTAAAATATTTATTGATGTTAGCGATACTGGCGGCTCAAACTGGCAGAGTTCGACCTCTTTTGACTTAATAGTTACACCAGTAATTGATCCACCGGTAATCACTGCACCAGGTGGTGAAGCCGTACCAGCTCAAACAATGGTTGAGGACACAAATCATCTGCTTTCGATTATTATTGATGAAGGTGGAAGTGCCTATGATAATGCCAAGAACATTCAATTTACCATTGATAGCAGTGACAGCAATATCATAGATGTATCAAAAATAACCGCTACAAGTAGTACCGGTTCCATAACCTCGCAAAATGGTATATTTTCATTAAACGACGGCAATGCCGATTCGGGCCTTGATATAATTTATCTAACAATTCCAACCGCGGCAGAGCATGTAACAACTATTGATGGACCAGTTACAATTTCGATAAAGGCCAGTAATGACGACGATTCCTTTACATGGGAAACAACTGAGTCATTCGAGTTGACCGTAAGTGAGTTTAACGACCCTCCGTATGTACTAAATTACCAAGGAAGTGAGTTTGAGACAATGGCCGAAGGCACAACTCTTACTCACAATATGGTGACAAGTGAGGGAGGAGGATCTAGTGAGTATTATCAGTCAATGAAAATTCTGGTAGTAAGCAATAATCAGAATATTATTAGAGGAAGCGATATATCTATTCTCTGGAAGGACTCACCTTGTGTATCACCCTCTGCGACCGCAAATACTTTCACTTGTAATTTACCAGACGGCACAGTTAATTCACTGATCAACTTGATGAAAATTAATATACGACCAGATGAAGATGTTCATACTCAAAATACCGGTGCAATTAAATTAGATGTTTATGTTCGAGATAGTGATACTGCCGGCAACCCGTCCACTGAAGATCCCAATACTTCATTTTTTGTCACGATTAATAAAGTTGATGATGTACCAACTCTAGTAGCTGCAGTTGCAGATGCCACTGTAGAAGAGGATGAAAATGTCAACTTTTCGATTAATGTCGATGAGGGGGGGGGAAGCGACGAAGACTATCAATATGTGAAAGTAAAAATTACGTCTAACTATTCAGGAGACGCAGCTGTCGGCATTAGTCTTCAAGACGGAAATAATATTTATACTACAACAGAAGCTGTAAATGCTAGCGCACATACTCAGAATATAAGTGTTGCAATAAGTCCACCCTATGTTGGATACAATGGCACTTTAAGCTACACCGTATCCCTTGATGACTTTAGGGGAGCATATACGATTGTAGATAACTTCTTTGTAACATGGACACCTGTTGAATCTCCACCGAGCATAGATGCAAATGACGCTACGGTTAGCATTCAAGAAGACGGAATTATAGCTGGTCTATCTTTTAATATTGATGAAGGCGGAGGTATTCCTGAGGATAACCAGACACTTGTTGTTAGAGTTTATAGTGGTGATCAAAATATTATTGATTATAACGATATAGTAGCTACGTGGAGATTTGGGGAAGTGTTAACTGTTGGGGCTTGCAGTAACAGCGCCTTCTCTCGTCAAGAAGACTGTACCGCTCCTTATACCTGGACCACCGGTGAGTGTGTTGAAAATCTCAGCGACACTACCTCTGCAGCCTGTCTTGCAGCAGGGAGGACTTGGGCCAAAATTTTTACAGTTGCCGACATGGACAACAATGCTGCAAGTTATCCGCTGCTGTTAAATATCTTGCCCACTGAAAATTTTCACACCAGCGGCAGTACAATTCCTCTTAACGTAGATGTGAGTGATGAAGATGGTTACAGGGCAGCAGGTGACTACTGGAAGGCCAATGATGTAGTCAACATTGAGATCATTGCTGTCGATGATGATCCGGTGTTTGTATCGGCAGAGCCAAATGATAGATACCCTGTAGATGGTCAGACTTTGGTCGAGGGGGAATCTATAAGCTTCAATTTAATTGTGGATGAAGGTGGGGGAGCCACAGATATTGAAGAAAACAATCAAGAAATTACAATCGTATTCGTTTCATCGGATACTGGTGTTGTGGATCATAATAGCAACGATATCATTATGGTTGATAGTAATGATTTCACCCGTCTCGATAATAAGTTTACTCTTACCACGACGGCAGGACAAAGCGATGATGACTTAAACGTCCTTGTCACTGTAACCCCAAAACAAGAGGTTGGATATAATGGCGCCATCGAACTTAGTGTGGGGCTAAGTGAAGACGGTGGGTCGACAGTTGAAGTAATTAGAAATGTCATTATTTCATGGGATCCAAATGAAGACCTTGCAACCATTGTAAATATGCAAGATGTAAATGATGTAGATATGACCATCCAAGGCGGTGAATTGTTAGACAACTACCTCTTTCAAGTTGATGAGGGAGGAGGAGTCGATGAAAATAATCAAATGTTATATGTTGCGGTTAGAAGTAGTATACCTGATAGGGTTCAAAACAGCGATATCACACTTAGTTGGGGGCAAAATGAATTGTTTAGGTATGCTGGTGATGTAGACCGCAATATTTTTATTATTGGCGACACCAATTATGATGCAAACTCACAAAGCTTGTCACTAAAGGTGGCACCCGACACTGATGGTGAATTGTCAAAAACGATTACCCGTGTGGAAGATTATGATCCAGAAATTTTCTATAGGGGGGATGTCAACGTTACTGAACGCTTCTTTTTGTACGATAACGGTAACAACACAAACTATACTATAAGTGCTGACTTCGTAGAAAGAATCATTGAGGTAAAAATTAAAAATGAAACAATTGATCCAGGCAGCTACTCACTAAGTACTCCCAATACAATAACTATAAACAGCGGTATAGGAGTGGGGTATATCAATGAAGACATATTTGTTGAGTATCGAGCAAACTCTCTAGATTATATATTAGAGCTCCCCCATGATCACATTCACAAAGAGTCAATCGTTCTAAAAGTAGATGGTGTTACAGTTGATGCCAATCAATGGGAGTTTACTGATGTCAGGTCTCCTGGCCCCGATACCCTGACCTTAAAGGGACCAAACAGAGGAGATGTCACTCTAGACTATGATGTAATTCATACCACTACCTTAAATCAAAATACCAATACGGCTTATCGTGGTCAACGTCCTGTAACCGCAGAGGATCACGGGGGATATTTAAATGCTGGGGTTAGTTTTGATTTGAGCTGTCTTGCCTCAGGTGAATGTACAACGGGTGAAGATAAGATAGATGACATGAGTATGACCATTGGAGGCACATCTTACGACGCCAACTTTCAGCTAGATAATGATACTTTTGAGGTGACCGTAGATCCTAGTATAGATCCACTGCTAGAGGGTAACCAGATACTTATTAATTATAACATAGAGTCAAATGATGTCGCTGTGGCCTTATTTCATGATGATGTCATTAGCGACTCTTTAGCTGTTTATATGGACGGAAATGTCTATGTACCTCCTGCGCAGTGGACTTTAAACTCAACAAATAGTCCCGACAGTCTCACCCTCGCTTCAGATATTATCGATGCAGGAAATATCGTGGTTTTCTATGATACTTATCACGATGCAAATCAATGGAATAGTGATATAATTTATCCTGCGAGTTCACCTGATCCGATACAAGTTGAGCTACCCGACAACAATGTAAGTGAAACAAGTATTTCAGTCGCAATTGGACCAAATAGCATTGATGTTGGCTCTTGGAATTTAAGTCGACAAGATTACCCCCTTGGCGACATAGTTACTTTAAATGCAGGGCTTCCATCTACTGGTGACGTGGTAGTTACTTATAAATACCCAACCCCCCCCTACGTAACGCTATCGCTTTTTGTAGAAGACTATCTTCCAGGAGCAGAAGGTGATGCACCAATTATATTAGGTGCCGATGCATCACCTTATACATCTTTTAGGATGAAAATTAAAAAGGACTTTCCTGCAATCTCTTACCCTGAGTTAGGAATTACTTTTGATGAAGAGACGGCCTATGAGACGAATGCATTTTCGGTGGATGCAAATACCCTGATGGTTGGTGATATTGATACTGCCCCGCTGGCAATCAAGATTATAATTAGTGATACTAATATCTTACCTATCGATGGTGTAACCCCTAAATGGGGCACTAAAAACTTTACACGGGATTCAGCTGATCCAACAGTGTTTCTTGTAGGTTATGATGGTGGTGAGCAGGGAGAAACCATTGATGCTTCAACTGATTCAATTTATTTGACGATTACTCCTCCTGTTAATAGTTTTACAAGTTACAGTGAGGTTTATGACCAGGATACTCAATATGCAAGCAGTACGCTCACTTTAGATACAACATATCAAGCTTCAGATGACAATCAAGTTGTAACCTTAAGTGGCGAAAATATTGACGTAGGAAGTATTGCAGTCTCAATAGATGATGACGGTATTGACGAAGGTATGTATACCTCATTCAATGCAGCAACCAGAGATTTACTTGTTTTTAAAGATATTCCAGATGCAGTTGTAGATAGTCCTATGAACATTAGGTGGAGTTTATATGCACCTTCTACTCAAATAACCTTAGGTGATGAGTTTATAAATTATGATAGTTTAAAGGTCAAAATTAACACTAGGGTTTTAAACACACAAGAGTGGACTAAGACATCTGTGGGTACAGCTGCAGGTGAAATATTCGTTCATGGTGGTTTGGGAGAAAATGGGGAGATTACTGCAAGCTATAACAGACTTGAAAGTGATGTATCCCCAAATCAGTTAGAGCTTGAAATTTGGATCAGTGGAGACGGAGGAGTTAATTGGTCGCCCAAAAGTGAAAAGCTTTATATAGATATTATTTCGGTCAATGATCCACCCTTTATAGTTAACCCAAACGTGTTAACTTCCAATCCAAATGTACTAGAGGAAATCAGTGTGGCTGAGGGTAACGATCAACTCTTCAACTTAGTCGTGGATGAGGGTGGAGAAGACAATGAAGACTGGCAAGAGGTAACCGCCAGTATAACTTGTCAAGCTCGATGCTCACATCCTGAGCATGTTTTTGACAATGCAAATGATATCAGAATTGACGGCGCAGACGTTAATACAATTACAACAAGTACTGGCGACGACAGCGCTGATCAAACGACATTTGCAATAAGGATTTTGCGCCCTGATGATGACTTTAGTAATATTGATCCCAACAGTGAATTTACTGATCCGAATCAGGGGGCCATTGATTGCACCATCCGGTTAACAGATAACGGACGAGATCCAAACTCAAGAACCTATAGTGTAGCACTCAACTGGGATGCCAACGACGATCTACCTACAATTGCCGATGCTGACACAAATTTGCTACGAATTCGTCCAATGGGCCAAGATGCAAACTTTTTATTAAAAGTTGATGAGGGTGGAGGAGTTAATGAGGACTACCAAAACCTAAAAATTAAAGTGGTGGAATATGACAGCAACTTGATCGACTCATCTGATATAAAATTTTCTTGGAATGGCACACCAGCTGTTGCTTTGCCCACAGGAGGATTTTCATTAGCTGACGGAAATGATGATGCTAATGATGCCAATGTAGTGGTGAATATTGCAACTAAAGCTCTTGCCTCTCGCGGTGGACCATCTAGGCTTACTGTGGAGTTAACTGACGATGTAGATTGGTCTAGAGCTCAACAACACACGTTTTGGGTCGAAATTGATAATAATGATCCCACTATCACTAGAATAACCAGCGATGCAAACATTAATATTGATGAAGGGACTATGGCCGAACATATCTTTAGGATAGATGAGGGTGATTTAAATGAAGGTGATGAAAGCGGTCAAGGTGTTTCTGTCAAAGTAGAAATCAGTGATGAAGCGGTTCCTCTATCAAATGTCATGTTAAGGTGGGGGGAAAATGCAATTAGTCGCAGTGACACTAATATCAACGATGATCCCAATGCATTTGTGGTTTTTTATAATGTGGATGGTGAAAGTGATGCTAATACTGCGGAGTTAAAAATTAACTTTATTCCCGAGACGTTTGCCGTTGCAAATGACATTAACATTAAAATCTCTGTCAGTGACGATGGGGGATTAACTTGGGAAGATAGTTTGGATTATGATGTTAATATTATTCCGTTTAATAATCTGCCTACCATTACTAATATTGCGACCCAGACAACTAACGAGAACACCGAAATTCTAGGATTGAAAGTAAAAATAGATGAAGGTGGGGGAGATGATGAAGAGATCCAGGAAATGAGCGTAAAAATATACTCTAGTGATGAGGCACTCTTTCCATTAGAAAATATTAAGGCAAATAGAAATGGTGCAGCTGAAATATCGTTTGATGGAGAATATCAGAGTCTCGGTGATGGAACTACTGAGTCAGATATAGAGCTAACGATAGACCTGTTGCCGGCAAGTGCGCAAAGTGGTGGGGCTACAATAACAGTTGAAGTACGAGACAGCGGTGAAGACCCCAACGTGGGCAGGATGGAGTTTACTGTCTTCGTGGAGCAGTTAAACCTCGTACACAACGGATGGAGTCAGGTCTACTCTGTTGGACCCAGGCAAGACATGCTCGGTGCAACGGTAACAGATGAGCAGTTTAGAATAATAGGTACCGATCGAGATGCAAATACCTTTACTTTTTCTGGCGATGTAACAGAAAAATTTCTTCCCAAGACCAAATTACACGTTATTCATTCAACAGGTAATGATACTCCTCCAGATGATGGTTATACCATTGAGACCAGTGAGGTTGTTGACAGCAACACTTTGCTTACTGTCTCAGGACTGGCCATCCCAAGTACTTCGCAGGATGGTAGAGGCTACAACGATGATAGTAGTGCTCAGGTACGCTTTGCTTGGAATGAGATGGGACTAGATAATGCTACTATTAGTGGCTGGAATGTTTATAGAATATCTCCTGCGGGGAGCTTTGAGCAAAGACCCTCTGGCTCTCCCGGGGAGGGTGACTTTTCTGAACCCTTAAATAACACGCCGTTAGATGCAAACACAAGAAGTTACATAGACAGTGACGTTGCAGAAAATACAACTTATGCGTATCAAGTAAGACCAATCATAGATGGAATTGCAACTGGAACGGTAGATAATGCTTTAACTACTTTGAAAGTTGAGGTGCCTGGTGCGAATGAAGCTTTAGTACATAGATGGATGGCCAACATTGATATGTGTGCAAGAATAGGTGAGTTGACAGATTCTTCCAACAACTATCGCTGTGAGTACATTGGCCCCGGTAATACAAGTGAAATGTATTATGACTTAGGAAGAAGTATAATTGTTGATCGCTACGAGGCAGGATGTAAATACTCAAACTCGGATTACTGTAATGCTGATGGTGGAGGAGAAGCAGGTGGCTGCATCGGAACAGATGTAGATGATCCCAATGATCCAGCTACTAAAGTTATTAATTTTAAAAATTCAGAAGATGAAAATGCAATTTATTACAGTCGTAGTTCCGGGAAGTGCTATATCAATAAAGCAGCCGATGCCAACGATGTATGGCAACCAATTAATGGAGAATCGGGGCTTGCCAGCAACGCCCCATTTCTGCCACCGATAACTCAGGTTTCTCGCTCTGATGCCGATACCCTGTGTTCTAGCAAATTCTTACCCACTAGAAAACAGCAAATGGCTTACTCATCTTGGTCATCAACTCTAGACGATGCTGCAATTAGCACCCTAGAGACTGGTGCTACATTAAATACGGTCTCTGGTTGTAATACAAATGAAGCCAGTGGTGTGCTTTTTAATAGTATAAATTTTGCGCACAATGCATATGTAGATACCATTTCTGGCTCTTCTTCTAACAATATAAGATCTTTGGCCACTGGTTCTAAGGCAACTAGAATGTGCACCTCTCGTTATGGAATTCAAGATGTTGTTGGTAATGTGCGAGAGTGGACAAAAGACTCTGTTGATTGTTCGGGTAGTGAGGGTGAAATATGTATGCTTTCAGCATCAACTATTCCTTTTAATGATACTCTAGACTCTGGTGCCGCTTACAATTTCGATAGTCGCTTTGGACCTTGTGCGGACAGCATTTTAAATAGTGACGGAAGCGAAGGATCTGATGATTGGTGTGATACTGAGGAGCGATCTGCGTTGGGCACATGGGCCTTTGCAGATACTTCCTTTGCAAACAATGATGCCACGAAGTTTTTTGCACCTCTGGGCTTGCCTGGTGACGATGATATCACCACCTATTACACTTATCAGTTAATCGGAGCTGACGACGTTTTGGGTATTACTGCTGCACAATTGCACGAAGACATTATTTCAGTGAACGCACTGAGACTTAAAGGGCTTACCCTAGACTCTAACGTAGTGCTCACAGAAGTTTCAGATAGTAACTATGTAACAACAAACAGCACAGTAACCATTGCCGCTATCAATAATAATTATGCAGTCACTGCTGACGATACAAATTTAATAATTATTAATACAAAACTAACCGGTACTGATACAAATGTAGTTTTCCAAAGCTCAATAGATCTTGGAAATGTCATAAATGATGTGGATGTATATTCTTCTAGTCTTATACTGGCAGCGACAGAGGGTGGTTTGAAAAGTATTCGAATAGACACCAGTATGGTGCCATCTTTAATTAACACTTATGACCCAAACTTTACCGAAGTTGAAAAGGTCGTTGTAGATAGCACTAAAAATAGTGCCTATATTTATCGCGAAGAAGATCCTAGAGAGTTGCATATAGTGGACATATCTGATCCAAACGCCATGACTGCCAGAGGGACCTATACCCCGTCTCAAAGTATCCAGTCAATAGACTATCTAGGAGATTACATATATTTTGTTACTGATGATAATTTGGTTCCACTTAATATTTCAGATCCTAGCAATCCACAAGTTGGAGTATTCTACAACGATGTAGATAATGGTAAAGATTTTGAGTTTAGAGATTTAATCGTTGAGGCATCTAATATCTACGCGGTTTCAGCAACAACTGATGATTTTCTAATTTTTGAACTAACAGATCCCGATAAGCCGATATTCTACAGCTCTATGAACTCTTCTATCGCTCCAGTTCATATGGCAAAAGACGGTGATTACGTTATAATTGCAGGAGGTGATGATATTGCAGCAATTGATGTCAGCAATGTAACAGTACCTGTTGAGGAGACGTCCACAACAATTCCACCTGCAAGCTTTCAACAACTTGTTATAAACAATGAAGTGGTTTATCTTGCCACTGGCAGTGGTAATCAAGTTAGATTTATAAATATTTACGAAAGGAATCTTGCCCCCAGTATTGAATATACTGGCGTAGGATATTTTACTACAGGCGGTAGTTATACTTCAGGAGGAAATACAGCTGGGGTGTATACAATAGAGGTGCTACCTGAAAATGATAATAGCGAAGTATTTACTGGTTTCCGATGTATAAAAAATGCGGATTCTCGAGTAGATGATTAGCAAGGATGACGTGATAGGTGCTAAGGAGGGTTAATGGAAAGTATGGATAAAGAATTACAAAAACAGCTATATACAATTCTTACAAAAACTATTAGTGAATCAAATGGACTGACCCTGCTGGATACTTTGAAGCTTCTTAGTACATCTAATAAAATACAAGAGACTCCTAAGTTACTAAAGCTTATTGAAGAATTTGATGGAATGTTGACTAAATTTTCTAAAGGAAAAATTCAAGTCGATAAATTATTAGATCATCCAATAGCTCTTGGATTGTTTCAATTTTTTAAAAATTTTCCACTCCCATACAGGGATGAACATCTTCATCTAACCGGCTCACTGTCTGGTGATTTTATCTATCCCCATTTGGCCCGGATGATTGATGGGCCTAACAAAAAAATAATATTAAAAAAAATTAAAGATGTTTATGGAGATGAACCCATAAATTCTCCAGAAGATATAACCAACCTCCTACACTTAAAAAAGAACGAATACTTTGAGCGCTATCTTAAAATATTGTTAATACCAAAATTGATACTAACTACAAAACAGATCCATGCAAGTGCTAGTTACACTATGGCAAAGGAGCTATATACAAAATTTAATATAGGAAGTTTGCGCTTAAAGTTTACTCTCTCGCGCGAAACACAAAACAAAGAAGAGGAGATACCAGGAATTCAAAATCTTACGGAAGAGGATGTGGTATTAGGTCTTTATGATGGTTTTAAAAAATACCAGAAGGAAAATCCAAGCTTCAACTTCATCCTTTCTCCATGCTTTAGAAAAGAGGCCAATCACTATGATATAAAATTTAAAAGTAAGCAGGAGCACTTTTTACACCAAGTAGACGTGCTTATTAGTCTATTAGACAAGTATCCTCATCTTTGTAGCTATCTTACTGAAGTCGATACAGTGGGCAATGAAAAAGAGTTATTTAGAAAGAGCCACTTTTTAGAAATGAGGCGAGGATTTAGAAAATTGCGCTTTAGAGGGCTAAAAATTCGAAGCCATCATGGTGAAACCTGGCACTCTTTAAAAAGAGGAATTCAAGCAGTCGACAATTCTATGAACATCTGGAATATTGATACACTAGAGCATGGGCTAAGTTTGGGAATTAACCCTAATTTTTATTATCATATTCTCTACCAAAGTATTCTGAAAAAAAATAGATCCAAGGTAAAAATTGCAGTTGGCAGCATCGAGTATAACGAGCTGCGTGAAATGGGTTGGGGAAACGACAAAGATATACCGGACAAATTAATTGCGGGTATTCCTCTAAGCGATGATGAGATTACTCAATTTGTAAAAGTAAAATTTCATACTTCAATGGAAATTGAATATTATCAGCATGACATATTAAACAGAATGATTAACAAACAGATCAGTTTGACCTCTTTGCCCTCTTCAAACAAAAAACTTACTGACTGTTATTCTGACTATAAAGATCACCCATTTTCTTGGTGGGAAAAAAAGAATGTTAATTTAGGTGTTGGAACAGACAATTATGTCACTTTAAATACCAATTTAATCAACGAATTGCTGATAATATTATTTTCTGATCCAAGTAACTTAAAAATCATGAAACTGTTGATTATAGCCACCGGAGAAAAGAGAAGGCCCTATTTAAGTCAACTAATGTGGGAGATGAGGGCAAAGCTCTAAAGCAGCAAGCACGTAAAGGATATTTATTTAGGAAAAATATTCCCGAAGAGGTAATTTATCTGAATACTCCTATAATACACTTATGATAGATAATCTTATTTATAAGTTAGTTAAAAGCAAAAAGAGATTACAAGATGACCTCCGCTATCAGGAGGACGACATATCTAAATTAACCAGTGGGCCGGATAAGGGCACTAGCTGGCAGGAACAATTGCTGGAAATTGAGGAGCAAGAAAGAAATAATAAGCAACAAATAGAAAAGTTAAAGCTAGATGCAATTGATTGTGTAGATAAAAACATCGACCAACAAAAATCAATGAAAGAAAACCAGCTTGTAATCAAAATGCAAGAGTGGAAAATAAAGCGTATCTTAAAAAAGGTTAGCCGCCACAAGAGGATTTTTTATAAGTATGTTAAAAAACAAAAAGACCAATTAGAAATCCTTGAAAGTAATAAAGTGTTGATTAATAAGCAACAAAAAACGCTTATGACGCTCCAGCACAACATTGTTACAACCACAAATAGCATAACAGATATAAAAGCAAATATTTCTAGGCACACAATAATTCTAAGTGAAAAAAAGGGAATCCTTGCAGAACTCGAAAAAAAGGTGAGCTCCCTTAGTCAGGAGATGAAAAGCAAGAGTAGTTTTTACAAAACTCAAGTGAGTATTAAACTTAAAAATATCCAAAAAAAGATTGATGAGCAAAACCAAAGCATTAAACAAATTCAAAAAAAGATTTCATACTACAAACGTAAGATTACAAGCAAACTAACTTCCATTGAAGATCAAAAGAAATTACTCTTATCCAAAATAAAAGAAAAAAAGAACCTTATATGTGATCTACAAGGGCTATACAAAGACTATAACGCCCTGAAGTTTCGGTACGTTAAACAAAAAAAGGGCCTAGAAAAGCAAAACGATATCGTTAGAGAAAACAGAGATCTCTTAAATGATAGCAAAAAACAGATGCAGGGATTGGCGGCCCTTATAGACGCTCAAGTAAAAGAATTAGAGTCGGTCGTTTTGTTAGAACAAGAACAAAATAATCTGTTTGATAGCAATGCGGAGCAAATTGCACAGCTGCGCACTTGTATTAAAAGTAATGACGAAAAATTATTAAACCGCAAAAGAAGTAAAGAGGAAATTGAGCACAACATTAAGCAAGCAGAGTCAGTAATAAGTTTGCAAGCTGGGATCATAGAGAAAAATGAAGCAAAAATTGAGAAATTTGACAGCATTATAGCCAAAAAAGAAAAAATTATTGAAGCAAAAAAGGCTGAAATTTCACGACAAGATGAGGTTGTTAACTCTCAAGTAGCCGTGTTAGACGTTGAAAAAAGCAAATTTGATAACCTAGAAGTAATTAAAAGAAAACAAGAAGATAATATTAGAAAACTGCAAACTAAAGTTCAACAGTGCAACAATTCCATAGAACAATTAAGTGTTAATACTGAACTAAAAAAGCTCAAGCTCAACAAACAAAAAGAACACATAGAAAAATATAATACTCTACTATCATCACTGGAATCTGAGATAGTTGAGCGTGAGAAACAAGTACAAGTGCAGCAACAGTTGATTCGAGTACAAAAAACTGGTGTTGAGGAGCTTGAAGGTAAACTAGAAATACAAAAAAAGAACTTGGCGGAGCTAAAAAGCTCCATTATAAGTAGCGAGGATACATTTTCACAAAATAATGAGTTGATTCCCAAACAACGTGCCCAGATTGAATCCTATAAACAAGAAAAAAAGGATAAACAAGAACGATTAGAAAGAATTAGCACCTACATACAAAAGCAACTTGAAACAATTAGTGAAAACGATGAGTTAATTGAATCGCTTAAATCTAAAGTGTTGGCACAAGAGATGGTTTATAGGGACCAATGTTTAGAGGAAAAAGAGTGTAGGCAGAGCATCTTAAAGCAGGGCGATAATATAAAGCTTGGCCAAGATAAATTAAAGAGTACTTTAGAAACCATTACACAAAAAAAAGAAGACACTATAAAGGTACAGATTGAATTTGATAAAAACGTTGCTCTGCTCAATGAATACGATGAGAAGTTACAAGACCTAATTGAGCAAGAGAAACAAGTTAACTCTAAGTTAAGTGACATAAAGCAAAAGGTAGAAACTAACCAAAAACAACTAGATGGAAAAAAGGATCAATTTTATACAGAGAATGAGAGAGTTAGATCCATAGAAAAGCAGGTTGCAGACCATGAAGAAACTATTAATTTACAGCTTGAAACCCTAAAGCAGCAAACTGACAACCTTGAGCATTTGATCCAAACGAAAAAAGATCAAGAAATCATCATAAATGAGTTGCAGTTAAAGGTACAAAAAAACTATGAGTCTTTGGAGCAACTTAATCAAACAACAAAAGTTAATGGGGATCATCTTACAGAACAAAAACAACAGATTGATGAGTACAATGATCAACTGACACCATTAACCAAGCAAGTAAGAGATTGTGAAGACCAACTCCTATCCCAGCAACTATCGATACAAACACAATCTGAAACTATTACCCAGTTAGAAGCTGATATTGATACATACCAAACAAGACTTTCTAAGTTAAAAGATTCTATTGCAAGTAAAGAAGACGCTATACAAAAAAATAATGAATTGATTCCAGATCAACGCGCTAAAATTGATAAACACAAGACAGAGATTGCTGATAAATCGCATAAAATTAAAATGATGGATGAGCAGCTGGAAGAACAAAAATTGATTATTGCCAAAAACGAAGAGGCCATTGAATTAGAAAAGGTAAACTATCAAGAGCAAGAAATGCTTCATCAGCAAAGAAGCGAGAGTGTAGAACAAAAGAAGCTAGAGGTTTTAGAGCAAGAGAAAAAAATTCAAGAAAACAAAGATGCATTACAACTATTAATAAAGTTAAACTCACAGATTCGAGATGAATCTGACATTTTACAAAAATCATTTGATAAAAATAAATCGTTACTACAGGATCATAAAGAGAAGATGGCCTCTAAAGGTCAGGAAAATCAAAAGCTAACTATCTTTGCTAAAGAAAAAAACAAAGAAATAGGGCGGATGAACAAAGCTTTAAACGAACAAAATAATACTAAATATAAATTGTGCAATTTGATCGCTAAAAAGAATCAAGAGTTGGCAATTTTAAATGACTCAATAAAGATCAAAGATAAAGAAGTCAGAGATCTTGGTTTATCAATTGAAAAATATACTTATATGTTGAATACAGTAGATGCCAAGCTAAAAGAAAAAACTCTAGTCGATGAAGCTCAGAGTCGACTGCTTGCAGATCATAACCAAAAAATAGCAAAGCTGACAGATCAACACACTAAGGCATCCAGCAAATTTAAAACCCTAGAAACTAAGACAACTGGCAATCATCAACAGTTAGAATCTAAAAAAGAGGAATTGAAAAATCTAGAAGAAACTGTAAAAAATAAAATGAGCAATAACTTAGAGCACTTAAAAAAGATGAAAGAGCAAAAAGACGCTGTTACTGATATGGATGTAAAAATTAAGCAGTTAAAACAACAGCTGCAGGTAAGCTCTGATGAATCCAGTAAAAACCAAGAAGTGATTAGCAAAAATGAGGAAATACTACAAAAACAACAACAAGTGGTAGATGATTTACAAGATAAGTTAAGTAATACTATGGCCAAGAATGAAGAAGAAAATGGAGTCATACAAAAGCAGTCGAGACAGTTAAAGCAAAATTACAATAAAATTAATCGAGCTAAACCTGAGCCAACTCTATTTTCGTATGTTGATGATTTTGATGGACTTTTAAAAGACGAGCTACCAGCTTCTGGAAATCGTTTGATGACGCGATTGACCAGAGAGAAAATAGTTTCGTTAGATGATCTCAAAGCATTTGAATCGTTTTGCTTAGTGTTTATTAACGAATTAAAAAAGCTGGGGCAGAGTGTACCTGAGTTTAAAATTGATTTAGTTCGTGGTGATGACTCTGGACTAGTTTGCCAACTCATTGCTATAAAATTAAATGATATAAAAGAAGATGAGTTAAAAGCATCTTTTGTACCTCTTGCAAATACTATTAGGGAACTGCATAAGGAACGCCAGCTACAAATCAAGTTTAATGTGTCTGTCAATAAGTTTAGCGCAACAAGTCAGGTGAAAACTACTTTTATATTTCCCACAAGTGGCCATATGAAATTTTCATCTATACCCAGAGAGAGTACTATAAATTAAAGGCTGGTGCCTTTGGAAAATATTTGCTAAATACCACTGATGAAAAGAATTCTAATAAATGCAGTGCAAGCAGAAGAACTTAGAGTTGCTATGGTTGATGGCAATTATCTCTACGATCTAGACATTGAAATACCAAGTAAAGAACAAGTTGTGGCCAATATCTATAAAGGTAGGGTGCACAATATTAAAAAAAGCTTAGAAGCGGCTTTTGTTGACTATGGCTTTAAAAAACATGGGCTTTTGTCCCTTAGGGATCTATCGCGAACAATACCTAAAGTTGAAATAAAAGAAGGAATGGAAGTTATTGTTCAGGTGGAAAAAGAAGAAAGAGGCAGCAAAGGCGCAAACCTGTCGGCCCAAATTTCACTAGCTGGCCGCTACCTGGTTTTAATGCCAAACAAAACCAATGCTGGTGGCATCTCAAGGCGCATTTACGGAGAGGATCGAAACAAGTTAAAACTTGTGATGAGAGACCTGGTCGTTCCCGAAAGTATGAGTGTGATTGTTCGTACTGCTGGGATTGGCAAAGCCAAAGAAGATCTACAATGGGATTTAGATTATCTCATCAAATTGTGGGATTTGATTCAAGAAGGTGCCTCTAGGTCAACTACCCCATCTTTGATTTATAAAGAAAGTAATGTAATTATCAGGGCCTTAAGAGACTGCTTAAAAACAGATACAGATGAAGTGTTAATCGATGATCCAGAAGTTTATAAGGAGGCCCACCAATTTATAAGCTCTGTAATGCCCAGCTTTTTAAACAAAGTTAAGCTCTATAAAAATAAGTTACACATATTCAATAAATTTCAAATAGAAACTCAAATTGAAACGGCATTTTCTAGAACAGTAACTCTAAAGTCAGGTGGCTCCATTATACTAGACCACACAGAAGCCCTCACCTCAATTGATGTAAATTCAGGTAGAACCAGAGGTGGGAAAAACATAGAGGAAACAGCTCTAAAAACCAATATGGAAGCAGCATCTGAGGTAGCCAGACAGCTTAGAATACGGGATATGGGGGGTCTTGTGGTCGTTGATTTTATCGATATGGTAAAACATGAAAATCAACGCAAACTTGAAAATTATATGAAGGAAGTGCTCAAATTGGATCGTGCTCGCATTCAAATGGCAAAGATTTCAATGTTTGGTCTTCTTGAGATGTCCAGACAAAGGATTCGCCCTTCTCTTATTGAGTCCGCTCATAATGTTTGCCCCCGTTGCAATGGCCAAGGGTCAATAAGGGATATTGAATCACTAGCACTATCTATTTTACGCCTAGTTGAAGAGGAAGCACTACTAGAAGACACATTGCAAGTACATGCAAGGGTACCTATTGAAATTGCAGCATTTTTGCTAAATGAAAAAAGAGCAGACCTATTAGAAGTTGAAAAAAACCTCAATATAAAAGTCTTTGTAGTCCCCAATCCACACATGCATACACCAGAATTTAAAGTTGAGCGGATTAAAGCTAAAAGCAAAAGTGGTGGCAGTAAGGTTCAGGAAAGTTATGTATTAATACCAAAATCTTCTGATTTATCTGCTAAGTACATGTCCACTCCATCGACGGTTAATACTACAGCAAGCCCTGCTGTAAAGTCACTAAAGCGGGATAAACAAAAAAATCTATTAAGAAAAGTTTGGGATGCCTTTATGGGGAGGGTTTAAAATCAAAAGAGTTTTTTCCTTGCTTACATTGTTTTTGTTTTTATCCAATACATTATTTGCGATTGACTCTAGAACAATCGACCCCCACTTAGCTTTAAAATATCACAATGAAATTATTAATAATTTGAAAAAAAAGAAGGCTGCTTCCAAAGAGTATTATCAGACATATGTGAAGGCCCAGGAATCCTTATATGAAGCTGGCTTTGCTGGTTTGGCCCTTAAATACACCAAGCTTGCAATTGATCAAAACTATGAAACCAACAAAATACATCTGTATGTAAACGTTCTTACATTTTACCACAATAGCAAAGAACCATTAATGCTTAAAAGGTGGCTGAAACGATTAGATAACTATATTTTAGGCCATAAAACTTATAAATTAGAAGGCTCCTTGGGACGCTACGTCCTCTATAAGTGTATGTATGAAAATAGATTGTCTTCTGAAGTGTTAACTCCCAAACAAGCACAAAAAATTAAGACCGATCTATTAATTGACGATATTTTATGGAATGACTTAGCGACCTATATCACAAGAGGGCAGTATCTAAAGGCCCATAAAATTGCTAAAAAATTTTTAAGACCTCAAAATGCAACATTAAATGAAAGAATTGTCATTGATCTTTTAAGTGTAGTGAGCAATCAAAACAAAAAATCTCTGCTTTGTATGCGTGACTTAAAGAAATATGGAAAACTTACCAACAATTTTGCCATCAATTTATGCCGAATTTTAACCAAACCCGTTGATGAGGCCAAAAAGTCCGAAATTGGCAGCATTATTGAGCAAATAAATACAGATGCCCCTGATATGGCATACCTAAATACTATTCTTAAAACCTTCAAATAATTTTAAATTTTACCGATAAGTTCTACAGGTATAGAAGATTACTGTTGTCAAGTATGAGGAAAAGGAATGAATTGGTCTAAAAAATTATCTCTATTGATGGGAGTTTTTGCCTTTCTACTTAGTTTTTCCTCTTATAGTGAAATCACAATCCAGCAATTCCAACAACTATCTCAAGAGGACCAGGTAGAGGTTATAAACGCCATGACCCAGTTTGCCCTTTCTGCAGAGCAACCCGATGATAATAAAACGGTAATAAATTTACCAAACAGCTCCATGGAAGACTATTTATCTTGGCTTATAGGTAGCAGCTATGCTGCAAAAAGAAATAACTGCATATATGGTGGCTGGCCGTCGACACTAGTGAAATGGCGTCACAGAAAGGTTTGTGATCGCCCACATCGCCAAAATAGTTCGTACAAAAAAGATTATAAAAAAATGTGTAAGGGAAATACGATCGCCTGTAATCCAGCACTATTTGGATCCCCCATAATGTGCGCCAACATTAAAAATAGCAAAGGACGTACGAGACCAACCTCAAGTTGCTTTCACAAGTTTAAACACAGTGGCAGAAAAATCAAAGACGTTGCCAAGTTTTTAAATTCCAACACAAAAGAGGCAAAAAAAGCGGGAAAACTCTTTAATGAACTACAAAGTACTATGAAGCTTTATTGCTCATATAAAAATACAGTAGCTTGTAAAAAAATAAAGCGGCAGATTGAAAAAATTAAAAAGGGGCTTGCAACTCCTAAGAAGATAAAGCCAGCGTGTGGTAATCCAAATGTGCCGGCAAAGTATTTTGTATTAAACAAAAGGATAACACTTCTAACCGGGCCATATTCATTTAGAAAAAACCGTGAATACCTCAAAGCCAAAGGCAAAGGTCTTACAGTTTTAAAGAGGATAGGAAAAGTAAAAAGATGGAAGGGTTATGCTGTACAGGTTGTAATTAGAAATGGAAAACAGACACCCAAACCGAGAAAGACTTACTACACTTCAATAAAGTATTTCCACAAGGGAACATCTTGCACGGATTCCTCTTTGATATCTTTGCTGCCAGATATACCAGCTGTTCAAAGGAAGGTTAAAAAAAGGTTGTCCCCACAAACTGAAGAAGATTGTTTACAAAAACCGGTGCCGAGACCCCAACCTGCTCCCAGGCTTAAGGCCGTTAAAAAACCCAAGACCACCAAAAGACCAAAGGTGGCTAAAAAAACAGAGACAACGACTAGACCCAAACCAATGCTTCGAGGCAAGGTTAACAAAACTGAAGAGTATTTTAAAGAGTTTGAGCAGTTTCATGCTGACTTTGCTGCTGCCAATAGACAATATCTAAGTAAGCCTCGCAGCTACCTAAGACAGATAAAAGTGAAAAATAGATTTTTAAGGTTTATGTGGAGCAAATACCGAAAAAAATGGGGGCACAAAAATGGCTGCCTTAGGATGAATAAGATAATCACAGCTTTGACTGCTCACGGTGAGGCCCGCGGTGAAGGTGAAGGCGAGATGGCGGCAACTATAAAAGTAATGAGTAATAGGGCCACAAAAAATGTGCGCACCAATGCGAAAATAGTAACATCCGCAGGGATACCATTTCTTAATTGCAATAAAAGGATGCGTGTTGCTTTGGCCAATAAACAATTTTCTGTATGGAATCATGTCACTTATAAAAATGGAAAAGTTGCTGCAGTTATGAATCACAATTTAGAGTTGATGATTTATAATAAACCAAAACAATCTTTTAAAAGTGCAATTAAGGTAGTCTTGATGCATGATGATAACAGAATTGAGTATGCAGGTGGACTGCAAAACATGAGGGTGTTAAATTATCATGCGGACTACTTTCCAACACCAAGTAGTTGGAAGGCACAAAAAAGACGAGTATATGGCACCAAGCTTCGGTTTTGGCCTTACGGTCAAAGCTATCCTGCTCCATGGGAGCGGATTAGGAAACATATATTTTGGCGGTCTATTAAATAAGGAATAATAGATGATGAAAAATCAATTAGTCTACATATTACTTGTTATAATGATTGGCTGGGCAACGCCTTGTATCTCGGCAGTATCTTGCGACATGGTTGATGCAGGTACACCACAGCCGAAGCTAAAAATTGAACACAGCGATTGGAATGATGTAGAGGTAACCCTTTCAAGCGGTGGGCAGATGAGTGCTCATAAATGTTCTATCAAAGAAATTGCTGGAGAGACTTTTGTAATAACAGAGTATCTTGTGGAAACTGTAGGGACCAAAGTGATTGATATGTCCTGGCAATATGAAGTAATTTGGATCACCAATGAAAAAGGTGGCAGTGAAGTAAAGCGTGGAGTAACTGTTTTTACACGCGCCCTAAAAGAAGCTGCTAAGCTACAAGTTCCAATGAAAGATATGACCCACAGTATATTGTGGAAAACTGGTAAAAATAATGAAATTTTGATCGTTGTCAATTATAAAACAGCTCCCGGTGTTGTTGACAACTATGTTTTCAAAAAAGATATTCCAGGGTTTGTAATGCAATTTTAGTTTGCTTTGTAAGCTGCCAGACTCACTGCTTGTTAAAGGCCACAGTAGCGATTTAAAAGTATTGTTTGAGGTTTATTAGTTTTATAGGGGTTGCTTTAAAATAGAGGCTTGTTTAAATCGCTAATTGTGGCCTTTGATAAAAATACACACACACATTCGTAAAGTTATGGGAAGTAGTTAACATGTTGTAAAAAATATCCAAACATTAGAATGTTGACATTTCTGACATTTGGCGGAATTTTAAGTTGGAATACTGACTGATATTTTTTGAACATTTTTTAACAGCATTATTACAATGCCCATTTTTCAACAAAACACCCTATGCATAATGTCCGTTTTATCAGTAAATACCCCTGTCTTAACATCCTTAAATATGATATAAAGAGCTAACAATATAAAAATGTGAGAAAGACTATGTTTCGTCAATTACAAGAAGAGTTAGCAAAATGGGAGTCTGATCAAGATCATAAGCCATTGATTTTACGTGGAGCTCGCCAAGTAGGAAAAAGTTATCTGATAAGAGAGTTCTCAACATCTTTTTATAATTTTGTAGAACTAAACTTTGAGCAAAGGCCTGGATTGATTTCAATTTTTGAGCAAGATTTAGACCCAAGTGTTATTGTCAAAAAAATTATTGCAGCACTAGATGTAGATATTGTTCCAGGTAAAACCCTACTGTTTTTTGATGAAATTCAGGAGTGTCCAAGAGCAATAACGGCACTTAGATATTTTTATGAACAACTTCCAAAACTTCATGTTGTATCTGCAGGATCACTTTTAGACTTTACGCTTGAAGATGTGGGTATACCAGTAGGTAGAGTCAGAAGTTTATATGTATATCCAATGAACTTTTACGAATTCTTGCATGCAACTGGTAATAAAAAGTTATATCAGTTTATAACTGACCATGATTGCCAAAAACCCATGGATTTATTTTTACATGATTTGTTTATCGGATTGTTTGGTGAATATATGGCAGTTGGAGGAATGCCCGAGGCAGTTAAAAAATGGATTGATACAAAGGATCTTAAAAAAACTAAAATGATTCACAATGACCTGATTGAGACTTATCGTCAGGACTTTTCAAAATATGCCAAAGCAAAGCAGGTTATTCATGTAGAAAAACTATTCAGTTCTATCCCAAGAATGCTCACTAAAAAATTTACTTTTACTTCCGTTGATAAAAATACAAAAGCGCGTGACTTGAAACCGGCCCTTGACCTTCTGATTAAGGCAGGAATTGTCCATTCGGTCGTACACTCTTCCTCAAATGCAATACCACTAGGAGCAGAGGCAAATCCTTCAATTTTTAAAATGATATTTTTAGATATTGCGTTATCACAAACCATATTAGGAATAGATTTGGGACAGTGGATATTAAATCCAAGTCAAACAATTTCCAACATAGGAGAGGTTACTGAATCATTTGTAGGCCAAGAACTTTTAGCTTATAGTAATCCATACAAAAAAATGGATCTATTTTATTGGAACAGAGAAAAAAGAAATTCTATGGCAGAAGTAGATTACGTAATTGGCTTAGAGGGAAAAGTTGTTCCCATTGAAGTTAAAAGTGGAAAAACAGGAACGCTTAAAAGTATGCAACAGTTTCTCAAAGAAAAAGCTCATTCCCAATTTGGGTTACAATTTTCTAAACGCAACTTCGATACAATGTTTAATATACACAACTATCCACTATACTCTATATTCAAGTTGTTTATCTAAACCAGAAATGCTTTTTAAGATAAAGAGAAGCAACGCCTATATTATTTACTCAGTATGCAAATTATTCCCCATTTAAGACATTAAAATTGTTGCAAGTAGCTGATTGTGTTACCTTTGCCGCTACAAGTTAGGAGTTACCCCAAAATAATCTTAATAGATGAGAAATAATTCTTTGAGTATGGAGAGTAAATAATTGACTTACGGTGGATAAAAGCTAAAAAAGAAGACGTTAGGTATACTTGTAAACTCTTCAAAAAGGATTTTTTTCATGAATGTATTTCAAATTACATACACGGTACTCGGGGGCCTTGGAATCTTCTTTTATGGAATGAAGATTATGTCTGACTCTCTGCAATCAGCAGCCGGTAGTATTATTCGAAAAATTATCAATTCTTTGACATCCAATCGCTTGCTGGCAGTTTCAGTTGGAGTTGTTGTTACAATGATTGTACAAAGCTCATCGGTAACAACTGTCATGGTAATAGGTTTTGTCAATGCGGGACTCATGCAGCTAACTCAAGCCATAGGAGTTATTTTTGGTGCTAATATTGGTACCACCGTTACTGGATGGATCATTTCGATCAAAGTAGGTAAATATGGGCTTTTGTTAATTGGTATTGGGGTTTTTCCGGCGTTGTTTTCTAATAATCCCAAATGGACTCAAATTGGAAAAATATTCCTTGGAGTGGGAATGATCTTTTTGGGACTAAAAACCATGAGTGATGCATTTAAGCCACTTCATTCTATGCCCGAATTTCTAGATAGTATAAGTTATTTTTCGGGACATCATTATGGGGCCTACCTGGCTTCTGCGGTAGTCGGATGTGTTTTGACAATGATCGTCCAATCCTCTTCTGCAATGTTGGGTATCACCATTGCGATGGCCATATCTGGGGTAATTGGATTTTACACGTCGGTAGCACTGGTGCTAGGACAAAACATTGGGACTACCATAACTGCAGTTTTGGCATCAATTGGAGGGAATGTGCATGCCAAAAGAGCAGCACGGGCCCATGCATTTTTTAATGTATTTGGCGTTGTTGTGATGCTTGCAATATTTCCACTATATGTGCAATTTATAGAGTGGTTGATTCCGGGAGAAGCAAATTTTATCAATGAATTAGGTGACAGACCCAATATTGCAGTACACGTTGCGACCGCCCATACAATCTTTAACGTGACTGCTACCCTTTTGTTTCTTCCCTTGATCAATATTCTGGCAAAATTTGTAGTTAAAATTACTCCCGATAAAGAAGTAAAAGAACAGCATCATTTAGTTATGTTGGGAAACCCTACGGATATGTTGCCGGCCACTGCTTTAGTTCAAGCCTGTAACGAAATAGCCAAGATGAAAGACATTGTACACCGAATGTTTGACATGTCCTATGAGTACGCAAAAAATGAAAATTCCAATGGAAAACATTTAGCAAAAATCAGTGATTATGAAAGGATTACAGATAATATTCAAAAAGAAGTAACCCTGTTTATATGCCAAACCATGGAGAAAAGACTCTCTTTTGCACAATCTAGTGAGTCCCAAGGAATTGTAAGGATTGCTGATGAACTAGAGAGCGTTGCAGATTATCTAGAGAAAGTAGTGTTACGTTATTCGAAATTTAGAGAAAATCAAAAATGGCAGCAAGGAGAATCCAAAAAGGAGTTTTTTGAGTACTTTTTTGAAATTAAAAAATACTTCGAAGAGGTTATTGCCCCATCTGATCCCGAGGACCCTTTTGATGGGACTGTTTTTGATAGAAAATCAAAGGAATTAATAGTGGTTGCAGAATCGATTCGTCACAAGTATGTAGATAGGATTTCAAGAGGTGCATATGAGCCAGAAACAGTCATGACTTACTCGGAAATGGTTGCATCAATGTCCAAGATTAGGGGACATTCTCATAATATCTCTCAGGCGATAGAGAGAATTCACGATGCAAGAAGTACAAATTAAAGAGGTATGAATAATGGATAAAGTAGTAAAAGAAATGCAGGAGATTGTTCTAACTTATCCAAAGCTAAAGCAACGAGTAGCAAATTCTGAAGAGGCCAAGCAAAAGGCTCTCAAGTCTTTAAAAGAGATTGCCGCAGATGTGTCAGAGCCAGTTTTAAAAGGGTTTGGTAAATTTTTAGATGCAGTAATTTACAAACTATATCATGGGATTTTCATACAATCTCCGCCCGACACCGATTTTATAAAATTAGTAAAGGAAAACAATGTAATTTTGGTTCCAAACCATCAGTCTCATGCCGATTATATAGCAGTCAATTACATGGTTTATAAAACCTTTAAACTTCCACTTTATGTAGCTGGAGGAATCAACCTCAATGTTTTTCCCATTGGTCCACTATTTCGAAAATCGGGGTGCTTCTTTATTAGAAGAAGCTTTAAAAAGGATATTATTTACAAACTTGTTTTTGAAGCATATTTGTACTATCTGCTGATAAAAGGGAAGCCGATAGAGTTCTTTTTTGAGGGAGGTCGCTCTAGATCTGGAAAATTACTACCTCCAAAATATGGCTTTTTTAATATGCTGGTTGAGGCCCATGACTGTGTTCCCAAGGAACATAAAAGACCTCTTTTATTTGTACCCACAAGTATATCTCATGAGTATGTTCCCGAACAAAAATCAATGTCCAGAGAACTAGAGGGCGGGGCAAAGAAAAAGGAGAGCTTTTTACAAATTTTAAAATTGTATAAGATTTTTTCCTATCAATTGGGGAGTGTCCACATAAGACTTGGAAAACCCATTGAACCACTTGAGCAAGAAGATGAGCGACAAAAAATTCAAAAGCTAGCATTTGGGTGCTTCCATTCTGTAGGCAAAAATATTGTAGTGAGCCCATCCTCGCTAATAGCACTTATTATGCTCGACGAGCCTGTCGGAGCTATGAAGTGGGATGATATTTTAACAAAGGCCAAAAAAATTCTTAGCTTTTGTGATAAATTTAAAGTACCCGTGACAGAAACACTCCAAGGAGATAAGGTTGAAGGTGCACTTGAGCATGCACTCGATATCTTAATTGGTAATCGCAAAGTAAATGTTTTGGGAAAATCGCGCTTTGGGAATGTTTTTTATTCTATTAGAGAAGATTGTCGAAAAGAAGTGCTCTATTCAAAAAACACAATTTTACACCACTTTTTGGTCCCATGGATTATCAATTTAGGCTGGATTAAAATGTTCCAAGGACAATTTACTACACCCTTGGAGCTTAGAGCTTTTTTTGACACTCAGTTGAATCAATTAAAACATGAGTTTTACCTTCCACCCAGAAGTGAATTTTTACATCAAGCGCTAACGTTGTTATCTGATGTGGTAGGTAGACCTATTCAAACCATAGAAGAGTGTATGGCCGTCAATTACAAAGATATGTATGCTATTATTTCAACCCTTGGAATATTTTCAAGGGGCTTTAGCTATATATATGAAGGATACTACATTTCAAGCTTGGCACTTTTGTCGCTGATAAAGGATGATCTCAATCGACAATTTAGTTATGAAGAATATCAAAAGGAATTTTTAAGTATTTTTCATACAGAATTTACCCACGGTCAAATTGTAAAATATGTTGAAAGTGGTACATTGCCCCTAATTAAGAGTAGTTTTGCATATTTTTCCAATGAGAAGGTGGTTGCCAAAAAGGAAGATAAGTTTTTTGTGACCAATGCTCCAAGGTTAAGTCGGCGTATCAGTAGCTACGCAGGGGACTTAAAGGCGCAGTTAATGTTCAATATTAAGTTTTAAAGGTGAATTAAATGACCAATAAAAAACATTTTGACAGCAACAATGATAAAATGATTAAACAAAATATCATGGAGATATTAGAGTATCTTGGTGAAGATTCAAAGCGAGAAGGATTAAAGGGCACTCCTGAACGAATGCTTAAATCATGGCAGCGAATTTTTAGTGGTTATCAAAGTGATCCGGGAAAAATTTTAACGGTCTTTGAAGAAGATTCGGCCATTCCTTATAATCAGATAATTTTGCTTAAAGATATTGAATTTTACTCCACTTGTGAGCACCATTTTCTACCTTTTTACGGCAAGGCCCATGTGGCCTATATTCCATCTGATAAAATTGTAGGGATATCAAAATTGGCAAGAATCTTAGAGGTTTACTCTAGAAGGCTTCAAATTCAAGAGAGAATTGGCAATCAGGTGACAACCTCCATCATGGAAAATATTAACGCTCAGGGGGCAGCGTGTATTATTGAGGCCAAACACTTTTGTATGACCTGCAGGGGAGTTGAAAAACAAAATTCTGTTATGGTCACATCTTCTTTGCGTGGTAGTTTTTTAAAAAGCACCAACACTCGTCAAGAATTGATGACATTAATTAAGCATTAAGAGTTATCTTCTTCAACATTGCTAGCAGACGCAGAGCATATTTTTGGCGATATTGTCACTAATCTATCTTGCAACAAAGATTTTACTTGCCAACCTGCCAGAATTATTAGATGAGTCTCCTGTTGTGTGCCAAGGCATAAAACAGGAAGTATTAAAGAAGGGTTATGGAATAAAGGAATTTACTTTTTATATGGATGTGCTATTTTAGACATCTAAAAATATGTAGCTGCCACTAACAGCTGCGCGTTGTTGAAGAAAAAGGAGGTTACTATTAGTATAGATAATCGCGGCAAAAGAGGGAGAAATATTGGCCCTAGGATGAATGATGACATTAGGTTGTCTGAGTGTAGATTGATTTCTGACGATGGCGAGCAATTTGGCATTGTATCCCTGACAGAAGCCAGGCGGATAGCAGGTGATCGAGGTTTAGATCTAGTTGAAGTGTCCCCAAATGCAAAGCCACCAGTTGTTAAAGTTATTGATTATGGAAAACATAAATATGAGACGCAAAAAAGTGCGAATGCTTCAAAAAGGAAGCAACTCACCACTGCATTAAAAGAAATCCAGTTTAGGCCCAATATTGAAGCTCACGATTTGGAGACGAAACTCAAAAGAGCTAGTAAATTCTTGCTTAGTGGAAATAAGGTCAAGTTGGTTATGCAATTTCGTGGTCGCGAAATGGCGCACAGGGACGTTGGCTTTCAAAAATTTCTTGGAATTATTGAAAACGTTAGGGAATTAGGCGCCATTATAGAGTCTGAGCCAAGAATGATGGGAAATAGAATTATTTCTATGGTTGCTCCAGATAAGAAGATTATTAAAGAGGCAGCTGCTCGCGTAAAGCTTCGTGCTCAACAGAAAGATCAAGAAAAAGAAGAGGTCAAGCACCACAAAATGGAGAAAAGATCTGGTGCGCATCCCACTGAGTAATCTTTTAATGAATTAATATTTTTTCCTTTTACAAAAAGCTTAAAACTTGATATCAAGGCTCTTTTAGGGTTCGGTTACTTAAGGATCTGCTTTTTATATAGACGGGAGTTGATGATGTCAAAGATGAAGACTAAAAGTGCTGCTGCGAAGCGTTTTTCTCTTACCGCGACTGGAAAGGTAAAGAGAAGAAGAAAAGGCCTTCGGCACATTTTAGAAAAAAGGTCACAAAAATCAAAAAAAATTGCTGGTAAAACAGACTATATTTCACAAGCAGACCAAAAAAGAGTAAAAAAATTAATACCTTATGCCTAAGAGGTGTTTGTTAAATAAGGAGCAGGCGAAATGTCCAGAGTGAGAAGAGGCTTTAAGGCCAGAAGAAGAAGAAATAGGATATTGAAACTCGCAAAGGGTTTTCATTTCGATAGAAGAAGAAAGTTTAGGCATACTGCTGAGACCGTCAAGCGTGCTCTACACAATGCTTATAAAGGTCGAAGAATTTTCAAACGCGATATTAGAAAACTATGGATAATTAGAATTTCTGCTGCTGCAAAACAGCTAGGAACTTCCTATTCAAAATTCATGGGATCTATGAAAAAGAATGGTTGTGAGTTAAACAGAAAAATGCTTGCTGAAATTGCAGCATTAGACGGTGACGGATTTAAAGTCATCCACGAGACTGTAGCAAAACGTTAGTACCAGGGTAGAATTATAAAGCTATGATCAAACTAACAGGAATTACCCTCCAAGGCAGTGGCGCACCAATTCAGAAATGGGAGTTATATGTCAATCCTCGCCAAATCTTAACCTTTACCAGAGAATCACGAAAAACAAAAATTGTTATGACTGGTAATGTGCTATTTCACGTCATGGAAACTCCTAGCCAGATTATGGCAAAGCTACGTCCCAAAAGACCAGCACCTCCCGGTTCACGACCAGGTGGAGCTCCACGCAAATTACCATCTATTCCAGGTTAGTGCCAGCAGACTTGTGGGACCATGTGCACAATTTAGCGCACTAAATTGTGCAC